>CAZHRF010000004.1:0-116840 GCA_964534625.1 uncultured archaeon | reverse complement strand
TATCGGTTACTTGGCTCGTGTCCCATGTACCTATAGGTTGGTTGAAGGAATAAGCATCAGAAAACATAAAATGCATATCGGTTACTTGGCTCGTGTCCCATGTACCTATAGGTTGGTTGAAGGAATAAGCTAGGAAAAACATAGACCTCATATTGGTTACTTGGCTCGTGTCCCATGCACCTATAGGTTGGTTGAAGGAATGAGCTTGTAAAAACATACCGTTCATATCTTTGACGCTACTTGTATTCCAGCTTCCAATAGCTTGATTAAAAGAAGTAGCCTGACCGAACATACCGTTCATATCGTTGACGCTACTAGTATTCCAGCTTCCAATAGGTTGATTAAAAGAAGACGTCATTCCCCACGGACCAGCTAACATACACACCATGTCGGTTACTTGGCCCGTGTCCCATGCATCTATAGGTTGGTTAAAATCTTCAGCCCCAAAGAACATCCAACTCATATTAGTTACTTCGCTGGTATCCCAACTGTTCATGTCTCCTTGATCACCTAGGTTTTCACAATAACTAAATGTACGACTAAGATTAGTTGTACTACTTAAATTGGGTGCATCACGAGCATTAAGGACAAGATTTTCGCACCCATAGAAATAGCTTCCGTCATTTCCCAGATTCATATTTCCCCATTGATCTATTTCCAGTATTTTTAATCTATCCCCATCATTGGCGAACCTCCACCCTACAAGTGTTCCCGTAATTGTTATAGTATAAATACCCGCTGAATCATAGTAATGAGTAGCTTCTGGTTGATCCCAACTAGTTATTTTATTTTTCGTACTATCTCCCCACTCAACGGTAAAATCATAAGTACCAGTAGACTGCAAGGGTAATGCTATATAATTAGGTCCGCTTGATCCACTACTCGTTCTTGCTGTATCCCATGTAGATTCAAACGTATCTTCATCCATTAGCTCATTTAACCCTTCAATTTTCTCATAAGATGTTCCATTATGCGGTTCTTTACTATTTATTTGTTCCATTTTTTGTTCTTTTCTTTCATCAAACTGATTTAGATCGCTATTTTCTTTTATATCTGGTATCTCATTAATTTTCCATTTATTATTCTCTTTGATTTTATCAAATTTATGACTAACTCCTTTTTCCTCACTTTTACCTATGTTAGAATTTTTTAATGCTAAAGCTGAATATAACGGTAATAAATTAGTTAAACATAAAATGACTAGTAAAATAAGAGAGATTTTTACACGGATTTTCATAAGTTTATATCACCGATATACTATTATTTATACCACCATAAATAGTTTGCTAGGCTACAATAATTTTTTATATACTTTTAAATATAAGAAGAAACGAAAAGAAATATTTTCCAAACATACTTTAATCAAGTTTCACCTCCGGGACGGAACGATAGTTAGGGTATGTGACCAATTTACCCTACTAGCTGGTACTGCAAGCATTACCCGATTACATGGAATATACGACTGTTTTCCCAGGTTCATGATTAATGAATAGTGAATCAGTAGTACATTAGAAATCTTAAAATAAACAAAAAACTCTTTTAACATACTAATCATTCACAAATAGACCCGTGAATTTGATTTTATCTGAGGTTATTTGATGGAGCATAAGAGCATTGAAAAAACTGATGTATTTAGTTCTTTAGCGCATCCCATGGTGATCATCTTGTTCTTAATAACATAGGTACAATTTTTGTAAAAGTTGATAATAGGACTTGAATTAGAAATCACTATCAAACGATTTCACCAATAATATTCAAATCATTTTCAAAGCTTTCCTCATCATAAGTGAAACAAATATTGCGCTTTTTCATTTCATACATAAGATCTCGAATTGTTATACCTGCGATTTCGGCAGCCTTACCTAATGAAATAATTTCCTCTCTATATAACTCTAAGGCTAGTAAAAGTTTGATATCTTTCGATAAATTCTTACTTCGTATTATTTGGTGAATATCTTTAGGTAATGACAATGAAAGGGAGATTTCTTCAGTCATGGTTATCAAGTTGTATACCCCCATCCAAACCTAATAACTTTTGCTATCTAGACTTTTAGAAAAAAAATTTCAAAAATAATAATTCATGTGGTCGTATTCTTGTTGTATATACCAAAGATGGTTCAGCTACTGTTGCTATACATTTATTACCCTGAACATATGGGCGGGAGAGAGCTTAACTGGTTACGATACAAAATCACCTCTCGGAGGTTCTTGAGCTACCAAAACTAGAGGTATGGATTAGAGGAAATGAATTAGATTGGAATGCACAGAAGATCTTGAAAGGTCTTGAAAAGAACGGGTATAGTATTCATACATAATTTTCAAGAGACATTTCTTTACCATTATTCTTCTCTCAATCCTTTTTCTTTCTTCTGTTCAAATGGTATGAATTTATAAAGGTCTTAATTTTTTGTTCCATGAATAAAATGAAAGCGGAAAGAGAGAAAATAGATGAATATACGGCATTAATAGTTATTGGAACATGCTTGTATATTGTTTCTGCTATATTGAAAATTATAGATTCATATTTCAAAGGGTGGAGCTATACTCAACCTGTCTATGGTTATCTAATATTTGGTTTAACAGCAGCTAGTCTGATACCCATTGGTATTGGTATTAAAGCGATCACTGAATTATATTTTATTGAACATGTCACAAAGGCTGGAAAAGAAGGCGGAACGTGGTTAATTGCTTTTGGAATGGCTACTCTTATTAACCTAATTCTATTGGGGTGGCCAGCTATTGCTGCAGTAGCAGGTATGATAATCTTATTTGGAAGAATATTTGCTTTTCTTAAATTGCAAAAATTGATGGAAAAAATAGCTTTTCTCTTAAAGCTAAAACTAGGAGGGATAATATATGGGATATTTGCATTTTATACGCTTATTATTAGTATTGTTACAGGTATAGCATCTCACGCTCAAGATTATCAAACAATGAGAATTGTTTTTTCATTGAGTACTTTCATAGAATCTCTATTGATGGTTGCAGTAGGCATCAAGATTACAACTGATTTATTAAAAATACGCACATGGATAAAAAAACGTAATATTAAACCGCATCAAATTGAACAGAGCTGGATGGTACGCTATGATCAAGAAAAAGAAATTCTTCCTAAACAAAAACAATCAACTATTACTGCACAGAAGTTAGATTTATTATCCCCAGAAGAAATAGATAAAGAACAACAAGCTCTAAAACTACTTGAAAAACCAAAAAGAACACTTTCTTTCACAAAAGAACGTTTATTACGAGAGGGTATTATATTTCTTGTAGCACTGGCTTTCATTTTATATGCTTTCTTTGGGGATGGGCCAGAGGAGACTCTTTTTATTATGAAAATTGTTTCAATTATTTTTATTTCAGCATTTGCAACATATATAATTGTGACTCTAGTAGTCTCTTATTATCTGGAGAAAGGCTTCTCGATAGCGGATTTTATAAGTGAATTTCTGTATTTCCTTTTCTTCTTACCCGTAATAATGGCCATCTTTGCTTTCGCTTTCTTTTCAGCTATACTTGCAGTGGTTGAAATAGAAAATATCCTTATTGCTAGGATAATTCTTTTTATCCTCTGGATTATTTGTTATAGTGTCGCCTTGACAATAGATCTTAAAGCTAAAATGCAAGAATATGGCATGGGGGTAAAAGAATATATACGCTGGAGACTAAGCTTTAAAGAACGAGCAAAGGATAAAGAAAAGGATATTAAAAGAGCCAAAAAAAAGAAATCTATGTTTGATAATTTAGACCGAGTTCAACAGAATATAGCAAGAGGAAGAGAACAACGAAAAATAGATTATCATCAATTCGACTATAAAGAGAGAATGAGTGATTTAGGATCGGGATCATTAGAAAAAACAAGAAAAAATAACAAAAATAACGAAAATAACAAAAATAACGAAAATAACAAAAATAACGAAAATAACGAAAATTAAACAAAGTGATCCTTAACAAGGCTTTTTTTCCTTATTTTTTCATTCCTCCTCCTCTGTATCTTCTTCTAATATTTCTTCTTTTAAATCATCAGTTAATCTTTTTGTGCTCAGTCCTAATTTTTCTTCTAATTTGTAATGCTCTTCTTCTTCATCAATATTACAAACACCAAAAGGGCCTAAGGAGACATGACATTCTTCTTGTGGTAACCAACCGCAATCAGTTACCATTGCTCTTCTACCGCTTACAGAGTTGTGCTTTTTCTTAACTTTAGAAGTAGCACGTCTTAACCAAACACGTATGTCAGAAGCATGACCTAGAATAAAGCCTCCCACAGGCATAACTTTATCCATAGCTGTTGCAAAAGGATCAGGATTGGCCATAACTTGATTGGTATAGACAACAGCTAAATTATACGCCTCTGCGATACGCATAAGTGAATGCAATAATCTATTAAGATGTTTTTGTCTGTCAGCTAGCTGACCGAGACCACCATATTCAGCTCTGAAGGGATCCATGAGACTATCGACAATTAATAATTTGACATTCTTTTTAACAATAAGCGGACCTACTTGTTTTAAAGCCATCTCTATCTTATCTATGGTTCTGGCAACTGCAACATTAAAGAGAGAAAAATCAATATTAGCATCTGTCAAACCGTTAGTATATTGGTGATAAAACATTACTTTTTTAAGGCGTCTAGAATTAAAAGATCCCTCAGTATCAAGCCATAGAACACCACTCCCTAAGCCACCATATTTCTTAGGTAAAATAGCATTGACTGCTAACGTGTAACACATCTGAGTCTTGCCTGATTGGGGGCTACCATAAAATTCAACAAATGTACCCAAGGGGACACCCCCACCTAATAATTCATTCAAATCTTCAGATCCAGTTCGTATCCTTTCTATTTCTTTTTCAGCTTCCTCGCGTTCTTCTAAAGACATAAAAAGAGAATCTGAAGAGCTATCAGTTGGACTTTCTTTCAAATAATTAGCAGTACGTTCAGAAATACCTGGTAAATCTTCTAACTCAGCTTTGGTTAAAGCTTCAATACCCCGGGGGTCAATAATGCCTTGACTAGTTAAAACAGTATGAACGCGTTTCTTCATTGACGATGAGAGATCATCGATGGAGTCTAAATAATCTTCAAGTTCATCCTTTTTCTTTGATTTCGAAGCCATATCTATCTAAAAATAAATATTTTCACTTTCATATTTAAGGAGGAAAAAGTTAAGAAGAGAATTTATAGTCCAAAAAATTTTATTAGAGGAACAAGAGAAACACCGAATAAACTAAAGATAGTAATCTCTTCAATTTCTTGTAAGGGTATTCGATCCATTTCACTAGTTCGAAGTATACCTATAGCCCTTTCACCTTGTTCATTTAAGGTATATTTTTTGGCATCTGTTTGAAAGATAAAGGGATCAAGTTTTCTTAAATGATGATACAAAGGTCCGGAATTTAAATTTGTATGTTCTAATAATTCGGTATACGAAACTGCACCCTGTTTGTTTAATAATTCTAAGATCTGCCTTCTGATGGGTCACGTACCCAAAAGTACCCAAAAGAACTCATCATAACATGTATCTATAATAACTTTAGAATAGTCTATCCACTTTTTGTCACATCAAAGCTTTTTAAAGCTAAAATTGTTATCTAAAATGAGATCCAATGTCAGATATGGATTGGCTCACATCTCCTAAAAGCACACACAAATGGGTTCAAAATCGTTATTTCACAAGAAGGGAGAAAAAAATAAAGGTATTATAAAAGAAGAAAATCAAATTTGAATTTAGAATGAATTGCTTTATATTGTAAATTTCTTCAAACAACAAGATTTTATATTGAGATACTAATTTAACAATAATGACAACCAATCTTAATGATCAACTCTTCAAGAAAGTTCTAAGAATAGAAAAACTACTTGAGCAGCTAAATCTCAAAATAGATAATTTTATGGGCATTGAAGTATTAGATGAAGAAGAGCAAAAAGAACTTCTGTCCATTCGTAAAGAAATTAAAAACGGAGAATACGTAGATTTAGAAGATTTTATTGAGGAATAGTAATGTACAAAGTACTATTATCTAAAAAATCAAGTAAATTCATCAAAAATCTTCAAGTACAATATAGACAGAAGATTATTGAAACCCTTCAGAAACTTGCTATAAATCCATTTTCTATTCCTTATAAAAGAATAGGAGGAATGGAAAAAGTATATAGGGTAAGGGTTGGAAATTATAGAATAATCTATGAAATTGAACAAGAAAACATGCATATCTATGTCTTAACAATAAACTCACGAGAAAAAGTCTATAGATAAATCTTATTTTTGTTGTACGTACTCCTTATAGAAGACAAATAAACACGTTTATTCTTAATATCTTTACTTACTTAAAGCTTCTATGATGCAAATCCTCTGGTCCTTTTAGTTTTTTCTCTTTTTTAGTGAAATAATTTCTTACCTCGTTTCTTGTTTTTCAGGGTTTTCTTGTAGACTAGTTCCACCGTGTACCCTACTCCGCGGGGAATGATTCGTACTTCTCTGATATCCGTTTGTGGAGATAAACGTGTTTGTATCTTGAAATTAGCCTTCCGGGGAAAGACTATCCATCCATTGCGAATGTTCACCTGTTGATTGGTAAAAACAGCAACAGTTTGCCCCTTCTTAGCTTTATAGGCAGGAGGACGAGGACATCCTAGAAACTTTTTTGGCTCTTTTCTGTACTCTTTTAACGCTCGAAAGAAACTTTTCCAGTTCCTCCCTAGGAGTTTGAGTGTCTGTTGGCTGGTTTGCGCTGGCAGCACTTTATAGCACTCTTCTGTCTTTAACTCTCTCGCCAAGGTGTTGTATCCTACCAATTTCCCTTCCTCCTTCCATGTGTGTTTTATGACGTAGTTTGCTCTATTATAGAGATTCTTTGTCCGATGGCAAAGCTTCCCGAGTGCTTTGTTTTCTCCCACTTCCATCTGCTCTGTTCTGGGTACTTTCTCCATCTAGCGTATTATGCTTGATCCTTTTTAACCCCCTCACTTTTCGCATTTTTTCGCAACGTATTACCCATAAGGTGGTCTAGTACTGATATATCTAAACTGATATGGAGTTCATCAAGTTACTGCAAATCCTACCATTCCGGATATATTGTTATATCCAAAAATTATAATTTAATAAAAAATAACCATTTAAAAAAAGAGAAAAAAGGAAAAGGTCATAAGAAAAATAATCCAACCAGTAAAACATTTATGAAATAACCAACGAGTGTTCCAATCAAGGCAATAATTACAATGATCATCATTTCCTTTATGAAAGTCTCTTGAGGTGCTTTACTCGGTGTACTAGTTGCATAGGGTGGGGGACCACTAATTTCTTGTTTCATGGTTTTCCAAACAAAGAATACTCCTCCAAATACTTCTGCGAGAGATAATATCATAAGGAGAGTAAGAGGTGTAACTCCATACCCTCCGAATGTAGTGGTAATAAGTATGGTAGCAAATCCTGCCCCAAAAACGGAGATCCCAGCTGCAAATCTTATATACTCTTCTTTGGTCATCAGAACCCACCAACTGAGTAAAGGTGTTTCACAAGTAGGGCAAGGATGTTTTTTATCTATATCATCAGTTGACTTTATGCGGTACATAACTTGTTTATTACAAGTAGGACACCAGTAATTTAAACGGGGAATACCATGGTCCCATCCTGTAGAAGGAGGAATACCATCGCTTTCACCGCGTCTTTTAGTGGTGCTAGCTGAATATGAAGATTGAGGGTTAATAGCTGATTGGTTGGTTTTAATAGGTTTCTCGGATTGAACTGGGGGGTAAGCGTGGGGTGAACCGTATTCTTCTATCCACTCTTGTCTTTCTTTTAGTAAAGGTATCCCTTGTGATAGCCATATGATTATTAATACATATCTTGCATAGATTGTTAATAGAAAGATTATAAATATTGGTGCAATATAAACATAACTAGTCACAAATGAAGAAAACATGTATGCTCCTTGTGTTATTGTTAAAATTTTAGATTCTGTACCTGCGTTCCAATAATAAATGAAGAGAATAAGCAAAGGAGTGTTAAGGAGAACAGAAACAACGGGAGCTAATTTTCCTAATTGGATAAAAATGACTAATCTTAAGATGCGATAGGTGATTTGTATCCCAAATAAAACATAGAGTAGGGTAGATTTTGATGAATCCAATGGTTTAATATAATTGAGAAAAGAAATAACAATCATTATTAAACCAAATAAAGAAATTATTCTCAATATTCTCATAATTGACTCCAGCGTTAATTGTGATAGAACAAATAGGTAAAAGATATTGACAAGTATTAAAATTATACAGCCAATATAACCTAAAATAGCTAGTTCATTTTTTTGTTTAGGGAAGGGTGTATTTTCCATAATGTAAATGAATTTGTTTTTATTACTAAAAAACTTATTGTAAAAAAATAAAATTATCTAAATGGATTTACACAATATGTATAGAAGGGTCTAGAATTAAAAAATGATCTCCTTTTCTGTTTTGGATTTCTTTTTTACTGCTTCTTCGATATAAACTGCTTCATCTTGTTATATATTCGTATGTAATTACCTTTTCCAGTAGTTGATTTCAAAAAAAAGAGCATGATTAAACTGATTAAATTTTTAGTATTTCAGGAAAGTATCTGGTCTTGAAAAAAAATTCCTGAGAAGTAATGTATGAGGATTAAAAATATGTTGTATATATTTATATAGTCATTTCTTCTTAATATAATGTAATATGTAGGTGTGTCCATGGATAGAATTAAAGAACTCGAAGGTTTGTTGCTTTATCACAAGAAAAAATATTACGATGGTGATCCTGAAATATCAGATCAAGCCTATGATAATTTAGAAGAGGAATTAAAAGGATTAGATCCTGATAACCCGGTATTAGATGTTGTAGGCAAAAGAGAACAAGGTGATGTTCCGCATTATCCTCCTATGTTGTCTTGTAGAAAAGCTCAAGATGTGACTGAGGTTATTTCTTGGGCAGATAACAAAGAGTTAACCATGGGGTATAAGGTTGATGGTTTGTCTCTAAAACTAGTTTACAAAAATGGGAAGTTAAATTTGGCTGCCACTAGAGGTAATGGAAGAAGTGGTGAAGATGTTACTCTTAATGTAATGAAAATACAACACATCCCTAAATATATACCTGAAAAAGAAACAGAAGAAGAAGTAAGAGGAGAACTATATATGACGATTTCTGAATTTGAGAGATTAAATCAAGAATTAGAAGAAGAGGAAAAATATAGTAACCCTAGAAATCTAGCTGTAGGAACGCTTAAACAAAAAGACCCACGATTGCTAGAAGAACGAGAATTAAAGTTATATGCATGGGATCTTATGCGAGATAATCTTTCAGGAATGGAAAAAATCAACTTATTACAAGAATGGGGCTTTCAAACTTCCGATTTTGAGTTAATAGAGAATCCTGAAGAAAGAATCATAAGGGAAAAATTCGAAGACATTAAAAAGAAAAGGGCAACTTTAGATTTTGAGATTGACGGATTAGTGTTTAAATATAACCGAGTAGAAGATAGAAATTCAGCCGGAGTTACTTCTCATCATCCAAAATGGCAAATAGCTTTGAAATTCGAGAGTCAAGGGAAGATAACCACAATAAAGGATATTGTATGGCAAGTGGGAAGAACATCTGTTCTAACACCAGTAGCTGAACTCGAACCAGTTATTATATCTGGAGCAAAAATAAGCAGAGTGACTTTACACAACGCAGAGTTCTTACAAGAATTAAACTTGAATATTGGGGATGAGGTTTACGTAGTGAGATCAGGTGATGTTATCCCTAAAGTAGAAGAAGTGGTGAATAAGCAGACTAAAGGAACTGCACCTATCCCGGATACATGCCCAAGTTGTGGAAGTGAGGTACGTAAACAAAAAGGAGAGGTAAATGCTTATTGTACGGGAGAAGTTTGTCCTGCAAGAGATAAAGCAGAATTAGACTATTTTGTTAAAACAATCAAAATTGACGGTCTAGGAAACCGTAATATCGATAAATTATATGAAAAAGGATTGATAGAAGATTTTACAGATCTTTATATATTAAAGAAGGATCAGCTCGTAGATTTACTGGGTAAAAATGGTCAAAAAATATATACGAATATTCAAGAAAAAAAAGAATTACCTTTTCACCTTTTCTTGGCAGGTTTGGGAGTAGAATCGTTAGGCAAAGTGATGGGACGAACATTAGCAAAACATTATTCCTCAATTGAGAAATTACGGAATACGACAATTGAGCAATTGTGCAAAATCGAAGGCATATCTGAGATAACTGCTGAAAAGATCTTAAGGGGTATAAATCATAATGAAAAAATCGAAGCTTTCTTAGAAAAAGGAGGAAAAATACTTTATCCAACAGAAAAATCTTCCAAACAGAAAATCAAGCAAAGAAAAAAAACTTTAGATGTCTTTTTAGGTATTCAAAAAGAGGAAACCGAAATTGAAGAAATAGTGCAAAGTAACAAAGGTCTTTCGCTTTATGTTACAGGGAAAATTGAAGGTAAAACTAAAACAGAGGTTGAAGAATTTTGCGTCAATCAAGGATTTGAGTGGAAACAATCGGTCAGTTCTAAGTTAGATCTGCTAGTTTATGGAGAGAACCCTGGAAAAACTAAACTTGAGAAAGCAAGAAAAATCGGGGTTGAGATCCTAAGCTGGGATGAATTCATCAAAAAATATTTAGGGTAAGTGAATAGTACTTATTAGATATCAGTCTGTAGTATTCTTATATCACCATGAAGTGGGAAAGAGATGATAAGTATTTATGAAAAATAATGATGATCTAAAAAATTATACACTTAAAACTAATTTAGATCACTTTTTTAGTACTGACCAGCAAAATCCTACGAAAGTGGATACGATAAATATTGATGGCAAAGAAATCAAACGGTTTATTAATGAATATTGGACATCCAAACAAAGACAATCAAACTCAATACATGAAATTTCATATAGGGCTTGTTTTAAAGCTGAATTGCCTCGTTTTTTCATAAAATTACTAACAAATAAGGATGATGTTGTATATGATCCATTTAGCGGAAGGGGGACAAGCGTTGTTGAGGCGGGATTACTAGGTCGTAATGTTATTTCTAATGATATTAACCCTTTAAGTGAGATCCTAGCATATCCTAGGTTTTTTTGCCCAGATTTAGATGATATTAAGAGAAGACTTAACAAAATATCTTTTGACTATTCAGAACGAGCAAATATCGATCTATCTATGTTCTATCATCCCAAAACTGAAGCTGAAATAGTTTCTTTGAAAAAGTATCTCATCTCATCTTTAGAAAATAATGAAGAGGATTATATAGATAAATGGATTAGAATGGTGACTACCAATAGACTAACAGGACATTCAAAGGGTTTCTTTTCTGTCTATACTTTACCTCCAAATCAAGCTGTATCCCAAAAGCGTCAGAACAAATTAAATGAAAAAAGAGGGCAAAAACCAGAATATAGAGAGATAAAACCTAGAATAATTAAGAAATCTAAAAGTCTAATGCGAGATGTAACAAGATCCAAGAAAAACAATTTACGGGAAGCTGGTAAGAAATCAATTTTTCTAACAAAAGATGCACGTTATACTAAAGATAAAATCAAAAGCGAGAGTGTTGACTTATTAGTAACTTCTCCTCCTTTCTTAGATGTAGTTCAGTATTCTAAAGATAACTGGTTAAGGTGCTGGTTCAATAATATAGATATCAAAAAAGTGGAAGAAAAAATAACTACACCCAAAAAACTAGATGAATGGAAGAAGATAATGGGCGAAGCATTTAAAGAATTTTACAGATTAATCAGTAAGGGTGGATATGTAGCATTTGAAGTTGGCGAGGTAAGAAAAGGAAAGATAAAACTAGATGAACATGTAGTTCCATTGGGATTAGATGCGGGATTTGATATTATAAGCATTATAATAAATTTACAAAAATTCACAAAAACTGCTAATATTTGGGGTGTGGACAATAATTCTTTTGGAACCAATACCAATCGAATTGTATTATTTAAAAAATAGAGAATAGAGAAACTAAATGAGAAAATAAATACAATTCATAAAATAAATAAAGGTAACTTAAATGGTAGGTTGAGATAGAAATAGTTGAAAGAGCTATGGGAAGGGACTATAGCCCTATTCACTTTAGAAAAAAACAATCATATTGCGCTATTTACTCTTTAAAATCACCTTTAATGGAGTTCAACCATTGTGTTTTTCCCACACTCTTTTTTGAACCACCTTTCTCGTCAAAAATGCAGGAGATATAAAAAGGTGTAAAAAGAAGTTATTTGTGTTACGAGCTAAAAATATTTAAAATTACATACTTTTACTTGAATTATCATGTTTGATACTTCATCTACTCTTAATGAACTCGAATGCACATATTGTTCTGCCAAATATTCTACTGAAAAACTTCACACTACTTGTACAGAATGTGGAAAAGTTTTATTCGCAAAATACGATGTCGAGCAAGCAAAAGAAACTTTAACTAAAGATTCTATAAAACATTCCTCTCGACCCTATAACATCTGGCGTATGAGTGAAATCATGCCTGTTAAAAATAAAAGAAATCAATTAACCTTGGGAGAAGGATGGACCCCCCTTTTACACTTACCTCATATTGGAGATACTTATGACTTACCTCATCTATTCATAAAAGATGAAGGACTAAATCCCACTTTAACCTTTAAGAGTAGGGGGTTAGTTACTGCTGTTTCTAAAGCTATTGAGCTAGGTGTTGAAGAATTTGTTATTCCTACAGCTGGAAACGCTGGATGCGCTCTTTCAGCTTATGTGGCGAGAGCTGGGAAAAAAGCTCATGTTTTTATGCCTGCTGATGCACCAGAATTAATGAAAAAAGAAGTGAATATGTTTGGCGCAGATTTGCATTTAGTGGATGGTTTGATTACAGATGCAGGAAAAATAGCTAAAGAACAAGCACAAAAAAATAATTGGTTTGATGTATCAACTCTAAAAGAGCCTTATCGAGCTGAAGGTAAAAAAACTATGGGTTTAGAGCTCGCTGAACAATTAAACTGGAATTTACCTGATGTCATAGTTTACCCAACAGGTGGTGGAACGGGTATTATAGGCATGTGGAAGGCATTCAATGAATTGGAAACTTTAGGATTTATTGATAGTTCACGTCCTAGGATGATCTCAGTTCAATCTTCAGGTTGCTGTCCTATAGTCAAAGCATTTAAGGAAAAAACCAAACATGCAGAGTTTTTTGAAAATCCCAACACAATAGCTGCTGGATTACGAGTTCCAGCTGCAATTGGTGATTATTTAATCTTAAACATACTAAAGGAGTCGCAAGGAACAGCATTAAGTGTAGATGATAACGAAATCATTGTATCAATGAAAGACATGGCAACTAAAGAAGGAATATTGTTAGCCCCTGAAGCAGCTGCAACAATGGCTACTCTTAAGGTACTTAAAGAAAAAGATGAAATAGACAAAGAGGAACAAATAGTGCTATTTGGAACAGGCTCAGGATTCACAACTACAGAGTTATGGGGATAAAAGAACCTAGGTGAGACCAGCTAACGATCTTAGTACGGGGATCAATAGAATTAAACTAAAATTGTTTTTCTTCATTTTCCCAGCTAAAAAGTTACATGTGTTCAACTGGTTTTAGATGACCAAATCATACTATCATAAAAAAAGGAAAGGAAAGGAAAGGGAAGGTTTCCACTACGTTATTGAAGTATTTTATCAACAAAATCTTGATCCAATCGCCCTAATTGAGGATATTTGTCCAATATATTCTTGAATTTAGGAGCAATTTTTAGCGCGTGTTTATAATGTTTAATGGCTTTATCTTTCTTATTCTTTTGATAGTACATATAACCTAGCATAGCCCATCCGTCTTTTTCATGACGTTCTTCTCGTCCCAGCATATACTTTTCCATCTCATTGATAGCCTTATCAGGATTATCTTCATATTTTGCATAAATAGCATTGATATGTTGATAAAACTGGAAAACACTCAAGATACGCCCTAGTTCTTGAACAGGTTCATCATGATCTTCGACATTGATATCAATTAGTCTATCGCCATCTAAAAAACCAGCACCTTTTTTCTCAACAATAATTCTAGCACTCTGTTTACCACGAGCATCACCACCAGAATTATCAGCAGCTTGTAAAGCAGCAAATAATTTGGAAGAGAGAGGACCTGATGCATTTTCAAATGCTTTTCCCATGTTTTCAATAATTTCAGGTCCAACTAAAATATTTCCTTGGCAGCAGTAATTTTTTCCTTCTCTATGACCTGCCCACTCTAAACATTTATTACCAGTAAAAGAAAGAACATCACCAGCGTAGGTTGCCATACCAATCTGGCGGAGTTCAATACCTTCATCAACTTCTCGAAAATGCTCCATAATCGCTTCAAGAGAAAGTCCTTCTTGGAGTTTTTCTAAAAAGAGAGGTCCTAAGCTAAAATTAACTAAGGATTGCGTGGCTATGGCTCCAAGCTCAGCTTGAACAAAACCAATACGTCCAGCGTTATAGATACAAGAAGCACCTGCAAACCCTATTTCACCATTTTTTTTATCTACAGCAACAATAGAAAATGTCATAGAGGAAAAATAAAATGGAAATATTTAACTTTTATTG
This sequence comes from uncultured archaeon, assembly GCA_964534625.1. GTDB lineage: Archaea > Asgardarchaeota > Heimdallarchaeia > Heimdallarchaeales > Heimdallarchaeaceae > CAZHRF01. The sequence goes on along the minus strand of CAZHRF010000004.1, from coordinate 102,250 downwards.
GGAAACCACGAGAAAATATCAGTATGAGTGCTATGGTTAATCTAATTTATTATAAGTTGGTATTTAGTAAACTTAATTAACAAACAAGTGTAGATTCGCTTGAAAAATGGCTAAATTAAGAGGACAAATTAAAGGAATGGATTGTGCTTCGTGTGTAGCTAAGATTGATAAGTCTTTGAAAACAATGGAAGGAGTTAAAGAAGTCAATATTAGCCTAGTAGCTTCAACTGTTGAAGCAGATTATAATGATGAAAAAACAAGTAATGACGAAATAATCAAAAAAATTGAAAGCTTAGGATATGGTTTTGAATACGCATATGAACAGCGCTCGTTCTTTAGTTTAAAATACAACAAAGAACTAATTTATGGTATAATTGGACTAGTTGCGTTAGTTGTTGCAGTTGTTTTTGACCTAGTTTTAGCCTACTCAGTTGTTAGTAAAATTAGTTATGGTATAACTATTGGTATTGGTGGATTCCCTGTTTTTAGAGGAGCATATAACTCTTTACGCGCATTAACTATTGATATTGATCTTTTAATGGTTATGGCAATTGTAGGAGCTGTATTTATCGGTGAATGGCTAGAAGCATCTATGATCGTTATATTATTTTCATTCGCAGAACTTTTAGAGGCTTATTCAATGGATAAAGCAAGAAAATCAATTCATCAGTTGATGAAATTACAACCAGCGAAAGCATTGAAAATAACAGAAGAAGGGGATGTAGAAGAAGTACTGATTGAGCAATTAGTGGTGGGAGATTTGATAAGAATTAAACCTGGAGAGAGGATACCAATTGATGGCAAAGTTGAATGGGGAAGAACAACTGTTGACCAAAGTTTGATTACAGGGGAATCGCTTCCTGAAAATAAGATTAAAGGCTCTAAAGTTTATGGCGGTTCTATTAATCTAGATGGCACAATTGATGTTAGAACTACCGTTATGCCTTCAGAAACAACTATAGCAAAAATAACTCGAATCATTGAAGAAGCAGAAAAAAAGAAATCAAAGACAGAAAAGTTTGTTCAAAAGTTCGCTAAATATTATACTCCTGTGATGGTTAGCATCGCGATATTAGTTACTGTAGTACCTGTTTCATTATATGGGTTCAGTGTTTTTAATGAATGGTTTTACAGAAGTTTGGTCATATTAGTTATATCGTGTCCTTGCGCTTTAGTGTTAAGCGCCCCTATTACTGTTGTATCTGCACTAACCCGTGCTCTAAAAAAGGGTATATTGATTAAAGGAGGGAAATATATAGAAAGTCTAGCTGATGTAAAAACTTTGGCTATTGATAAAACTGGTACATTAACAACAGGAGCAATCAAAGTATATTTGGTTGAATCTCTCAGTGAAAAGTATACAGAAAAAGATCTTTTAGGGTATGCGTATGGTCTGGAACAGCATTCAGAACATTTGATTGCTCATGCTATTATTGAATATAGCAAAAAAAGAAATATTAAACCTTTAAAATTTGATAAAATTGACATTCTCCCAGGACAAGGAATCATTGGAGTAATTGGTGATGATACATATATTATTGGTAATCGTTCTTTAGTTTGTGAGAACGGAAAAGAACAAGAAATAGACGGCTTATATTGCGATGAAACAGAGTCAATGGTCGCCTATGTATCTAAAAACAACAAAGTAATTGGGCATATTCACATGGCAGATCCATTAAGACCTGAAGTTCCTAAAGTCATAAAGCAATTGAAACAGACTGGAATTAAGCATATAATAATGTTAACAGGTGATAATTATGATATAGCTGAAAAAATTGCTGGGGAAATAAATATTGCATTTCAAGCTGAGTTATTACCCGAAGAAAAATCTCAAGCTATAGCCCTACTTCAAAAGAAATATGGTAAAGTGGCAATGATTGGTGATGGGATCAATGATGCTCCAGCATTGGCAGTAGCTGACTTGAGTATCTCAATGGGAGTAAAAGGAACAACGATATCTATTGAAACAGCTGATATTGTGTTAGCTAATGATAACTTGGCTAACATTCCTTATATGTTTTATTTGAGTAGCCAAACAAAAAAGATTATCAAAATTAATATCTTTCTTTCGTTATTTATTAAGATGCTATTCTTTGTACTGGTGTTTTTTGGTATAGCTATACTGTGGATGGCGGTATTATTTGGCGACATGGGAGCTTCATTATTGGTTATTTTTAATGCTCTTATGGTAGGAAGGAGCAGAAGGTAATCAGATTACAAACTGGAATCTATCCGGTCTATTTCCTTTTCTTTTTGATAAATGTCATGATAGAGGATAAAATAGTACATTTAACTTATTAGTTTTAAAATCCATTCAAGTATTTGGATACTATACTGGTAGAATTATTCTTGATAATGGAAATGAAATAAAAATAAATACAATGTTAGGATTTGCAGAAGATGTATTAAATTGGTGGTAAGAAAATAGAAGCTAAAAAATTTTTTTTGTTTATTTTGTTAAATATACATATACATATACATAAATCCAGAAACTACGAAAGTGACCTGAACACGTTTCTAAAAATAGGTATAAGTAAAGACATTGATTAATCCAGCCTCATCAAGTTTTACTTCAACTGGATCCTTATCATGAATTGAATACAAAACATGATCAGTTTTAGTGGCAGTTATTTTCAAGTTAGAGAAATCAATTAATTTGTCCAGAAAATCATTTTCATTTGATACATAAGAGTCATAAATCAGAACAAGTTTGATGTTTTTATTATCGAGAAGTGTTTGTAATTCATCTAAGAACGCATCTAAATGAGAGCGAAGATTTTGGTTCTGACAAGAAGCAAAAAGTGAATCAAGATTATCAATAACCAGTAATCGGTAAGCAGCACTTGATTTATCTTTAACATGGTGTACTTGGTATAACTTTTCCATTACTTCGTTTAGTGTACTTACATATTGGATAGTAATATTGCTGCGTATGGGTAAAAAGTCTGCCCATCGTGAATGATTAACCATTGTATTGAACTTATTTGAAACATTATCAGCTAGATTGGTAAGAATGAATGAATTTTTGGGGCAAATCTCTATCGCCATTTGGATGGCTAAGGAAGTTTTTCCAGTCATTGGCGGACCACTGATTAGTATTACATCAGACTTCTTAGGAATTTCTAAATGAAAGTCTTCTAGTGTATCATCAACAAACGAATTAATAGGATCATTAATTGACACAGGATTATTGGGGTGTTTTTCATTAATTTTGTGAATGAGAGTTGATTTATCATGCGCTGGAGAAGAAAAGAGAGAATGTTTGGAAATATGCTCATGTTCAACAGATGAATTATCAATTTTCACTACAGATTGATTTTTATCTACATGAGATTCGAAAGAATGTATAAAGGGGTCTTTATCATCAAAATACGCCTGAAATTCTTTAGCACTAGGAAGAGGATGTCTATCATCAATAGGGGAGTTAGAAGAACCAGTTATCGACACATTTGTCTCAGGATAAGAAAGAGTACGTTCAAGCTTAGCTAAGTCTTGTTCTACTTTTCTTACAAAAGAATCGATTTTTTGATTCAGATCAGATTCATTCATTGTCCCTTTTCTCCTTTAACTGTGCATTAATTACTGATTTAGAAGATGGAAGTGAAGAAGAGCTGGTCCGGTTCTTGTTAAACTGTTTTACTATTGAAAGCATAGTTTTCGTTCGCGGATCAATCTGTTTATCTAATCGGCGATCAAAGTTCTTTTTTTGTATTCTGATTAAGGTTAATTTGATAATAGAATCATGAATAATCTCTTCCGTTTGTTTTTCTCTATTAAGAAATTTATGATAAACTCGTTCTTCATGACTATGGTGAGTAATTAAGAAAAAAAGTCTCTGGGAGGTTACATATCGTTCAAGGAATGTACGAAAATGAACGGGGATAGAGTAGAATAATCGTAAATCAGAGGAGAGAGAAAGATTTTTAGTGGTAATCAGAACACGTAAAAAGCCTTTTGAAAAGGAATCTACAGCTTCGCGTTGGGACTTAAGACGAAGATTTGTTATACCGCGACAAGGAATATTGTTTTTTTGAAGAAACGATTCAAGCGCAGTCACACAAGTTTTAGAACGACAATTAATGATGAGAGAATGATTCTTTTCAAGAACTTGGTTTTCGCGTAAGAACTGCAACAGACGATATTTTTTGGGATGACCAATTTTTTGTTCAATTAAAGTCTTGAGCTCTGTATTGATATCATCAAAAAGCGTTGATGAAGAAAAATTATGAGGAGCAAGATTGGACTTCTTCGAATCAGAGCGATTTTCATTTTCTTCAATAGTCGAGAGAAGAGCGTAAGTAACAGATGGTCCTTCAGATTCTAATGTATCATGAAGATTTTGAAGATGAGACAAAATGAGTGCTTGGTGGATTAGATCTGACGCGTAGGGAGAAGAAGCAATAGATTCAGTAAAGGCAGAGAAGCTTTTTCTTATAAATAGGGGCTGATCTATACCCTGCTTCTCAAAAAAAGCTACAATTTCATATATGTGGTTACGAATGAATACACAAAGATCGTTAATTTGTTGATTTACAGGTACGATAATCGATACATTTGAATGAGGAGACTCTTGCAAAATTAAAGAATCAGCTGAACTACGAAATTCTATTTTACTAATAAAAAGCGCTTCTAGAGTTTTTTTTAGACTATCATAAGAAGAGAAATTATAAGAAGAGAAACCTATGATGCGTGGAAAAGTATCTGTAGAATAAAAAATATCCGCAATTTTACAGAATACATGGCCATTTTTCGCTAAATGAGCTGATTCGTAAATGACCAGTGATATATCTGATGGCGAGATAAATTGCCTGAGAAGATCATTGTAAAAAAGAGCTCCAGTAGTAATCAAAAATTTTGATTGATATAAAAGTGATCGCTCGGATATGGGAATATCGGATTTGGGAAAACCAAACGAAGGATCTTGACGCCAAGAATATGATTCTATTGTCTTGAAAAAATTGTAATAAGAAACATCAGAAAGAAGTAAAACTATCTTTTGTGAAGGAAATTTATCAAAGAAATATTCAGCAAAATAACAAATTAAACCCCTATAATCAAAATTTGGAGGAAGAATAAATAAAGTATTTTCTTGAGCGACACTTGATAAAAATAGTTGTTCTAATAAAGTATGATTTTGAGTACTAGCAACTGATGAATCTTTCATATCCAATATAAAAATGAGTCAATGGCGTTATAAAGAGGAAAAAATTTGTGAGACAAGTCTAGTTTATAGTAATATTACACTCGTGTCTATTCTCATCTATTCTTAATTGTTATCGCTTTATATACTAAAAACAGTTATATTTTATTGGGTGTAAAGAAGACAAGTCGAAAACTGAACTTGACAGTTGACAGACAGACAGACAATTTTGACTTGTCTTTCTACTACCCGACAAAAATATTTCTCATTCCATTTATAAGGAAGCGAAATACTTTTGTTTAACTCAGTTTCTCCTTGTTTTATTAAAACATTTCTGATTAGGTATATTTATTATCTTTTTGGTAAACTTTATTTCTATGACATAAGTTCATTCTACTAGCGATGTGGATATCGTTGTATCCTATTTGGGCGTACTATTAGGTTAATTGAATATAATGAAAAGTTAAATTAATTCTATCTAGGGTTTTATAAAATAAGATAATAAGATAGATCGCGTTTTACTCTTTTAGACCCCACAGATACCTGTACGAGGTGAATAAAGATAAGGGGTTAAGTCAGTACAAGTGCAATTGTGACCTTTAGATATTTTTTCATTATGTGTATATGCTTCTAAATCGGGAAAAAGTGTCCTTGTAATCCAAAACATCAACACTGTTGGTGATTTGATCGATTTTTCCGATCATTCTCCCAATTTGTAGTAGTTGTTTATCTTGAATTGTCTCTTTCAATGCATTAGAAATTTCGTGGGCATCTATAACATCGAAAGGCCTAGACCAGAATTTTTTCACTTTAGGTTCAAAATATCTAGTTAACTTCAATTTATTAAATTCTTCAATTACCATTTCGTACGATTGAGAAAGATATTTTTCTCTTGTCTTCCAGTCTTTAGATTCAAGTACATTCTGTAAAATAGGTAATAACTTAGAAGACAATTGTAGTTGGGTGAATGCTTTACCAAACCATTTGGAGTAGGGGGTGTATTTTTTTTCAAGATAGAATACTAATTGCATCATTCTTTCGACTTGTCTTGATGCAATTAGTCGTGAACCGATATCATCGCTAATATAACCCGTTCTACCAACAAAAGGTTCTTCTTCTGCTATCAATTTGAATTGAGACATGAGAATAAATAACCAGACATCGTGGGGATAATAAGAGAATTTATTCCTTATATCAATGAGATCCAATTGATCATGGAAAACTTTTCCAGAGGTTACTGATAAAAGTCTGTGTTCAGGGATTACCAACCAATCAATACTTGAAAGATTCTTATAGGGATCAATACCAAGAAAATCTTTGTAATACTCTTGGATAGTTGTAATTTCAATACCATGATTGATCATTTCATTTTTATCCCTCTTTTTTAGTACAGAAGAACCATCTTTACCTTGTTCACTGAAATTCGTTAGAATACCCTCTATCTTATCAGGCAAAACTATTGAAAATAACTCACAGAGTTCATCTTTTAAGTGTGTATCCTCGGGGCGTAAAAAAAGTTGTAGTTTTACTCCCCAATCATGATCCATAGACATCTGATCATCAAAGCCTAAGATTTCTGAACCTTTGCCCAATCTAGCTGCCGAATAGAGTAAAGTGGGATAGTTTTCATGTAAAATGGGGTTAATAACTGTTTCATAGGTTTTCTCAGAAAGTTTTAAACCTGAAATGAAATTTTTCATAGAAAAAAAAGCAATATGAAAAATAAATACATTTTCCTTTTGCTATTATTTGTTGGTTCCTTCAAAAAAGATGTGTTTTTCTTTTTATAGGTTGGTCTTATTACTTAGTTCTACACTTTTTTACCTTAAAATGGTAATAGAATAGTGTATAGTGATAATGTTACAAAAACATAAAATTAAGGGAAATAATTTTCCTCCTTTATATACTGTTCTAATAATTTTCTTTTTAGAACACATGACATACAGAATAAAAAAGAGGTTAAACAAAAAATGTCACAACAACAATTACCTAAAAGCTTATTCCTAAAGGAACAATTACCTCCAACACCAGGAGGTTTGACAGACAAATTGAATCCAAGACACAGGGCATTAGGAATGTCAGTGCAAATGTCAATTTATATATCATTACCAATGGCAATAATAATGGCAGTTGCATTGTATCCAAACCAAGTACTTGTAAAATTTCTGCAAAATGTTGGTATAGTCATGCCTATTGCTTTTTGTGTGGGTTTTTTCAGTTTTAACGAATTTGGTCGATGGCCTGGATTAGCAAAAATAGCTGGAAGAATCAGTGGATATGATTTTATAGGAAGATCACGTAAAGGTGAACCTATATCAAGCATGATAAAGAATCCTCGTTTTTGGGCGTTCTTTTTGATCGCTGACACGTGGATGTGTGCCTTGATTGGGGGTATAAGAGCTTTTCTTACTGTAGCTCTTGATGGACTTCAACCTGGGTGGTTTGTAAGATGGTTACAAATTTATGCGATGGCGTTTGCTATTGCTTTTGTAATTGCAGGTATAGGTATATTCATTGCTTTATGGATAATGAGTAAATGGATGTGGAATCCTGCTATCTTTGCACATAAAATGATGAAACAACCAGAACTTACACCAACTCAAAAAGAAAGGAGCATTACAGTCTAAAACCTAAAGTGTCGATAATAAATAATAAAAACAAAAACTTAACACCCAAATAAGGTGTATTTCTTTTTTTTTGATATTATCTTTCGTATAACTTTTTCCTTTTTGATCTATTGTTAAGTAAGCTTTACTTCTTAAATTTTATTTAAAATAAGTGAAACAATAGATTAGTTCTAACCAGTTTTATCTGTGAATTCTATACTTTTTATTTGATCAAGCAGAAATTTCTCCAATAACAAGTGTTTCAAAGCCTGAAACAAACCTTTATTGTCTACTCAAAAAGACTTTAACGCCAGATCCTGTTACTATTGCTTTTTTCATCACGGAAGCAAAAAAGCAAGTATTCTCTTTATAAGTTTATTTGTTAAGGAAATAGTTAAGGAAAAGACACAAAACGGGTATTGAATGGTACCAAGTTCAAATTGAGCAAATTTAAGGAGAATTGTAGTGAGATTGTAATTACTAAGCGCCAAATAAAAGTAGGAATTTCTATTAGAGTATATTAACAGACAAAATCCATTGTCTTTTACAGACTGGCTACATCAAAAAAAGACAAGGAGGCTACATCCATGGCGTTGGTAACACAAGTAAAAAGAACAATAGAGTATGGTACATCAGAATACGATGGATCTGACATCCAAGATCTAGAATTAGGAGGCTACATAAAGAAGCTAGATGCATATAAGATCCTTTCAAAGGGTGTCAGAACGTCCTCATTAATCAGCTCATATTTTAGAGACGCAGCGGAAGAAAGAAAAATTAACGCTGTGGACTATATAAAAAAGAATGTAAAGCATTTATTTTATGATCAATTCCCAAGTAGTATGCTTGATGATTCATTATTCTTGTTCGAACAATTGATTGATCAAATTATTAAGAATTTAGGGGAAGAGGTTTATATAACCAAAAATACGATAGTTCTATTTTATATGGGGCTATTGAATCACAGGCTAAATACTGTATATGCAAAGATTAGCCCATCACATTTTGATACGCTCTTAGAATTACCTGGGCTCACAAAAAATGTTTGCACTATATTTAATATGAAAAAGGCCCAAATACAATTATATAAATGGGGACTTCTCAAACGCAACCCTACTAAATTTGTTTTCTCGCATCTTTTACGCTCAAAAGTTAATTATGCCATAAATGAACTTATACACCACTTTGAACAATTGAGAAACTCTTTACGAGCGATAGAGAATAATGTTAATGCTCTAATAGAATCAAAAGTTTATCCAAATGTCAACGTTGATAGATCAGCAGCCACACTTATAGCTGCTCATTTTCAAGAGTTTATTCCCGACTTTAATTGTCGTCAAACAGTCTTTGAATTTATTGAAAATTCAGATAAATTTGATTTTGATTTTGATGCATTCAAGAAAGGAATGTATAAGTTTAGATCTCTTTTAAAGGAAAAAGGTATTGATCTTGAGCTAACTTACAACCAACAAAAAAGAACACAACTTACATCTAAAGCTAACTTTGTAATAGCTAAAACGAAGGATGAAAAATGTCCAGGCACAGATATAATAGGCGATATACTTGAAGATGTTGCTTGTATTGTACAATATTATACCAAAGAAATTAAAGGCATTCGTCCTGAAACATTGAACAAAGCTGTAGATATTTTTCAAAACAATCTTGAATCATTCTTAGCTAAAGATAATTCCCATATTGCGTTCATTCGCGCTTCTAAAGCTATATATAAATTCATGGCCATCTTAGACTATCAATTCAGCCTTGTTGGATTAGAAATAACCGATCAGGATATTATAAGGATTAGCAATAAAATCAATAAACAGCATCCCCATTGGAATCGAACTAGTTTATTGAAAGTTCAAGAAGCGCTCCTTGTCAACAGTGTTATCCAAAGAAAAAGAAGAGAAAATAATGTCAAATCACTCAAAGAAGAAATTACAGAAATAGTCACACAACTGCAAGCAGTTTTTCCTGAGTATCAGAAACGCTTGGAAAAAATAGAAGAAAAAGCATTCAGCTTAGCTGATTGCCAGTTACTCTCTCGAACACAGAATAAGAAAGCAGCGACAATAATGGTATTTTCTTTATTACGTTATTATTTCAAGCGAGGAAAGAAAATGAAAAAATTCTGGCAATATCTCAAGTCTAATAGTGATTATGAATATAAGAAAATAAAGCGTTCAATATACAATTTCAGGCATAGGATAAGAAAAGAAGCCATAGAGAAAAATCTGTTGCTAACCATTTATCACTTACAGGAAAATAGGGGGGGCTAAAGTGTTCACGGAAAATGTAAAAAATCTTTACGAGTTTATTGTAGGTATATTCACTTTTACGACTGGGTTTAGTTTTCTCGTTATTGTGTGCATATTTGGTTTAAAATTATTGTTTGACATGCTTAGAGATTGGCTTTTTGGGGATTTAGTCAAGTACCTTAATGTGTTCTTTTTACCTGGCTCTTTTTTCCATCAATTATTTCATTCCTTAGCTATTAGAATTTTAGGCTATGATGTAAGCGTTGTATATAGTATGAACTTAGTTAAAGGCGACTATTCAGCTCAAAGACTTCGAGGAGAATTAAAAAATGTCTGGCATGCGTTTTTAATTGGGTATGCTCCCTTACTAAATTTTCTATTAGTTGTTTTACTTATTACAAATAACAACCAAATTCTTTACTTCTATTATTTGATAGGCATTAATAATGGTATTTGGGTTAACATTTATTTGCTTATAGCATTAATATTCTTTGGTTTACCTGATTATGGTGATCAAACACTTCCATTCGCTACTATTACAGCCCACCATGGTGAATTTTCCATTTTGCTTTTCTTTGGAGTATTCTTTTTAATTGTAGGTATATCGGTCTGGGGCTATTTAATCCCGCTAATAAATTTCGCTCTTTATTTAATGTTTATCATATGGTTAGCAAGCCAAAATTATTTCGCAGCTGAAACACATTCAGTCTTTCACAATTTTAATGCTGACCGTGAAGGTCAGTCGAGAACAGATAATGATTCACCAGGAGTTGATATATAATGAAAAAAAACAAATTAAAAATTATTTTTAAAAAAGCTTTGACGCTAATTGTGATCCTTTTGCTGATTCCCGCTACCAGTAGCACTTTTAGTGAAAATATTTTGAACAACTTTTTTGCAAAACTAAGCACGACCAATCATGATGAGAATATTTCACCCAAAACAGGGGGACTTAACTTTTCCCCCCCTCATGATACAAATAGTGATAATAGTAAAGAAAAGCAAGAAATAGAAGAACAAGATGACTTGCGTGTTATGCAACCTAAGCATTCATTAGGAACATACAAGTCATATACTTCAGTCACAGCTGACCAAGAGATTATCACTAAAGGAGAAACTATAGAATTAAGTTCTTATACAGAATGGGAAATAATAGGTTTACAGCCTGTCTCTCAAGGATCAGTTTATTGGTACGATCTTTACACCTTAACAACTGATTCTGATCCTGTTTCTTCTACTATATCAAGCGAGATTATTGCAGTAAAATTTTCATTTCCCTTTGATAGTACTTTTGCAGCTTTGAGCCTTAACTATAGTACGATAGCTTCTACAATATCTGAAGATTATGTTAATGTATATTTGACAACAGATTTAGAGAATTATCTATCGAATTATCAATATAAGGGGATGATCACACAACATTATATTTCAACTCAAAAAGATACTAGTGATTCACCTCTTGTTTTTGCAACATATAATTTTCCAGGATCTGATAGTTTTGACAATACTCTCTCTGCTGAAACGTCTTATTATATTGTGATTCATTCTTCTTCGGGGCTTGTGTTACAAACAAGTAATGATACAAATGGCGTTGATGAAAATACTGTTTATAGTTATGATTCTTCTATTGGTTGGACAGAACAATTAGGAATTGATCTCCAATGCACAATTTATACATCAAATAATGCTGAACCAATTTATATGTCTGAAACAAGTGATGGTGCCACATCATTTATGTATGACTCTTCAAATAGTATATTTGCAGATCACAGATTTTTAGGATTATATTATGACGAAGAATATTTATTAGATATGTCAAGCGATTTTGTTGATGCACTAGTCACTGATTCGTTAGAAGCATATTATCTTACTTTAACTAGTCCTGCTAAAGCTGAATATTCAGATCAGATTACTCTTTCTGCCAAGTTAGAAAATATTGATAATGCTCCTTTAAGTGGGTATAATGTTTCTTTTGCTTACTCAGAAGACCAATCAGCGTGGTATTCATTAGGTATTGCTACAACTGATGCCTTTGGTATTGCTTCTATCAATTATGCTATTGAAGATATAGGGGTGATTTATTTTAAAGCAGTACATAAGATGTTAGTAGATTATTCATCAACTAATAGAACAAAAGAAAAAGTGATTGTATGGGCTCCTATTGCTAATGCTACCTATGGTTCAAAAACAAGTTCAAGTACAGAAACGAGGATCCCTTTAATAACACAAGTAACAGATAATGATGGGGAGCCTTTTGTTAATCTCATGGTATACTTCTATATAGAAGGGAAAATGGGCATATACACTTTTACTAATGGTTCAGGATATGCAGAAATTAATAATCAGTATGTTAACTGGGATGCTGGAACTTATATCAATGCTTATTGGCTGCATATAGATCTCAATGACGACTTATATGACTACAAAATAAATACTTATGGCGATATTAAGATAAAACCTAGTACAATTATATTTTCAAGTGAATCGGATACATATCATTTCGCTTTCAACACAGCCTTTAATTTTTCTGGGCATTTTGGTGATTATCAAAATGATTCCATAGGAGGAGTAGAATATGAACTTGAATTGATTGATTCTAATGATGTCCATATGAATTTAGGTAGCTATTATACTAATTCTAATGGCGTTTTTACTGTTTCGTTTAGTGAAAATCTGTTAATGTCTGATGAGTATACCTTGCGATTCAAAGTGTTTGATGATAATTATGAATATTTTGAACAAGATGTTACACTCATTGTAAACCCTGGTGAGGCATATATTCATTTAGACCCACAACTTGACTCAGCTGAAAACTATCTCTATAATGATACTATAGTTGTAACAATACTTGTTACAGATAAGTACATGAATTCATTAAGCGGAATTGAAGTGATGCTTCAGCTCAGTTATGTAAATAATTTACAAATCGTTGAACACTCATATATTAAAGTAACTAATTCTTCGGGCTATGTAACCTTTACTCTTAATTTTGATCTTGAAATTGATGATCAAATTAAAGTGACTATATTCTCTCGTCCTTATGAGGAAGATGGTACGACCCTTTATAGTCAATCTGACTGTCATTTTACTACTTTTACATGTATTCAAGGAAGTGCGATTTTCAAAGACTTGCAAGATTATAATACAACTAATCAAGAAACAATCTTTATTACGGGAAAACTTTATTCGGACGCTTCAACTCCCCTAGAAAATGAAATAGTGACTATTGAAATTGATGGAGAAATATTTGAACTCTTAACTGATTCAGAAGGAATATTCAATTTAACATATCTAGTTTATAAAGGAACAACATTAACGATTAATTATTCGTTCAATAACACAAATTATGAGTATATAGAAGATCATACCTATATTTATTCTTCACCTATTGATGTTTCAATAGAAATGGATGATGCACAAGGAGTGACTGACGAGCTCCTTACTCTCACTGTTAGGGTTAATTCATCATTGGGTACCTATCCTACAGGAATAACTGTACAATTTTATTGGCATAATGGTGAGACATGGCAGCATTTATCCAACAAGCAAACAAATGAAACGGGTTATGCTGTTTTGAAGATAGTTTGTTCTTTAGAACGTGGCGAATATCAATGGAGAGCAAAAATTATAGACGATGATAACTGGATTGGTGATGTCAAAGAGAGAAATTTACAAATTGGTTATTATACTTCCATTAATCTTGCTTCTAATAAACAAGAATACAACTATACAGAAAATATTATGTTCGAAATCTATACATATGACGAGAATAATCAAACCATCTCAGTTCTGGTAACAATATATATAAATGGTACAGAGTTGGATCAAATAACCACAGATACAAACGGATACTATTTGTATTCTATTTCTGATGATTTATTTCCCAATTATTATATCTTAACAGCTGTTATCGAAGATACTTCAATTTATTTCCCATCAGAACAATCGCTAGAATTTAGTATAACCAAGACCACATCTCAACTAGATGTTAATGATTTAACTGTTCTATATGGTCAAGCATGTGAATTGCCAATCTATCTTTATTCTTCGTTTGGTAGCATATCAGAGGCTACAATTAAGATATACGAGACTGATGCACTAATTGGGACGATTTTTACAAATTCTTCAGGTTGGGCTGTTTTCATTATTGATGGCACTTATGATGTTGGAACATATTTGTTAACGATCTCTTTTGAAGAAACAGAAGGCTATCTGGGTTCTTCAGAGATAATTACCTTAACTGTTAAAAAGGAAAGCCTTGTTTTATCAATACAAGCTGATAACAGTACGTATTCAGAAGTTAATACTATATCAGGTTATCTTAAAACAGCTGAATCTGTATCATTGCACAATTATACAATTTATCTTGAAATCGATAACGAGATTAAATCTTGTTTAACAGATGAACAAGGGTATTACGAGTTTCACATAGATGATCTTTTACCGGGAACATATGAAATAAAAGTTTACGTAGAGGAATCTGAAAATTATCTTTATGCAGAAAATTCAGCAAGTATAACGGTAACAAAAATCTCAACAAATATAATTCTCTCAACAGAGTTTGAATATAACTATACAGATACGATTGATTTAGAAATTTACACGTACGATGAATTCAACGCTAATATTTCTATTTCTGTTAACCTTTATGTAAATGACAGCCTTTATGACCAGATATTAACAGATGAAAACGGATACTATCATTATTCAATAGTATTTGACTTTGATCCTAGCGTATATACTTTTAGACTAGTAATTCTCGAAGATGATTATTATCTTTCATCAGAAACAGAGCAAATTATTACTGTAAAAAAACACGCTTCTTTCATCGATGCTTCTGACATCACCGTAGTTTATGGTGAATCATATGAATTAATTTCATACTTATATTCTGCTTTAGGTCCAATTGAAAATGCTGAAATTACAATAACGGAGGACGATATTGCTTTAGTCAATTGTTTAACAAATACTAGTGGATATGCAATAATAGATATTATAAATTTGAATTTAGAAGTAGGTGTGTATACGTTAGTCTTGGTTTATGAAGGTTCAGACTATTTCTTATCTTCTACTGCATCAATAACTGTGACTGTTACAAAAGCAAGTCTATCTTTATCAATTGAAGCTAATGACGCAGTATACAATGAGACATCAATCATTTCTGGGTATTTACACAGCGATTCTTCATATTCCATAGACGGGATTGCTATTTATCTTCAAATTAATGGAACCGAAACAGATGTGTATACAATTAATGAAACTGGTTATTATGAATTTATAATCGAGTTATTACCTGGTAGCTATGAATGTGTCGTGTATGTACCTGAATCAGCTAATTATCACTATGTGGAAGTTTCTGCAACAATAACTATTTCAAAGATCGATACATCCCTTGTTATTAGCACTGACAGTCAAGAATACAACTATACAGAAAGTATAACAGCAGAAATATCAGTAACAGATGAGAATAATCAAACAATTAGTGAAATGTTAGTCGATCTCTATCTGAATGGAATATTTTGGGATCAAGTTATAACAGACGTAAATGGATCCTATCTCTTAGTATTTCAAGAAGAATTATTACCTGGAAACTATATTATTGAAGCTAAATTAGTTGAAAATGAGTTATATGAAGTCTCACAAAATGCAACTTCGTTTGAAGTATTTAAATTGCCTTCAATAATTGAAGCTGAAGATGTAATAGTTGTATATGGTGATGACGCTTATGTTGAAATATTTGTCTATTCATCCCTTGGCGTTGTAGCTGATGGAGAAATCAATATTTATGCTAATGATATATTATTGATTAGTTCAACAACTAACTCAAGTGGATATTTAACCACGAATTTAGGTAATGATTTTGATGTGGGTACACATGTGCTTAGTATTGTCTATGAAGGATCAGAAACCATACTAGACGCAACCTTACAAATCAATCTGATAGTACAAAAACAAACCTTCACCTTAACTCTCACTGTAAATGACGGTGTTTATGGATCGGAGATACTCGTTTCAGGATATTTAAAAGATCAACATTTACAGCCAGTAGAAAATGTTACTATTTATTTATTAATTAATGGAACACAAATTGAAACATCCCAAACAGCTAGTAATGGCTATTATGAGTTTCATGTAAATGATATTCTACCTGGTGCATATGAGATAAAAGTTTACGTAGAAGAAACTTCTACTTACAAATATATACAAAATACAAAAACAATAACTATTTACAAGATCCAAACGGCCATTAATGGAACATTCACCTTCATTAATGATACGATTGAAATAGCTGCAACACTCACGGATGCTTCATCATCTCCGATTGCTGATGAACTATTAAAATTATATATTAACAACACATGGATTCTTGACGCCTTAACGAATGCTTCAGGTATGGCAATTTTCACACATGATTTAGCCCCAGGTTATTATATATTCACTATTATTTTTGAAGAAACTACTATTTATGAAGATTCATCGATAACTATGTCTGGCGAGCAAGATAAATTTCCGACAGAACTAAAAACAACTATAAACGAAGGTACGTACGTTACAGAACCCACCATTTTTTATACAACTCTAACTTCCTTCAATGATCCGATAGCCAATAAACAAATTGAATTAATGGTAGGCGAACAAGTATATTTCGCTCTTACTAATGCATCTGGAATAGCGAAGTTTAATTTAGATATATACTTAACACCGGGGAAATATGATTATACTATATATTTTGCGGGTGATGATGAATATTCACAAAACAGTTTAGAAGGACAATTTACTGTGAAAAAAGCTGAAACATTCATTTTCTTAGAATTTAGTTACGTAAGCAATTTACCATTACTCAATGGACAAATAGTGAGTGAGGTTTTACTTGAAAATATAACTATTTCCATTTATGCTAATGATACTTTCTATGATACTGTTTTGACAGACAGTAATGGGTATTTTTCAACGAATATAATTTTATCCGAAGGAATATATACCCTAGAGGTGATATTTGCGGGAAATACTTATTTCCTTGCTTCAGTTGAACAATTGACAGTAGATATCTATAAGATAATAACTAGTTTGACAAGTGAAGTTTCATCAATCAATAACACCTATGGGGAAGACATAGTTACTCAGCTTCATTTAAGTGATATAAATGGAAATAATTTAACAGAAACAGACCTGCTAATCAAGATAAATGGCGTGTATTATAAGACAATCACAACGGACAGTAATGGTATAGGAACATTAACCCTAACAGCTGAGGAACTAATAGGCGGAAACTATCTCATAACTTGTTTTTATCAAGGAAATGTAAGCCATTCACAAAGCACATATGAAATAAATCTTAGTGTGTATTATTCATTAGAATTTGAAAGTTTAGATATAAATGGAAGGACTTACGGAGAAGATTTTAGCATAGAAGGTCAATTTAATTCATTCGATGGGCTTTTACCAGAAGTAGCAGTAAACATTAGGATCAATGAAACAAGTTATATTGTTACTACTTCTATGAGTAGGTTCATATTAACTTTAGATCAGTATTTAGAAGCAGGCTATTATGAAATTACCATAACTGTTGATCAAACAGAATTACTATTGGCTTATAGTACAATAACAGAGTATGAACGAGACTTAGGAACGCCAGCATTACATTTAGATATAACTGAACAACAATACAATAATATTGTGCCTTTGAACGGAACTTTCAGTTTCTTAACATTGAATTTAACTGATAGTAAGGTGACAATTTATATAGAAGACGAATTGATAGGAATAGTCAAGACAGATGCTTCTGGCTATTTTATCATACCTTCCTCGTTTCTTATGGATTATGAACCTGAAACATATAATTTAACTTTAATAGTAACAAGCAACAATAAAAACTTAGATAGCATTAAACAAACCTATGACCTAACGATTGTAAAAGGAGACATAATTATAGAATTTTTACATCTTAATGGAACTAACTATAAAGACATATTAGAAATAGAAATAACTCTGAAAGATACAATGTCTAACTCTTTAGTAGATTATACGATAGAGCTCACTATTGGGGATGATCAATATTATCTAACAACAGATCAAGAAGGAAAACTATTTTTCTCTTGGAATATCACTCTAATGGAGCCTATTCTATCTATCAAAGGTGAAGCAACAGATTTATACCAAGAAATATCTTTTGAATATGCCTTTAATTTTGAAAAAGATGCTACTTGGTTTTATCATAACCTTGAAAGTGCTAAATATAAACAAGATCAACAACTCACTATTATGCTTTATTCGAATAACTCGTTTTACTTAGCCAATGTTTCTTTTAATCTAATTATCGACGAGGTTAGTTACTCAATAAATGGCTCAATAAATATTGATTTAGCAGAATTCGAAGGGGGCAATTATTCCATTTCAGCTAATTTTTCAGGTAATCAATTCTATAATCCAGCTTATTTGGTTTTCATTCTAGAAATAAAACCTTTAGATACAGCATTAAGTATTGAAATAGTTGAAACTAAAGCATATATTTCTTTAACTGATGCATACAATGAGTCTTTGGACGATCAGCTAATCACAATTATGTTAAAAAGTGAGAATAATTCAATAATATATGAATTCTTTTTATCTACAGACCAAGATGGACAAGTATTTCTTGATCTAAGCAAATTAGAAATGCATGATGTAAAACAGATAGCTGTAATATTTACTGGGGATAAAAATCATAAAGGAGCAGCTTGCTCTATTGAATATGAATATGAGCAAATTATGATACATAAAAATGATAACTTAATTAATTTACTTGCGCCTATTGTTAGTTCAGCTGCTCTTGGTATAGCCTTAGGTGTGAGACAAATAATGGCTTTAAATAAAGGAGCAGATTTAATGAAAAAAATGCGATTCTTCAAACAATAATCTTTTTTACTTCTACATTTTTTTTCATTTACTTCTAGGTTTTTCTTTTATCATTTTTTTTCTTCTTTAAAAATCATTTGCGACATTATTAATTTGGATAGAGTAGAATGGATTCACGGATAAAACATAAGAGCGTCATGTCTATTGTGTTGGCTATTGCTTTACTACTACTTTTAAATACACCCAAAGTTATAGCCTATAGAGGAATAGAAAATAATGTTTCTTCTCAGAAAATCTCTCCTCCTCCTCCTCCTCCATCTACTCATCCTTTTTTTGTGAATCAAAATGAAGAAATTCCTAATATAAATAATGATGTTGAAACGAAAAATATCATAGGTCAAAATATGACTTTTTATTTTAACGACACTTATTCAGTGTATAATGGAAATATCTGTCTAAACCAAACATTCAACTTAGGCGCATCGAATGCGTTAAACTTAATTTATGTGATAAATGGAAATAAGATTTCTAATTTAGAAATAAATATAGGAATTAATACTACTGATCATGCAGAGGTAATTTCTTATGCCCTTATCTCCAGAGATCTGCAAGAAATAGGTAAGAAAAAGGAAGTAAAAAAAGCATATTATTTCAGACATCTGAATAGTCAAGAGATAAAAGGATACGAAAAAACAAATATAACAGTTAGTGTAGCAGGGCAAACATCCTTTAATCAAGAAGCTAATATAACTATTTTAAGTGATACTTCCTTTCATATTGTTGAAACTCCTTTCTTAGAAGAAAAAAAAGAAATAACGTTAAATCTAATACCTAATGAATTAATTGTTCCAGGAAAAATGATTGGAACAGCTGTAGGATTGACAAATTCCGCCTTTTTCATCGAAAATCATCAACAATCGAATTTGAATGTAACTTTAACATTTGTTAGCAATGAATTGTCTGCATTGAGCAAAGAAGTGGAATTGTGTCTAAATAATGAAAGTACTGGAAAAAAAGTTTTTAACACAAATCAAAGAAATTTACTTCTCTATTCTTTAAATTTTAGTAAACAAGGATTAAATATTCTCAATATTTCTTTTATAATTAAAAACTCTGGAAATACCTTAGAAATTTCTGAACTGGAGCTAAAACTATCACTTATAAACGATATAGATGAATCTGGTGATGAAATAGATCAAAGGGACATCTATACATATGTTAAATGGGAAGAGAAACCGTTTAGTTTTGATATTTCATTAAAAGACATGCTTCCTGAAAGAAGAAAAGATAGAGATAATATACAAAGCTTAAAAGTGTTTATCACATACAGTTATAAAGGTGACCCGCTGGTTGATGGTTTAAACATAAAAATTCAAACAAAGATGGGAGGAGTAATGAATGAAAAACAAAAAGCGTTTATTCCGAATCAACAACTGACATCCTTTAAACAGGATCTATCACTCATAACCTTTACTTACCAATTCAAGAATATAGAAGATGTGTATATAAGTTTAGAAGGGCAGTGTGAGGGTAAGGGCTTGTTTTTTCTACATAATGATACTAGGTTAGAATATTATCCTCCTACTGTTATTAATCAAAAAAAATCACAGATTAATCAAACTTTAGCAGATACAGTTTTCATTAATATGAAGGTATATCAAACAAAAACTATCAAACTACAAGAATTGATAGAGATAGACGATCTATTTACTGAACAATATGAAGTTAGTCTAACAATGAATATATTAGCAGATTCAGTTTTAAAAACAGTTATATTAACTCTTGATGTGGGATCCAACCAGACGATGACAAGAACATTAAATCAGAAAGGACTTCATACAATTGATGAGACAATGAATCTCTACCAAGGCTATCAAGAGATAGTTTTGTCTTTATTATTTTATGGACAAGAAACAAGTGGGCTAATAATTATTGAAAATATACGATTATCTATAGGTGCTATTAATGAAGAAGATGGAAATATCACAGATACTAATCGAAAAATAAATATACCCATCTATAAACCTCCTTACAGAAAAATAATTGGCATCATAGCTTTGGCAAATTCATGGTTATTTGTAGGGGGATTTATGGCAATTTATAAATTTAGAAACAAGAAATATTCAAAAAAAACCGATAATCTTGAAAATGAAGAATATGAACTAGTTATTGACTTTCATCACCATGTCGACGATGATGATGATCTATTCTAAACAAATAAATTGGTCACTTTAACTTATTTGAATCTCTCCTTTACCTTTTTTGCATATACTCTTTGTGGTTGTTTGGTATCAAAGTATATTGTAAAGATAATTTAGAAACTTAATCCATTAATCTCTTTTCGTTTATTTTCTGGAACATTGAACAGATCGAAAATGAATGTGGTTAGTTCATCTTTTGTTTGGGCTTTTTTTTCGCTAATAAATGCATAAATGATGTCAATATAACGTTGAGTTTCCACATCTGAATCGGTAGGGTGTGTGATTAAAGAGAGAATCATATCGGCTTTTTCATTGCACACTAATTTAACATCTTTATAAATCATTGAAGTTAACTTAAAAGTCTTTAAAATATCTTTCTGCTCTGAATAAAGGTTCATTAATAATTCACGTACTAAGCCTATCTGATCAGATAAATCAGAGAAATCTAAGACTAACTGGATTCTACCGTAGATGGTAGAAAGAATCAAGCCTTTAGGAGAAGTTGATCTAGAGCTAGAAATACTATCTATTTTACGCTCAAACCATTGCATAAACTGTTGAATGTTTTCAGCGGTTTTATTACTTGTTTTAAATATTTGAAAACTAATAGATGGGGACTCACTCATTTTGGTTAATTCCAATTCGTCTATAATCTCTTGAAGGCTCATACACCCATCTAAATCAGCTTTGTTAGCTAAGAATGCAATAGCTATTCTATCTTCCACTTCAAGTTCATTTATAAGCTTCCAATACCATTTTTTAGCATCAGCAAGTTTTTGGCGATCAGCAGCGTCAAAAACAAATATAATTCCATATGAGTAACTAGCATATTTAATCCAAAATTGCTCCCTGAAAACTAATTGCCCACCTAAATCGAAGATTTTGAAACGTGTGTTATCAACATCGAAAATTTCAAAACTGACACCAATTGTGGGAGTTGTATCTTCAACAAATTCATCATGTTTAAGGCGTTCAATGAGTGTGGTTTTACCTGCATTTTCCAAACCTACAATAGTTACGGGAATTGCTTCTTTATCCATCGACATATCATTCACAACAAATATTATTATATTATACGAGTATTTATTGTTTTTCTTTATGTCAATAGAAATGTAAATACATACCAGTTTTTCAAATGATTTTGTTAGAATACCTGAAAGTATATCTGAATTATGTTTAAATTCAATCCTTTCTACAGCTTTCTTGATACGAGGGTTTTACCTAGTTTATAAATGAATTTCAATATTTTACTAGTAGACATGACAAGAAATTGAATTTGGTGAAAACAGACATGGCAATAACAAAAAATCTCAATTTACCAATTTTGCGCAATGGTGAAGAATATATTTCAAGATCAACTAAGGCTCTTGAATCTATACAAGGGCAAAAATTGTTAGATATAAGCGTCTCTTCTGATATACATGTTCAAATGGCTATGCCTATGAATAAACTGGCTGGTTTTAACAAACTACAAGAGATGAGTATTGAAGAATTAATTACAATTTACGCTGAAGCAGGGAAAATTTTCGCAAAAGATTTAGAAATCAAAGGACTATATCTAAGCAACAATGAATGGACGGAGCTGATTACTTTGTCTACTGGTATGCCGATAACATATGTACGGAACACCTTTGAAATGATTAAAGAGTTTCTGAGTAAAGAGCATTTAATACGCTTTCTAAAAGCAAACTCTCCAACAGGTGAGTTAGATATTTATGACGAAAATATAGGTATACGCGGGACAGTATTTGGTTGGAGCCCAAGAGGTCGCAATGTGGGAGTAGCATTGCCTAGTAATCATCCAGCTGTTAGTCTGATGGGTGTATTGAGTCCTCTTATGAAAGTTCCTACTATTATTCGTGCGTCTAGCCAAGAGCCTTTTACCAGTTATAAACTCTGTAAATCTTTGTGGCAAGCTGGATTACCATATGAAACGCTATTCCACTTTGTTACAGATCATAGCGCAGTTGATACTATTGTCAGACAATCAGACCTAGGAATTATCTTTGGAAGTGATTGGACGCTTAAACAATATGGCGACAATAATTCAATTAAAGCGTATGGTCCTGGTCAATCTAAAGTTGTTATCGATTTTGATCAGATGAGCGAGTTTCACATGGATATGGCTCTTGATGTTGCATATAATTCTATTACTATAGACGGCGGCAGAGGATGTATCAATGCTTCTGGTATTATATTCATGGGTAATGAACGCTATGATGAATTTAAAACTAGATTAGCTGAACAATTAGCAAAAATTAAACCTTTAAATATACTTGATCCAAGAGCTGTCTTACCCGCAATGAAAAAAGAAACTGCAAAAAAATTACATTCTTATGTAGAATCACGCATGGATTATAATGTCTTAGATCTAACAGCCAAGTGCAGAGGTGATATTAACTGGATGATAGAGAAAAATAACTTAACTTATTTCCTTCCCACTCTTTTAGAAATGCCTGAGGATCACAAAATGGTAACCGACGAATATCCTTGGCCTTTTGGTACTATCATTCAACCAGAAGATAGCTTGGTGCATGAAGCAGCAAGTAACTCCTTATCTGTTGCCTATCTAACTGATAGA
This sequence comes from uncultured archaeon, assembly GCA_964534625.1. Taxonomy (GTDB): domain Archaea; phylum Asgardarchaeota; class Heimdallarchaeia; order Heimdallarchaeales; family Heimdallarchaeaceae; genus CAZHRF01. The sequence goes on along the minus strand of CAZHRF010000004.1, from coordinate 78,632 downwards.
GTTGAAAAAGCAAAGAAATTATTGGTGGAACCTACAATACAAAAAGTTTTCTTAAATGAAATAACCTTTACACACGATATAGCTGCCCCTCATGAAGGGTTCTTAGGCGATTTCTTATATCAAACAAAAGCCACAAATATCCGCCCTTAGGAGGATAAGGGCTTGTTTTTTCTATGATCCAACTAATTTTTCTTTTTACTTTTGTACAAGATGAAAGCAAACCCACTGATTAAGGTAACATAAAATAATGAACAAATAACACGTGTACTATTTTCATTTCCATATTTGTTATTTAAGGGATATATGTCTTCTGATTCAGCGAAACCATCGATAAGATATGATCCTGTACCGCTCCAATCGCTCCGGTTTGAAGAAGCAAGAAACGATCTCGAATCAGGTATAATCTTAAATAATTCATACAAATACCATACTAAAGTATTTTTATTTCAACAACCAGCTGAGAAATGTGCTAAAGCCACCACAGTAAGCTAGTACTGTTTCAATTTCTTTCCTTATTTAGCTATTTGTTTTTTATAACATAAAATTAAGAATCTTTCTTTGTTTCATTTGACATAAAAGATGTTGGTTTAGTGAACAATCACTCAATATGGTGAATAACATTTTAATACTTAAAAATAAATAGTAAACATTGAGTTATGACAATTAGAAAAAAAATTTTGTCAGTATTTTTTATACTCTTATTTACTGGAAGTATTCCGCTTAAGAGTTTGTATATGGGGTTTGACCAAAAAGATTATTTTAGAAAAAGTTTAGGTGCAAATTCCACGAATGAACAATCAGTGGTTATTTTTTATGATAGTAGCAATAGAATTACTTCAAAAGCTGCAAATCAACTCTTTCTTACACTTTTAAAAACGGGTTTGAATCCCCGATTACATAAAATTGGTTCTATTAATGAATTAAAAACCTCTGAGGAGGATTCATGGCTCAATATTTATGTTTTCCATGGAAAACCCGCTGGTCTTCTAATCAATCAAGATTTAATCAAGTGGTCTGTTATTACTAGTCTTATTGAGCAGTCTTCGGTGGAAAATCATATTTTTGAAGTATGTTATTCATCCATTTTAGAAACCCTTGTTCAAGGAAAAAGCATTTTTGGACTAAAAAATGATGTTGATTCTCACCTTGCCTTACTTCACACATTATGTAAACTTCACGATTTAACACAGTATGACACCAAAGTTAGGCAATTACATAATAATATTCTGGCTGTACTCGCTGAATATTTTGTTGTGAATTTAGATAACATATTAAAAAGAAGCATGATGCCTATTGAACCTTTAACTGAAATAGAATTTAGTGAAGTCAATACTCGTGTTAGAGGATCCTATGGTTGGCTAGTAGAACTTATCACAACTTTATTAATGCTAGGCAATCTTAATGATGCAAGTGACCAATGGTATTCAAAAACATCAGGCTCAGGTGGAAATCCGGATACTTTAATATTTGATGATGCCAAAATCAATAGTGGTTCAAAAGGTGGGGGTAGTGTTGAATTAAAAGATATGGGAGAGGGAAATTCAGCTACTGGAGAATTTCCCTTTGATATCCCTCTTGATATTACTATTGACCCTAGAGTAGGTTCAGGACCGTGGTACATGCCAGAATATGTTGATATATCCATGAGTATAGCCCCTAAAGGAGGAAAACTGGATTTAACAAATGTACCCGGTTTAAAAGAAATTATCGCTGCGTCGGGATATGAAATAAAATTAGATCTATCACCTAAATTATCTGGGACAATTCGTTTAGGAAATTATATAGATGCTATGGAAAATGCAAGTGCGGATGTGACAGCTAACCCTTTTTCGTTTCTAGCGGGAGCTTTTTCAATCAAACTTGACTTTGAATTTGGTATACCTATTTCAAAATTCTTAGATTATGTTATACCTGGTACAGGTCAAGCTATTGGAACAGTGTTGAAACTTCTGAATATCAAACTTAATCTTGTAAATTTCTTATCATTTGCTTTTGGACTCAACTATAATAGTACAACTGATGCATCTGTCCAAGATGTAACTCTGAAAGCTGGCTTTGGACTAGATATTGAATTTAAACTGCCAAGCCCGAAAAAGATGATCAAAGATGCGATAGGTATTAGTGTTCCTGTTGATATAATCAAATTGGGTGCCAAGCTAAAAGCTATTGCAGGTGTTGTAGTTAAAACGAGTTTTAGTCATTTAGGATTGGTTTTTCAAGTAGGTTTATTCTATAAGTTCCTGTTTAAATTCTGGGCTTCTATTTTTTGGGTATTTAAGTTCTCAACAACGAAAAAATGGGATGATGACATTCTTTTTACCTTACCTAAAATACCTGGAACAGGCAGTGCTCCACCTGAAAATAATAACACGTTACTAGATCTGGATGGAGATGGAATTAATGATCTACAAGAAATTAGAATGGGATTAGATCCTACTAATCCAGACACGGATAATGATGGGCTCTCAGACGGTTCAGAACTAAAAAATTTCTTTACTGATCCGAAGAAGAATGACACGGATGGCGACGGATTACTAGATGGAGAAGAAATTGCATTGTTTTACATGATGGGATTAGATCCCTTAGCTGATTATGACAAAGACGGTCTACCTTGTATTATGGATCCAGATAGTGATAATGACGGACTTGACGATAAGTTTGAAATAAAAGGGTTCTATAGTGCCTACTGGAACGAAGTAATAAAAACCAATCCTTCCCAAATAGATACCGATTATGATGGTTTTACTGATTTGGAAGAATGGGAAATAGCTGGTCAAGCATATGAATCAGACCATCCAGATCCTAGAAAATGGGATAGTGATGAAGATGGTTTAAATGATTTCCAAGAGTGGGAATATTTCAAAAATGAGTATGGCATACCTTTTCCAGTAACTAATATATTAACTCAAGATTCTGATGGAGATGGCTTGGATGATGGGCAAGAGCGTATGTATCGAACTGATCCTACTGATATTGATACAGATGGCGATTTTGATTTAAATGGAAACGGTATCATTGATCCTTCAGAATTAGAAAATGCAAATCACTCTGAAGCTGGAATAGGCGATTTTACTGATTATGGCGAGATTATGGGTAATACTTGGCAAGATCATCCTTGGGGGCTTACTGATTGTCCTCCGCCCAATCCTACACCAACGAATCCACTAAAAGCAGATACTGACAATGATGGTATAAGTGATGTTGAGGAATGGAAAGCTGGTACCATACCCATAGAGGGAGATTCTGATGGAGATGGCTTACCTGATCAGCAAGAGTATTCTGACTTTGGAACAGATTGTGGTGATCCAGATTCAGACGATGACGGATTACTAGATGGAGAAGAATGGTATTATTTCAATGTCACGAGACTAATAAGCAATGAAACCATTGCAGAAGGTTGTTATTTAACTAATGATGATATTGATAATGATGGATTGAAAGATGGTCAAGAGTTGCTAATAGGTACAGACCCATTAAACAATGATACGGATGGAGATGGGCTTAGAGATGGAGATGAAATCGAAATGGGCACAAATCCATTGCTTCCAGATTCTGATGGCGATTCTATTTTAGATGGGCTTGAGGTTCATGTTTATAATACTGACCCGCGACGGCAAGATACAGATAATGATGGTTTATCCGACGATTTCGAGATTGTTCCTCAATCGCTATATATTCAGAACATAGGTGAAGTGATTTACGAAACTGACCCTAATGATCCTGACAGTGATGATGATATGCTCACTGATGGTGAAGAATATTATGGATGGAATTGGGCCCTTAATCGCACTGTTGATCCTGGTTTAACTGTGATCAATGAACCATATTTACCTGAAGGCGATACTGCTCTTTTAGTTATCTTTCACGACGCACCTGATCCTTATCGGTCTAGATTCCAAACACATCCTATGGAAGCTGACACCGATTCGGATGGTTTAATTGATGGTCTTGAAAAATTAATGGTTCTCTCTCCTGTAACCGCTGATACAGATGGAGATGATTGGCTAGATTTTGATGAGATTGACTATATTACTGGACGTGAAGGTAAAAGTTGGAGAAACGTAGCTGATATTTGGCATTATTTAGATTATGATGGAGATGGTCTAGACGATCTAGAAGAATTTCTTAATGGTACCGATATGCTTAGTCAAGATACGGATGGAGATGGTCTAGATGACTGGCAAGAACTCAAGATGCCTGTTTCCTATTTCAGTCATACATATGACAATATAACACTCGAAGATGGTTTAGACCTTTCCTTGAATGCTACTGATGAATATAAGCGATATACAGATCCATTAGCGTTTGATACAGATGGTGATGGTATCAATGATTATATTGAAACAATAAATGGTTTTAATCCTCTCTCAAATGACACAGATGGAGATGGTTTGGACGACTATACAGAGTTTTTTGTTTATCGAACTACTGATCCTAGTACTGGTAAAATTCTCACTCTTGACCCCTTGAATAAAGATACGGATGGAGATGGCTTGAATGACTTTGAAGAAGTACTTATATATGAACAACTCGAATTTGAGACTGGAAACCCTAATTATGGCCCTATGGGTGATGCTGATTCTGACAACTTACCCAACATCTTAGATTTCGATAGTGATAATGATGGTATCTTTGATCGATTAGAGGTTTTTGATTATCATAATGTTCGTTGGAGTTGGTATCCAGTTGGTACTCATCCTTTTATTTCTGATCAAGATTCTGACGGTGTTTTAGATGGTAAACAGACTGATTACGACAGTGATGGCCTATCTGATTGGTATGAAATAAATACCGTTGTACCTGGTTATAGTATGTCTTTACAAGATGATTCTATTACAAGTTATGGTAACTTTGAGCATATTTTGAATCATACACTTTGTACTTTAGACGATACTGATGGCGATGGTTATAACGATGGACAAGAACTTTCTTTTGGGTCTGATCCTCTTAATGACCTTAGTTACCCTCTTTTGCAACAAGAAACACTTAATATCGGTGATCAAGTCTATAATGTCCAAATTGAGACACCGTCCCATCTATCTAATTTCGACTATGCTGATGACCATGTAGAATTTTATGTTTCTGGTGCGTCAGGTACCACTGGTTTTTGCAATTTTACTGTTCCAAGGGATGGTATTTTCAATGTTCCCACCGACTCTTTTGTTGTTGAAATAGATGGATCGGAAATAGATTACATTTCTTCTTCAAATGAAACTAACATAGCTTTATACTTTGAATACGAACATAGCATTCATCACATTGTAATCAGTTGGGACCCAGAATTAGCTAGTGAATTAACAGATAAAGGAGGAGTATCTTCGTTATGGTTAACTCTGATCATGTCGTGTTCTTTTGCTACTTTGGTTATTATTAGAAAGAAGTTCAAAAGAAGAATTTAATCTTTTTTTCACTCTTTTTTTGTTATATTTGACTAAATTTCATCCGCACTTTTTTGTTTTTTTATTTTCTCTTAATTTAGGAAAAGAGTTTTTATTTTTTCTATCTAGGAGGGGTTGGAATTGAGTTTGATAATTCCCTATTATACCACTTTATAAAGCAATATTACTTTAAAATGTATTACCTAAGTATTTTCTCTCCCTTAAAAATAAATCCACTCATTATTATTTTGACGGAATAGAAAGGATATGGCAAATTCATGAAAACACTAAAGGGTTCAATTATCGCTCAAGATCGTTTAAACACAATTAAATATATTTGGCCATATCCAAGAATAAAACTAACACAAAAACAGTTTATTCAGGAAGTCTTAACATCAAATCAAACATTGTTTTTCTCTACTAAGACCGGTGTGGGAAAATCAGCTGCTTTATTAACCTCACTCATGGCGCTTAAAAAACCTCACCAGAAAATTGTTATTTTTGTGAGAACAAAAGCACAAATAAATGTTTTTTTAAGAGAATTAGCACTTATTTATAGACAGGTTTTAAAAAATTGGAAACAAGTGGAGGAGCATTTTGAGCATTTTCCGTTTATTCTCCCCGTTTTAGGAAAAAACGAGCTTTGTCTTAAAAAAAGAAATTCTTTGCCCAGCGAAATTTACAGCCACATATGTGAATTCACTAGTTGTCCTCTTAAAAACAAAACTAAACGGTTAGAAGATAATCAGATACGGGTGCTTATCCAGAATTGTTTTCAAATCTTTCCTAATATGCTTGTTCCTGACGATATCTATAATTTTTTTACTGATGGAAATTTATGTCCTTATTTTTTTAGTCATATATTAGTTTCAAAAGCAGATATTTTAATAGCCTCTTATCCGTTCTTGGAGAATTTAATTCTGTTTAAAACGTTTCTATACCGACTTGGTTGTGATCTTAGTGATCTACTTATTGCTATTGATGAAGCACATAACTTATATGCCCCATTGAATCCCGAAATCAGCCTAAATATAGTCAAAAAAGCCAATACTGAACTACCGCATAATTCATTTCAAACATTGCTAAATATAGGAAAAGATGAACAACTAGTAGAATTGGCTATTCTCTCTCAAGAACTAAAGGATCTAGGGTCTATTTTGCTCCCTCAAATTAAATCTCACATCAGCTCTGATACTATACCTAAGGTTAATGCTTATTTGGCTTATTATTTCCTTCTTCAAGCTCAAGGTAAAACAGTGATTAGTGATACCAAAAAACTTACTCTAGTGAATCCTCTCCCTTCTGATGTATTGTCAAAAATATGGGGGGCAGCAAGGATTATTTTAATGTCAGGATCTTTTGAACCTGTCACTGCTTTTCAAAAACTCTATGCTCTCCCTCATTCAAACTGTTTAAGGATTTTTCCTTCTAAAGATGAGGAACAAAGTCGTGCCTATATACTTATGAACAAGCGTTTCATGGGAAAGTATCTAAATAGAACAGAGACTTATTATATTGATATTTGCAAAGCTATTCGAACCATTCATCAAGCTGTTCCTGGTCATATGCTGGTTTTTGCTAGTAGCTATAATTATTTACATAATTTACAGACCTTGACTAAGGTTGATTTTGATATTGTTGAAGAACCAAAAATCGATATTAGTTTTTTCAAAACTATTCTTCTCAATTCTTCACATAAACTTGTAGGGTGTGTTATAGGGGGCAAAATTAGTGAGGGAATCGAATTTACGTCTAATGGTAAGAGTCTGATTGAAGCTGTTGTTGTTTGTACTCTACCCTATCCTCCGCCTAGTATCGAAAAAGAGTTTATTTTTGATGAATTGAAACAAAAATTCGGTAGTAAATTAGCCAGAGATTTTACCATTTCAATTCCAACAGCTCAACGTTTAGCTCAATCTTTTGGAAGAGCCATACGATCTGGAAATGATAAAGCTGTTCATGTTTTGTTAGATCCTCGTGGAACCCGGTTCAATAAAGATTTTCATTTCCAACGCTATTATAACGCAAAAATGATGGCAAAATCTATACACCTATTCTTAAATAAGTGAGCGAAAAATGATGAAAAACGAACAGAAAAAAAGAGATCCTTTAAATTTTGAACATGATATACATACAGAAACAGATGAAGAAATTCATTTTGCTTTCTCTGATTCTTCAATAAAATTCAATCTTTTTGTTTATATGAAAATAACTCCATCCTCAGATTTTGCACCATTTTATACGTTTCATAATGATCCCTTAGCTGAACTCTCTCTTGCTCGTTGGGTAAATATTGAAGGTTGTCAATTATTTGTTGATAGTTTTGCAGATTCTTCTAACAGATTCAATTTTTTTGACAATCCACTACAAATAAATGGCCATAAAGCAATCCCTATCGGGATGGTTTTTGATACAGGTATTAACCTCGTCCCCACTATTATTTTCATACTTGTAAAAGATGAGATATTTCTGCAATATTTACAAATGAACGAAGAATTAATTGTTTTATTGGAGCGATTTATTACATGGTTTGATAGCTGTGAGCATCATCTCGATTCTTATAAACGCATATTTGAAATACTTGCAAGAAAAATAGAAAAAATGGTCTTAGAATATCTAGTTCCAGAATATTTCGAAATACAGAAATTATTATCATTAGATGATGTTAAACGAGAAATGCTGTTAATGGTGCTTAAGTATCATAGACTTGGAGGAGTTTCAATCAATATGCTAAAAAATACTTTGACACTTCCACAAAAAGAAATTTACAAACATATTGATGCCCTAATTGCTAAAGATTTGTTATACATATATACAAAAAAAGAACAGAGAAGTGAAATAGTAGACGTTTTATGGTATATTTAAGTCGGTGTAGATTTCAATCTTATTCTTGTTTGACCTCAACTACTTCAAGATCGAATTCTAATGTTTTACCGGCTAAAGGATGATTAAAATCAAGTTTAATTGTTTGCTGATCTTCATCAATATCAACTATTGCAGCTATACCTTGTTGCGTTTGAATTAACATCCCTTTTTCTGGTTTAACGTCAGCTTGATCAAAATTCGTAGATGGAACGTCAACAATTCTTTGTTCAGTTGGTTGACCATACGCTTGCTCTGGGGGTATAGTAACTTTTTTTCGTTCTCCTTCCTTCATATCTAATAAAGCATTTTCAAATCCTACAATTACTTGTTTCTCGCCCATTTTTACTTCTAACGGGGCATAATCTCTTTTTTCCGTATAGATTCCCTTATCTTTGGCTATTTCTTTTCTACTAGTATCGAAAATATCATCAGTTTTAGGAAATGTTCCTATATAATGCACTTTAACAATGCTATCTTTTGTAACTTTATTTGCCATCTTTTTCATCTCAAATATCAAATGTAATACTAAACTTCGAACATTTGATTTAGTAGGTACAATAGCTTGTACTTAAAAGTATTATGAATACATACTCCCTTTCCACCCAACAGTATCTCCACTTTTACTATTGTTAAATTGTCTGTTAATTAATAGTTAAATAAGAAAGTTTTAATAAGGATTATTTTCTTTTAAAATTGCAGAAATTTAACTAAGGTGTAAAATATGAGTGGAAAATGGATTTGTACTATGTGTGGATATATATACGACCCAGAGCTAGGTGATCCAGCTGCAGGCGTCGAACCTGGAACAACATTCGAAGATTTACCAGATGATTGGATCTGTCCCGAATGTGGTGTTGGCAAAGAAGAATTTGAACCTTATGACGACTAATATGTTGTGAATAAGAAAAAATTCAACAAAATTACTAATAAACATTTAAACTTTGTCTCTCTATTTTTACTATCTTTCACTTTTTACTTTAATTTCATGAGAACTAAATAGTTCTTATTTGGTTAAAAAAAAAATTTATTTCATGATGATGCTTTACAAACAACATAAGAATGCGTTTTAAAAGTGGAGCATTAGTGAGATTTAAATAGGTGAAGTATATAAAGCTACTTAGAAAGAAGTGAAAAGGATGACAGAAGAAGTCGAACTAAATATTGATACACTTGAAAACGAGACAGAGTACCATACATTAAAAGTAACTTTCAAATATTTAGCTGGCGTTCAGAAATCAGAAATCAATGAAAAAGAAAAAAAAGCCACACTCGTTTTAGATGATACTATTACCAATTCAAGGAAGCTATTAAAAGTTGTACGCGCATTAGGTTATGATAACGTATACATAAGTTCAAGAGCAATTTGTTCTTAAGTAATAGATTAGTCTATCTTTAAACACAATTAATAAAATATGTAGATTTTGAATGCATATGTGAAACTATAGTGCTGATTATTCACTTTTCACTTTCTTCTTTATTTGTGTTTTTATCTTTATTTAGGGTTTTCTCAAAATAAATTTGATGGGGTATACAGCATTGAAACTTATCTGAACACTTTTTTAGGCAATTTCTACAATTTGAAATAGAAAGGTTCATTTTCGTGAGATGTTCATTAAATCCGTTAAATCGATTAATTGTGAAATCGTTTTGCATAATTTCTTCTTGTGGGTAAGTCTTAAAGAAACACTTTGCTATAGTAGACATAGTATCAAGTATTATTTTACTAATTTCTTGATCATTTCCCTGATTGCTTACCCTTTCGAAAACACCTATAAACAAAAGATTATTTTTTGTTAAGCAGAAAAGATCATAAGAAGACAGATGAATATTAATATTCTCTAATTCATCCTTCATTATTTCTGCACTTAAATTACAAATGGCAGAAAATATTCCACCAAAAAGCAGATTATGATTAGTGAGTTCCAATCTTCCATTAAAGTTCCTACAGTTTTCATCATCAATAAAATTAAAGGAACTACTATACAATGGTACACCAGTAGATTGAATAATTGTTAAATAACTTAATGAGAGAGGAGTGTTATTCATAATTTGACCTTTTTTTTTATTCACAGTGATTGAGGATGTGTCTCAAATAAATGTTTTTTTTATGCATATTATTAAAAGAAAGTTCCAATAAATTTGTTGTCAACAATAATTCAATGATAATATACACACATCAAATATGCATTTTTGTCTGCTGTTGTACTAATTTAGAATATGGAGTTCGGATCAGTGAGATGAGAAAATCTTATTTTTTTCTCTCATCTAGGTCTTGAATAATACGGTCAACTATCGATTTTAATAATGGATAGACACCAGAATCTTTAGAGATAATATATTTACCAACAATGCCATTTTTTATTATGCCAAAATCTAGAGGGAAATTTCCCAAAAATTCCAATCTACCTTTATAATTGCTCTTTAATTCATCTACCCATCCCAAGAGCAAGTTTGTCTCTTTTTCATCAAGATTCGGAGGTACTTGATTAAACAAAAAAAATGTTGTAGCGTCCACATCTAAGCTTGTATAGATGGTTTTCAACATTTCTTTCGCCCCCCCAAAAGAAAAAGTGGAAGGTTTAATAACAAAAAGACGGGTATCGCTAAGACCTGCTGCTGTAACCGATTCGAGTTTATAACCAGGGGCACAATCGAAAATTAAAAATCTGTAACCAATCTTGAGTGCTTTGCTAATTAATTGGTGTAGATAGAAGAAAGATTTGTTTTGAATGGATTCTAGGAGCTTGAGCAGTCCTTTTCCTATATCTACTTTTAAGTCAGCTGGAAAAATATCTAAATTAGGATGAGCGGTCTTCACAGGAGAATGTCTTGTCATTGACTTTTTTCCTAATAGTATATCATTTATTGTGCATGTTATGTCAGCTTGATCAATATTGAATAGATAATTAATACTTGGCTGAGCTACATCTAAATCCACAAGAAGAGTTTTATGTCCTCGTTCTGCTAAATCATAAGCAATATTACAGCTAAGGGTGCTTTTTCCTGGACCGCCTTTTTGACTATGTATAGCTAATACATCTATTCTATTGCTCGGAAAGTCTTTTACTTCGAAAGTTAATTCGTCTTCTGTCATCAGTTCTCAAACCAATAAAAAATAAGAGAGGTTATTATTTAAAGTTATTTCATAGAAAGCCATTTTAACGTAAATAAGAATAAATCTCCGACAAAAAACAGTGTTACAAAAAAGGTTTTTTCGAAAAATAGAGAGATGGAACAAGATTGAACTATATACTAAAGAAAAAAGAGGGTGAATTATTACTAGTATACCCCCATTTGTTGTCCTTGTTTGAGTTCTCTATGTGGATCTCTTACACCATCTTTTTCAAATGATCCTTTAGGTTTAATTCTGGTACCTAGATCCCCATCTTGAATCATATGAGGGATCACGCATTCAGGACTAACTCGTTGGCTCACAACTGTACCTATCTCGCCATATTCTACAATATTTTCTGCAGGATTAGATACATCACCTGTTACATAACAGTTCATACGACTATATGGGAAATAGTCAATATGCGTTCCATCTAAAATAGGAGATTGCCAGAGAACACCAAATAAAGATTGTCCATAAACACCAATAACAGGTATTTTAAGGTCTTCAATTAATATTCGATGAGTCTCTTCACTCATAGGTGCTCCTCCGTGTACAATTGCTTGTAAATTACCTTCTTCTCGCATCTTTTTAACAATGGGGAACATTTTTTCTATAATTATGCTGGTTGTAAAAATCCCGTTAATTAGTGGAAACTCTTGTTTGATAAGATTTTGTGCTTGGTCTTGTAAATGTTTGAGATACATTCCGCCAATCTTAGGATCAGCCACCATAGCCTTTTTTATAAATCTTGGATCTAAATCTATATGCCACACTAAATTAGCAAAATAAGGTTCCCAATATGTTGTAGCCCATTTTCCCACCGGATGAGGGCCTGTTGGTAACATCGCTAACCAATTTAGATTTGTTTTAACACCAAATTTATCTGCTAACAATACAAATTCTTTATGGATGGCGTTAAATGTTCCTGTATGAATATCGTATTCATCTTGAGCGAGTATATCGTCGATATTTTTAAGCATATTAACAGAAAATGTCGTCTTTTTTGGTGCTCCTGTTGTACCACCTGTTTCACCCATCATCAATTCATAGCCAGGTTTAGTTTGAGCTCTTTTCAGTGCCCATTTAGTTGTGTTAAACATCGTGGGTTTTTCTTTAAATATATCAGGTGATACGGGATCAAAATGTGTTCGTAAATCATTCCATGAGTTAATGTCTCCTCTTTTAATTTGTTTTTCTTTAGCTTGTTGTATCATATAAGGAGATCCCAACTCTGGATCGATAGCTATATTTATTATCTCTGAGATAAATTTGTTTGGATTAATTTTCACTTCATGTTTTGAATTAGTGTTTGATGCCATGTCTATTGTCACCAATTAAGAAATGATGAAAATGGTATATAAAGGAGAATAATTAAGTATTTTATTATTTCTTCTCAATAAACCAAGAATAGAATAGAATAGAATAGAATAGAATAGAACATTAAGAGTGCAATGCTTTTGTTCTATTTTTTTTTTTTGTAAATAGTCTTTTGTCTTTTGTTCCACTAGTTTAGAATAGTGAATCAGAAATCTTTCTTGTTCAAAAACATCTGAGAACTCTTCTCTCACACTTCTTTGCATGATCAGCTGTTTATATATATCTATCTCATTTTTTATTTTGAATAATTCTAATTCTTCTGCTTCATTCATAACTTTCTCTAGCTTATTAACTATTTTTTCACTATTTTTAGTATTTTCTAAATAGTCCTCGATTAATCTAAAAGTTCGGAGCCATAACCAAAAATCTTGGTGTAAATCTTTGTTTGTATTTTCTATATCTGATATTAGTTCTAACAAAACTTTGAACTCATCAAACAATCCAAGCGATAAATATGTTTTTATAACATATATCAACATCTGATTAATATTAATATGTAGCGAAGGGTCATTATTGTTTATCTTTTTTTTATTTAATAAGAGTATCTCTTCTCTAACTCTAATTAATTTATTTTCCGATGGTGATAAAGCTAAATCATTCAATAGTTTTTTTAGTAAATGCAGTTTATCATCAGATAACCACCCATTTGAATCAGTTTTTGTTTCATTTCTCTCCGTTGATTTATCTTGAAATTTTTCTCTATTTTCTATTTCTTTATTTTTTATTTCATTCTCTTCATAATTCTGTGAAAGGTAATTGGTTAAGATTTTAATCGAAATTCTTTCTGTAATCCATGTGTGACCAGTTACTTGTAGAATAGTTTCTAAATTTTCTCTAAACAATTCTTTGGATACATGTGAAATGTTTTTATCCATTAAATCATTGATATTAAATAAAATTAATTGTGCTATATAGATATATCTTTTTTTGAATCCTTTAGGTAAAAAGTTTGATACTTGTTTATCGTTCAGAGTCTTTTGTATCTCTTTAAGCGTTTTTAGTGTTTTACTAAAATCTGTTTTCATAAGATAAACCTGGCTTAAATATAACAAACCATATAATCTGCTATAGATTGAAGCAAAAATATTTTCCGTTATATCTTCCGTTTCTTCAATAAGTTTTGTACAATAGAATTCAACTTCATTAAAATTTAGTTGGATTATTTTGAGATGGGCAAGAGAATGGAAACCAATTATACGGGATGTTTTTTCCAGATCTTTTCTTTTTAAGATTTGTTTTATTCTGCGAATTGTTTCATCATTTGGAAGATTTAAATAAGTATACATTAATGCAAGGATATAGTTTGTTCTAATAATATTATTTCTCGCATCTATCTTTTCATAAAATTCTCGACACTCTTCTAGGTACTCCAAATACTTAGAATCTTTATTTTTAAAAAACCATAAAACTGTAATGGCACTATAAAGAATTGTATAATAATGCACATCTTTGTCTATTTTATTTTCTTCATAAATCTTCAATGCTTCCGCAACTGCGTCAATATCTCCTTGATTTTCTTTTTGAGTGTCCTCACTATAATAGCTTAATTGCCAGATGAGATATTTATTTAGTGCCAATCCTTTTTTGTAATCATTCTTAATTGATTCTTTTTTAATATCTAATCTTAATGATTTTAATTTTTCAGGATACTTGAAACCAACTGTTCTTATATATTTAAATACAAGATAAAATTTTAAATCGATAATAGATTTCCAATCATCAAACGTGGTAGCCATATCAATTAATTTCTCAAATGTAGAAATTTCTATAGTATACAACTCTGTTATTAATTTAATGTTTAACTGTTTAATATATGAACGAAACTGGTCTTTGCTTTGAGTGTTATCAAGAATCTGTTTAACGATAGTTTTTGCTGATGGGTGGTTTTTCATGTTCATGTATAAACATCCTGTGAGATTATCATCAAATATATAGCGGATATTTTAGAATATAAATCTAAGTAGAATATTTGATGAATAATGATAACAGTTGAGAGACACCATATTTGAATATTTTCCATTTTACTACTACTTTATAAAAATTAAAGTTCCAAAATTTTCGTCAAAGAATTAATTAGTTTTGCTATTTTTCAGTGGTAGTTGATGATTGCCTTTCTACAAACGTTTATCAATGATATGTATGTACTGTTTTTTAGATATTATAATGACTTCTTCTTTAGAACCCTTAATTAAAAAAAAGATTACAATACTAGGAACAACAGGAAGTGGAAAGACAACATTTTTAGAAACTTTGTTTGGGTCTTTTGAAAAAAATGATGTTGTAAGAGAAGTATTTAAAGAAGTCAGTGCGAACTTGGATTTTACTCCCCTTAAATATGCAAATTTTACCAGCTCAACTACAACTATCTCGCTTAATGTGATTAATTCAATTCTAGTTAGAACAACATATAATAAAATAATCATCAAGAAATTTAGTGATTTTGAAACTATTGATCTTGAAAGTATTGATGAAGCGTATCAAGTAATTTTTAATGATCCTGCAGGACAAGATCGTTTTGATTTCATGCAAGATATTGCCATCAAGGGAGCTAATCTAGTTATTATTATGGCGGATGGAACGAATATTTCTAGCTTGGAAAAAATTGTTCACTATGTCAATATGGTTCAAGTTGAAGAACAAAGAAAGAATATTGAAATTCCTGTTATAGTTTTTGTCAATAAAGCTGATTTAAAATCAAAAGGAGTATATTTGGGAAAGGATATAGCAGAAAGAATAGTACTTTCATCTGTACTAGACAGAAAAATAGTATTTTTTGAAACAACAAATGTAGATGCTCATAGTTATGAAATGCCACTAACAATTATACTGAACTATTTATCAACCCAAATATAGGCATGAACATTTACTCTGTAGAGTAATTATTAAAATAAAATAGATTATTTCAGAAATGTCAGGCAGGATATGTATATTTTTCAACAAATAATATCCAATATGTAATGCAAAAAATAATAAAAATTGACAGCGTCTAAGAGTAATTTATCGTTTATTGCAGTTAAGACAAAAATTGTAGGGATTCCTATTAAAGTTCCGACAAAAAAATACCAAAAAACAAATTTAGTTTTTTTACCAAATTTCTGTAGACAATAATTATAATTAAGCTAGTCTTCTAGCATTCAAAGCTATTGCTTTGGTGTTATAATGGAAAAAAAAACAAAAATAACTTTTGTAACTATCCTATTTGGATTTCTTTTTATATCCTCTATATGCTATCAAGCTTACGCTTGGTCAAATGGAGGGAAATCCACATCGGAGAGCAATCCAGATTATGGAACACATGATCAAATAGCAAAATATGGGATGTTGTACGTAAAAGAGAATTATCCTGAATTAACTGCTTGGATCGAAGAAGACATATCTGAATTCTTTTATTGGACAGAGGTACCTGACATGGTATATCAAGATTGGACTAACCACAATTATGATTTTGGTGATTATGGTTATTGTGGAGGTCCTCCTGATCGGGGTGCACCTGACGCTGTACAATGGACATATGATTGGGTTGTAGGAAATCTTACCTTATGGGTTAATGAGGGACAGCCTTCAGATTCTGTTTATACGTCTGATGCTAGAAAATCTTTAGGACTTCTTGCTCATTACCTTGGGGATTTGGGTAATCCTATGCATACTGACGATGACGCTACTGAAAATGGAAAAGAGCACGAAGATTATTCTGGACGGATAGGCGATTACATGTACCGTATGTCTTATCATTCTTGCCATGAAAAAGCTACGGATCGAGCGTTAGATGCATATGAAATCGAATTTGATTCAATACGACCAGATATTACATTATCTTTGCATAATGATACTGCGCATGATGAAGCATTATGGGTTGCACAATACTCAAATATGGGTCCAGATAGAGAAGGAAGAACTACTGGTTATGAAGGGCAAGATGTTGGTGATTATTACCAAGCCTTTCTTGAAGAAATAGTTTATGGATTTGATAATAAAATAGTCACAGTTCACCATGGAGTTGAAATTGAAGGAACAACAGACCAACTTTATTATTGGAATGTAGACCAATTAAAACTCGCGTCAACCTCTTTAGGTAAAATAATTTATCATGCTGGTCTTAATTCAGGTATAGGTTCAGGTGGGGGTAGTGATGATACAACTCCGCCAACAGTTACCATAACTGATCCTGCTGATGGTGCTACTGTATCTGGTATTGTGACAATAAGTGCTGATGCCAGTGATGATGTAGGCGTTTCTAAAGTCGAATTTTATGTAGATAATACTTTGATAGGCACTGACACATCAGAGCCTTATAGTATCTCTTGGGATTCAACAACGGTAGAGAACGGTAGTTACATCATAAAAGCTATTGCTTATGATACTTCAGGAAATACAAATTCAGATCAAATATCGATCACAGTAGAAAACAGTGAAGGTGAATTAAGTAATACAATGCATGTTCAATCTATTGATTGGGAGTATACCTACAAACGCGGTAGATATCCAAACAGAATTTTAGAGGCATTCATCTTGGTAGTTGATGGAGATGGTAATGTTGTAGCTAATGCTGAAGTAACAATAACTTGGACTTTTCCTGATGGTACTAGTACAACAATGACCGCGCTTACAGATAGTAATGGTATTGCTTACTTCAAACAAGAATATTGTGAGACAGGTACACATACAGTAACTGTTGAAGATATTGTTAAAACGGATTGGATATACGATTCATCACAAAATATAGAAACTTCGAGTAGTTATACAATATAGACTCAGAAGTTCTCATTTCCTTTTTTTTAAATTTTAATGTTTATGTCATATTCCAGATTTATTCGGATTTTTTGCAAGAATCTTTTCATGCTAAGTGTTTTGTTTCATGATATTAAAAGAGTCGGTAAATAATTTTTCAATATTAGTGATAGATCCTTCAACTATGTTATTTTTAACCATTGAATGAATTTTACTCTCTAATAGCTGAACTTAAAATCGTCGGTCAGATTAAATGGTGCTATAAATACCAAACTCATTTTTTCAGATCATGAAATAGCTCAAATGCTCCTAGAGAGAGAGAAGAGAAGACTAGAAAATTTGCATTGATCAGATTATTTTTTGTTGACTGTTTATTATCTTTATTTGTCGTTTAACAATATTTTTAATAGAGATTTGAGTTTATCTCTCAGAAAGTGAGGAAAGAATATGAGTTCTTCAAGTATTAAAACTACATTACGTTCTATGAATTATAATGTGAAACTAGTCTTTTTATTCTCCATTTTACAATCATTTGGAAGAGGTATTTGGATGGGCTCTGTGCTATCTAATTATATCGTAATTATTGCCGAGATCTCTGAAAACTCTTATGGTTTTACACCTAATGAACTTTTGGGGCTTACTAGTGGGGCTACAGGCTTAACATTAACCTTATTTGTATTTCCTTCAGGATATATTGCCGATAAGATAGGGCGAGATACCGTTCTTAGAACAGCAGCTATAGTTGGTGTTGCGAGTCTTTTAGTAATACTAATATATGATACAATACCTGCCATTTTCGTTACTTTATTCCTTTGGGGGCTATTTCAAGCGTTAACTCGACCTAGTTTAGAATCAATATTAGCAGATTCTATCGAGTCTGGGACAAGATCAAGAATTTTCTCATGGTTACACTTTGCCAGACAAGTAGCACAAGCTTCTGGTCCCATAACTACCATTTTTTTGTTTTTAATTTTTGGAAATGAATGGCAAATATCTATTCTCAAGCAAGTGATGACCATTGGTATATTGGCTTCTTTTCTCTCATTAATTGTTATGGTTTTCTTTAAGGACAAGCGTTCATTGGGTGAAGAAAGTGAAGAAATACTTGAAGAGACGGTAAAGATTCAAGAAAGTAAAGAACTAAGTGCAGTGTATGCTGATATTTCTTATTCGAAAACAGCTAAACTTATACCTATTTTATTAGTCAGTAGCTCAATTATTATAGGAATGGGAGCTGGTATGACAGTCAAGTTCTTCCCAATTTTCCTAAAAGATATTTATGGTCTTACCCCCATTGACGTACAGCTAATACTAGGATTAACTAGTGTTTTTACAGGAGTTTCCGGAATTATTAGCCAACAATTTTCACTAGAAAGAGGACGTGTGCAGTTGATTTTTATAACTCAGCTTAGTGCCACACTGTGTTTAGTCGCGTTGATTTTTTATCCTCCTGTTTGGTTACTCTATTTCCTTTTCATAGCAAGGGGATCACTTATGAACGCTTCTGAACCTTTAAGCAGAAGCATTCTGATGGATGTGATTCCTAAAAGACATAGAGGAAAACTTAATGCCATCAAAACAATTAGCTTTGGGTTATTTTGGAATATCAGCGCGGTTCTTGGAGGCTTTTTAATTGGTGATGATAACTTTAGTCTGGCTTTCATGGTCACAGCAATCATTTACTTTATTGGGATCTCACCATTGATTTATTTGATGCCTATTGTAGGAAAAGAAAAAATAGCCCAAATAAAAGATTCAATTCAAGAAGAAACAAAGACAGAAGAAACTGAAAATATCGTCCGTGAAGAATTAGACTAAAGCCTTCTATTTACTGTTTCATTTTTTATCAATAAAAAACTTATTCTGTACTATGTGGATCGTCACATGCGTGTTTATTGTCAATTTTAATCATTAAGTTTTACACAACTTTGTTTAGTTGTGTGTATGCCTATAATATCATAAGACCGCTTTTATCCGCTTTATAAACGAAATGAGACATTTATTAGTTGACAGACAATGATAGGCAGACAAATTAGAGTATACACGATAGTGTATACTATACTAATATATAGTTTAATTATTTCACCCTTAGTAGTTAATGCAACAACTAAGGAAATCACCCCTCGTACTTCTAGATCGATAGATACAACCCCAATCAATACTATTGGTTCATCTATTAACTATGTGTATAACAGTTCAGGCAAGTCTCAGGAATACTTTTTTGAGATCTTTCTAGACCTTTCTTACCTTAATTATTTTACTTTTCACTTTTCTTCGTCAGGTGACCCTTCTTCAATGGCTGGTATTAAAGTAGAGTTAAATATTCTTACCTTAAATAAGTCTCTATCCTGCAAGATACTCTCTACACTGCAAGATACTTTGAATCATAGCCTTTCTTTCTCTCTTCTTTTGGATATGCCTTTTAATGGTTTAGCTAGTATAGTAATAACTGCTGAAGGAAAATCTGCTATAGGTCAAACAGGATCACTTACGCTTTATAATACAAGTGGATTCGAAAAATTAAATATCCCTACTGTAGCTACAAAAGAAAACTTTACACAACAGCTTGTAGTGACCCCCCCTACATATTATACTGAATCTGCACCTTATAGTTCAATCAGTTTTACCATTAGTTCAGGTATTATTATTAAATCATCTGCATCAAAAGATATTGAAACTGTTGAAACAAATATTTTGTTAACTCTTGATAGTAATGATTTTGATGCTTTTTCTAGTACACTTACACTAAAAATTAATGATACAAAATATGGTTCTCAAACTAATTACAATACTATAACTAACTGGGAATTTCAAGGGAACCTTTCAACTGGTCTTAATATCATAGAATTTTCTTTCAAAATAAGCTTTCTCAAAACAGTGCTAACAATTGAAAACTTTGATCTTATTGTGAATTATGAGAAAGTAGATAAAGAGATACCAGATGATAGTGAAAACCCCCCTGATCCCGAACCTGAACCTGATCCTGATCCTATTGAGGACTATATATCCAAAATAGAATGGGATAAACAATTGAGTGCTAAAATAGACATTACAGACTATAAACCTTCATATATCTATGAAAATTCAGTTTTCCGCTTATCATTCAATTATAGCTGTGAAGGCTCTCGCTTTTATGCGGGTATAGATGTGTATATCGAACAAAATTCAGCATATATTGCTAAATCACAAATAGTGTATTCTGAACAATCAACAAATAAGAATAAACTGATTATAGAGGGATATTCTTTGAAATTTACAGCTCCAATCTTTCTGATTCTTCAAGGAGAATCATTTGGAAAAGGACATTTCTATATCTATAATGATCTTAGATTAGAAGCGAAGAAAATAGAGACGTTATCTACAACTGTTTCCAAAGAATTAATAGGTACCCCAGAAGAAGTGCAGGTCTCTTCAACTATAAAATTTAAAACCGTTGAATTATATGATGTTCTTGAAATTGCTAATCCAGGCGAAGATTACTCATTGACAGTGAATATGGTATGGACAGAAATAAATGCCATCCCAGTAGATAAAGTTTCCTTAGCTATATACCTCGATAACACTATTATATCAGATAAAACTAAGACAATAGATCCTTTCCAGTTCAGTTTTAATTTCATAATTCCTCAAGGATTAGCTGAATTGTTGTTCAAGCTAACTTTTCAGGGAGAAGGAAGCCATCTACTACTTACTTCTTTTGTCTATGACTTATCCATAATAAGTAGGGGGTTTGATGATTTATCTGCAGATACAATCCTTGCTCAAATAGTCAATAACCAGCAGCAAATAATTCAAGGAGGAGCAATAATCGCCATATGGATTGTTTTAATAATTCTTCCTCGGGTTATTCTAAAAAAGAAAAAAGACTCAGTTTCTACTAAATCTGTGGCATCTAGTCACCACTATATATTAGAGGTATAGTAGAGTGTTTATTCTCTCATTCAACTTTATATATTCATTTGTACACTATTAAGGTGCAGACAGACATGACAAATCTATCCTATCTAATAAATGACTCATTGGTCGTTCTATTAGAGGTTCTGCTATTCTATTTGAGATTCTGGCTCTATTCTCTTTCGCTCCGCCTGTTCCTGCTACTTATCCCAAAAAAATTTCTTAAAGGATTCAGGTTGACTTTCACAATGATCCGCTATCCTATCCGTAAATTCTTTTTTTGGATCTATTCAGTCCCTATAGAGCATGAAAACGAGGACGAGCTGGAATTTCAAATACCTAGCGAAATAAAAGATTTTGATTGTTTGATTACAGCAAATATCACAGGCGTCTTGTTCCTCCTCTCTATAATAGGAGGAGGGTTAATGATCTTAGGAAGATACATTAGTACATACAATATTTGGCTTTCATTAGCTATTCAAATACTTGGATTTATTGTATTTCTCAATAGTATGCCCGTACTTTCCGAATTTAAACAATTTAAAAATATAAAATTATTTTCGGTATTCAAATGGGTCTTTAAATTAGTTATTTTAGCCTTACCTACCTATGTCTTCGTATTTAACTTTCTATCAGATAAAGGACTAGCTTTATTGACCTTTTGTTTGACATTGACAATTCCATTATATAGATACAAAGAGCAAAAACATCCCCAGAGAAAACAGCTTATTATTCCTTTGTCCGTTGAAGACTCAAATAAACTAAAAGATTTTGATTTTTTTGATTAAAAAATGTTGTTATGAGTTTTTTTAGGAAGATTTGGAAGTTTAATGATATTTTTCCTTATGCTTGGATTTTTTTTATATCTCTTAGTTCGATACTTAGGATAAATATTAAATAATAGTTTTGCTGGCAATTGATAGGTACCTAAATTGAAACGTTATGCTTCTCTTGATTTCCTCCGTGGAATCGCCATATGGATTATGTTAATATTACATACTGTTATGCGTGTCTATGATCGTAGCTGGACTGATTCTTGGTCTTCGATTGAACAAAGACCTATTTTTAGTACATGAATATTAATAGTGATTGCTTTTCTTGGTGGTTGGGCCGGTTTTTTCTTGCTCATTTCAACTATATGTAATTCTATTTCCATGCAAAATAATCTTAAAAAAGGTTTAGCTGTTAGTAGAGTCTTAAAGAAGCAATTAATCGTTGGTTTCCTTTTACTTATAATTGCATATTTAACTGAAAGTATTACAGGTTATCATGAGTTCTTTTGGGTACAACTGGGTACGTAACCCAATACACCCGCCAGTGTATCACCTCACCCAACTGGACACGTGATAAAAGGAGAACAACACAAGAATACCAAGGTATCCAGTGTTGTTACACCTGGGAGCGATAAGTGTCAAGATCATTATTTCCCCTTACACTCATTATCCCTATGTTAGATAACTTATTTATCGTCTTGTATGAAATGAATAGCTACTTTTTAGATTTACTTTTTTATTATTTCCAACCATTGTGATTTTTTCTCCCACAACCCTGTTTTTTGTCTTTGCTGCTTCTCTTTTCACGTTATTTTGAGAGGGTATATAAAGGAGTAAGTACACCTAAAAAAAGTAGAAAGTAAAATAAAATAGAAATGAAAAATAAAAACTATTGAAGGAATTTGTTAAGAGTTTACAGGACATATTTGTAAATCTATAGCTACATCATCTACCTTCATTTCTGTTTCTTTCTGAACTTCTTCAAGCGTTTCATTGAATTTTACGTTAGCAGCCAATGTTTCAGAAGCTATATAATCAATGAACTCCTTAACTATATCGACAAGTTCAGAAGGCATTTCTTTTATTATTATTGCCAGATTAATTTCTTCAGTAATTTCAAGATCAATTTCTCGTCGCATATTCTGGATATATCTAACGATATCTCTTGCATAGCCTTCAGCTTTTAATTCAGGATTCAATTCAAGGTCTAATGACACCATGATATCAGATTCAAACATGGTAGCATGGCCTTCTTTATCCTTAATGTGAATATCATAATCTTCCTCACTGAGAACAACCGAATCGCCTTTAATGTCTAGTTTTACGGCTGTTGGGTTTTGGAACAAATTATTTAGTTTCTCTTGTGACATTTCGGTCAATTTTTCTTCAATATATTTGAGTTGTTCTTTGAATTTTGGTCCTACAACCGAATAATTGGGTTGAATTTCAAAAACAATTGATTCCGTTAAATCTTCATTGAATTCAATCTTTTTCACATTTAATTCTGACTTAATCTGTTTGCTGAATAATTCAATAGCTTCTCTAACTTCAGGATGAATTGAATAAATGTCAAGAGACGACAGGGGTAATCTAATCCGCAATTGAGAGTTATTTCGTAGTTTCAACGCCATAGAGATAACTTTGGCAACATAATCAAATTGTTTGATCAATTTTGGGTTCTTAAGTTTCTCATTTACTTCTGGAAATGAGCATAAATGAACACTTGGTTTAGTAACATATTCGTCTTCTGTTGCAAGATTTTGATATAATGTTTCGGTAATAAATGGAACAATAGGAGCTATCGCTTTTATAAGTACGATCAAGGCTTCGTATAAGGTTCCATAGGCTTCTTTCTTGTCATCATCATTGGTATTTTTCCAGAAACGCCTTCTATTCATTCGTACATACCAATTTGATATTAATTCAATGAAGTCTTCAACTTCCTCTGTTACTTTTTGAATGTTTAGATCATCATAGCTGTGTCTGATAATTTCAAGTGATTTTTGTACCTCGGCCAACAACCATTTATCAATAATTTTTTGTTTTTCTCGCTCTTGATAAGGTTTAATTTTATTCATTGTGTATTCATCAGCTTGAGCAGATGATAATAGAAAATATGCAACATTCCATAACCCTAACATTTTTCTTTTGACTTCTTTACCAAGATTGAATCCAAAATTAAGTTGGTTTTTGAGATTTGCTGATGAATACATCCATCTCATAATGTCAGCACCCATTTTTTCAGCTGCTACATCGAAAGTAATGGCATTAGCGGCTGTCTTAGACATTCTTTCACCTTTTTCATCTCGCACCTCTTCAAACGCAATTACACGTTTATAGGGCGTATCACCAATTATAGTAACAGACATAAACAATTGTGAATAAAACCAAAGTCTAATCTGTTCTTTCATTTCCACAATGAGCTCAGCTGGAAACCATTTTTTCCAGTACTCATGAGCTTCATCTTCTAAATAATGCAAGGTTGAAAAAGGAACAATACCTGCATCAAGCCAACAATCACCTACCGCTGGAATTCTTTCTACTTCCTCACCACAATTTGGACATTCAATGGTTATATCATCAATCCAAGGTTTATGTAATTCGGGTAATGATTCAAGGGCATCCTTATCAATGGCTAGTTCAGCTAATTCTTTTGTTGTACCAACTACTGTGAGCTGGTCACAATTCTTACATTTATAAAATGGTAAAGGTAGACCCCAATATCTTTTCCTACTAATACACCAATCATCCATATTATTTAGCCAGTTTTGCATATCCTTTGCAAGATATGGTGGTTCCCAAAGAACTTTTTCTGCTGTTTCTTTCAGTAAAGGACGAATTTCATCGCAGTCAATAAACCATTCATGTTCCAATTTAAATACCAATTCGGTTTTACAGCGCCAACAAACAGGGTAACGGTGCGTATAATTTTCATATTTGTATAGAAGTCCTTTCTCCTGCAAATTATTAATTATAACATCTACAGCTTCTTTGGTTGTAATGCCAGCAAGATACTTATAATCTTCTAAAAATCGTCCTGTTTCATCAATAGGGGAAATTACTTGAAGATCATGAATCTCTCCTAATTCATAGTCTTCGACACCACACCCAGGAGCAATATGGACGATTCCTGAGCCTTCATCATTCGAAACTTCATCCCATTTGATTACCGGTCGTTTTTCTAGATTTTTTTGAACGGGTAAGTCTTCAAAAGGTCCAGTGAATTCTTTCCCTATGAGGTCTTTACCAGATATTTGCTTTATTTCTTCCCAATCACCCTTTAGATGATGTTCAGTACCTTCAGCAAGGTAATATCGAGTACTATTTTCTTCTACTAGTAAATAGGTAAGATCAGCATGAACTGCTAAAGCTGTATTAGCAGTTAACGTCCAAGGAGTTGTTGTCCACACAATAAAATAGGTGTTTTCTTCTCCCTTTACCGGCAATTTCAGAAATACTGCTGTATGGGTCAGCTGTTTATAGCTATCAGCCATTTCATGTGCTGATAAAGAAGTCTCACAACGAGGACACCATTGCATAACTCGTTCTCCTTGGTATAACCAACCATTCTCATGACATTTTTTCAAGAAAAACCAGATATGTTCAATGTTTGTATCATCGTATGTGAAATAATCGTTTCCCCAATCCATCCATTGTCCTAAACGTTTAGATTGTTCTATAATAACATTTGCAAATCGTTTCACTCGTTCTTTACAAGCAATAGAGAATTTGTCCACACCATATTCCATAATGTCTTTTTTGGAATTTAACCCTAAGGCTTTTTCAACTTCTACTTCCACCCATAAACCTTGACCATCAAATCCATTTTGATAGCGAAGTTTATACCCTAGCATAGCATGGTATCTTTGGTAAGCATCTTTTAAAGTGCGACCCCAAGCATGGTGGACACCCATTGGGTTATTAGCTGTAATTGGACCATCAAAAAATGGCCATCTTTCACTATTCTCATTTTTTTTCACTAATCGTTCAAAGGCACCAATGTTTTCCCAGAATTCTAATATTTGATTTTCTATTTTAGGAAAATCGGGCATTTTCGTTAAATTCGTGAATTGTTCTCTATGTTTTACATCTACTTCGGTAGAGATATCTGATTTTTTCTTCGTCATATTATGAACTCCAATATGAAGTTGTATAATTGTAAATATTTGTGGTATACACAACTTAGATACTTTTTACAACCTTCAGAAAATACCTTAAAAAATTTCCGAAATCTAACCCATCTTCTTCTAATATTTTGATAATGACTGATTATTTCTTTCGATTTGTAAGTTTCCGTTTATTTTAGAAGCTAGTATTTATCGTTTTGCTGAAATAGTTAAACGTAAAGCTTCTTGGATCCTTGAGAAGCAACTGCTATTTAAACAAATAGAAGAACCCCCCTT
Organism: uncultured archaeon; assembly: GCA_964534625.1. Taxonomy (GTDB): domain Archaea; phylum Asgardarchaeota; class Heimdallarchaeia; order Heimdallarchaeales; family Heimdallarchaeaceae; genus CAZHRF01. The sequence continues at coordinate 52,099 of CAZHRF010000004.1, read as the reverse complement.
AGAAAAAGAATTTCTTAGTGGGGAAAAACTTTCTTATATAGGAGGAAGATACCGATTAAAACTCATAACAGTTAAAGACTGTAAAACTGTTGAAGAAAATTGTTGCAAGGGAAGTTTCTAAAAAAATTTCCGAAATCGAACTAAAATATACGTTTTAAATACTAATTACATACCTAGGTTAGTAGTAGTAAAGAGGTATGAAATTGCAAATGGAACCATCCGATTTTAAACCTACCCTTATTTACTATCGGAGATCAAATGACAAAAGATATACTCAAATACCCAAAAACACCAAATACGTAAAAATGAAAAACATAATAAATTCACCCAAACAGCTCTAGTATTGTCTATATTTAGTATTTTCATTAGCCTAGGATTGACTGTGTTTGCGTATTTAACGCCTTTAGCAGATTTGGGCATTTCATTTTAATTTGGCTAATAATAGAGAATGTATACTCTTGATAATAAACAAGAGCTAGATCCTTTTATTAACCAGACCATCCGCTTAATATTGTGATTAATACAATAACAATAGGGACACAGATTAAGGTGCTCCACGTAATGACATGAGCTGTTGCTTTTTTGTTTAATCCATATGGTAATAAAAACATATTTGTACTGGTTACAGGTAAGAGAGCGTTGATAATAATTACTGAAAACCATGCTTTGGTGATAATATTAAAAAGAAGCAATAGGCCAAAAATTAAACCATTTAAGAGGGGAGTGACTATTACTAGTAGCAAAAGCATCTTTTGTACCCAAACCCAATGCTCTTCTGCTTTATTTTCATTAGTACACATAATTTTCTTTAGCTCATCAATTTTTAGATCACTAGGGCTGATACCTGCTCCAACATAAAACAAAGCTGCAGGGATTGTTAATGCTGTATAAAAATGCAAGAGAGTTCCAAAGTTACCTAGATCTGGTACCCCACCTATTGCTTTTTGAATACTGATTGGAATGATTGCTCCAAGAGTAATAAAATACCAAGGATAGATTCTTAAAATTAATGGAAATACAGCTTGATGTTTTTCTTTTTCAGAAATGTTCTCATCATTTATTGTTGTTAGGATGAAAGGAATAATCGCAAAAATTGAAATACCACTAAATGCTATAAAAATAGCTGTGGGAAGCGCCCAATGAGAGATTCCCAATAATGCTCCGCCTATGAATGCTGTTGATCTCCCCTGATTAGCCAAAACGGTTTTCAAATATTGTTTATCATTTGGTTTTGATAAAAGAGCATAAATAACAGCGGTTCCATATGTAATAATAAGTACAAAAACAATCAATCCAATAAGCATAATCTCCTCTGCACCCATTTGGGTGTTCAAAAAAATTCTGAAAACAAGAACAGGTACAAAAAAGTAAAGGAGTATTAAGCCTATTTTCTTCATCACTCGATCTATTTTCTTTCTTTCAACCTTTAATGAAACCAAATAAGTAACTAAAAAACCAACAAGGATCCAAGGGAGCGTATAAAGCCCAGAGATATAAGGAATTATTGCTTCTAAAAAATCTATCATTTTATTAATCCTCTATAGACCAAATTATTAGCTCATAATATATATTTTTTTGTTATCCATTCTTTCTCCAACAAATTAGAAAGATATGTCCGAGATTTTTTCAAATGAACAAGGTCTTTATGTGTTTGTTCATTATAATAATTGGCTAATTTTTTCTCTTGTTCTTTTGTCAATTGAATATAGGGCATTTTTAAAAGGAAATCAATATCTACTTGTGCTAGTGTTCTCCCTTTTTCCATACTCAAAATATGATACAGCTTGTTAAACTCAACAGAGTTTAGTTGGACTGCTAAGGCTTTTAGATTAACTTTAGGTGTCTTTGATGAGATAGAATGGCAATTATTCAAGTGATATAAACCTTGATCATCATAACATGCATAAATTGAGTCACCTGTTTGCCGAATCAGTAATTTAGGCTGCTTAATTATTTCTTTCTTGTAGCCTCCACTCCAAAGGCTGGTAGGGTTTAGATCGATATAATGATCTTGATACACTGTTTTATATGGAATGATTTGTTTACTTGATACTATTCCTTTACTCCATGAGGGGCCTTTTTTCTTTTTAGAAATGATGTTTTTTTGTCCAATTTTGCTCCTGATACCTGTATGTATAGTAACAATATCTTCTAGTTTTTTTGAGGTATTATTGAACCAGTTTTGGACATATATTTTATCTTCGTCAGTGAAAAACAATTGAAATCTTTGTAAATGGTTCAATTGTAAATCGTTTTGAATATTCATGAGTTGTTCTCCTTGTTTGTTCAAAAAGTCTTCAGAATTATCATACCATTTTGCTATGAAAGAATTGTGTTGTTTTTTCTCTCTGCTTAAAAAAGTTAATACAGTTCGCCCTAAAGTTACATTATGAAAAGGTTCAAAATCCAAAAGTGTTATTTCTGCGATAGAAGCTTTTTCCAAAATATATTTGCGTATTTTAGAATAGTAACGACCTAATAAGTATGAATCAGGGGTGATAATTGTTAATATACCGTCTTTTTTTAATAACTCGATGGATCTTTGCATAAAGATTGGATAAAGAGGCAATTTGTACTCTGCTACTTCAAATCTTTCTCTAAGGTATTTCTTGAAAGAATTTTTATAGTTTTGACTATTTCTAAGCCCATAGATCATAAAAGGCGGATTTTCTATTATTAAATCATATTTCTGTTCTTTTAATTCCGGAGGTAGTTCGTGAAAAAAATTATCCGAGGATGGTAAATCATTTTCAGTTTCTTTATCGATTAGAATATTACACTGTTGAAAATGATTTTCTACACTCTCTAAATCTTTCTCTGTTATTTTAATGCCTTTTTTTGCTATATGTCTATCAATAAAACAATATATCCGAATTAGACATAGCATTAATACTTCTTGATCTATATCATAGCCATAAAGATTATTGATAATAAAATAAAGTAGGAGATGAGATGATTGTGTATTGTTTTTAAGGGCATAAAGAAGGGCCATAATGAGGTTACCTGTTCCACACGCTATATCCGCACAACTAATGTTTTTACAGAAATCAGATAAATTCTGTTTTCCTATTTGCCTTTCTGAAAATATGTTTAAACTGTTTTTAACAAGATAATCAGCCAGATATTTGGGTGTGCTGAATTGTCCTTTAGCTTTTTCGTTTTTTATTTTGTTTAAATAAAAGAAAGATAAGTGATAAGGAGTAATAGAGATTGTTGAATCTTCTTCATCTAAAGAAAAATCAACTAATTGCTTTTTTATCATTTGTTGAACTTCAACAAGCGTTGAATCTTTCCCCCCTATTTTTTGTCCCAAATGCTTTACTTTTTCTCTCAGAGCAGATTTTTTAATCATTTCAGTAAATTTTTTTATACAATAGTTTAATATCTCATGATAGTCTTTTGATAAACTCATATTATTTCTTTCAATTCTATTGAGTATACGGTAATAGGAATCTTTTGATTTCACAATTAACTGCAGCTAGAGAGAAAATATAAGTCTGTTGATACATTGATTACCTAAAGGTCACTACAAATCACATGCAGGACCAAAAAAAATCGATGGTTAGCATAGAATAACAATTGTGGAAATATATTTTTGTCCATATTTGTTTGCTTTTTTTTAGCATTCAAGTCATAAAGATTATAAAAGGAATCTTTCTTTTTTCATTATAAATGATTTCCATAATTATTCCTGTTAAAAATGAGCAAGATAATGTTGTCCCTCTTTATAATCAGCTTGTTGGGGTATTAACTACGATAGAGCAAGATTATGAGATTGTTTTTGTCGATGATGGTTCAACAGATAATACTGTTGAAAATTTAGTGCAATTGCTTAAACAGGATGAAAATAGTATTTTAACTCTTATCGAGTTGCGACATAACTTTCAAAAATCAGCAGCTATGACAGCGGGGTTCAATCATGCCAAAGGAGACATTATTATCACAATGGATGGAGATCTGCAAGATGATCCACACGATATACCAAAAATGCTTGAAGCTCTTAAACCAAAAATTGACGTTGTTTGTGGATGGCGTAAGGTTAGACGAGATCCCTTTTTCATCAAACGAGTTCCTTCTTTAATTTATAACTTATTAAATCGTCTATTGAATGGAGTGAAAATTCACGATAATGATTGTAATTTTAGAGCCTATCGGAGGGATGCAGTAGAAGATTTGATTCTATTAAAAGGAGATCATCGTTTTGTGCCCGCTATATTGGCTAATCGAGGATTTAAAATCACAGAAGTAAAAGTGAATCATAGAGAAAGACAAAGTGGAAAAACAAAATATGGTTTTACTCGTCTTTTTAAAGGGTTGATAGATTTATTTAGTTTTAGAATATTGTTTACGCATGGAGAAAGACCACTTAGGCTCTTCTTCTGCTTCGGAATGGTTTGTATATTGAGCTCTCTAGGTTTTGGAATCTATTTATTAATAGAAAAATTCTATTATTATAGACCAATTGGACATAGGCCATTAGTTACATTAACAGCCCTCTTAATGATTTCAGGATTTCAATTTTTCTTTACAGGTATGCTTGGAGAGTTGATTGTAAGGCATAATATAAAAACTGAAAAATTATACACAATAAAAAAAGTGTATAAGAAAGAGTCGATAAATAAATAAAAAGGTTCTATTAAAAATAAAGAGGGTAAGAATAATTCTATCCTATTTTTGGTATGAAGCTTGATTCGTCATATTTTGCTTGATCAACCTTGAGTCTAAACCGCTCTTCAAACTCGATTTTGTTGTCATCTAAATTATAATAACTACCTTTTAATACGAATCTAGCAAGTCTAGGTCGACCAGGTAAACGTATAAAATTTAGCAGGACTTCTTTGTGCTCAACTTGTCCAGGTATAATGTAGCATTTTTCGCTATGAAACTCTGATTCATGTTCTTCTTTATCAAAGATTAAAACTAAACTAACCTCATATGCTAGTTGTGTGGCTAAATTACCTCTATTCCGTTGTGTGTATGAAATTTGAAATGAACGTGTGTTAGCTCTAAATAAAATATTTTCTAATTGCGGGTTAAGGAATTCGATTATAGGTCCTTCTTTTTTTACTCGAAAAGCTATTATAAAAATTAATGTTAAAATTTGAAAGAATATAATGCTCCCAAGTAAAATATATGTGATTATTTCAAAATCAAATGCAATCATAAGTGAAATGGGTTATGCTCATATAAGAAGATTACTTTAATGAAAACATTAAATTAAAATATAGAAACTATACCTAGCGGTATTAAAACAGATTAGTTGCGATTAATACGATTTAATCATTAACCATAAACCAGTTTAAAGCGGTTTCTTTTATTATTTCCTCTTGAAATTTTGAACTAATATTTAGGTGGTCGAAAATAATTTTATCGATATTTTCTTGGGTAGTTTGTACTTCTTTTAAATCAATAAAAGTGTTTTCAGCTTCATCTAAAAAAGCAGTAACAATATGTCCAATTGTCTTCCATTCAGATTTAGATAGTGATAAAACAGGTAAATCTCGAACAAAATTACTTGTAATGTCTCGCTGGATGTAATTCTCAGTTAAATAATGGATCCAAGAGGATAATAAATAGCCAAACAGCTGGTTTATGGTCAAATTAGCAGTAGGGAGAAATAAATCAAAAATATCATTGAAGTAGTAGCCTACTTTGTCAAGAGCAATTATCCATTTTCTACCACGATTCCTGCGAACAATTTTTGGTTGCTCAAATAAATCAATGGACCCAGCTGAGCCCAGTAACTCTTTGTCATAAACAAACATTCTACCATTATAAAAAAGTTGATAGTTAAATATACCTTCAACGTTTCTTCTTCTTTCATTAGAAGAAACAGAAACACTACGGTTGGATTTAATCAAAGGTTTAATAGGCATATTTATCTCATCCAAATCCATCAAATTATACTGGTTTTGATACTTCCGGGAGAGAGTTAATCCTCGACGAATTAAACAATAATCAGATAAACGTTTGGTCTTCAGTAAGTAAGGTGTAAGTTCATTGAAATATTTTTTAGGAATAAGGGGGATCTTAATAGGCTTGTTAAATAAAGGAGAGTTAGAGTTTATCTCTAATTCTCTTCTATCAGATAAAGAGGAAAGAGTAAAACTATTAGTTGATTTTTCCTTTTCCCATAAGACAAGTGAATACTCGTTAGAAATGTCTTCAAACCAGTTATTCTCCGAATTAAGAATTATTTTTTTGACTGAAGCTGTCTTAAACAGTTTTTCTCTCCATTTATGCGCATATGTTTCAGTTAACATACCCAAAGGAAGAATTAACCCTCCCTTTTTTTTGGTCATTTCAAAACCGAGAATGCTAAAAGGTAAAGCGTAATTATACTTCCCATAGAGATAAGTATCGAAAGCAAAATCTATCAGATTCTGGGTGTGAGTCTTATCGAATTTCATATAGCTCAACCAAGGAGGATTGCCAACAACGTAATCGAAGGTGCTACACACGGAAAACTTTTTTGTTTTCTCATTATAGAACCGCTCAGGGAAGGAGAGGAAAAAGTTAAAGCCAGTAAATGAGCTAAAAAGTGAAGATAAAGAATCATACTGTCTAAGATACTGAATTGAAACAGGAGAAGGAGAGGAAAGAAGCATTTTCCTAAGGTTCAATAATTGGATAAATTTTTCCATTCCTATTTCATTTATAGCTGATAAGGCTTTGTCTTTATTCAAACCCAACAAGGTATCTCCTTGTTTGATAGTCAAGAAAAGCAACGCTTTCTGGTTGAAAGTGAGAATTGGATTGAGCAGAAGATCGTATAATAGATATTCATACACAAGAGGATCTTTTTCGATGCCATAAAATAAATTGGAAGAAGAAAGAAAAGGGAATAAAAAATCTCCTTTTCCTATAGTTAGATCGATATATGTACTATCTGTAGGAAGACAAGAGAAAAGATACTTATAAAATAGTTTTACAACTTCAGAATTTGTAAAAAATTGGCCTTTGGATTTGGGATTAAAACTAATATGAGTATATTCTATCTCTGCTTTGTCAATTAAATCATCTAAAATCGCAGCGGATAGTGAAGTAGTAATAGAACTTTTTTTATCACATAATGAAAGAAGAAAACGATTTTCAACGGAAAAGTTAGAGGGAAGATAATCAATTAAAGATGATCCTGGAGAAAATTCATGAAGATCTTTAACATATTGGTATTTAAGCATTAGATATGCTTTATTCAGAAGTGAACTTTTCGCTCTAGTATCAGCTTTAATCATGGTCTGTTTATACCTTTAAAAGGGGGGTGTTATATATAAATTTAACTACATGGAAATATCCATAAATTTGGACTAGAGCATTATTTAAAGTATTTTATTAAAGAATACTAAAAAAACAAAAAAAATAGAATAAAAAGGAATTTTACCCCGTTAGTAAAGCGACAATAAAGAAAAAAGTCAAAGGGAGAAAAACAATAAAGAATCACATAAACACTTAAATTTCCCCCCGTAATGATGACAGAAAAAGAAAATGAACAGAGAACGCACTGAAAAAATACGAGTGAGAAAATCCCCATTACTTGTTTTAAACTTCAATAAAAATAGAAAAAAAGGAAGAAAAAAATAAAGGTTAATGTTTTCTCTTATAGAGGGGGAGAAGAGAGAAAAGTAATAGCGAGAGGAAAGGAAAGAAAGAAAAATCGGTAGCAGTGGGAGGAGGCGTAGGTTCTTCGGGTACAGCACTAATAGTTACAGTAACAATAGAACTAGAAGCATTGTTGGCTTTAGTGTCTTCAGTATAAATATAATACGAAAGGGTGGTATTAACAGGAAAAGGACCAATAGTAGCGGTATACGAGATACCATAGGTAACCATGGAAGTATTTTGCCAGTTTTGATTATCAATAGCATAATAAAGGGTTATGTGTTCCAGTGCCACGTTATCGGTAACAGTAGCGTTAATAGTGAGTGTATCTTCTTCTGTTGGTTCAACAGGCGTATGGTTCACCTCTGTTATTACAGGTGGTGTATCATCATATAACCCTCCATCTGTAATCTCCCATTTATACGTATTAATTAATTTATTCCGTGCTTCAACCGCTTGTTCACTATACTCTGAATATCCCCCATGAAATTTTACTTCTATTCCCCACTTTAATGCAAAAGAAAGGTCTTGTGCTGCCCATCCTATTAATAACGCATCATAATTAGCAACAGATAAAGAACAAAATGTAAACATACCTTCTGCATACCATAAAATTTCTATATTCCACATACCCAGATTTTGATCAAAAGATAAACAATTAGCAAACATTCCCGTCATATCATTTACCCGACTGGTATTCCATGTATCCAAGGGTTGATTAAAATTTATTGCACTTGCAAACATCACAGCCATATCCATTACCCGACTGGTATTCCATGTATTTAAGGGTTGATTAAAACTCCATGCGTTAGCAAACATCCAAGCCATATATTTTACATTGGAAACATCCCATTGTTCTAGAGAATAATTAAACTCGTAACAATGATAAAACATACTCTGCATAGTAGTTACTTTTGACGTGTCCCATGTAGAAACATTCTGGTTAAAAGTATCAGAATACTTAAACATTGATTTCATATTCGTTATATTTGACGTATCCCATAAACTCATATCGCCTTGATCGCCTAAATTAGGACAATTGGAAAAAAACCCATTAAGAGAGGTGGTCTGTGTTAAATCTGGTGCATCAGTAGCAGTAAGAACAAGATTCTCACATCCTCCAAAATAATATGTCCCTCCATCTCTAAACTGTAAGGTGCCCCATTGGCTAATCTCTAGTATTTTCAATTTATCTCCTTCAGAGGTAAACCTCCATCCTTCTATTTTCCCACTAATAACGAGAGTATAGACTCCAGGCGTGGTATAATTATGTATTATTTCTGATTGGTTCCATGTGGTTATGGTATGATTTGTTCCATCTCCCCATTCAACAGTAAAAGCATAGTCTCCATTTTCTTGTAAAGGTAATTTTATTTGGTTTTCTGCACTTGAAACATCACTGGTTAATGACGTGTTCCATCGTGATACAAACGCTTCTTCATCATAGGTATTAGTAGTGATATCGGTATTGTCCATATTAGTACTATCTTGCTTGTTGGATAGGTTTACATTTTCTTGTTGTTTTTTTGGTTGTTCTTGTGCTTTTTTGTCACATTTATCATATTCGTTGTTATAACTCTTATCTTCGTCAAGTAAATCTGTAGTAATGGAACTATTATTTATTTCATGTATATTATCCCTAATTGGAAGTGTATCTATCTTTGCATCATTTTCATTGTCCATATTTCCATTTACTTGTGATTCATCATATGGGAACGTTTTACTTACTGGTATTCTCATAAGAAAACTTAGTGTTATACTCACTAGAAGTAGATTAACAATTATTTTTTTATTCATTTTTATTCCTTTCTCCTTACTTTAGGTATTAACAAATACCTTTCCTTTTATTTTATATTAAGGTATTACCCTACTTTATTATACCAACAAAACTATTTAAACCTTTAATAACTTCTCTTTGTTTTCGTTTCTCTTTTAGTTTAGTGAGTTTAATTTGGGTTGTGTTGGTTCAATTATTTTGGTTATTTTTCCACTTATCCCATTGCAACCTATTTTTTATTGTTACTGAATACTCTTCAATATTAACTTTAAGGTCATTATTTCCCCTTACATTCATTATCCCTATGTTAGACAACTTATTTATCGTCTTGGGTAAAGAAGTAAGATTATTACCACCTAGTTTTAATACTCGTAAATCTTTCAAATTACCTATTTCGGGAGGTATCTCTTGTAAATTATTCCCTCCTAGTTCTAATATTTTTAGATTTTGCATTTTTTCAATTTCGGGACTTATTTCATCAATTTTATTACAAGTTAAGGATAACACTTCTAGATTTTTCATATCATAAATAAATGAAGGGATAGAAGTAACAGAGTTATAGTACATAATCAAACTTTTAAGATTGTGTAAATGCTTTATACATTCAGGAATAGTCTGGAACTTATTGTTAGATAAAATCAAGGTTTCTAATTTTTGTAATTTATGAAAACAATCTGGTAAAGAAGATAGCATATACTTGGTCTGGTTATATGATTTAACCCAAATGTTGTTATAAAGTTGGTCAAATCTAAAATATCTAAGATTAGGTAACTCACATATATGTTCAGGAACAGCTCCAAGTGGATTGCCTGACAAATCTAGGGTTATTAGATTCTCTAATTTTAATATATCTGGAGGTATCTCGTTTATGTTATTTTCTTCTAAAATTAGATGTTGAAGTTTTTTTATTCTAAAAATACTCTTGGGAATATAGGTAAACCAATTATCCACCAAAAACAAACTCCGAAGATTTTTTAGTCTCCCAAAGCTTCTAGGTAAGCGTTTTAACCCCCAACTTATTATTGCTAATTGCACGAGATTTTTTAATTCTGATATATTATCGGGTAATCTTTGCTCTTCTTCTACTCCTTCAGCCTCTCTAAGTAACAATGAATCTAACTTTTCCATCTTTTTTAAGATTGTAACCATTTTTTCTTTTTGAGGTTCATATCTTATTCCATCACGGCCCGATATACCATCGGGGAAAATACGCAACGGCCATACTGTATTTGGTGTTGCAATATCATTTAGAATTACTTCTCGTATATAATGATCTTTAATACAACACATGTTGGTAGAAGAAACCTCTCCTTCAAAGCCATAATATTCCTTGTTAGATTTTCCTAACATGAAATATTCAAAACCGAATAACCATCTAAATAATGAGTATCTATATATAATTTTTTTAAGTGGGGCAAAATGATTCTTATAGGGGTTACGATACGGGCTATTATCTTTATCTATAGGATAAAGACTTTGTGTAGTAAACAATTTTCTAAGTTTTAGATATAAAAGATACTCGCTACGTTTAATCTTAAAAGGTTTAACATACGGTTCTTCTATACGATAAACATTAGGTTTTCCTGGTAATCCTTCATCTATTATAAAATCTTTAACATAGAGTATCTCGTTGGGATCACCTTCTAAATCCACTTCTTCTTCAGGTATTGGGGATTCTTTTTCTCCCCGTATAACTATACCAGATCGTATATTATCGGTTAATTTATGTATTGAATCATTATCGACCATTCTTATTACCTCATTTTCATATATACATACCTAAAATAGCTATATAAACATACCATATCCTTTTTATTTATTTTTACCTACCCCCGATATCAAAACCTGTGATGGTATATTCTTACTATATGTGTATTAGTTTTTTTAGAAACATTATAAGAATAATACACCCCTCGCTGGGTGCTGGGAATATGATAATTCCCCTATCCAAAGTAATGTGGCAATTTTATTCTCAAAGAACAAAAAAAATTATAAAATAAATAAACCCTCCTTTTAGTCTTAATATAAGGATACTTTATATCCACCATGATGGCCCAGATAGACCAAGTCCTCTGCCAAATAATATTTGATGAAATGTCCCATAGAAGTCCCATGAAGCATCATGATGTTGATTATGTCTATTTCTACTTTGACGATATATCTCTTACATTTTAGTGTTGAAGTTTCAATTTATACCAAATCTCTTCTTTGGGTTTATTCAATCTCCATTCTTGTTCCACATCTAGGGCAGTATAACTCCTTTGACGGTAGTATTTCTCCGCACTCAGTACAATGAAAACTAGAGTTGTTATTTAATTCTTTTATTTTTATATTCTCCGAATGTAGTGCCACTATATCGCCTGTCTGAGATCTTTCTTTAAGTGAGAAATCTTCAAGCATTTTTGCTTGAATCTGTCTGGATATCGATTGATTCAGCATTTCTATTTCTTTAATCAATTTCAATTCCAATTTTTCGAAACTTACAAAAACCCACATGGGTGGTATTATCCCTATCAGTATGGGTATAATAAGATAGAATATTTCATAATCATTAAAAATACTTAATTTTATTATTCCGATTACAAGAAAGATCATTAAAAATATAAATTGTAATGCATTGACTATTTTCAATATTAATATTAATTTAAGGGCTTTCTCTTCTTTTTTATCTCCTCTAATAGCTGAAAGAAAATCTAATGTTTTATAAGCGAAAATTGATATTAATGGTAGCAATACCCCCCACAAAAAAATTAAGAAAAAGACAAAAAGTTCAAACACTAAGTGAAAAAAACATAAAAAGAAGAAAATTGTCAAATTGCCATATATTGTTCGTTTAATATTCCTAAGCGTTTTATAATTAACATCAATATATTTGGGAGAATGAGAAACTTTTTTTTCATTCGTGAATTGTATTTTTTCCTTATCTATTTTATTTGGTTTCTTGAACGTTTTAATTAGTATAGTTAAACTAATTATTTGAATTATACTCATAATAGCAGGAGCGGTATTGAATAGAGCAAAGGAACTAGTATAATATATGATTACTAAAGTATAAAAAAAAGAGTGTATCGCAAAAATTAATGTGTAAACAAGGTGTGCTAATACGATTGTTTTCATATTTGCTTTGTAATCATTTTCATTATATAATATTGGCGCTAGAAAAACTGCTTGTGTTAGTTTGTACGTTCCAATAGAAAAAATTAGGAATAAAATTAGAAAGATAGAAAAAATAAAAAGGTAATCATCCGTGACTCGTAGTATTGTATCAAGAGTTATTAATATTAATGCTGAAAATGTTGTGAAAATTGGTGTTCTATATAGCCATTGAACTTCGCCTATATCATTTCCCGTTATTTGCTTTTTTGATAATGAAGTTACCATAATGAGCCCCTTACTGAGTAATATGAAATTTCTAGACATTATTATATATAAATATATGTAATTGCTGTTAGCTCACTAAATAAGATTATAATCTCGTGTTGCTTAAATTTAAAGAATGAGTATAAAGAATGAGTATAAAGAATGAGAATAATGAGTATAAGGACTATAGTTTGATTATAGTTTAACTTTAATCTTCTCGCTTAAGTAATTGACATGAGTCCGTAGTGTACTTTGTGGTACATCTAACAATGAGCTTAACGTGCTTTTAGGTAACAAGAGATCTTTGCCATACTTTGTTGCTATTAATTTTGAAGCTATAAATATCCCCGCAGCAGAGATAACCGAAGGCTTCTTGGCTCCAGTGTTCAATTTACTCAGTTTTATAGCCATGCGTTCAATTGTAGTCAGGACTTTGTTGACTTCTAAATCCTCATCTATATTTGATTCTTTCTTATCAATGGTTTCTTTTGTAAAGTCAAGAATTTGTGATCGAATATCGTCATCAGAGCGTAATTTGGCCATATATTTACTAATATATTGATCCTTAGAGCTTCTTAAGTAGCGTATGTTGTTATCCAAGATATGATCGCGGATAGCCTTATTGCTGATTTTGCAACCATATTGTTTGTAGATTGAGACCACGTCACTTATAGAGATTGCTCTGCCTTTTCTTTTTAATAACTTGATGGTCAGTGCTGCCGCTATGAGAAATATATTAGTTATTTTGTCTTCATTTCTTTTGGCGTCTGTATAGATAGTTTTTAGTTCAAACATCAAATTATTGCGCTCATTAGATGACAAGCCTAATGTTGTTAAAATATTCAGTAAGCGTGAGAGATTTTCTTCTATCGCGTCATATTCCAGTGAACCATTCACTAACCTATATCTGTTATAATTGCTTCGTCTTTTGCTTGTTTTCACATCATTAACTCTGAAAAATGTTGAACTTGTATGCCTCCTACTTTCTGGACTACCATATCGTTCCGCATTTTCAAATCTTCCTTGCCAATGATCATTCTGGTAAATAGGCTCAATAACTACCCCACATACCTTGCATACTTTATTGGCTTTGGTTATCGCAAAATTAGTGTTACCACATTCAGGACATGTAATTTCTTCTTCATTTATATTTATTGATTCTGTTTCTGAGCTTGAACTCGAATTTGTAATTTTTGATTTGACTTTTGACATTTGCTCTCAAGTTAACAAGTACCTTCTAATTTATAAGAGAGGACTGGGAGTTCATTGAAAGTGAAATCTTGTTCTTTATTCTTTTCTTTTCTTCTCTAGTTTTTGCTCTTTACTTTTGAAAGTAATTTTGTCGGAATAGGAAAAATATATTTCCTTCGTTAACTAGGAAATACTATGTAAACAACCAATTAAACAATTAGGAATAAGGAATGCCTAGAAAGCCTTTTCAAACAGGTTTTTTAATGTCTTTACTAGGTTTTTTATTATTGAGGGAAGAAATCTTTACTGTATAGCTATTATTTTTATTTTTAATTCAATATATTTTCTACTCTCATAAATAATTTGCACATAAGATTTATATTTTAGTCATTGTATAATTATAGATGTGAATGACGAAGAGTCGCTTAGAGAAAGTATAAAAGATCTCGAAAAAAAATTAGAACTGCTTGATAAGAAAATTATTTTTTTGTTTTCAAAATTCAATGCATTGACTGATGAATTGCATACTTCTACTTCCTCTAGTGAGCTTACTCAAGAATTTCAACGTATCGAGGAACCAAAACAAGAGATCATAGAACCTTCAGCTGTATCAGAACCTATCGAGCGACCAAAACAAGAGATCATAGAACCTTCAGCTGTATCAGAACCAAGCGTTGCAGATTATAAAACAGAAGTTCCAATTGAACCTAGTAAAGAACAAATTCTTGCAGATCAGTCTAAGGCTGATTCTACTTCTTTACTAAAAAAATTCACCTCTCCTCTCTTTTCTCGTCGCGAAGAACTTTTCCCTTACTTTTTGCTTTTAGGGTTTTATCTCCTCCTCTTTGTAACTGTTTATGCAGGAACGCTGTTTTTAATTGATTGGTTAAGACAAGTAGGCAGAGTCACACAACTAAATGTTTTTCTATATATAACGATCTTTTCTTTACTTTTCATTGTAAGCAGTATTTTGACTAAATTATGGCTAACCAAACATTCATTATCTACATATTTAATGTTCCCTTGGAGTTTTTTGGGTCTAGGTACTGCGGGGATATTTATTTCGTATATTGTTTCCACAACTGTTGTGACTGAAACACCCCGCCCCTTATTGATTTGGTCTTTAGCAATTATAGGAGCTATTATTAGTTTATTGGTGGCTATCTATTTCAAAAACGAATTTTTAATAGGTGAGGCATACATCTGTCTTAATCTTATTTCTTTAATTCCTATTATTACTAATCCCGAGATTTTTGGACAGTATGTTGGTTATATCTTTTTTGGTTTTTATTTTGCCACGCTTTTATTTGCTTATTCCTTAGCTAAATTCAAAATTTCCGCAGCTCCCTCTATTTTAACCTTAGTCACCTTTCCTGTATTCAGTTTTATTCCTGATTTCTATACTATAGTTCAATTCAATACGCTTTTAGTTATTATTCCCTCTTGTTTAGTCGCATCATTATTGATTGAAAATGCTTATGATTATTATAAAGTGTACAATAACAATGTCATGCGTACAATCATTACTTTTATAGATTTTATTTTGCCCCTTTCATGCTTTTTCTACTTAACTTTTCTAAGGGAGACCATTGGATTATATTCTTGGGAAATATTTGTTGCAGCATTTTTATTGTTAATCACGTATGTTTTCACTTATTCTAGTATTGTATCTCAACGATTTGAAGAATATAATATTACAAATCCTAGACTAGTGAACTTTATTTTTATGGTATTTCTTAATGGTGTTACCTTCTTTACACTCTTCACTGAGATCTCTAGACAATCTGATACTCAGATTCTCTTTTCTAGTTTGTACGTGGTATTGGCTGTTGGTTTTTCCATGGTTCCTATTATTTTCAATAAAAATAAAGAAGAATTTTCCGATAGCTCTGTGTTTAATTTTATTTTACCCTTATCATCTTATTTCCTATTTATCTTCAAACGAGCGGAATTGCAAATTCTTTCATGGACTGTTTTTATTGTATCTTTATTCCTTTACATTAGTTTTTTCATTGGGTTATATAGCAACCAAATATTTCAAGAGAGTATTCAAAAAGAACAAATTGATCATGATAAAGCATCCCTTTCTACCAAGATTTTAGAAACCATTTCTATTATTGCTATTAACACAGGTATTATTTTTGCTTTAATAACTGAAATTAACAATGCTACACCCACTTTAGTTATTTATTCTGGTTTATATCTTGCACTTTTAATTGGCAGTTCAATGTTTACCATGAATTCAAAATTACCAGGAGGCTTGTCTTTACTTCATCGTTTAATACTGACGCTCATTTTACTAGAAATAGGTTTTATTATCCTTTTTGTTAAGTCTCACATTTCTGGTGTTGGAATCGCATTAGATTATAATCTAGCTTTTCTATTCTTATTTGGTCTGATGAGCCTTTATTTATTTAGAAAGACCCAGTTAACTTTTGTTTCAACTGCTAGTTTATTGGCACTTGGTTGTGTTAATCTTTTTGTCAATAGTTTAGTCACTCCGATAACCGCTATTTCCACTAGTTTTACTTATTTGTTTATTCTTGGTATTTCTATTTGTTTTGGTATAGTCTCTTTATTGCAGACAACAAAAAAGTTATCATTGGATCTGGAAAAAGAACCAATAACAATTTCCCATCTTCACTCGCTTTCCTTTCTTTCATTGACTTCCATTCTTTGGTATATTGCACAAGATTCAAACCTCTTCTTTTTCTTCTATGGCGGTGTTTTGATATCTATGCTTCTCTGGTTAGTTAATCTTTTTCTGAAGAAAAAAGAAACCTCAACAATCCCAGAAGAATTGCTGGGTACGATTGCTATTTCTCTCTCTCTGATCTCAATTCCAGCACAAATTCATAATTTATGGCCTTTTGTGATTTTTGTTGCCCTTTCATTATCAATTGTACTAGCTATAATTCCTTTCATCATTAAGAATTACAATATAGGATTCCCGTTGATAACCTATCTATCCGTAATTATTTCACTATTTACTTTTCCTGATACTCCCAATCCATTTGGTGATTTTTGGATCCTTCCTATTATTTATATCCTTCCAACTTTATCTATTCTTTTTGTAAGCACAAAACATGATGATTGGAGAACGCGAATTGGTTCAACTCTTCTCGCGACCACCACTTTAATATTAATTAGTCTCAGTTTGAGAGGTACAAGTGCTGAAATTCTCATAGCTATATCTTCTGGTATCTTAATAATTTTTCCGATTTTGTTTTTTGTTTTTAATATGTTGTTTATAGATGATAAAATACAACGAAATAATGCCATCCTTGAATATCCTATTGATCTATTTCTTGTAACTTTTGGAGCTGTTTTAGCTAATGCTTTTATTATCCCCCAAGAACAATTATTGGATCTTGTTCGAGAATCGCTTGTTTTTAGTATTATATTGACAGGAGCAGTTATTGGACCTATAATTTATCTGATCCATCTTGCCCTTGGAAAAATATATGGTACTAGTATTGACCCCAAAACAAAACTCTTCTTATCGCTTGGATTTGTCAGTTTAATGCATTTCCTTTTCGTTTTTACGGGTATTTTTGGTTTATTACGGGCAGAATTCCTAATTGGCTTATTGATTCCTATCTCCTTGGTAACTTTAGTTTACTTCTATTATCACAAGTTTGACACGTTATTACTCATCCCAGCTTTTATTTCTACTTTAGTAACTCCCGCTTTATTTGTCCTTGAAAATATACCAGGTAGACCATCAATAGAAGAAATAATAGCTAATCCTATGCTTATCCGTCTTGTATCAATAATTTGTACGACAATATTCTTTGTATACCTTCTTACTTTATCATTTAATTGGGTAGAATCAAGAAATGAGAAGATAACAGTAGCTTGTTTTTCTCTGGCTTCGTTAAGTTTTATTTTATCATCTTTCATTCCAATATTTAACCCTTTTAGAGTACTTCCTGATTTTGTTCCCTTCATTGTATTTGGAGTCTGGGTGGTGAGTACTTCTTATACTGCATGGAAAGCAAGGATGAGAATACCAGATATTTTATATCATGCGTCAATATGGAATCTTACAGGATCACTTTTAGTAATGAGTCTAGGTTGGTTAGTAAGAGAAAACTTCACTTTCACTTTATCATCGTATTTCCTTTCCTATAGTTTGAGTATTATATCTACATTCTTCTTTTTAGGATTGTTTTCATCGATAATACAATATAAATTTAAACCTCAACCTAAAGAAGCCCTCTCTCATAGTGTTTCTATACAGCTGTTGTTTATTAGCATTGGAAGCCTATCTTTCTTTTTAATAGAGTTAACAAGTTCTATTCACCTAACTCTGTTTTATATTTTCTTTAGTATCTTTACTGTCATTTCTTACACTATAATTGACTCCCTTGTTCTTGAATATGTTTTAGTTAAGACAGATGTTGTTAACGCTGAACTAGCTCATATTTTACTATTTGTACCTTTTTATGCTCACAGTTTTATTGTTGTACTGATACAAAAATCTTGGTATGGCTTCGTTCCCTTTGTTTTAGCTCTACTATTTTATGGGATTAGTTATAAGAGTCAGATGCGTTCAAGTTCACTTACAGCCATGATCGCAATTGCTTTGAGTACTTTCTATCTTGCACCAGCTGACAGGCTTTTGACTTATACTTCCTTTATCTTTGTTTCGAGTGTCATGACTGTTATCTTAGTGCTATCTTACCTTCTTTACAGAAAAACAGAAAATGAGTTTCACTTTGTACCTGCTTTGCTTATATCATTAATAACTATAGCTATCAGTGGATTCTTGAGTCCCATGGATTTTGAACTCGCTTTTGGATTAGCTTTTACTCTAGCACTGGTAGGCGTATTCTTTTCGACCAATCTAGAAATACAAACAGTACAAATAATCTCTTCTATAACTTCTGGCATACTTGGCCTAATTTATATACTTTTCATTTTTCTTAACGTGGGTTCAGCTGGTTTTCAATATGGTTCTCTATTGTTCTTACTTGCTGGGATATTATTGATAGTATTTTCATATGTCGCATATCTAAAGAAAAAGGAGAAAGGAGAAAGGAGAAAAAATTGAAAATGAAATGGAGAAAGAGAAATAGTAATTAAATGAACTACCACTGCCTAAAGGCAGATGGTTTCTTGCTTCAACGAAGTTGCCTCAAAATGAGGACTTACCTCGTCTCCACAAGCGTCGTCTATAGTTCCCTTCTTTCCGACGGTACATTGTATTGATACACCAAGCTCGTCGAGGATTCTACATCCCTCAGAGTATACGTTACGTGAAGCTTTAACATCTCGGTCATGGACGGTACCACATGAAGGACACGTCCACTCCCGTTCAGATAATCGTAACGTGGTGTGTGTATATCCACATGTCGAACACTGCTTACTGGAAGGAAAAAACCCATCAACTTTTATCACATACTTGCCCCGTTCTTCGAGTTTGTACTCTACTAATCTTACAAACTCACTCCAGGAAAAGTCTAAGGTCACCGATTTACTGACTCCTGTAGTAAACTGTTGCATACCTTTCATATTCAGGTCTTCGAGGATAATAGCATCGTATAACTCTGCTAACTTTGTGGTCATTTTATGCACCCACTCTTTGCACCTATTATTTATTTTGTCATACAAACGGGCTAGTCTATTTCTTTTGAGGGTGCTTCTATGATCCATGAAACCTCATCCTTTAGGGTGGAATAGCTCATATACACATATTTCTGATTGAATTTCCAAGAATTCGAACTAGTAATAGAATTTATGCTATAGATAATAAACAATATAAACTAAGTTTACTAATAATTTTATAGATGCAGAGTAATGTAAAAAAAATTCGAGATGAAATTAACAATCTTTCATTAGAAGAGCAGCTAGAGCTTATTGAATCCCTTATACATAACATTCGAGCAAAGAAGATTTCAGAAAAAGGGTCTTTAGACTGGAATGATCTTTATGGACTTGGTAAAGACATATGGGGAGATGAAGATGCTCAAGAATATCTTAACAGCATTAGAGAGGACAGAATATGAATTTAGAATCAAAACTCTCCGAATACGATTCTATTTTTCATCTATTATATTTTCTAGGTATTTAAGCTCTTTATTCCAGAAATTAGTATCGGATAGATCAATATGGAGGATTTGAGCATTTCTTGTGGTGTTAATGAACTGCCTACTGCTACTGAGGTATTAACCACATCTGGTGGCGTAGACTTTGTTGGACTATATCCTGATATCTTACACTCTCCTCTTTTAATGGATAATATGCCTGAATACTTTCTTGATTCAGAAGTACTCAATTTACATTATGGGATGTAAGAATTAGTGAAATATCGTTTTAGTTCTATTAAACTTTTATACCACAATTTTCACAATACATTGAACTACCAGGTATTGTAGCTCCACAATTATGACAGAAGATATCAGGAGCAGTTTTTTCGGGTGTTGTTTGTTTTTCATAAGAGTTTTGATATTTTTCATTTGATTGGGAGCTTTGTTCATACGAATTTTGATATCTAGGCTCTTCTATTGTTTCTCTTTCATAGGCATTTTGATATGAGGTTTTTGATCGTGGGGTTTGCTCATATGAATTTTGATGGGGACTCGGTCCTCTTTCATTTGTTCCAGTCCTGTATGCTGGTTGATAATATGCTTGACTCCTAGGTACAACTTGTTGTTCATTAGTAAGCCTTACTTTTTTGATATCAGAGCTTAGCTGAAAGTATCCCACAACTCTTAATACGAATACTCCAATTCCCATTAAGCCAATAACAATAAATAAAAAGATTACAAGAGAGAAGGCTGCAAATATGTCTCCTGATCCTATTGCTAAGGTAATAAATACTCCTACTATACTTGTTACAATCATGATTAGTGTTAAGATATAGGCGTTTCTTAAGGTTCTTTTTCCCTTTTCATAGTACATCCCTCTATGAAACAAGTAATCAAATCCTTCCGCGACTTGTGTATATCCATTTAATTCTTTGAAGAATGCCATAATTATCAAGATGATTGAAATTAGGTTTACTAATGGAATAAAACTTATTACTCCTGCTACTATCTGCAAAGTCATTGCTGTACGAATATTATCTCCGGCTTTATAGAAGAATCGATCTTGCGTTAGCTGAAGATTAACAGCAAACTCTTTTAAACCACTTCCAAGCTGATATATGCCTACGATTATTGCTATTAGAATCCCCAAATATATAAATCCAATTAATGGTAATATTAATATATCTTGTACAGCAGCAATTAAAATTAATGCGAATATACCTAAGATAATAGGACTAAGATTAGCTATTGCCAATAATTTTGCATTTTTTTGTATTTTCTCTATACTTTGAAAAAGAGTATTTTGATACATTAGATTCCTCCATAAATTAACTATTACTTTATACCCTAATAGTACTTGCGAATATTTATATGTTTTGAATACATTTTAGTCCTTGTTAACTCGACTAAGATCGGTTACACTTCTGAGCACGATATCTTAGGGTGGGATATTCAAATGCTAAGAAAAGATTAGCTAGGGTCGATGATACAATCAAAATAGAAGTCTTCTTATACTTTATATGCTCCTCGGAATGTGTTCTAAAAGAAATAGAAAAAGTCATAGGTTTAAACAGCCTTAGCCACTGCTTATTTCTAGAAAAGACGAAAAACAAAAAATAATCACGTTTTTTAAAAAAAACATAGACCTTAGAGTTCATCTCACTTGAGAAATATATGAACAGCTAAGTATGCTTAAACCATCGCAAAAAAGTTTACTGAGATGAACTTTGAAGTTCGTGAAAAAAATTCCACCAATAAAAATATAATTGAACTCTTTGTCAAAAAGCTAAAAAAAGAGTAAAACTCTATTCTTGTGTTGCAGCTCCTTTTGATGTTTCTTCTGATAGCGTACTACTTATTGTCACGCATAAGATTACAATTGAGTTTTCCACCTAAAAAGCCTAAGAAACCAGTTCCACCAAAAGTTATGATTGCAAGAATAAGAAGGGTTATTTTTGATCCTACTTTTGTCAAATCTAGGATATAAACTAACAAACCAATAGTTATAGATAAAGCAAAAACAATAGAGCCAACTACAATCTTTAGCTTAAGAAACTTAGATTTGATTTTTTTGTATCTTACTTTTCCATCTACTACTCCACTAATTATTGCAGTAATAACAACAAAAGGTAAAATTATACCTAATACCGATGTTACATGCGATAGTATCTCACCAATTGTACCGTTAAAGAAGAGTATCAAGAAAGTAGATAAAATTAGTCCTGGAACAATGGCTTCAGGAAAATGTACTAAAATAGGATGAATGTGAAAACGCAAGAATTTCCATCTTTTTTCATCAACAGGAAGTTCATAGGGTTTGAAAGCTTTGGCTTTAACTCCACAAGTAGGACATTCACCTTCTTTTTCAAGTTCTTCTTTAGTTAGAACATATCCACAAAATTGACAAATTAAATAAGCTGTCATTCTGAATCACTCAAATTATTCAATTACTATATAAATAGTTTTGTTTTAATCAAACTACTAGATCTAATTTAAATAAATATGTTAATTCATTATATTAGATATCCGTTGCTTAGAGTGCTTTTTCATTATAGATGACTATTTTTTTCTTTGTATATCTAACATCATTGTAGGGATAGAATTAAATAGTTGAAAGACGATATTTTTTAATAGAAAAGCCAATAATATTAAATACTAGGGGTTAAAATAATGAAAAAACAACTTTCAATTCAAGCTCTTTTTGAGCTTTTACTATTGTTTATACTATTCTTTGGTCCATTAATCGGAATTAGTGGTCACAGGAACACAAACAAATTTAGTCCTCCTGTTACCGGTGATTGGATCATTAGTGGTAATGAATCACTTTCGGATACAGCACTTTTAATGAAGGGTTCAATCTATATTCAATCTGGAGGATCACTAGAATTAGACAATGTAGACTTGACTTTTGCTATAGATGCTGAAGGGGCTGTAAATGGTGAGTTTAATCTTACTGTTGAAGAAGGAGGTACTCTACAAATAATTAATTCCTCTATAACAACTGACCATGAAAGTAAATATACTTACTTAGAATTTCAGAAAACAATGTCTGTAAATTCGAGCATATTAATACAAAATACAGTAATAAGTCAAATTGGGCATTCGGCTAAATATGGGATCAATATTCAGGCAAATGGAACAGAAATTAGAGATAGCACGATTATATCTAACTATATTTCAAATGGTATAACTATAAATATTCAAGAATGCAAGGATGTTAGCATACAAAATAACTATATTAATCACTCTCTAGGTTTATTGAGTTACGGTATTTTAGTTAATAATGCAGAAAATTCTTTTATAAGCAACAACACAATTCATATACACTCACCTACTTACACTATCTATGTAGTAGACTCACCCTTTTTGCATATAAAAGATAATACTTTTGTATCGTTTATTGAATCCATTCATATTTTTATGGGGAATAATTGTTCTTATTCTTTAATAGACAATAATGTATTTATTACTCCTGTGGACAACTATGCGATCTACATGGAGTATGGTGTTACTTCTGTACAGGATGTGATAATATCTAATAATAACATAAATGTAGGTATAGCCAGGGGAATTTATGGATATAAAACAGCAAATCTTACAATAATTAATAATGTATTTAATGGTACAAGAGAAAATCTATGGCTTGAAGACCACATGGATGGAAATTTGATTATCCATGATAATTTCTTCCATTCATTTAATCAAGTAAGTGTACTTATTGATAGCCTTTATGATGGTTCGGGACCCAGCCCATCTATTAGCAACAATATCTTTAATTATTCAGCCAACGCTGCTATGAAAATTACCGGTCTAGATAAAGTTAAGATAGATAACAACCAGATTAATGAAGTTGCTTCACTTTCTGAAGATGTTGGGGCGCTTAAGATTTCCAAATGTGATAATGCTATTCTATCTAATAATATGATCACCAACACAGAATATAGTGGCATAGAACTCGTCAAATCAGATAATTGCGTTATTCAGAACAACCAGCTATCCAAGATAGATCTAATAGGTCAAGATGGTTATGGAATCAATGCTACTAATTGTGACAATTTAACAATAGCGAGTAATACAATCAACAAAATTGGTAACATAGGGATAAAATTTGATAGTACAGGCGATTGGCTAAGTGTAAATATATACGATAATGTCGTGAAGAATACCTATAAAGAAGGTATGTACGTCAAAAAAGCAACGTCAGGAGTAATAATGGATAATACAATCTCTAAGACAAAATATACCGCACTTTATTTATTTAATTCTACAGATCTTCACATAGAAAATATGGTAATAGAGTACAGTCAATTATATGGTATTAATGGTGTTACTTATCTCAATAATATAACCATAACAGGTTCAACAATTTCAAATTGTTATTATTATGCTATTAGATTGACATCACCCAACAATTCTGTGATTTCGGACAATCATCTTTATGATAATTATAGAGGAATATATCTCGGTGTAGGTCATTTTACACAAATCAAAAATAACTATGTGCATAATTGTAATGATGGAATGTATTTCATGGGTCTTGGTACAAATTTGGTTATATCCAATAATGTTATTGAAAATAATATACGTGCGATTTATTTTAATTCTCTCGATTCTATTATCAAAAATAACACAATAGCAAATAATTATTATGGCCTGCATATGGGAATTTCTTCTACGAACAACTTGATTTATTATAATGATTTCCTTGGCAACTCAATACAAGGGTATGATGTTACAACACCTGCTGATAATGAATGGAGTTTTTATTCAGGTATTGAAGATAAGTACTATGGTAATTATTATGACGATTATACAGGTATAGATGTAGCAGTTCCTATAGGCTTTGGAGATACTCCTTATGCACTTGTTTGTCCTGGGGATGATATCTTTGATGAATATCCACTAATGAAACAAGGAACAGAAATCGATCCACCTACCATCAATCACCCAAGCGATATTAGTTATTATAATGATTCTACTGCAGTTCATTATGTTGTCTGGAATGTTGTGTCTTTATACGGACCTAGTGAGTATAAAATCAAACTGAATGGAAGTACTGTTAAAACAGGAACAATCAATGAAAAAAGTGAAACGATAATTTATCAGATATCTGATAGTTTAGAACCCGCAAATTATACTACTACTTGCACAGTTACAAATTATTATGGAGTAGCTGTCACAGATACTGTTAATTTATCCATACTCAATGCTACAGAAACACAAGAAACTCAAACCGAAAATGGTGATGAAACAACACCTCCACCAGCAGAAGATGGAATATTTGAAAATTTTGACTATACTACAGCTGGAATAGGTGCTGGTGCGGGTATAGTCCTTACCGGAGCTATAGCTGGAGTGATAGGTTTAGCTACAAGAGGAAAAGGAAGTTCTAGTTCAAGTAAAGACTCAAGCAAAAGATCAAGTAAATCTAAAGGCAAATCTAAAAAATAGATTGTCTTTACTAACTCTCTTCTTATTTTTCTTTTCTTTATTTTTCTTAAAATAATCTCAACCCAGATTAATCCATTTAATATTCTACAAAACAGGTGAAGCTGTTGGGTAGAACAATCAAATATAATGACCAAGAAATCTCTTATGAAATCTATGATTTAGCTGCTAGTAATTTTATCTTAAGTTCTAAATTATCAATTAGACACTAATTTTTGGATAATTAAACACAATGTCTTAAATAATTTCATAAATTTTCGTTTTTATGTTTTGATTATTTCATAAACGTATTTATTTAACATTTTTATTTTCACACAATGGGAGTATATGCGACTTTTTTCAAAAATCTTGTTTCTGCGATCACTTATTAAATCCTATAGGCTCTACTTCATCAATTAATAGATTAACATCTATTTTCTTTCTGGCTGTTCGAGTTACTTTTTCTTTAATTTTGAGTAATAACCATTCAAAAGAGCCAATAAAGTTTATTTTAGCCCATAATAAGATCATCAAATGGAAAAATAACATTGCAAAAACGGTTGTGATCAACGCCCCAAGACCTTGATATCTACCAAAACTATTTTGTTCCATAAAATTTATCCCTGAAAATTTTGAAAAAAGCAGATGGTATAACCATAGAGGAAGGTACTCAATTATTTGTAAGACATATAGTGTTAATGAAATGAGCCCCCAAAGCCTAAAGAAGCGTGTAATCTTTTTTCGAGCAAAATGATTTTGTGTTCCCCGGAATTCAATAATCAAGAGCATAAACCAGACTAATACTATTTGCCCACCTAGACGTAGTAGATAAATAGACAAAGCAGTGTAAACTTCGACTGTAGACCATTCATACCCAAATATGATCATTAGAATCCCTGAACCCATACATAAAAATCCAGATACCATTCCCAATAAAGGCATTTTTTTAGTTTTTTCAGGTTTGGAAAGTAGTAAACCTATAATTGATCCCGTAAAAGCAGTAGCAAGAAATGGGAAGAGGGGTTGAATACCACCAAAAGCCATTGAAACAAACCAAGTGGCTATTGTACTTTTTTGATACGCGTGATAAACAACATCTGTTGTGATCGGAGGTAAATTACCGCCAAATATATCATTAAATAATAGATCCCAATGCTCTCTTACATAATATGTAGTTAAGATTACTATTAAACATAGAAACACATAAACTAGTATGTTTCTTACAAGTTTTTGTTGTCCTTTCTCTGTTCTCACTAAAAAATAGAGAATAACAGCATTCAATATCAAGCTTAGCCCAATTATCTGGAGTGTTTCAGCTGTAAAAAGCGCTCTTAAGACATAAGGCATAAAACTAAATTCACCTGTACGAATATAATTACCTAAGGCTCCCCAATAACCAATCCCTTGTTCGAACCACCCAAACCACCAAAGAAGTATACCGGTTAAAATTTGGCCTCCTACAATACTTTCTGGTTTATTGGTCCTTTTAAACTTCTTAATTAAAACATACGCATTTACAATACTTGAAATAAATAAGAAAAAACCATGCCAAGTACCTAGATATGCAATTAACCCGAATAAGACTAAAACAGGAAAAGGGAAATTCAATACTACTGTGTAATCTTGAACCAACCAATCATAATCATATATTTTGTAGATCGTATGAAAGAAGACCATGAAAAAAATTGCAAATCCTCGTAGAGCATCCAATGTAATAATTCTTTTAGGTTTTATTTTATTTTCTTTTTCTTCATCCACTTTAGATCTATCTTTATTCATATACAATTGTGGAACTCTCTTTTGATAAATGTTATCTATTCAATACTTATGTAAGTGTTTCATCCCCTACTTAGATGAGACTAGGAATAAAACCGAGACACGGTTATGTACGGATAATAAGCAATTATAAACAAAATCACGTTTTTTGAAACACCACACTACAGTGCCCCTTCATCTGTTTCTTAGGGGGTGAAAAACGTACATACTTATTTAAGGATCTTAGTTAAGAGTCAAACTTAGTAAATCCAATCTGTTTAGGTACTCTTATGTGATATCTTGTTCTCATAATCCCCCTTCTTGAACACTTTTTACTTTTTCATATTTGCACTTAATTTTTCCACTGACATGCATAATTGCTTTTTTGGGATGTATATAGTCGGTATTACATGGACTTATTAGGAAGGTACTACCTTCTTATAATATCAATCACAAAATAGAATTATTATAAGAGGTATAAATATGCACGTTAATGTTGTAGTATATGTTCGTGTTTCAACAGGAGATCAATCTTCTGGTCTAGAAACGCAAAAAGATGTTGTAGATAAGAAAATAAGATCATTAGGTTATCGTCATGTTATTGAAACATTCATAGATGAAGACGTTTCTGGGGATAGCCATATTGAAGAAAGACCCGCTTTTAAAGAAATGATGAAGTTTATTGAAGGCTATAAAGAAACAAACCCTCAGAATCCTATTAAAGAAGTCTGGGTACAAACAAGAGATCGTATCTCGAGAGATGTTGATATGTTAGGTTATGCTTCCGTAAAATTCCGTATGGCTGGAGTTGAAATTCGTTCTACTGAAGATAATCAAGAGAATCTTGTCACAAGAATTTATGATATGCTTGGTGAGGAAGAATTAAAGAAATACCGTCAAAAACGTATGTATGGTATCAGACGCAGAATTAAAGATAAGAAGATTATGTCCCGTCCTCCTTTAGGCTATAAAATTGATAATGGTGAACTTGTTGTGGATGAAGAAATGCGCCCTAAATTAATTGAGATTTTCCAAGCTTTCGAGGATAATGTAACCATGAGTACCATTAGTAATCGTTATGATATCCCTAGATCAACTTTAGCCTATATCCGCAAGAATCCCATTTATTTAACTGGTAAATATTATTGGAAAGGTAAGGTCGTCTACAATGTTGAGCCTGTAATTAAAGAAGGAGATATCAAACCCAATCCTGAAGATGATTTCTTTTCATGAATAATAAAAAAGAGAAGTATCTTTTTTCTATTAATTTTTTTTTCTTAAGTCATTTACTTTATTTTCTTTATTCTCTTTTTCTAGTTTCTTTTTTTCTTTCTTAATGGATCTTTTTGTCATGACTGTTCTAAACCAATTAGGCATAATCAAACCCAAAAAACCCGATGTTAGGCCAAAAGCGGAACATGTCCATGCTATATAATAGAATGGAGTATAGCCGGGTAACTCAGGAAATATAGCAAATGTAGCAGAATCCAATGCTAAAAAGAAAAATACTAGCATTATAAAGTTTCCATACCATCCAATGAGTCTAAATCCCGTCTTAGATAGCTGAGCAACACCTAACTTTGATTCCTTAAAGGCAAAATAACTCAAAATACCATAAGAAAGCATTGTTGATATCATTAAAACTATTATCGCATAGAAGGCATCTCGATACGTCTCTGGCACGAAGCTTAAGTAGGGTATTAATAACCCTACTGCAATTGCATTGAGTGCTGAGCCAAATGGAACTAATAAATCCAATTTTTTCTCGCTAAATACCTCGTAAGAAAACAGCATAATAAAAATATTAGCCACTCCTACGAGTATTAAACCCGCTATATTACCGAAATCACTATAACTAACAATTTCATAGGTACCATCGGGAGAAAAATAAGCTATGTAACGAAAGAGTGTGCTAACAAACAAAGCCAATGATATAAAAGTAAAATTTACACTTAAATAAAACACGGCTTTTTTCTTCCTTTCAAAATACTTGCGTAAAATAGATATTGTCACTGCTAAACTGATAAGAAAGATCAAAGTATCAAAAACAACCGCAGAGAATGGAATCCCATTATTCCAAAAATTGAATTCAGACATTTTTTTCACCTTATTGCTCTTAACAAATAATTATGTATATGTTATTACTTTAAAATGTTTTGAAGTCCATCAGAATTTCACAATCAATAACGATTAATCCTTTTCCTTACTTTTAGCCCCAAAATTTTTTCCTAGAGCGGGATGAAATACTTACTAAAAAGGAGTAAAAAGAAAAGAGAAAAGATTATCTTCTGTACCGCGGATTACGATATAAATTCAACTCTTCTTGATTTGCTTCGAAAGTGTATGCCTCTTGTGTTTTTGTATCTCGCTTTTTCTTTCTTACAATTTTCTTGATTACCCGATCAACTTTTTTAATGAATCTACTTGCACAACAACCAAGTATAAGCATTTGTGGAAACAGTTTATGATATTGGAGATCTTCATCAAAGATATCAACCTTAAATCTACCTCCAATATTAAAGATTCTATTTTTGATTGTGGCCACTTTTTTCGGTCTTCCTTTTTCATAGATTTTAAAGTTATTTCCAAAACCAAGTTTGGGTTTCATCAAGAAATATCTTATTGGCTCATCACCACACGGAAATAGAGGAAAGAAATAGTGTGTAAATAGAAAACTTCTACGTTCATTCAATTGGGTAATATATTGTATATCAGGCAGAAAAATGTAAAAGGAAGATAAATCTCTTTTAGCCGCAATTGAAAGATTTAATGAATTAAGCACACTGAGTTCAAGCCCTCCTCTAAATGTTCCTCCAAGCAGTTTATCACCGTCTTTTACTGTATCATCAAAACAACGCATAACCAAACGATTGGATGCATCATTTTTACCACGTAAATTCCAACGTGATTCATCAATTAAAATAAATTGGTTACGCAAGCCAGATTCTTCATTAAAAGTGACTTCAGCAAAAATTTCGAAGTTTTGTCCTATTCGCCTATTTTTTGAGCGCATTTCTAGAATCTTTCTTCGCCATAAAATATTGGTTTTAGTGCGTCTAAAGAAATCAACATCAATATGTTTGATTTGTGATCTTGAACGCCATTCTTCATTTGACATAGTATTCTATTCCTATTACAATTATAATAATTATTTACTAAGATTACGATAATAATTAGAACTTTTAAGATTTATGTAAACAAAAAAAGGAGAATAAAAAATTGATATAGAAAAAAAAGAGAATAAAAAGATGAGTTAATGAACCTTAATACATTGATTTAAAGTAGATTTAATGGTTTACCTTTATACTATACTTATGCTCTTTTTTTTTAGTACCCATATAGATTATCTGTAGAGGGTTCTGCTTTCTCAGTAACTTTAATTTGTGTAGCCTGAGGTCCTTTTTCAGTCTGTTCAATTTCGAATTCAACAACATCTCCTTCACGTAGTTCGTCAAATTTGGCAGAATCTAGCTGTGAGCGATGGAAAAAAAGATCTTCTTCTTGTTCTTCAGTATCGATGAATCCGTATCCACGATGAGTAATGAGTTTTTTGATTTTTCCTTTCATGAAATTATCTCCATTATTATTTTTTCAGTTTCAATTATGTTACTCAACCGTTATTTATAAATACTAGGTTTCATCGCTTCAGATGTGTATATATACCTTAAATTGAATTTTTAAGCGTAAGAATCAAATAAACGGATATTTTACTTTTTCTTCTTTTTTGTATAATATGTTTTTCTTTGTCAAGTTTTATTCCAATATCTTTTAAAGGAATTTTAACAAAAGTCCATTATGCTTAAAGCAACATACAATGCATTCAAGCAGTATTTTAAAAATAAAAGAGTTATCCTAGCTTTTTCAGGTGGATTAGATTCTACTGTTTTATTACAATTGTCTTTAAAATTTGCTGAAACTGTTACAGCTGTTATAGCCCGTTCAAACTTTCTTCATAATCATGAATTTGAGCAAGCTATATACTATTTAGATCAGAAAAATGTAGTGTATTATGTTGTAGAAGTAAATCTTTTGAAAAATTCACAAGTGGTCAACAATACTAAAAATCGTTGTTATTATTGTAAAAAAGAGCTGTTTAGAGCAATGATAAATCGCGTTACAAATCTTTCTTATGATTTATTCATTGAGGGTTCTAATCTCTCCGATTTGGATGATTATCGACCCGGTATGAAAGCAATAAAAGAGTTGGGCATTCGAAGTCCTTTCCTTGAACTGGAAATAAGTAAAGATATCATAAGAAAGATAGCTGATGATCTGGATTTGAAAAGTATAACAAAAGCCCCAACAACTTGTTTAGCTACCCGTGTAGAATATGGAAAAACAATTACTCGTGATCTCTTGGAAAGAATTGAACAAGCTGAAATGTTTGTGAAAGAGATATTAAACGTTGAAATTATACGGGTAAGGTATCATAAGGGTGATATAGCTAGAATAGAATTACTCCCCCAAAATGTTGCTAAACTTTTATCATCTACCATTAGATCTCAAATTGTTGAAAAACTGAGAGAACTTGGATTCAAATACATTTCAGTAGATCTGGAAGGGTATTCTCAAGGAAAAATGAACAGATTAATAGGGAAATAAAAACCAAAGTTTTTTTGATTTAAACTATCATAAATTTTTCCTGAGTTTTCTTGCTTCATTAAAAATGGAAGAGATATCTTTGTCTTGAATGAGATTAGAACTTTTTTCTCCCATTTTTTACCTATAAACATGAATGTGCACTTTAACTAGATGAATCTAGAGAGAAAGGTATGAGAGTTGTGGCAGTTTATGGCTTCAAAATTATTTTGGAGTTATTTACCTTAAAGTTTTCATTCAGTTTCTTAATGGAAATTTTCCATTCATTTTTGATGTATTTTGTTAATAAATGATCTTCTGTTATTAAAGTATCCGAATAAAATACCGCACTGGCTACTATAAGACAATCTATGTAATCAGAATGAGTTTCACGAAATTGAAAAGCTAGGTTTTGGATCTCTCCTATCCAAGGTGAACCTTGTTGCAAGTCTTTCCAGTTAAGTAGTGAATTAATACCTTCTTTTACCTCATGACTGGTTATTTTATCATTCATAATTAATTTAGCTCCTTTTGCTGACATTTCAAATATCGTAATTGGAGAATAAAAGAGATTGAACTCTTTTTTTTGCGTTAATTTTTTTAAAAAAAGAGAATCTACCCCCTTGATGTTGACTTGTATTAATGGAAAAAAATATGTTGAATCCAAAAAAACTTTCATTTTTCAAGCACCTTAGATAGTTCCTTCCTGTCTTGTTTATGCTCATCATAGGTAATAGTAACTTTGGGTTCTTTTTCAAGAAGTTCTATTGGATTCATTATCCTCTCTATAATTAAGCGCCCATTAATGACTATATAGCGAACTTTCATATGCTTTTTAAGACCTGCAGCTTTACGAATCTTTTTTGATGGATACAATTCTCCTTTAGATCCAACTTTCCCTTCATCAATAATGATTTGTCTCACCCGAGTATACAATATTTAACAGAAATATAAATCTTATTCTGGTGACTATTCTTTGTTCAAATTTAGCAGATATAAGGGGAGTATGCTCTTTGGATCCATTCAAAAGGGAGTACTCCCTTTCTTTTGAAGGTGGGAAACTACTTTAATAAGTTTAACAACTATTTTTCTGTGATTAAAATTTTTAGTCATACTATTCATCTTCTGCTTCACTAGTATTAAATAAACAATTTCTGCAGTATCATCTACTTGTAGCATTAGAATATGCTGCTGTTAGCCAAATCAAGAAGCCACAACACAATTAGTTGTTGGCTACATAACAGTTGATAAATTATTTGAAGTATCCCTGGTCAATGTACCTGACGAATGGCTAAATAAAGATATATTCCCTGAACAACCTTGTTGGATCGGTGTTTGGTTCTACTAGTGATACAATATCTTTTTCTTAACCATTATTGTTTCTTCTTTGCTGTTTTTATCTTTTAGTGTAATTTTTTTTAATTTTGAATTTTTCTAAAAACGGTGAACCCCAACAATAATAAAGTGTAAATGCCTTATTATACAAGTATAACTACAGTTAAATGGTGAGACATATGAGTCTAAGTTTAC
The DNA here is from genome assembly GCA_964534625.1 of uncultured archaeon. Classification (GTDB taxonomy): domain Archaea; phylum Asgardarchaeota; class Heimdallarchaeia; order Heimdallarchaeales; family Heimdallarchaeaceae; genus CAZHRF01. Next base: position 18,850 of record CAZHRF010000004.1, on the reverse strand, counting down.
CAAAAATTAAAAGTATTACAATATCTATCCACTGGAGCTTTTGGTTGCTCTTTTTGGGCTTGATTTTTGTTTCAATTTTATTAGGAAATGTTATAGCTATCCTTTTTGTTATAGCATTTATAGGATTGATTGGTGCTATGTTACTACATGAAATCATTCGTACTTTAGTATCTCAGCACTTTGATTATCCAGTACATGAAATTATTCTTTATCCTGTAGGTGGCATTGTCCAAGTTGAAGATATGCCTGAAGATTCTAAAGAAGAGTTGCTTATATCTTTATCTGGGCTTATTACTTATTTTGTCATAGGAGGTATAGTTTATGGTCTTGGCTTTGCCTTTAGAGCAATGAATTTTGTTGCGTTTGAAAATTATTTTGGGTATCCGCTTCATTTTTACCTAAATATGTATGCATTAATGCTTTTTATTTTAGGTGGGTTTAATTTACTCGTTCCTGCCATCCCATTTGATGCTGGAAGACTATTCCGTTCTATTCTAGCTATAGATAGATCCTATTTAGATGCCACTCAAACAATGGTTCAAGTATCCAAAGTTCTCGCTTTACTTATTGCTATTTCAGGTTACTTTGTTGATTTACGATTACTATTAGTTGCTGTGTTGATCTATATAGCAAATGTTGATGAACTGCAAGATATTAGTATTCGATACCTACTAGATGACATAAAAGTTAAACATGTGATGACTAAAAAACTTGATTCAGTAGATCCTGATTTAACGATACTTGAGTTTTTTGATTTCATACTAAACAAAGGGCACCAAGGATATCTTGTTTTAGATGATCAAGGTCAGTATCTTGGAGTTATAACCTTGTCTGACGCACGAACGGTTGAAATAGAAAAAAGAGATAAAGTTAAAGTGTCTGACGTGATGCAACCTGACGTTTTAGCTGTTCAGAAAGACGAATATGCAAATGAAGCTCTTAAAATTATGAAAAAAAAGGATATTGGAAGAGTGTTTGTTGAAGATCCAGATAGTCCTCAGCAATATGTGGGGATTATCACACGATCTGATATCATTGAATATCTTGAAGTAAAAGGTGTTAAGAATGATCAAGGTAAACCAACTAGGCGAAGTTAATTATTCCTCTTTTTTATTTTTTTAACATATTTTATTGTTCTATCCATTTATTAATCCTTCATCAAGTGGCAATATGAGCTTTAGAACTATTTAGGGGAAAATTAATAGGCCATTTTTCCTTACATTATAAGTGTTTAATTGACCTAGTCTTTTTTTAGCTCACAAAAGTTGAATTGTTTAATCCCAATTTAATTTCTGTTTTTTACCTCCATTTTTTGTGTTAGCATAAAGATTTAATAATCTTGAAGTCACACCGATATAATTATCAAATATAATTGGAAGTAAGGATATTAAAGAAATAGGCGAATGAAAATGAAAGCGTTATTAATAGATCCTCGTCTTAGTGGTGCCTCTGGTGACATGTTTTTATCTACGTTTATTGAATTATTCAACGATTTAGAGACCATTCAAGAACTAGTCAACTTATTAAACAAACTATATTCTGCGAATATTAGTATAAAGGCTAATAAAGTGATGAAAAAAGGGATACAAGCCACTAAATTATCGATAATAATTGAAAATGATATTCATGTACATCATGCTACTGATATGCTCAAAGTTTTTGATGAAGTTTTAGATAAATTACAAGTAAGTGAACGCGTCAAAACCAGATCTAAAAATACGCTCAATCTTCTTCTAGAAGCTGAATCAACTGTCCATGGACAACCAATAGAAACACTTCATCTTCATGAGACAGCTAGTTTAGATACTGTTTTAGATATTATTGGCGTTTACTATTTATTAGATAAATATGATATGCTTGATCTCCCTATATTTGGCTTACCTGTTAATGTGGGTAGTGGTTTTGTAACTTTCTCTCATGGTAAGGTAAGTGTTCCACCACCTGCTGTTCAAGAGGTTTTGAAAAATACGGGTTATTTATTTTTCTGTGATGAGGTTAAAGGAGAACTATTAACACCCACAGGGGCTATTCTTTTGTCTACTCTTGTTTCCAAAAAAATAACACAACTTCCTCCTATGCAAATAGAAAAGATAGCTCGTGGAGCAGGTACAAAAAACTTAGAACAGCGAGCTAACGTCTTAACTATTTATAAGGCTGACATCCCCAGATCTCTAAATAAACAATACATTTCTATTCTCGAAACGCATTTAGATGATGTTTCTGGTGAAATTCTTGGCGGTATCGTTGAGGATTTATTTAATGAAGGAGCTTTAGATGTTTCCTATTACCCTCTATTTATGAAAAAGAATCGTCCTGCATGGTGCTTAAGGATTATTACTGATGAAGAAAATTCTTCTAGATTAGCAGGTTTTATGATGGAAGAACTAGGAACGCTTGGCGTAAGAGAATATCGCCACGCTAGGTATGAATTGGATCGTCGAATTATTATTAAACAGGTGCAATTAGATGGAGGAACTTTTGAATGCAAATTCAAAGAAAGATTGATTGACGATAAAGTAGTGGGTGTTAAACCAGAATATGATGATGTAAAGCGGATTGCTCATTTAACCTCGATTCCTATTATACAGTTAGAAAAAAAACTTACAGAACTATATTATGAGAGTGAATAATATGGACAGGAAAGATATTTTAAGAAAAGTTAAGGAAGGACAAATGACTATAGAAGAAGCTGATGAAATTTTATCTTTTAACAAGGTCTTACTCCTAGAAAATTACGCTAAATACGATTTTATGCGCGAAAGGCGGACAAAAATCCCTGAAATCGTTTATGCTGAAGGAAAAACGCCTGAGCATGTCATAAAAATTATTGAAAAAGTTTTATTAAAGAAACCTGTAGTACTCGCATCCCGCATTACCGAAAATCAAATTGCTCATCTTGAGGAGTTCGCTAAAAAGAATCAAGATAAGTATTCTCTTGAATTTGGAACAGGGGATCAATTTTGTCTGTGTAAACATAAAGCGTATGTGCTTCGTCCTAAGCCAAATGGTGGGCGAGTAGGCATAATTACAGCTGGTACATCTGATATTCCTGTAGCAGAGGAGGCTAAGATTGTTATTGAACTGATGGGCACCGAAGCTGTTATTGTCAATGATATTGGCGTTGCAGGTATTCATCGTTTATTTGAACCTTTAAAGGATCTTCTCAAACAAGACGTTGACGTAATTATTGTAGCTGCGGGAATGGAAGGGGCATTACCAACGGTTATAGCTGGATTGGTAGATATACCGGTCATAGGTTTGCCTATTTCAGTTGGCTATGGTTTTGGAGGAAAAGGTGAAACAGCACTCAGATCAATGCTTCAAAGTTGTGCTCTAGGTCTAGCTGTGGTCAATATTGATTCTGGTGTTAATGCTGGAGCTGTAGCTGCAAAAATAGCTCAAAAGAAAAACGAATAAGATGAAAACTTTTAGTATTGTTCCTTCTTTACTTTTTTTTGTCCTTTGATTTAAACAAACGACAAATAAACGGGCTTCTTTCTTGAACATATTCTAGTAATATGCCTTTACTCTTCAAAAAAGGCATACACTTATATTTGATACTCACTATAAGTAAACAAGTATATACTATCATTGTTAATGTGAGATTTATGGTAACAAATGTTAAAAAAATTATTAACTTAGATTGTTTACCTAAGCACTCAATGGAAATTATAAAGCTACTTTTAGAGGACGATCTATTAACACAAAAAGCTATAATAGACAAGTTACCAGAGAAAAACCCTCGTTCAATTCGATATTCAGTTAGGCAACTAGTTGATAAATCAATCTTAATACGGCAAGCTAATTTTTCAGATATGAGGCAAATTCTCTTTGGATTGAATCCAAATATGCATTCTGCATTATCTAGACTTAAAACCTATTCTGTTGAAAAAATAGGGGTTCAACTTAATACTTTTTCACAAACATCTGATATACTAGAAAAAAAAAGAAAATAAAAACTGAATTAAATTATGTAAGGGTTTTATGAGCTTTTTTCAGTTGTTGAATAATGGGAATCTTCTGTGGGCATTTTGGTTCACATTCTCCACATTCGATACAAGCAAGCGCATTTTTACCTTTAAAAGGTGATTTTTCTTGACCTATCATAGAGTAATATCGCTTTGCTCTATCTTCTTGCCCATATACATCATGTAAGATGAAGAATCGAAAAATTTCTTTTATATTTACTTCGTTTGGGCAAGGCATACAATATCCACAACTAGTACAAATTAGATCAGTTTTATTCTGAAATGCTTCAGCAATATTGTTGATAATTTCTCCTTCTTGAGGACTTAATGGTTCCCCAATATTCTCTTGCGAAACGATATCTATATTATCTTCTAACATTTCTATTGAACTCATACCGGATAGAGCCACACTTACATTAGGGTTGCTTAATACAAACCTTATTGCATGATCAGCAAAATTATTCCTTCCTTCTGTTAACCACGCTTTCATGTCTTCTGGGGGTTCGCCTGCTAATCTTCCGCCACCTACTGTTCCCATGACTGCGACTGCCATACCCTTTTTATTGGCATATTCCATCATTTCTTCATTTGCTTTATCTAATATATTGTATTGCACTAGTACTAAATCAAATGCATCTGTGTCGATTATTTCTTTGAGTACTTCAGGTTTGTCATGAAACGAGAACCCGAGATGTTTTATTTTTCCTTCTTCTTTAGCCTTTAACGCTCTTTCTATAACATTATATTTTAGAACTCTCTCTTTGAATCTTTCTTCATTTAAAGCATGGAAAAGGTAAAAATCAATGTAATCGACGTCTAGTTTTTCTAATTGTTCATCCAAAAATCTATCAAAGTCTGAGGTTTCGGTAAATTCTTCATGCCATATGGGACATTTGGTAATAACATAAACTTTTTCTCTATAACCATCTTTCAAAGCCTTTCCTAAAACTATTTCACTTTCGCCTTTATGATAGGAATATGCCGTGTCAAGATAATTGATCCCCGAATCTATAGCTGTTCTAATAAGATTAATTGCCGCATCATGATCAATATCGGGGTTACCTTCTTCTATTACGGGTAAACGCATACATCCCAGTCCTAAAGCTGTAACAGGAAGATTGGTTTTTCCAAGTTTTCGTTTCAACATTTTTTTCATCGATAAAATTTACACGATAGAATAAATAAATATTTCCTTTTTCTATTACAAACAAACGCACACAACATTGATTATTAACCTAAATAATAATGTTTCACTCTGGCTTTAAAAAGAGTAGAAAGATTTTCTAGCTAATTCTGATATTAATCAATATTCATCATTAATTAGATTAAGGTCATCTTTGAATGAAATTGACAAAGTAATATGGTGATGAGATAATGAAAAATAAAACGTGTGTGATTACAGGGGCTAATTCAGGAATTGGTTATTTTACTTCTTTAACACTTGCAAGTCTAGGTGCTCACGTGATTATGGTCTGTCGAAATAAAGAACGGGGGGAAAAAGCACAAAAGGACATTATCAAACTCTCGAAAAATGACAAAGTTGAGCTGTTTTTATGTGATTTTGCTTATGTGGATTCTATCAGAGCTTATATTGACATACTCAAACAACAAATAGAAAGAATTGATGTTGTCATTAACAATGCGGGAGTTTTAAATGCCGATAAAAGAATCACAGAACAAGGCTTAGAAGAAACTTTTGCCATTAATCATTTAGGCTATTTTTCTCATACGTTATTACTTTTACAAGCTGGATTATTGAGGGAAGGATCTCGCATCATTAATATCTCTTCTGTTGCCAATAATCTTCTTTTGAGAATACGAATGGGCGATTATAATTTTGAGAGCAGAAGATATAATGGTGTCATTGCTTATGCGCAATCAAAACTTTACAACATTATGTTTACTTTTTATCTGGCAAAAAAACTGCAGAAAAAAAGGATTACAGTCAATGCTGTCCATCCGGGATTTATTAAATCTAAGATATACATTGGAGGCTTCTTGTTAAAACTGCTGATGAACTTTTTGAAATTATTTGCAAAACCTCAGAAAGAAGGGGCTAGTGCACCTGTTTATATCGCAAAATCGCCAGATTTAGAAAATGTTACTGGTAAATATTTTAAAAAGAAAAAACAAGCAAAAGCAAATAAAATAGCATATGATGAAGAAAAACAAAAAGAATTGTGGCAAATGAGCCTTAGAGTAACAGGAATTGAGGACCCATTTGATGATCCACTAAGTAATGTCAGTAAAATATTAGATTAAACAAGAAAGAAGAAAAAACATTGCTGTTAAAAAGGTCACCTATCCCAGAGTAAGCTTTTTTGATCACAACACAAAAAGAAAAAGAAAAAGAAAAAGAAAACTACTAAGACGTTACTTGACAATTAAATTTTTGAACCAATCAGGCATAATATATCCTAAGTAGGCAAAAACTATCGCTAGAATGGCCGTAAACATCGACAAGTAGTAAAATATACTAAACGGATTTGGGGCTATGACGTCTGCCACTATAAAAATGAAAACCAATATAATAAAAATCCCAAAAAAACCTATCAGTAGAAAGCCTATTTTAGGTAGTTTTTTTTCATTTTTTTGCATCTCTTTGAAGGCAAAAAAGATCAGTTGACTATTGACAATTAAAAGTAAAAGTACCCCCATTATGAGATAAATCAGGTTTGATTCAAATGATTCTGGTTCTGTCGACACATTAGAGAGAAGTAAACCAATTGTCAAACCATGAACTACTCCAAAGAATACCAAAAATCCAAGTTTTATTTCATCAACAAAAACCATTTGTATAAATAATCTAGTTAGAACATTTGCAAATAAGAAAAATACAAAAGATAGTGTTAGTCCCACATCAGCATAGGTAATAGCGGGATATTGTGACGAAAAGAAATCCAGATAATGACCTATATTAACCAAAATTATTGCAAGGCTATAAGAAAGCATAGCAAGTGAGAGAAAAAGGGTAGCTTTCCTCTTCCTTTGCTGCCATTTTAGAAAAGTCATTATACCTATTGTTAATGATGAAATAGAAACTATCGATTCAATTATTAAAGCCAACAGTGGTATATCATTGATTATTAACATTTAATCACTCTGAATACTTTTAGGTTTAAACCTATTTATTTTTTGTCACATGATAACAAAAACCTTGAGGAAATCAAGCAACTCATAGATTAAAATTCCAATCCATTATTAATCATTACAGTTTCTTATGAATTATAATTTTTCTTCTAAATGTTACTATCTTGGGTTTTATTTTTTTAGGTTAATTTGTTCAACTCTTTTCCTTCCTTGCTGATCATTTTATCAATAACATGCACAGTAGTATTCGCTGTTATAGGAAAAACATATACAACGTCACCAATTTTTATATTATTAAATACTTCATCACTAACTTTTATCATTCCATGTTCTTGTGAAATTCTTTTCATATAGCATCCGTCAATGATCTTGCCCCATCCCCCTGAAGTTTTTTCTGCCATTTTGCCATAATAAACTGTACCATTTTCATCTTCGAGAAAATCTTTAGAAAAATGTATTTTTCCCCCGTGAATAACTAGTTCATTTCGTTGTTTATGTTTAGCCACTACTGGACAGGCCACAACACAAGCTATTTCATCATCTTGACATGAACCTAGTTTCACTTGAGCTAAATCATAAAAAACAAAGTTACCCGGTCTAATTTCATCAATTCCTTCAAATTTTTCTACAACACTAGCTGTGGGTGTATCACCTATTGACAACTTTATGTCACTTATCCCTTCCTTTTCCAGATATGTACGAATTTTGTTTAACCTTGTTACTATTTTATTATGGAGAGCTATTTTTTCTTCTTTTGTAGGCATATGATACGACTGTCCTGCATGGGTTAATAGACCGCTAAGACTCATTTTGGGGCTGTTTAGTATCTGCCTAGCAAGTTCTAAGATTTCATCATACTTGTTCCAAGGTATACCTGTTCGGCGATAGCCTACGTCTATTTTAATCCAACAGTTTACCTCTGTTGATAGATTTGTAGAAAGAAAGTCAATAACAAGACTAGATTCTACCAATAACCCAAGATTAATTTTTGTTGCCAAGTTATTAATTTCATCTATCTCTCTGATGTTAATAGGAAAAGCAATAGTAATATCATCCCAATCATTTTTAGCAAAATATTCAGCCATTTTAACAGAGGAAACAGTTATTTTGTTTACACCTAACTCTCTCAGCCATTCTCCAACAGCTGACGATTGATGTGTTTTAAAATGAGGTCTAAAACTCGTTTCACTATTCTCTAGTTTTTTCAGCATCCTTTTGACATTTGCAACAACCTTGTCTTGATCAATTATCAATGTTGGTCGTTTAATTTGCATCTAAATCACAAATAAACAATAAGCATTACACATAAAAAGTTTTTAGATGAGAAATAAATGTAGAATTAAAGTGAATTGACATAGTTGATTGAATTCAAATCATTTTTGATATATGCAAATGCATTAATAGCTTAGTACTTAAAGAGTTACAATGATTCAGAACATTATTGTCATGAGTAATACTGGCACTCCTTTATTTGCTCGTTCTTTAATGTGTAATATTGGATTCAGATGCCTAGACTTATCACGTGATTCTACCTTCGAAAATGACACAATTCTCAATTCAGCCCTTTTATCAGCTAAATTGATATATAATAATGCTGAGGCCTCTGAATTTTACATTTTTGAGCTTGAAAAATCTAAAATGTTAACTTATCCTGCAGAAGAGAGCATAACTATACTTGCAGTTGATCAAAAAGATGAATTTGATGAACCAATGAAAAATAGGCTGAGATTAATGAATGAATTATTTATGAAAAATTTTGCTGGTGAACTACAAAATTTAACAGGTAATATACAAAAATTTAGTTCATTTCAAGATATAATTGAAAAAGAAGGATTACTTGAAGAAGGACAGCGTTTTCGAGCTAACTGTATAAATTGTAAATATGATAAAGCGTGTACATTTAGATTAACCATTGGACCACCAGAGCGTACGTGGAAGGAAAGGTTAGAATCTATAAAACCAATGCCCTTCCTCAGAAAAGCATTTCTTGTCTTTAAAGGAATGTTTTTGACACCATTATATATTTGATATTTTCATTAATTCTTTCATTAATTCCTTTAGAATTGGCTCATTTTTCGTTTATCCAAAAAGATCCATAAAGAGTACTAAATATGTTGTAATGCTTAAAGTGACAATAATACAAACCATAGGATGTATCAACCACGTTACAGCTGAAACCAAAAAATATAATCCTCTAATACCTAAAAGCCAAAACTTTTGTGTGGAAAGAAAAGTTTTTTTCACCAGTTCTTTACTTGACTGATTAAAATAATTAATAGTGAGATCACTTGTAAGCATAAAACTGATCGAAGTAGCTGTTCTACTTGATAGAATAAAAGAGAAAACACTAAATACTACGCATAATGTTATGAGCGTTAATTGGACAATTGCCACACTAAGATTATCGAAAATAGTATTGAATATTATACCTTCTCCAAATCTGGCTGGATAAACGCCAATAAAGATTCCTAACAAAACTAGTTGAGAAGAAATAAAAACAGAGTTAGCCATAAGGAGATTCCTTAATGTTTGTATAGTAGTAACTGTGGATCCATCATTGATTCTTTTATCTGTCCAATTTTCCATCAATAAGTACCATAGTTTTCTTCTTGAAGGAGCAAAAGCAGAGCCTTGTAGTATTGTTAACAAAAGTATATGAGAAACTAGAAAACAGATAATAAATACAATAAAAGTTAATTCATTAATCACATGTACCTACCTTACCTTGACGTTTTTTTGGTTATAGATAAAGATTACGGGCTTAATTCTAATAAACTACCCCTACCTGAAGGATTTAGTTTCATGATTCATAGAAGCAATTTCAAGATACAGAATGCTATAACCAAAGACGTTTAGATAAAATGCAAAGTTAAACTTAGTTAAACTAAAAAAACTAAAAAAGCAAAAAAAGAAAAAAAAAGTAATAATAGTAGTAGTTATCTATCTATCTATCTATCTATCTATCTATCTATCTATCTATCTTTTCCTTCTTCTTATACTATAGCTTAACAATCCTACTGAGGCTATACCTATAAAAAGACCAATGAATTGGAAGCTTACTAGGTCAGTAAGGAAATCAGGAACAATTCCTCCACCAGGTTTACTTATAATCAGATGCCATAAACTGTCTTCATCTTCAGCTTTTATTTCATATTTGTTTAAGAAACCTGTTTCTTGATCATATTCAGTATAGATGTATATGGTAGCATCACCATCGAAATCTTCAAGCTGTAAACTGATCTTTCCAGCATCTCTTTCAACCACAGCTGTTCCATTTTCGTAATCATTCCAGCTTGACGCATAGTCTATATAGGCATTGTAGAGTTCAGTCATAAAATCTTTATCATCTATTTCTAACGGGGCGATGAACAATCCAAATGCGCCAGTGACTGCCATCATAAATAGAACCCAAAGGATATCTTCGTCTTTTACTTTTACATTATTGACTTCATATTTGAAGACATTACTAAAACTAGTAATATTCTCATCAGCAGGATCTTCAGCGACAATAACGTTTAGAGTGTCACCTTCTCGAAAAGGAAAGTCATCTTCTTCTTCTTCTTCATAAACTTGCTGTAATTTTTCTATATCCCAATCAAAGGAAGCATCTTTTACAACAGATTCATGAAAAACAAAAGAGTCGTCAGCCCTTGCAGGAACTGTACTTACTACTACTATTATAAATAATAGCCCAAAAATTTGTGTCTTTTTCATGTCAAAACCTTTTATTTATTTGTACTTAAAAATATGTGAATTGCTATATATAAATATAATGAAGACAGTTTCATTTCCAGCAAAAAATCGCAGAAGGATAGTCACAAGAAAACCAAACAAATTCTATTAAATATCAGAATAAGTTGATATAAATCACATTAATATCAGTAAAACGGATATTTTGGCAATGAACAAGGATCTAAATAAAAATATATCAAAACTATCGGATGTATCTCACACATATTTATAGTCCATTTAGTAAGCATTTATCTGCTTATAGACCTATTTTACCACCAAAAAGGAAGAAAATATTACACAATTGTGTTTATCCCATAATTTCTTGTATAAAATGATTAAGAAGGAGTTATTAATAGATAAATCCTTTAAATTATTTCCTTAATTTGGAAGAACTGCTATAATTCTTGTAAAATTGTGTTTTGTGGACAATAGTTATATTTAATATTTTTTCCTACCATATTGGATAATAATGGAAAACCTATTTACCCAAGTAAATAATAATAATAATTTTATTGAGGGTAAAAGTTTAAAGGGTATATTAGCTCATATTACTAGTTTTCCTTCAGAATTTGGTATAGGGGATTTAGGGGATTATGCTTTTAGATTTATTGATTGGCTTAAAAAAAATCATTACCAAGTTCTGCAAATTTTACCTCTTCCCCCTACTGATCAACTTGGTTGCCCTTATAATTCTCCCTCTGCCTTTGCGGGAAATACTCTTTTGCTTAGTCCTGAATTAGTTGGAGGAAAAAAGGCCAGCTTAGATCTAGATTTATTTACCCTTAGGAAGGAACTAAAACTTCTTGATACTCACAATACAAGAATAAACTTTGAGCAGGTAAAGAAGTTTAAAAATATTTTTTTCAAGAAAAAATATCAGCATGTACAGCTAACTGAACATAAACATATTGATCACTATATGAAAACACATTCAGAATGGTTAGATGATTATTGTCTTTTTTTTTCATTAAGTAAAAAATATGGTTTTGATTGGTCAAAATGGCCAGATGACTACAAATATAGAAATAAAAGCGCAATTTATGAATGGAAAAACACCTATAGTGAAGACATTCATTTCATAGCTTTCAAGCAATATCTCTTTGATTTGCAGTGGAAAGATTTCAAGAATTATGCAAACAAACATGGTATACTCATTTTTGGTGACCTACCTATTTTTGTATCATATAATAGCGTGGATGTATGGGCTTCACCTGAACTATTCAAATTAGATAAACAAATGAGACCAGAGTATATAGCAGGCGTTCCGCCAGATTACTTTTCAGAAACAGGTCAACTATGGGGCAATCCTATTTACGATTGGCAAAAAATGCGAGAGAGAAACTATGAATGGTGGATTAAACGTATCAAACGAAATTTTCAGTGGGTTGATATTCTCAGAATAGATCATTTTAGAGGACTTGAAGCTTTTTGGCAAGTACCTTATGGTGAGAACACAGCAATTAATGGAGAATGGGTTAAAGGACCAGGTAGTCACTTTCTTAGGACTGTCTTTAATCAGATAGGACAAAAGCCCATTATAGCTGAAGATTTGGGAATGATAACTCAAGAGGTTATAGATTTAAGAAAGAAATTTAATCTACCGGGTATGAGAGTTTTCCAATTTGCTTTTACTGATTCAGAAGACAATAATAAAAATACCAAGAATAATATTCACTTGCCTATCAATTATCCTGCCGATGTTGTTGCTTATACGGGTACTCATGATAATGACACATTAGTTGGTTGGTTACAAAAATTAGATGAAAAAACACTAAGCAAACTTATACTCTTTTTAGAACAAACAAATGGATGCGATTTAGACTTTAATAGTATTGTTGAAAAACCTCATTTGTTGGTGGGAGAGATAATTGAAAGTATTCTCAGCTCCAATGCCTTTATGAAAATCATTCCTCTACAAGATTATATGGGGTTAGATTCAGAAGCAAGAATGAATACTCCAGGTACAACTAAGGGGAATTGGCAATGGCGATTTACTTGGAAACAATTAAAGAAAAAGAAAAATAGTAAATGAATAAAAGATATCTATCTTCTTTCACTAATCAAGAAGTCTTTTCTCACCTTTTAGTTTTTGTATGTCAGTTACATTTTGTGTCGCTTCAAGTACGCCTAAATATGTTCCATCTTCATCTCTTAACGCATAGTATTCAATGAGAACTTTCTGTGGATCATCAAATCCTTCAAGTTTAAGATCGATCCAGAACCTTGCTTTTTCTCTCTTCCCTTCTTTCATTTCTATGATGATCTGTTCAACTTGAGCTAAACTCTTTTTTGGATGACAATCTCGCACATCTTTGCCTATTACACTTAAAGGTCTTTTGAAGATTCGAGTTTCATGTTGGTTCCAACATAAGACTTTATCATTTTTGTCTACGATAGAAAATTCAATAGGAAGAATATTAGTGAAAGCTTTGAAAACGTCTTCTGGCATTTTACCTATTAGTGGCATAAGGCGATGAGTAAAAATACATATAAATAGTTTTGGCTTAGTTAAATAGCAATACTTCGAAAATACTATAAGGATACATCAAAATCAAGAAAAAAAGCGATTGTTTTGTTCTAAAATGTCGAAAAGGATATTAGAATCAGTTGCTTAACTCGCAAGTACTAAATGGAATTAAAAGTTAACAGACCCAATTTTTTTCTGAACCTATTGTTCCAGTGGTAGTTCATTAAGTTCATTTACTGATTTAGAAATAATTTGCTAAAGCATAATCTTAAAAATGTTTACAACCGATACTGATTTGATTAAATGAGGCCTTGGACTAAGGATATTCAAGAAATTGCAAAAGAATATGATGTGGATATTGAAAAAGGACTTTCTAAAAAGGAAGTCAAAAGGAGACAGCAGAAGTATGGTCTGAATAAGCTCAAAGAACCAAAGCAGACCAGTAAATTGAAAATCATACTGGAACAATTCAAGTCTGTTCTTGTTCTCATTCTTGGTATTGCAGTCATCATCTCCTTCTTTTTCAAAGAATACATTGAAGCAATCACCATTTCAATAGTTATTATTATCAATGCCCTCATTGGATATTACACGGAACTGAAAGCAGTAAGATCCATGGAAGCTCTAAGAACCATGATAAAAACGAAAGCTCAAGTCATACGTGATGGAGAGCTTAGTAAAATTGATGCTGAAGATATTGTTCCAGGCGATATTGTATTTGTTAACGCAGGTGATGTAGTTAGTGCGGATATTCGTTTATTTGAAGCTTCTAAACTAAAAGCTGATGAGAGTGCTCTTACTGGCGAGTCAATACCCGTTGATAAACAAACAGAAACTATCGATGATGCACCGCTTGCAGAAAGAAACAACATGCTTTACAAAGGTACAGCAACAACAAAAGGTTCTGGCAAGGGTATAGTAATCCACACCGGTCTTAAAAGTGAAGTTGGTCAAATTAGCGAAATAGTTCAAGAAGCAGGGATTATGCAAAGAACACCACTCGAAGATAAATTAAATCAACTAGGTACTAATTTAGTATATTTATCTTCAGCTATTATTGTTTTGATAGTGTTAGGGGGTATTTATCGTGGTGAAGATTTATTCTTACTCATTGAAACCGCACTTGCGCTTACAGTTGCTACTGTACCAGAGGGATTACCAATTGTAGCAACGATTACCTTGGCAAGAGGTATGAAGAGAATGGCCGACCAAAATGCCTTGATTAATAAATTGTCCTCTGTTGAAACGCTTGGTTCAACTAATATTATTGCAACTGATAAAACAGGAACTCTTACAGAAAACGAAATGACAATTACCTCATATCGTCTTCCTTTAAATGATGAAATGAAGAGTTTTGAAGAAATTGAAGTATCTGGTACTGGAATGGAGCTTGAGGGAGATTTTTTTGTAAACGAGAAAAAAATTGATATTACAGAACATGAAAAATTGAAAAAAGCAATTCAAATAGGTGTACTTTGCAATAATTCCTCAATTAACAGGAAAGAAAATGATAAAATTTCAGCTGTGGGTGATCCTACAGAAACAGCATTACTCGTTGTCGGAGAAAAGGCAAATATATCCCGTAATGAGTTATTGAAAGATCTTCCAGAAGAGAAAGAGATTAGCTTCGATGCAAAAGTTATGATGATGGCTACATATCACAAAATGGATGATGGGAGGTACATTGTTGCTGTTAAGGGATCACCACCCGAAGTACTCGAAAAAACTAATTCAATATATGACAACGGAGAGATGAATGAAAATATTAAGCAATACTGGTTAGAAATAAATGATGATATGGCATCTCAAGGAAAGAGAGTATTGGGACTTGCTACAAAGTTTGTGGATAGTGTTGATAAAAATCCCTACAAAGACCTTGAATTTGTTGGTTTTGTAGGATTACTTGATCCACCACGTAGTGAGGTAAAAGATACAATAAGTACAATACATGAAGCAGGAATTCGTATGGTTATGGTTACGGGAGATCAGAAACTAACTGCAGTTAATATTGCAAAAAAACTCAATTTGAGTAAAAACGAAAAGCCAAAGGTGATGGAGGGTAATTTTCTCCAAAATCGTGATGAACTGACTGAAGAAGATGAAAAGAAGATTCTCGACATAGATATATTTTACAGGGTTGAACCTAAAGAAAAACTCAATTTAATAAACATTTATCAGAATAACAATAAAATTGTTGCAATGACAGGCGATGGAGTAAATGATGCTCCAGCACTTCGAAAGGCAGATATTGGCGTTGCAATGGGTGTTAGAGGAACTCAAGTAGCCCAAGACGCATCAGATATGGTGCTTCAAGATGATAATTTTTCTACCATTAAAACAGCAATTGAAGAAGGTCGCAATATTTTCAAAAGCATCCAGAAATTTGTCTATTATCTTCTTTCATGTAATATTTCTGAAATATTAGTTATATTCTTCGCCACTATATTTGCATTACCATTACCTATCAGACCAATACAAATACTTTATCTTAATATTGTGACAGATGTATTCCCAGCTTTTGCACTTTCTATGAACGAGTCTGATGAGCGGTTAATGAAGAAAACACCAAGAGATTCTGAAAGTCCTATAATTAACAAAAGACAATGGCTAGGTATTGGTATCTATGGACTGATCCTTACATTTACGGTCTTAGGCTCATTCAGCTTTGTATATCTGGTCTTAGGTTATGAGGAAAGTTATGCAGTAACCATAGGCTATGTAACTTTAGGTATTGCACAGCTGTTTCATGTGTTCAATATGCACGATAGTGAAACGAATGTTTTTGATAATCAAGTAACAAGAAACAAACATATCTGGTATGCAATAATTATTTCTGTGATTTTGATCTTTGTAACGATTTACGTGCCAGGATTGAATACAATTATGAAAGCAGTTGAACTAAGTATTATTGATTTAGTGTTAGTCTTTGCCTTCAGTACAATTCCTGTATTTATAGGCTTAATACTGGATAAAGCACATATAAAATAGAATAGACATTATGCCAATTCAATCGTTATCTTCAATAATAATATCTCTCTTCTCTTTGGCTGAAGAAGAGAAATATACTCTTTTGTTGGTACATAAAGTGATAGAACAGAAACAAATAAGATTAAAAAAAATTTTATCTTTTCCACTATACGGATGATCTACTCCTAAATATACAAAAAATAGTAGAATAGAATAGAATAGAATAGAATAGAATAAATATGTTCTTGTTTTAGTTCAACAAAAATCCATGATAGAGTGCTTCTTTATATGTTTAACCAATGTCTCTTTATCTTCTGCCAGAAATGAGCATAGTTTACATTTATATGCGGTAACTCTTTCAAAGTAGTCTTCAACAACTATATTTAGACTGATG
Source organism: uncultured archaeon (assembly GCA_964534625.1). Lineage (GTDB taxonomy): Archaea > Asgardarchaeota > Heimdallarchaeia > Heimdallarchaeales > Heimdallarchaeaceae > CAZHRF01. The sequence continues at coordinate 2,232 of CAZHRF010000004.1, read as the reverse complement.
TTAATTTCACTTTTATTAGTTCCTCTTTTAGTACTTTTATTTATTTCGTTGCTTTGATCGGTCTTCTTTGTTAATTCAGGTAATGTACCGCATTCTTTTTCTCTTTGTGTTTCATTGCTTTTAAGTTTAAACTTTGGCTTGAATATAAACGCAGATTCTTGATTTTCTTCTTGATTTTCTTCAGTATTATCCTCAATTCTAGTACTATTTGCATTAGTACGGATGGTTTTTTTATCTTCAAGCATATCATCTTCTTTTTTTAGAGGCGATATTATCTCTTTTTCTTGTTTCTCATTTTTTCCTTCTTGTTCACCTGAAGCGATTATTCGGATTGGTATTTTTTTAGTTTCAGTCATCTCTCTCTGGAGTGTGGTGGGTTCTTCGTTGTTTTCTTTCTCTTCTTGTGTTTTTAGTTCATCATGTAACTTTTCCTCTAATTTATATTTTGTTTTAGGGAGAATAACCCAATTTAATCCGCGTTTTGAAGAAACTTTTCGCATAACCTTTTCTGTTTTTGTGTAAAGTTTATGCCATTCAGAGTTACGGGTAATACCGATAATATAATCAAAGGTTTCATAAGCGACATACCTAGTTATTGTAGCTGTATCTAAAGATATAGCCTTAGATTCAGGAATATTATTTATCTGTCTATATTTGTCTATGGTTGTTAATATTGTTTCAATGAGATCTGCTTTATCATACTTGAAACGTTCAATTTTTGGTTTGCAGTCTTTAATATCTATTGTCATTCTAATCATCTTTTAGTTTTATTACAATGTTAAATTGGAAATAAGGAGGGGATAAAGTCTAATCTTAAGGGGATTTTTATTGCAATCCAGAGCTTTCTGTTGGCTTTTTATATTTTCGCTTTGTTCAGTAATATTTCCGTAATATTTAAATTTCCGTCGCAAATAATGAAAATAATGGAAATAACTCACCTTATATTAGAACCATCTATAAATATCGAAAACAAGACTTTACAATGTACTGGCAAAATGGAAATAAAGGATATAAAAAAGGAATCTTTTTTTTATCTAAATGAAGAATTGACCATTTCCCAGCTTTATGCTATAGTTAAAGGTAATAAAGTAGATATTAGTTTTTCTGAAGGAGAGAGACCAGAAGACTTTTTCATCCATACAGCTAAAAAGGTACTAATACAATTACCTTTGGATGTTAAAATCCAAACAGAAGACACATTAGGCATCTATTTTGAATATTCCGGTAAATTACGTTTTGACGACTGGGGAACGAACTATATTACTGAAGAAGCGATAGAATTAGCATTATACGCATCATGGTTTCCTATTGTTAGTTTAGGACATAGACCTACTTTTAATCTCATTATACATTCACCAAAAGATTTCGTATGGAAAGCCAATGGAGTAGAAAAAAAGCATGAAGAAGAGAATATTTACGAATTTGAAAATACGAGTGGTTCTAACGATGTTACTATGATAGGTATTCATCATTCTCAAGCGATTCAAGAAGAAAGTATTTTTTGGGGATGGAAAGAAGATTATCACAATTACAAAAAAATAGAAGGTGATCTTCAAGAGATCAAGCGAATATTCAAAGAATGGTATGGAGAACCTGAATCTGAACAGATTTCTGTAGCTCTTGTTCCTCGAGAGAAAGGAGGAATGTATGTACGTGGTTCTCTTATTATTTGCCAGAGTGAGTTAGATGAAGTCTTTTTTAACGAAAAAAAAGAATGGTTAATCCATAGTTGGGCACATGAGATAGCTCATCTATGGTTCTGCCATACGAGTACTGAGACATTCAATAATTGGTTAGATGAAGCAATGGCAGAGTATTCTGCCCTTATGGTCTGCAATGAGCTCTATGGGGAAACTCATCAAGAACAGTATCTAGAAAAGATAGAACCAAAATTTGAAGAAGATCTACCAGCAATTAATACTATACCTCGTTCTCATCCCAAAGCACATACTGTGTATTATTACTGGGGAACACTAGTTTTTCTAGATATTAGAAGAAAAATAGGTACAAAAAAACTTAAACAAGCTCTAAAGGAATTTGCCAAAATATCTCAAAAAGAAAGATCTGTATCTAGTAAACATTTGATTGAATCTTTAAATTTGGTTACAGGTAAAGATAAAGATTGGCAAAAATATATAGAAAATAAATTGAGTGAAAAACCTAAATTCAATCCTCTCGATTAGAATGAAACAGGGGTCTTATAAATTCGTAAGGATCACCATCAACCTGCTG
>CAZHRF010000003.1:0-130645 GCA_964534625.1 uncultured archaeon | reverse complement strand
GTTACGTACCCAGTTGTACCCAAAAGAACTCATAGTATATCTTCAAAAGAGTTTCAAGGGGGGAGAAAGAACCCCCCTTAGGGTGAAATCTTGTTATGAGTTTTATTTTTCTTAAAATACACTGTAGTGTGGAACCTAATAAGATTTATGGAAAAAAACTGACAATATCCCCACTAAAATCGGCTTTGAAGGGTTCAAATCACTATATTACTATCGGAAAGGAGGGTACCAAATGGCGACTGGTCGATTAGATAGTTGTATGTTTAAACATATATGAAACATACTGATAGTCATGTTTATCTCAGAACAAAAATTTGTGAGGTATTCTATTTTTATGTTTCGTTTATAATTTATCCAAGCGTAGCTGATATGTGTCTAATACAAGAAAAAAATTAAGTTGGGTAACTTATCTTATACTTTCATAATCAGTTACCCAGTCAGAAACCTCATCTAATCTTTTTATCTCGTCTTCATCAAGTTTGACTTCAATAGCTATAATATTTTCTTCTAACTGTTTAATAGTATTCGCTCCTATGATGGGTGCCGTAATAAAGTCTTTGGTTAATATCCACGATAAAGCAACTTGGGGCATTTTAAGATCATTTTCTTCAGCAATCTCTCGAACGGTTTCTTGAATCTTCCATCTTTTTTCCGTGAAATAACGTTTTTTGGCTGCTTCACTACGTGGAGTATCTGGTAATTTACCGTCTTTACTGTATTTGTTTGTTAAGAAACCGCCTGCAAGAGGACTATAGGAAATAACCCCCAAATTAAATTGTTTTATAACGTGTTCCATTTGATGTTCAACGAGCATTCTCCTAACTATACTGTAGGGTGGTTGCAAGGTTTTAAAAGATTGATAACCATATTTTTCACCAACCCAGAAAGATTTTACCATCTGCCAAGGGTGAATATTGGAGGCTCCAATATAGTTGACAACCCCTTGTTCAATGTAAAGGTTAAGTGCATGTAAGGTTTCTTCAATATCGGTTTCTGTATCAAAACTGTGAATCTGGTAAAGATCGATCCAATCAGTTTGCAGTCTATGTAAACTGCCTTTAATTGCTTGGTGAACATGCCTCCTGCTCAATCCTTTATCATTAATATCATTAGACATTGCTCCCCGTAATTTTGTTGCTAAAATGAGATCTTCCCTGCAATCGCGGTCATTAAGCCAGCGACCAATTATTTCTTCAGTTTTCCCCGGATAACTATTATCTGCCCAATAGCTATAAATATCAGCAGTATCAAAACAATTAATACCTAGCTCTAAAGCACGATCCATCACTTTGAATGATTGGTCTTCATCAATTCTCCAACCAAACTGCATTGTACCAAGGACAATTGACGAGATTTTGATACCTGTTGTACCTAATCTTTTGTATTCCATAATGGTTTGTATTACTTGTTAGATAATATAAGAATTCCTTTTTGTCAAAGTATTAATTGTAAACATTCATCTAAACTAGTTATTGCTATACTCTTATCTCATTCTAACTTTCTTAATTTACTCAAATAAAACTAATCATAGTTTCATAATTGGGAGAGAATGATGAACTACCCCACCCTAAAGGACGGGGCTTTCAAGAAATTAGTCTAGTAAAGAAAAAAGAACCACTCGTTTCTATTACTTTTTTCTATTTCTGCTGTTTTTATCTCGTTGGTTCTCCGTTAGTTCCCGAATAAGTTTAAGGTTTAATTGATCTTTTGAGGTAAAGAAGACTCTAGGAAAAAGATAACTTATAATTAGTGACCCTATGAATGCTGAAAGAAGAATTAGTACAAAAATAATTATTTGATACACAGCAGCTTCTACAGGATTAACACCACCAATGACCATACCACTCATTAAACCGGGGATATTGACTATACCCAATATTGCTACACGATTTGTTGTCGGTAACAACCCCGCTCTAAATGATTCTCTTACTATATTTTGTATTGCATGACGAGGTGTGTCTCCCAAAGCGAGAGCTGCTTCTATTTTCCCTTTTGATTTAATTATGTCTGATTTCATTCTTTCGATGGTAATTTGTCCTATTGTCATTGTATTGGATAAAACCATAGATCCCATAGGTACAACATACTCGCCTGTTGTCTTAATGGGTAAATTGATGTACCAATTTCCGATCCTAAATAGAGTTATATAATTAGTATAAGGAATTATACCTGAGAATATTGCCAATGTCATTACTGATAATCCTCCGAATGTAGTTGCTATCATCGATATCTTAAACATATTAGGATAGTTGTATCTTGAAGATGTGGTATACGAAGCAAAAGCACACATAATTAATAGTACTATATATAGTACCCATAGTTTTTCAAGTCCAAAGATAATTATAAGAATTGAGCCCATCAAGACGATTTGAATAAATCCCCTAGCAAAACTGACTAAGAACATTTTTTCCATGTCAAGCTTTTGCCAAGCTGAAAAACTGACTAAAATAACAATCAAAATTAAAGATATGATCATTCTTGAAATGACTGATTGTTCGGAAAGTGTTTCAATAATGGATACTAAGATTTCAAGTATATCTGTCATTTTTCCTCTTCCTCCTCACTTTTTTTAAAAAAAGAACGTATCTTTTTTTCATTATTTTTTTCAAAAAATTCTTTGGTTGAAACTCTCTCTATCAGTTTTCCTTCCTTTAAGAAAATAAGTTCATCGGTTAATCTCTTTGTTTGTTCTAAACTATGAGTAACTATGATTAGTTTTATTCCGCTGTCTGAAAGGCGCTCAATTGTGTTTTCTAATATTTCTGCTGAAGAAACATCAAGTGAACTCGTGGGTTCATCAAGAAGTAAAGCACAAGGATTGTTAGCCAAACTTCTTGCGACATTAACACGTTGTTTTTCTCCTCCAGAAAGAGTCGATATTTCTCTATAAAGAAAAGGGTGATCTAAAGCCACTTTATTTAGTAGCTCTTCAAGTTGTCTTTCGGTATATTCTAAACCCCAAATTTTAGGCCCATAAAGGAGATTATATTTGACTGTACCAGGAAATAAATTGGCTTCTTGTTGAACAAGTCCGACATCTTTTCTAATTTGACGAGAATTTATATGTTGATAATTCTCTCCTTTAAAATAGATACTGCCTTCTGTGGGTGTTATTAATTTATTCATCAACCTAAGAAATGTGCTTTTACCTGCACCAGATGGCCCAATGATGCCAGTTATACCTTTAAAGGGAATACTTGTTGAAATGTCCCTTAAGATAAAAGAGGAGTTGATTTTAAAAGAAATATGTTTGAAGAGAAAAAGCTCTTCATTATAGGAGGTTTTGCACTCCGAATCAGCTGTTATCATATATGCCATTTTTTTATATTAGCCTTTAAATACTAATTGGTTGGTTGTATAATACTTGTTTGGTATATTGTTAATATAACAATTGTCTTCGAATGTTCAAAGAAACAAAAAGAACAAACAAAGAAAAAAAAGTTTAAAAACAAAAGAACAGAAGGGAGAACGAAAGCAAAATATAGGCTTCATAATTAAAAGCCGCCCTAGCTTAGTCGGTAGAGCATACGGCTGTTAAAACCATTTTTCATTGTATGCAGAAACCGTAAGGTCGCAGGTTCAAGTCCTGCGGGCGGCGCCAAATTTTTTCTTAAGCATTTCTCGCATAATAATTAAAGTTTTTAATCACGGCATTAAATAAATACTTGGTATAATGACAGAGAAAAAATTGACTAAAGTAGTTTTTATATGGAAACCACGAGAAGAATTAAAGGATTACCTCGAAAACAATTTAAAAAAACATTCTAATGTTGATCTTATTTTTCCAGAAAAAACAGACGAAGAAACGTTAATTGATCTAGTAAAAGATGCTGATATTATTGTTGGTTGGCGACCAACTAAAAAAATGCTAGAAACAGCTGAGAATCTTAGATTACATATAAATCCTGGAGTTGGAGTGCAACATTTAATTCCTTTATATAAAGAGCTAAATAACGAAAAAATAGTATTAGTTAATGGCCATGGTAATACATATTTTACTGCCCAACACGCAGTAGCACTTTTACTATCTCTAATGAATAAAATTGTTCTTCATCATAATTGGCTAGTTGCCAAACAGTGGAGAAAAGGCGACTCAGATGCCGCATCTATTCCTTTGAGGAATAGAAAGGTGGGATTATTAGGTTATGGAGCAATAAATCAAAAAGTAAATCGTTTTTTAGCTGGTTTTGATGTTGAATTTCATATTCTTAGAAAAAATTGGGACAAACAGCATAGCTCACTACCAACTCCAGCTAAAAAATATTCTGAAGAGGAGCTTCATTTATTTCTTGAGACCGTTGACACGCTAATTATAGCAGTGCCATTGACTTCAAAAACGGAAAATATGATTACTAAAAAAGAACTAAACCTACTGGGTAAAGAAGGTTTGTTGGTAAATGTTGCTAGGGGTCCTGTTGTTAAAGAAAAAGACTTGTATGAAGCATTAGATAATAAAGCAATAGCAGGTGCAGCTATTGATGTGTGGTATGAATACCAACCAGAACCCGATAAAGAAGGGCATAAATTTCCTTCAGCTTATCCTTTCTACAATTTAGAAAATGTTGTGTTATCTCCCCACCGTGGAGCGTCACCTTTTAGTGATTTAAAACGATGGGATGAAGTAATTGAGAATATTAGTAGATTTGTAACTGGTGAAAGTGAATTTTTGAATGTAGTAAATATTGATGAAGGATATTAATTAATTAATTAATTATTCATTTACTAAGACTGTTATCGATATTCTTGATCACCTCTATGTCTTGCATTTCTTCTGCAAGACCCTTTGCTCGTTTGAGAATCACCTTTCCCTTATTTTTATCATTAGAGAGAAGGTTCTTACCATATTTTACTAAAGTTCTTAGCATGTTATATTGATCTTCTAACATAGCAAAAGAAGAAATAGCTTGTTCATAGTATCCTAAAGATTTATCCACGTTTAATTGGGCTTGAGCCTCTGCAATTGCTAACAATGCTTTTGCTTCATAGTATTTATTGCCTATTTGGTTTGCAAGATCCTTGGCTTCTTTAGCAAATTCTAACGTTTTTTTTGGGTTCTCTTTAACAGCAAACGAACCGAAAAAATCTAATGCGTATAACTCTAATTCTTCCCTCTTATGGTGTTTTTTGGCAATTTTTCGGAGTTTTTTTAATGCTTTTTTTGCCTTTCTTTTTTCTTGAGCTTGCACAAAGAAAGCAGTGGCATCAACAATAAGAAAATATGCATTGAGCCTATCTCCTTTCTCAAGCAAATCCTCAGCTACTTCTAGAGTAAGAGCGGCTTTCTCTTTAACATCCGTGGGTTCTAAAGGTATTTCGCTTGCTTTACTCACAATGTTATAGATCTCTTGTTGATTCATGTTTGAGATATTGGAAATATTCATTTTGGAAAGTTGCTTTTTACTATCAAAAGAAGAAAGGCGTATTAATTTTTTAATAATTTCTTGATTTCCAGGACTATTAGACAATTTTTCTCGTTGAGGAAAGTCTAAAAAATAGTCTTTTGCCTTGCCACTATACATAAAAAATTGATTTTCTTTTAATACCTCTTGTATTCTCAAATTTTTATATATTTCAGGAAAACTTTGGAGAATGTCTTTGCTTTTAAGTAAGTATTCTTTAGCTTCACCATATTTAGACAAATGATGCAAAACCATTCCAATTTTAAAATTAATAGTTCCCAACCATTTCTTATTATTAGTGGTTTCAAAATATTCTTTGCCTTCTTTATATAAAGAAAGGATTTTATCGGTGTTTTTTAATGGAAGACAATTTGCGTATTGAACTGTATTAATAGCATATTGTTTCTTATCAGAAAGTTTTCTAGAAATAGAACGGGCTTCATTGTAGACTTCTGCTGCTATTTTTACATCAAATTGTATTACAAAGTTTGCGAGATTAGTAAGACATCTTAAAATTAGTTGCTTGTCGTCTGTTTTTTTGGCATGTGATAGGGCTAAATTCAAGTATTTTATGGCTTCTTCATGCTCTTCATAGTTACTTTTGAGAGTACCAATAGATAAAGCAATGAGTGATGCTTGATGATTGTTTTCTTCCGATAAAGCAGTTTCAAATAGGTTTTTAAGCTCATTAAAGCCTTTTTCTATCTCACCCGCATAAACTTTGCTAATACTTGAATTGAGTCTTTGTCTGAATTGTGAAGAATCATTCATAAAAAATAACACAAGAGGGAATATATTAAAGATATTGTATTTAAAGATAAGATAAAAATGATTATAGTACTTCCAAAGCAGTGTTCTACTTTTGTGATTTCTGTGATAGGGGGGTTAAAATTCGTTTTAAATGGAGAGAAATCTTGAATATTTTAATTCAGAAGTACTAGACTATAAGATTTTCATTTTGTATTTGAGCTATCAAGTATTAATCTTGCAATATTAGAAAATGCCTCATTTGTATTTGTACCATTTCTAGCTGATGTTAATATAAACTGGGAATTAGAGAACTTTGCACTTAAAGCAGAAATATCGTGTTCTGTAACTTTCTGATCCTTTAAGTCAATTTTGTTTGCTAAAAATATAACTGGTTTATCTCCGACTACTTTACGAAATGATTTTATCCAATTGGATAAATTCTGAAAAGAAGTAAAATCAGTAACATCACAAACAGCTAAAGCGCCTTCAGATCCAATAAAATATTTGGAATGAACTTTTTGGAACATCTCTTGACCTCCAATATCCCAAATTGCTAGTGTTACCAAACAATGATCAAAATCAATTTCTTTTTTTGTAATGGAAGCCCCTAAAGTAATAAGATAAGCTGGATTGAATTGACCGGTCTTAAAACGCTTCACTAAAGAGGTTTTACCAACACCACCATCCCCAAGCATAACTATCTTCTTGAGATACTGAGGTTTTTTTGACATAATTACAAGATGTAATTTAATGATAAAAAATCTTAGGTTTGTGATAAATGAATAATTAATTTCACAAATAGAATTTGGTGTATTAGAGCAATTTAATGTGAATTGGCGTAAGATAAATATACTGATATGTGTGTTGATTGGTATGAACTTCACCCCTTTGATTGAATTTAAACAAAATATAACAAAAGAAAATGCAATAAAACTAGGAAAGCGAATAACACTAACAAGAGCTTTGGTTGAAGAGAAAAAAAAACTATTTTCAAAAGCATTTGATTGCAAAACTAATTTGAATAAAGAAATACGTTCAATTTTAAATATGTGGGCAACAGCAGTATTGTTAGAAGAGCCTAATGTACCAAAAAAACAAAAGATAGTGGCTGTAAGGACAGTTATAAAAGATTCCCATATAGATAATGAGATGTTAGAAGAATGGATAGAAACAATTTATGAGTTAAGGAGAGCACCCGAAGACTTATTGAAACTTATGGCGATTGATATAAAAAATGTTGCAGGATTATCAGAAGAAGTAAGAAAAATACTTTCAACTTAATAAACTTATAAAATAGTTAATGGTGGGGTGAGCAAGATTTGAACTTGCGACCTTCTCCATTCTGAAAACTATAGGTCGCACCTATGATTTTCGTCAAGGAGATATCATAGCCGAGCTAGATCACCACCCCGGTTATTTGTTCCACTTTTATCTGTTTTACACAGACTGTTTTTCCTTTCCACGTTCACCTTAAATATTTTTTGTTTCGGTAAACTTACTTTTAATGCTTTTTTTTTATCCATGTGCAGTTACTCTAAATTTATTTGTATTAGGGGTATTCCTTATGCCTGCTTTATAAAATAGCTCCAATTATTATTCCTGTTAAAATTTTAAAATTCTCTAATTACGCTTTTTTTTTTATTTTCAATTCTCCTCTCTCTCTCTTCATTTCAACTTCTACAAATCTGTCTCGATTTTTTTTCAATAACATTTCTATCATGAAGTAATCAGATGGTATGATTAGTTCTTTCATTTTCTTAATTTCATCAATTTTGAACCACGCTACTTCTCCTTCTTCCGTTTGTTTCTTAATTCCTCCCGTCATTTCTGTTTTGCATAATATGATTAAAAATTGTTTTTTTATTTCATCATCTTCTAATAGCCTTTCATTTATGAAACCGACAACTCCACTAAACTTTACTTCTAATCCCGTTTCTTCCTCTATTTCTCTTTTAATTGCTTCTTCAATTTCTTCATTGAACTCCATCTTTCCTCCTACTAGTGCCCATTTTTTTTGATAGTCACCTCTTTTCCTTTTAATTAATAACCACTCATCATTTTTTTGTATTCCAGCTACCACGACATTTAGTATTTTGTTTGTCAATTTCCTCTTTCTCCTTTTGTTTTTTTCTCTTTTTTTCTATATTATTTTAATTTAACCTTTTTCGCTATAGCTCTCTCCCTTTTCTTTTTGAATTCTAACAATACATAACATTATTAAAGGTCAATTATTCTTCATTTTTGACGAAACCCAATGACTAACGCAGTTCAATCTTTCATCAAAACCATTAAGCGTAAATTAGGTTATCCTGAAGTTTCTATACTTATTCTTGGTGATGATAATTCTGCTACCCGTAACCGAACTCTAGTACTAAAAGCACACGCTGATCTTGACACATATATTCTTGATGATTCTTTAGTTGAATTACCAGCCCCAGAAACTTTCTCATTTCATTCTAATCATTTCTTACCTTTTGAAGGTATTCTTTACTTTATTGATGCTACTAAAGAAGAAATGATTAAACATGAACGGAACTTCTTTTGGGAAAAAATATGTTGGAATGAAAGCACTAAATCGTTACCAATTGCTATCTGTGCATATAACTCACATATACAAGGATCTTTATCCCGAGCTGAACTTATAGAAAATCTGTCATTGATACGCCTTAGTGATCATCTCTGGGAACTGTTTGAAACAGGAGAAACTCAGGATTCTAACAATTTACTAACCGTATTGAATTGGTTAAAAAAAGTCATACGAATGGGTTACCTTAAATCTTGGGAAATTAAAGAAGAATTAATTGAATCACTTGGTCCAAGAAAAGTAGATTTAATTATTGATGATGAAGATAATAATTAAATAGGTTGAATAACTTAAATATAAAAATATAAAAACAACGAGGTCATGAATATGCCCACAATTAAAGATTTAATAAATGAAGGTTATAAAGGATATTCTGTACGTTCTATTTTGATGAATGCTGATTTCAGAAAACGCGTATTGAATGATGTTTCTGTTAGAGGTAATGAAAAAGCAAAAAATTTAGTTATGGATAAACTGGCTGTGGGTGGAAAAGTACTCATCACAGGTCCAACAGGAGAAGCAAAAACGCTTTTTGCCCGAGTATTGTTAGATCATATTGTTACGGAAACTAACAATCATAAGTATCATATCGCAGGTTGTCCATTTTTAGAAGATTCTGGTTATATAATTGATGTTCTTTCAAAGATTCAAACTAACACTTTTGGTGCCATTAAAGTTTTACAATCACTTTGTCCTTTCTGTAGAAGCAATATTGAAAAAACACTCTCTACTAACGGAGTTGTTCAATTGGATAATACAAATAGTGTACTAAAAATATCCCCAAACGATTTAATTTCACGTTTGAATGATCTTGAAGTAGAAAAAACAATTGTAAGACGCGCCCAATTAGATCCTAGGACGGACCCTGAAAGCCTTTACATGCTTTTAGCTGGTGTAGAAAACTTAGAAGAATTATTCGGGAAAGAAACAAAGACAACTTATGCTGCAACATCTCATAAAGTGGGTGTTTTATCGCGAGGTTTTCTTGTTGTAAACGAAATACAACGTCTTCCGTTATCCGTATTAGAGGCCTTGATGGGTTTTCTTGAAGATCCCATGGGTATCAAATATAATATACAAGGTGAACCTGTTTATGTCGATGGTGCTGTTATATTTACTTCAAACGCACCATTAACTGTATTTGGAGAAGAAAGTCAGCCCATCATTAATCGTATCCCCGAAGTATTGTGGCCTGCCCGTGCTTTGGATAGTCGCGTACAAATTGTTAAAGATATGTTTAACGAGCAAATCATTTTATCACAACGAAAAATAACTGCCAATCCTTCAATTATTCAACTCCATCAGTTAGAGCGGGAAACAACAGATTATGTTAGTAGATTAGCTGCTGAATTTTTGGCATTCCTGAGTAACATCTCATTACCTGAGACTTTGAAGACAAAAACTTTAAGATCCGAAAGCCGTGTGGCTAGAAGTGATTTTTATTCGGGATTGGACGAAATACACGACCCGCAGAGAAATCCTCATCTAGATCTAAGAACCTTAAATAACATTCTTGGAGAAACTATCATTTTACAAAAACTTGATAGTGAGGATGACATTAATGTAGTAACACTTGAACGTGTGAGAAAAACAATGGATGCTTATGATATACCTTCTTCTATGGTAAATGATGCTATTCAAGAAATCAAAATAAGATTACGTGCAAATATAAAAGATTCAGATGTGGCAGTGAATGTAAAAGATATATCTGAAGATATCTCAAAAATGAAAGCTTTAAGTGATGAAGAATTAGCGGAGTTAATAAAACAATATGAGAACCTTGAAAAAGCAGAAGAAGGTGTGGTGGATGCGATTATTGCAAAACTAAAGGACTCGTACGAGAATATCTTAAGGGTTGAATATATCTAACAATCTTCAAATAAACTCTCTTGGGAGAGTGATGATTAAAATGGATAAAAGACTTCACTATATGACAGAATCAGATTTCAGAGACCCTCTACAAAATTATGGGGAAGCTGAATTCATATTGGACTTTGAAAATGCAGCACAACTTTTGAGATTATGGAGAAATCCTCATCTCGGTCGTAGTTCAAGAGAAGGGGCTGTACTTTCTATGGCATCAAAAAATGCTGTAGCAATAGATAATATAATAGAAAAAATAGTCACAACTCCTTTATCTGCTGAAGAAGAAAAGAGATTAGTTAATGAACTAAGGTTGTTGCGGTTTGTTGGGGAACGCGTTTTACCGGAAGTTCTTGAAAAAGTTAATAGAAACGAACTGCAAACGATTGAGGATATATTGAAATATATTCAAGAACTATTGAAATCAGTCAAATATGAGGGCAACTTTGACCTTCATGGGTTAGCTGAAAAATTACAAGATTTAACAGATATAGCAGATTTAGAAATAACAGATGCATATGGTCGAAAGAAGAGACTTTCAAGAGAGAGCGTAATGGATGTTTTAGGTAACATTCTTGGTCATCATCTAGTAAAACAAATCTCTATATCCCCAATTGATGAAAAACAAAAAAGACCACGTGGTTTAATCAAAATGCGGGAGACTTATAAAAGTGCAGTACTCGCTTCACAGAAGATACCACCTACCAGTGTTAAACAAGAAGATATTATTAGAGTAAAAAAAGATAGAACTGCATTAGTCTACTTTATTGTGGATTTAAGTCAAAGCATGCGAAAAACGGTTTTTGAAGGTGGAATGAGCCGGTTGGATGGAGCATTACTCACCTCTTTAGCTCTCTACTATTATTTTAAACTCCAAAACAGAAGAAAACGTAAAAAACATGACATGTTTAAACTGGCTGTTGTGCCAATAAGACAAACCCCTAAAGTTATAGACAATCATCAGAAAATGGAAGATTTTCTCCTTAGTGCAGACGCTAAAGGAAAAACATATATGATTCAAGCTGTTAAAGAAGCAATTGCACACGCAAAAGAACAATATAAATACAAAAATATAGATGTACAATTAACAATACTTACTGATGGTATGCCAAATGTACCTATATTTCCATTTGAATACAAGACAAATAGAACCTTAAAAAAATATTTTTCTAGGATTGATACTAAAACAAAACCAGAGACTATTGAATGTATGATACAGTTAAATGCTTTATTTAGTTCTTTGATAAATGACAAAACCAGAAACTGGAATATTGGATATTTCTTGATGGGGCCAAAGTCACTAAAGAAAAAAGAGATTTACATCCAGACTAAGCAAATGTTAAAAGGAATAACAGATCCTATATTAGTGGATCCAGCAGAGATAAAATCCTTGGGAGTACAAATCTTGAAACAAAGTATAACGGGAGATGAATAGATTGATGAGCATAGAACTAGGACAAATAGAAACCGTACATCAACAAGCGCGAAAAGACATATACACTATTCTTGGTGAGTGCCCTGAAGAATATCGTATCTTGATTTTTAATAACCCTGATATACAAGTTTCTGTCAATCGGATAATAGATAGCGCAGGAACGCCTCAAGCAATTTTAACTGCAGAAGAAGTAAATCATCTTAGATCAGCAAGATTGCAAGATTTTCTTCCTACAGATAAAAAAACAATTTTTAACTCATTACCTACTATTATATATCTTACAGTACCTTACCGAGAGCTAAATAAAGAAAAAGAGTTTATATTAAGAACAGAGTTGGTTCATGCACTTGCTCATGCGTATATGAATGAAAAAACTGAATCAAATTCAGTTAAAATAATGTCGAGATTGTATCAAATTGATGTTATATTAAAAGAATTGATGTCCAATAATGTTTACAAAATGAACAAAATAAGTAATAGAGGATATTTATGGGCATGGCAATATTTTCAAGATTTAATAGGTATAATACGTTTATTCACAGAAAGTGGCATAGATGATTTTTATATTCCCCCAGATGAAGCTCGAGATATTACTCTGTTCAATAACTTTTCTATTGAAGCAATAAATCTTCTCAAAGAAAGAGCAAAAATCGCGCGAAAGAAACACAATCATATTCTGATAGAAGAGGGTTTTGCTCATTACATCAAAAACAAATTTTTGACAACCATACTTGATGATTATGAATTTAAAAAATATCCAAAAGGGCTTAAACCGCTTATGGCGCCTCCTGTTGGCATTTTAAGTTATGCTCTTATACAACGTTTATTAAAACAAGTAGAAACTGAAAAAATATTATTCAAGAAATTATTCAATTATAAGACCGATTTAGAACTTCTTGAAGAATTCTCCTATGATGTTATAAAAAATATACTAGCAACAGAAAATAATAAACATTCCGAGTCTGTAATTGAAGAATGGCATACTTCAAGAACTAATTGGACAGATGTTTGGTCCGTATATGCATATAAATGGAGAGAGCTAGAAGATTATGCAAAAACCACATATCGACGTAAATTCTCAACTTTTGGGCAATTACATGATTATAAACCCAAAATAAGTTTTAAAGGTTATGTAAGGGT
Source organism: uncultured archaeon (assembly GCA_964534625.1). Lineage (GTDB taxonomy): Archaea > Asgardarchaeota > Heimdallarchaeia > Heimdallarchaeales > Heimdallarchaeaceae > CAZHRF01. The sequence continues at coordinate 117,474 of CAZHRF010000003.1, read as the reverse complement.
TGACGAGAAAAAAGTTCATGTGTTTGAAATAGATGAACATGGTGTGGGATTAGATCAACTAGTTATCCTCCACAATCACTCTAGTCTCTATCGTGATGATTTTCGTACAATATTACCTGCATTCGCTGATATTGTTCTTTTTAGAAAAATAACTGGTTTACATATTGCTAGTCTATTTGCAGTACATAAGAAAGGGAAAGAACCTTTGTCTCCTTATAATCTACCTGTGATTACAAGAGCTGTACATGTGTCAAAAAGGAGAGATGCTTACGATTTTGAGTTGGATGAAGAAAAAGAAGAGAAAGTAGATGTTAATCGAATAGATTATACGTATTTGAATGATCTAAGTCAACCACAAAGAAGGGCAATTAAATATCTGATTAAAGAGGGGATGTACTTTGTTTAGTTTCATAAAAAGATTGTTTGTATTACCAAAGAGAAAGAATGATGATCCTTTAGCTAGAATAAAAGTAGCATTATTTCTAAAAAATAATGGATCCGAAAATGACTTATGGATCTTATATTCACTACTTAAGGATAGTAATTGGAATGTGAGAAATGCTGGTGCTCAGACTATAATTGATTTAGTGAAAAGAACACCGAAAGTTAAAAATGATGTTTTAGATAATCTTCATGATATTTTACAAGAAAGTTCACTTGGAGTAAAAATAGCTGTTTTAGAGATCTTAGGCAAATTAAAAGCCTACTCATCAAAACCTTATTTTTTGAGTGTTTTAGAAGGAAGTGGATATGATTTACAATATGCAGCAATTAGGGCGATAGGGTTTCTTGATGATGTAGATGTACTTTCTTCCCTTAGTAAAGTAGTTTACGCAAAAGATTACATTACTAGGCGTGCAGCTATTCTTTCTGTAGTGAGGATATCTAACTCTGTTGAAGAAGAGAAGCAATTAGATGGCTTAACCACTCATATTCATCTGTTATTTGAGTCTTATGTTGAGCTAACAGAACTTGGTGAAATCATAAAAAAAATATTAGACCATGGCAATCCAGCTAACTTTCCAAAAATGAAAGGTTATACGGAATTTGAGATAATCAAGTTAGAAGTTTTACTAGAAGAAGCGTCATATAGACCCGAAATGTATAATAACTTCAGTAACCTTATATTTCCTGTTTACTTCCCTGTTTCTAAGAATTAACCAGCATAAATTTTTCAGATTATGAATAAGTATAATCCAGCTTTTTATAGCTAAAAAAATAGTGGATAAATAATTATATTTTTCAACAATGACCAAAGTACGTGGAATAAGAATGCCATTAACTATACAAACAAATTTAGAACCAAAAGGAGATCAACCTAAGGCGATTCGGAAACTTGTTGAAGGAATAACAGCACAGGATTACAAGAAACAAACATTACTAGGTGTTACAGGAAGCGGAAAAACGTACACAATAGCACAAGTAATTGATAAAGTTAAGAAACCAACTTTAGTAGTAGGGCCAAACAAAACTTTGGTAGCACAACTTTATGGCGAATTCAAATCACTGTTTCCATCAGCTAGAGTAGAGTATTTTGTAAGTTTTTATGATTACTATCAACCAGAATCATATCTCCCTGCTAAAGACTTGTATATTGAAAAAGATTTTAGCATCAATGAAGAAATAGACCGCCTTAGGCATTCTACAACTGAGGCGTTGGCAACTAGAGATGATGTAATCGTTTGTGCAACTGTCTCATGCATTTATAGTGTTGGTGATCCTAATCTTTACAGAAATAAAAGAATATATCTTCAAACGGGGAGCACTTTAGATAGACAAGATTTGTTAATGCAACTAGTCTTAAATCAATATAATAGAAACGACACTGTTCTTGAACGAAGGTCATTTAGGGTAAGAGGTGATACAATTGATATTTATCCTTTGTATGGATCAAATATATATCGTATCGAATTTTTTGGAGATGAAATAGACCGTATTACTGCTCGTCATCCCATTACTAATGAAATGATCCGTGAATTCAATAGTTTGGATATTTATCCGGGTATTCATTATTTAACTAATGACAATTTATTTGATGAAGCTATAGATTCAATTGAAAATGAACTTAACGAAAGATTATATAGCTTAAAGAAAGCAGGAAAAAACATTGAAGCACATCGTTTAAGACAACGTACTTTATATGATCTAGAATTGTTGAAAGAAGTTCGTTATTGTCCTGGTATGGAAAATTACTCTAGACATTTTGATCATAGAGTAGCTGGTGATCCACCATTTACTCTTCTTGATCATTTTCCTTCTGATTTTCTATTAGTTATTGATGAATCTCATCTCACTATACCACAGCTAAGGGGAATGCATCGTGGAGATTATGCGCGAAAGAAGAATTTGGTAGACTTTGGTTTTCGTTTACCCTCTGCTATTGATAATAGACCTTTGCGTTTTGATGAATTTGAATTATACATGAACACCGTAATTTTTACAAGTGCAACTCCTGGATCTTATGAACGGGAACATTCAGATGCAATTGTAGAACAAATAAACAGGCCCACTGGTTTAGTAGATCCCAAAATAGAAATTAGGGGGATAGAGGGACAAATAGACAATTTGTTAAGTGAGATAAACATGCGTTCTAAAAAGGGAGAACGGTCTCTTGTTACTACCTTATCTAAAAAAATGGCAGAGGAATTATCTGATTACTTAATCGATATGGGAGTAAAATCCATATATCTTCATCATGAAGTAGATACACTTGATCGGATTGATATCTTACGTGATTTAAGATTAGGGAAACATGACGTGGTTGTTGGAATTAATCTGCTCAGGGAGGGACTTGATTTACCTGAAGTGAGTTTGGTGGCTATTCTCGATGCAGATAAACAAGGGTTCCTCCGATCAAAACGTTCCTTAATTCAGTTAATGGGCCGTGCAAGTAGAAATGTACATGGGAGTGTCATACTTTATGCTTCAGAGTTAACAGAAGCTATGAAAGAAGCTATTTCAGAAAATAATAGACGGAGACAAATACAATTGGATTTCAACAGAAAAAATAACATTGAACCACAGACAGTACGAACTGAAGTAAGATCAATTGTAGAAACTTTAATGGATGTAACAGCAAGAGAGAAAAAACCTGATGATTTGTCTTTACCCCCTGATATAACAATTCAAGACATCTCATTTATGATTGATGATCTAAAAGAAAGAATGGCAGAAGCTGCTGGTGAGTTGAATTTTGAAAAAGCAGCAGTATTTCGTGATAAAATACGTGAATTAGAGAAAATGCTTGTGAGATAAAAATATGAGTCTTCTTGATGACATAGAAAATCTGCCTGAAAAACCGGGTGTATACTTGATTAAAGATGAAAAAGGCTTGGTAATATATATAGGTAAGGCTAAAAATCTTAAAAATCGAGTAAAACAACATTTTATCGCTGATGAAATAAAAGAGATTAAGATACAAAATATAGGAAACAGAGTTGACTATGTTGAAACAAGAAATGAAACAGAAGCTTTACTATTAGAAAGAAAAATGATAAAACAACTGGAACCAAGATTTAATTATAAGCAAAAAGATGACAAATCCTCATTGGTCATAAGAATAACAATGGAAGAAACCTACCCTAGATTATTAATCGAGAGGGAAGGAGAAAGTAAGAATAGTGGGAGCGTCTACTTTGGTCCATATCTCAGTGACAGCATGTTAAGGGATACTGTAAAAATAATCTTAAAATTTTTTCCAATAAGCAACTGTAAAATATCTGTAGACAAAATCAACCAGAGTAATAGAAGAATAAGATGCATGCGTTATAAACTCGGGCGATGTTTAGCTCCTTGTGTAAACAAAGTTAAAAAAGAAAAATATGATCAAGTTGTTGATAATGTTATTCAATTCCTGAGCGGAAATGTTGGGCGATTACTAGATAATTTAGAAGAAGAAATGTGGCAAGCTTCAAATGAAAATAATTTTGAACATGCAGCTAAGTTGCGAGATCTTATCCGTGCCGTAAAAGTCACTTTAAATATTCAAAAAGATCTGAAATTGCCGTATAATGATATTGATGTTATAGGATATGTAAAAGATGATGATTTATTTTCTTTCTGTAGAATTATCATAAAAAATCAAAGAATAAACAAAATTAATTCTTTTATTATTCCACCAGGAAAGAGTGATTCGTTCACAAAGATATCACAACTTATCTCAATAATTTATGCTAAGAGCAATCTACCTGATCTTCTTTTAGTTAAGCGTGATTTATTAACGATTTTTAATGATAATACAAGTATTCCAATTATACATCCCAAAGATGAAAATAGTAAAAATTTAGTAGAAGTTGCTGAAAAAAATGCTAAAAAAGAAATAAGAAAGTATCGCCGTTTTTTTACTTATAAAAAAGATATGATTTCTGTTGGAAAGGACATGAAGCTTATTTTTAAGTTAAAAAAAGAGCCAGCCATAATTAATGGTTTTGATATATCTACGTTAGCTGGTTCACACTCAGTAGGAAGCTGTGTTGTTTTTGTGGATGGTGAACCCAGAAAATCTTTCTATAGGCGTTTTAGAATAAAAGGAAACTATGATCATCCTGATGATTATAGAATGATGGAACAAGTAATAAGAAGACGATACACTTCAGACAGATTAAAAAACGATCTCATGCCTGATTTGATAATAATTGATGGTGGCAAAGGACAGTTAAATAGTGCAAAGAGTGTTTTACAACAATTAGGACTTGAAATTTCTGTAATTAGTATAGCTAAAAAGAAGGAAGAAGTTTTTGTAACATGGACTAATGAACCATTGAACTTTCCCAAAGGATCTCCCGTTTTAAGATTGATACAGCATGTTAGAGATGAAGCTCATAGGTTTGCGATTAATTATCATAAAACCCTCAGATCATTATCGAAAAAAAAATCTATATTTGAATCAATAAAAGGTATTGGCAAGAAAAAAAGTTTTATGTTATTCAAGCATTTTGAGGATATTAAAAGCATAGCTGAAGCATCTCCAGAAAAAATAATGGTTTTATTAAAAATAGATGAACAAATTGCAAATGAAGTAATTCAAAAAGCTAAAAATCATCAGAACTTTTCTATATATGATTAAGTATAAAAAGGCGTATATGTTATTTATTACTGATAGATTATGAAAAAAAACCTTACTGTTTTTGTATGCGTCTTAACCATGGCGTTATTGATTGTTGGTACTATCCCAATAAGAGCAGATACTGAATGGGGTATAACTACAGAAGATGAATATAAGTTGGAGCTTAAAAAATTTAGAATATTTGGCGATGATTATACAGCCTTTTTAAGTCAGAACCTTACTTTCTATGTTGGATTCCCAAGTATTAACGAATCTTGTTATTCTTATGAAATTTACAATAACTCTAATGATTTGATTGAATCGAATGTAACTTGCTTTGAAGAAATTGAAATAGAGGAAACAACTTATATCCTACCAAATGGACTTCCAATAATTTTGCCATTACGTATTGGAACAATATCCGATTATTTGACATACTTAAGCACATTAATAAATGATACTGCAACATTCATCGGAATAGACGATTTACTTAATATATCACTAGACGAAATTGGGGAAGAGGCAAATATTACTGTCTATTCTACAATCAACGAAGAATACTTTAATATCCACGGGGATTTTTCTGCTTCAAAGCTCAATTCTACTTTGATTGAGCAGTTATCTGCTAATCTCGGTGATGCCGACTTGCCTTTTAGTTTTCCAGATAATTTAACTGATTTCACAATGAATGTAACAGTTACTTTCAATGCCGAGATAGGTATATTTGATGATGTAAATCTTAGAATAAGATCCATAGATTCATTTGAACAACCATTTGATATAGACTTTAAATGGGGGAGATACATCCCTCCGCCACCCGAACCCACCACAACTACAGACCCCACTACTGAACCCCAAGAAACCGTTTTTACTTGGTTCCTCCCGACTCTGCTGATATCAATGCTTTTAGCTATACCTGTATGGAGAAAGAAGTACAACTAGGTCTTCTTCTCCATTTCCATCAAACTTTTAATGGTCTTTGTACATTTAGATGTGTGAGTTTTATTGTCTCTTGTATTGTCTCATGGTGAGTATGAAATACTAAAACAAATTTTTCAAGATCCCATTTTACCATATAGTCAGCTAGCTGATAAAGTGGATTTTTCTGCTCCAACAGTTAAGAAAAAATTTGAAAATTTAAAGCATAATAATATAATACAAGGTATTTATTGTGAGTATCATCCAGATTCTGTCGGACTTGAGAGTCATATCTTTCTTTTGCATGTTGGATCTATTGATAAATTGAATTTAGTCGAAAAAATTCTCTATTTACATCCATATACGGTAATGATATCTGATTGCTATGGCTCAATTATGGGCGTTTATCTTAAAGTTCATGTTCCTATAGGAACGATAAATAAATTTTTCCTTTTTTTGGAACACTTAAAAGAAAATGACTTAATAGATGAAATTGTTCACTCAACGACAATAGGAGAAGGAATCAAATCTTATATAGATTTGACATACTGGGATCCAAAAAAGAATGAATGGAAATTTAGATGGGATTTATGGAAGAAGAATCTTGATAGTGTAGATTATATCTTCCATTATGATTACTTTCAAAAAATATCCAGAAAGAAACCAAAAAATGTTCTTAATAATATAAGATATCATGATTTTTTAATCTTAAAAGAACTAGCAATAGATGCTAGACAAAAAAATACTGATCTATCAAAAAAGATTGATATTCCGCAATACACTTTTTCTCGCAGATTAAAATTTCTAAATGAATATGTAATACGAAATTATTCGGTAGATTTCAATCAACATTTTTTTGGTTTGGAAGACGAAATAATATTCAAAGCAATATGTAGTCAAAGAGCAATGGTAAAAATTCTTTATCTCAAAAAGAATTTACTGCTACCTTATCAAACCGATTTCAGACAAACTGAAGATGGGTTCTTGTGGAAAATGCTTTTGCCTCCACGAGACAAGATTGAAGTGATGAATCTTTTGTGGTCGTTATTTCCTCAACTGCAAATTATACTCTTAGACCCTAAAAGTTATAGAAAGAAGCCATTTAATCCAGACAATTATTCTTTCAGAAAAATGTCTTGGCGTGATTCAAAAGACTTCATAGTTGATCAAATATTAGAAAAAGCTAGAAAAGAGCGATATTTGGCTTAAACTAGATGATGTTCACCCCATGCCTGTTAGAGCTTTCAAAACATACCATGCGACTGTAACAATAAAAACAATCAAGAATAGCATAAAGACTTTGGACCAATCTCGTCCCACATATTCTTCGTCATTGTTTTTATTAGGAATTGTTTTATTATCTGTATATTTTTCTCCTTTTTCTTTATTGTTTGACATGTATAACATTGTAAAAATTCTGCTTTTTTAACCTATCGAATCACAAATTACTCCCCTTCTTCACTCTGGGCAATAATCAATGATTTAGAAACAAAAATAGGTGCATTAGCAATAGTGGCAATCAAAGTAGCATGTGATGGGATTAATTGAAATACTTGTTTTTCTGATACCGCTTCTAAAGTAACCTCGAGTGTGGCTTGATAAGCAGTTGAAAATGGCACAATAGCATCAATTATTACACGGTCAATTTTTGCTAATTCAGGAATAAGTTCTGCAATAGTCAAGCGAGAGTCTAAACTATCCATACCACTCTGATTTCTTGCTATTTCAACTGCAATCGATGTGGGTATGTTTGACATTAAAAAGTTTTTTCCATCCTCAAGTTCAAAGTTCAATAAAGGGATCTCTGGAAAACTTCTTTTAATAGTCTCATCCTCTGTTGTAAATTCGGGACTAGCTGTAAGAACATCAATTTTAATAACCCTTAAGAGATCATCTTTCTTAGTATTACTCATATTCTCTAATATATACATAGACATTAATGACTAAAAATGTTAACGAATGATGCAATGAGAATTGCAATTTGATAAGAAGAGAAATTCAGAAATGTAGGTTCAAGATATATGCATTCTAATCAAACACCACTTGAAAAAACTAAAATAGAAATATCTTCATTACTAAAAATAAGTATTAGTGGTACATTAGCTAGTTTTGGTATAATTTTATCTGTGATGATGGTACTCATACCAAATATAGAATTTATTTCCGTAACAATTTTTTTAATAGCTTTATTATTTGGTGCTTATTATGGATTAATCAGTAGTGTTGCAATAATTTTTGTTTATGAATTTATTGTCACTAGTATTTATGGATCAGGAGGACTTATTGTTTTTTTTAAATTGTTTTCATATATACCACTGGCTATAATAGCGGGAAAAATGAGAAATCTAATATATAGATTATCATGGTGGGAATTAGGCATAATAGGGAGTCTTTTTGCAATAATTTATGATTTAATCACGACATTAGGTGGATATATACTTGTTTTCCAACAAGTTTTAACTAGTTCCGTGCTAGCCTTACTGATCTTTGGTATTCCATTTACTCTAATTCATCTCATTGGTAATTTTATATTATTCAGCTTAATTAAAAGTATTATAGGATGGGTTGAAGTGGCATTTAAAATACGTGGAATTAAACTTTTAGACTTATTTGATTTTAAAATGACTCTTGAAAAAGAAGATTATAATAAGGGAGCAAACAAAAATGAAAAGACATAAGATAGTTTTTTCAATAATAGGAACTATTATTCTATTATTAGCAACAACGGGTCTTGTTATCTACTTTGAATATCAAAAAATGCCAGAGATAACAGATGACCCATTTAATATTACCATAGTGCTAGATTACGGCAAACTAAAAACACCACAAGAAGAATTTTATAATATAACGGTTAAATCCGGTACTTCCGCCTATGATGCATTTAATGAAGTGGTAGACTTACAGACAAAAAATTATTCTTTTGGAATATTTATAGAGGGTGTTAATGGTTATGTGGCCAACCCTCCCGATTATTGGGCTTTTTATTATCGCCAATATTGTGATGAAACTTGGATATATGCTGAAACGGGTGTAAGCACATATAAAATAAAAGATGGTGATATGCTGAAATTGGCTTATACAATTGGATAAAAAAAATAAGATTGTTACAATTTAAATACCCAAGATATAGAAGAAGTAAACAAAAAGTACCATGGGAAAAGTAATACCAATTATTGCATTTGCCCAAGCCATCTTCCCAACGGTTCTGATCCCAAAAATTGCGTAAACAATAGCAATAGTCCAAATAATAATCATCAAAAAACGAAAAACAATCATAACGCCAGATATATAAAAACTCTCCATAAAAGAAAAAATTTCATCATAAAGTGTAGTAATATCGATAGAGGTATCGCCGATTGAACCTTTTGGACCAATAAGTGTAAATAAAATCCCTAAAAATTCTCCTGCAGCAATTGGCGCAATGATGTATCCAAAGACCGTTTTTGTTTGCAAATTAGATAAATCTGCTCCTAGCATACCACAAAAACGAGTTATTAACCACGTACCTAATGTGAAGAGTAATCTATAACCGAACCAAATAAACCAAGGCAAGATAAAAATACAGAAGATGAATAAGAAGAAGCCCATCCTAATAGTAATAGAAATATTTTCAGTAATGCCAATAACCAAAACAGTTTGATAGTTTAAACCCATTTTTGATAGAGTAAAAAAAAGACGTAAAGACAAGAAGAAAGAAAAAATCAACATAAAATGCTTGGCCGCTCTTACTTCATTTGCGTGTGTAAATTGGTTCTTACTGGTTTTGAGAGGTGCGCGTAAAAATGAATATAGACGATAATAAACCTCTTTATAAGATGGAGTATAAGCAAATTTTTGTAATTCAAATTCAAGGATACCAAAACCACAGAAAGGGCAAACACTATATTCTAGTGGAATAGGCTCACTACAATTTGGACATTTTTGACTGTTTTCACTCATTGTTTCCCAACCTATTTTAACACTATTAGTTTAATAATGTTCTGGCTAGTATATCAAAATTACCGTGAACAACTGAGGAGACAAAACTTGAACTAAACTTATAGCGACGAGAGAGGAACGGGAAAAGTAAAAGTAGGAGAGAACAGAAAAGTATGTTAGTGCGAAGTGGGATAGCAATGAAATACTGGGGAGTGAGCACAAAGACGTGAAGAGCATGGAAAAAAGAAAAGATACACTATAACTTTAGAACAAAAGAAGACACAGAAAATATGATCTAAATGGGATATGGCGAAAAGAACAACCAAAAAAAGAAAAAACGAATACAGACGGGTCGTGGTGGGATATACGAGAGTCAGTGCCACTAAACAAAAAGGAGGCTTGAAATGGCAAAAGGGAGAACTAGTGAAGTATGCGTAACAAAATGGGTTATAACTTGTTAAGATTTTCTCTGAAATCGGGTCAAGTATAAATGAGGAGAGAAAAGAGCTACAGCGAATGTTACGAGTAAAAGTAATCCAGAAGATCGAAGGAATATTCTATACATATACTGATAGGATAGCAAGATTTGGGATAAACACTCATTAATCGCTACTTTAACATCTTTGGTGCGGAGTTTGTCCTCTCTCTATCCCCGTAAACACTTTTTTTAATTACAGTCAAGAAAAGAACACCAATAATGGTTAGAGTTGAGAAAAGAGTGGTTTTAATAATTTTGTCTTCTCCGATTTTAATAGAAGTATCAGACAGATTCATAGCTAAATGGTAATTGCCAAATGAAGTGTCTACAGATAATAATATTCCTGTATCATAATCATATATCAGAATGCTATATTGACCATAATAATTTGTTGTATTGAATATAATTGCTGAAAAAGATTTTTGTATACCATTACTTATGAATGAGTAATTGTTTATTCTTGTTGAGGTGGTATTTGTTTCTTCAATTTTATTTTCGATTTCTGACCACTCTTCATTAACTATTAATCCCCCCAACCAAGGATATATACTAATTAAAAGGGCATTAGCTATATCTATATTTCTTACATTTATGAATGAACTGTTCCCAATCGTAATATTCCCTTTTATTGTTGTTTCATTGACAATAGAAACATTGAAAAGCAGTATGTCCCCCGGTTTTACACTCCAATTTCCAAATAAGTTTCCTGGTGGCCATGCCCCATAAAAAATGTTTGTTGTGTTACTCGAACTTATAACATTATATCTAAAATAATCTCCACTTTGTACGAAAGATGAACCTCTGATTGGTAAGTTAAAAGAGGCTGAAAAAAGAATAATAACAATTAGCATTCCAAAAATTAATGACTTTTGTTTTATTTGCATAAGGTAAATGCAGAAATAACATTGTTAAATTTTATGATAAAATTAAAAAACAACTTTTTATGGACATGTAAAAAAAATAACTCTATCACGATTACCAATGTTAGTGATTGGCGGACCAGGCAGGATTTGAACCTGCGGTATCCTGCTCCGAAGGCAGGTGCCTTATCCAGGCTAGACTACTGGTCCTTTATGTCTGTAGACCAAAAATTTTTTTTCTATTTATTTTTTCTGTTGAAAGTGTAAAAAAAAAAATTTTTTTTTATTATCTTGGTAGACCATTTTCTATCCACGAGTTTAGTAATCTTATTAATTCTTTCTTGGCATTGATCGTTTTTGTTTGGTAGCTGTATAACTGGGCCATCGCCAATCCTCCCAATTCCACATACGCGTCATCAAGATCACAAATACTTGCCACTCTCGCTTTGAAATTATCATTATCGTCTGATTCTTCAACATAACTAATAAATAACCGAAGAATCTTTTCAACCTTCGGTTCAACAACTACTTCACTTTTATCTGGGCTCACACTAATGTCAACTTTGGCTTCTTCTTTGTGTTTTACTTCTTTTTTCGGTACCACTTCTTGTTTAGTTTGTATTTTCTTGTCGATCTCTTCTGGTTCTGCAAATAACTTATCGTCAATTTTCGGTTTTTGCTTTTCTTCTTCTGTTTTTGCTACACTTTTCTCGCTTATTATTTCTCTACTTTTACTAATAGCCGATGGTTGAATAAATGTGATCTTTTCTTCTTCTCTTTCTTCCCCGATTTCTTCCCTATCTTCTGGTGGTACTACTCCCGCAATTTTTTGTGTTGGTATTTTTGGAGTGATAATTCTTACTTCTTTTGGTATTTCCTTTCCCTCAATCACTACATCTAAAATTTTGATTAGACTACTTGTTAATGGTTCTAACTGCTTTTTTTCTTTCTCTACTTCTTTTAATTTTGTTTTTAATGTTTGGCATCCCGCTGTCATTACACTAATCTGTTTTTTTAATTGTTGTGTTTCGCTTTTCATCTCTTCTACGTCTGATTCTTGATCCATTGCTCCCATTGAATCCATAAGCAAATTCATTTGGATTTTTAGTTCTTCTCTCTCTGCTTGGAACAAATCTTGTTCTAGCTTACTTTCTTGTATCTTTTTGTCTAATTCTTCCTTTTCTTTTTGTAAATCTTCTATCACTTTTGAGAATTCATCCAATTCTTTTGTAAGCTCTTTTACCTTTTCATTTGATTCAGCTTTTTTCATTTTCTCTTGCAGTTTCTCGAAAACCTTTATTCTTCTCATTGCAAGTTGTGGTGAGATGTTTTCTTTTTCCATAAAATTAAGGATATACTCTAAGTCGTATTTTGCGATGTTATACCTTTCAAGTAATGCATCAAGAGATGTGGAAGTTTCATTCATTTTTCTCTGAATTTACTTTTCTTCTAAATTTATTTAAATTTTGGTTTGCAGACCAAATGTAAAAGCAAATGTTTTTTTAGTATTATTGCTTTTTACTTTGTAAGGAGTTTATTATGTCCTCTGATGAGATGCCTAAATTAATGATTAATCGCCTTATTGTATTAATTCAGATATTTGTGTTTCCTGTATATTTCTATCTGTGGTCATTTATTGGTCCAATGAAAGACATAAGTTTGGATTATTTTTTCTTCTGGCGTGTTACAGAAACGAGTACTTTTAACCCAAACACAGAATTTCTTATTTTAAAAATATTAGCTCCACTACTCTTTGCTTTGCCTTTTACATTGTTTTCTATCATTAGAGCGAATAGAATTGCCAATGCTTACGAATTAATGTGGCGTGCTATTGGTAAAGTTAGAATTGATACCCGTTTGTTTTATCTTGCTAATGCAGTATTTTGTTTATTCTTCTTTATATTACCTTTTACGTCCCCTATACTGGCTGTTTTCGGCTCCTTTTTTGCTGTAAAACTATTATTTATTGCGTTAAATACAGAAAGATCACCTCCCGCATTACTTATTGTTATACCTGGATTGATTTTATCTATTATTCCTTTAATTGTGGCAATAGCTTTTTACAGATCATATTTTGAGGTTGTTGAACCTATACTCTCTCTCTGGGAAAAATTAGCACCAATCTTTTATGGGGTTGTGTTATGTTTAGCATGTGCTATGGTGATTGGCAATTTCTTTTTATTCGTGAGAGAGGCGCAAGCTGAAATCTCTTATATTAAGCCATACCCTCCACGAGTTGGCTTTTTACTCAAAACCTTTTTATTTTCGGGTATATTCCTGATATTTGCATTTGTCGCGAAATGGAATTCTTCACACTTGGCGATGTTTATAACTAATGGAATTGCTGTTGCTCTAAGTTCTTTTGAGACTCTTGTTAGATGGAAAAAAGGACTAAATAAAGATGATGGCGGTGGAAGTGGAACAATAATGGTTCCAATCTTTATTGCAATCAATTTTATCGCAAACTATTGGGGCGGTGCTATATCCTTAGTTGTTGCTCTATCTGCTGGTGTATTTTTTGTTTTATTCTTGTTGGCCTATAAATATGCAGAAGATGAGGCTCTATTTTAAGAGATTTATTTTTATTTTTCATTTTCCCTATTCTATTGTTTTTCCTGTATTATGTGTATCAGAAAAATAAAACAGTACCAAAATTCTTATAAACAAAAAAGAGGAGCTAAAAATACTCTATAGATAATAATTTAGATGAATTATAAAAGTTCTCTACGACTTCGAGAGAAATAGTTGATGTTATTAATATAAAAAACAGGTAGATATCATGCTTCAAAATAAAAACACACTAAAAATCTTTTCAATAATCTTTATGTTATTTGCGAGTAACATGTTCATCCATTCGACAAAAGCTGCTGTTAATGAGATTGAAGCGTATGATGGCGTTTTATCTAAAACAAATATAGTACGTGGGGAAGAAGTGAATTTTTTTGCTACTTTAGTTAATATTGGAAATGAATCATTTGAGGTTATTTCAATAAATGTAATGTTTGTCAACATTAATGGTAGTGAAAGATATAATTCTAATTATTCAAGAAACTTTAATACATATCACAGAACCTTAGACGCTCAAGAAAGTATGACTGCCACATTAAAGGCAAAAATAACTAATGTACCTTCATATTACAATGTAAGCATATTCTTTGTAGCAGAAGATATCTACAATGCTAATAATCCATTAAGTCCTTTACCTAATGATTATTTTGCAGTGAAAGATGTTGTTGTAAGAGTTATTGATATGCGTAGTTCCTCTGGTATAGTTTTAGGCATTGGTATTGGTTTCGTTAGTATAGTTGGTGTTACTGTATTAGTGTTGATTGGTAGTTATATTAAAAATAAATTAAAAGAAAAGAGATACTAGCTTTTTGTCTTACAGGAAAACATAGGCTTTTGATAGCGACAGTTCATTTTTTATAGTATATCCAATTTCCATGGTTTTGGCTTGTATATTATACCTTGTTCATTCATAAACTTCAAAAGAGCTTCAAGCTTATCTTTTTTATACCCTAATTTTTCCCATATAAAAATCAAATCATCCAAAGTTGTATAATTATGATCTCGTACCAACTCAAGAAATATTTCGTAAGAAGAAGATGATTTGATTATAGGTAATTCTATCTCTCTCTTTTCTCTGGATAGTAATTTAGACATAATGGTTCTATCTCTATCAACCAAAGAAAAAAAATCTTTGGCCAATTTATTTGTTAATCTTTTTCCTTTCATAAATTTATAGTATTCATCCATATCGCTATCTTGATCTATAAAAAAAGCATTATCCTGGGAATAACTAACGATTTTTCCACATCTTTTACACGTACGATGGAAATATTGGCTTGGAATTTCATTGATTTTTTCACAATTTAAACAACGAAAAATAATCTTTGACATTTCTACTCCTCAATAAATTTTCTTGCGAAAACAAGATACCCTGTATGCCCAACATGTGTCCAGGTTTTTGGTCTTATCGCATTTTCTTTGAGCTGTATTCCTCGTTCTATTAACTCTAAGGCTTCTATGTCTTTGAAGTTATTCTCTTTTAATTTGATGTATACTTTTTCTAATTGATTGGTAGTTGGAATGAAAAAACTAATTATTCCAGATGGTCTTAATGCCTCATAGGCTGATTCGATGATTTCCCATGGATCTCCCATATCAACAACAATTGCGTCAACATTTTTTTCGTTAAAGCCCTCTCTACCATCAACGTTCTTTAAAACCACATTAGCTTCTAATCCTAACTTTTTGATGTTTTTCTTTGCTACAATATATGCTTTTTCTCTGATTTCATAACTGTATATCATCCCTTTTGGTCCAACATAGTTTGCTAAAACTGAAGTTAGGGCACCACTGCCTGTCCCTATCTCAATTATCTTTGATCCGTTTTTAATACCTCCATATAAAAGTATTAAACCAGCATCTTTAGGATAAATAATCTGAGAACTGTGAGAGATGGACATTAGTTCGTCAGTTGGTGTTGGAAAATAAATCCATAAAGTGGTTGATTTATTTGTTTTGACACTAGTGCCAAATGGTTTGCCTAGTATTTCGTTATAGTCAAAAAACCCCTTATTGCAATGAAATCTTTTATCTTCCTCAACAACACGAATCCACCTTCTCCGACGATCTAAAATGATGAGTATTTTTGAACCAGGCTTAATCGTAAATTTATTATCTTTATCTTCAGGAGAGTCTTGCATAAGAACATCAGTTGAAATCTACAAAAAAAAGTTTGGGATGTTTACTATTAATCTAAAATATTATTTTTTTATCCTTATGGTGTCTCTACGGGATTTTCCTTCTAAATCTCCCTTTTTGGTTAGTTGAAAGCTAAAAACAAAGTTCATAGGATTTTATTATCCTTAAACTTTAATTTGATTTATTATTCCGTAAAATATAATTGAATATTAATCCTTTTAAAGATTCTAAGTACTTTTAAATATATGAGCTTGACACCACTAAACCAATTCAATGAAAATGATCTAAAAGTCATTGCCACTATGGTTGGGGAGAAAAATGTGAGTTTAGAATCATTAAGTGAAAAACTCAAAATGTCATTATCAACCATTCAATCATCCTTAAATCTTCTAACAAAATTAAATTGGGTGAAGAAAAAAGATGACATACATTATGAAGTGGATATGTTAGAATTATTTGATAGTTCACTTGATGGGTTAAATAAATGTTATGAAAAAGTTAATGAAGAAGAAAAAGAGTTCCTTAAGGAAACATCTACAAGTTTAAAGGAATCAATGTCAGCTGCCAACAATCATCTGTCAAGTTCCATGAATATACTCTTCAAGGAAGTCTCAACTCTTGGATTAAAGCTTCAAGATGATTTAGATATACAAATTAACAAATACGAAACCAATAGATTAAGGGCCTTTGGGCACTACAGGATAAATCTTGATTCTTTTATCCGGTCTGAAAAAGAGCGAATCATTCATCAACTGAAATCAAAATTAGGTATGTCACCTAATGGTGATCTCAGTACTGGTGATTTTAAAACGCCTCCTAAACTACCATCTGCATTATATATCGCAGAAACAATAAATAATTCAAGAGAATTAATAAAGCGGGGTTTTCAAGAAATTGATAATAAGACCAAAGCAACTTATTCGAAAAAAAAGAATGAAGTCAAAACCTCTGCAAACAAGCTTCTTTCAAATCTAAAAAAAGAGATAAATGAAAATTTAGAAAAAACAGATCAACTATTTACTACAGAGAAATATCTATTCCTAAATAAAATTAGTGCATTTGAAGGTGATCTAAGACATTATGTGGAAACTATAAATTTGCACCTAGAAAATAGAATTTCTAGTTTAAATGAGAATGTCAGGAAAAAGTTTCTCGATCTTCAAATGAAATTAGATACCGAAATCTCTGAAAAACAAAGACAAGAGCAAGATTTGTTAACACAACATCTTTCTGGAGTAGAAGGGTATATTGAAACAATAAATGACGAATTCCAGGATTTAATTGATGATATTGTAAAAAACCAAATTTCATCAATAACATACCTGTTCACTCCAAAATTAGTACAAACCATCACTGAGTTAAATGGGTTATTGAACTACTATCAGAAAAAAAATACTCAAGACAATCGTTTTAGTAACATTGTGGAAAAAAAGCTAGAAAAAAGTGATGATTTAATTAAGAAACTGAAAAAAATGATAAAAAAAGATGAGAAGACACACATTAATTCTGAAGTAAATAAATATGAACGGATAAAACAAGAAGTTATAAAATTAGAAATGGAACTTAATCATATTAAAGAGAATCAAAAAATATACAAGAAAAACAATAGTGATTTTGTAAAAGATACAAATGATATTAGCGTTGGACTAAAAAAGAAGATAAATGAATTAGAAAACATTGAAGTTCAGATTAACACGTATCTGTCACAAGTAGTGGTTAATGGACTGGAAACTATTTTGGAGACTATTTATACAACTATAGGTTCAAAAATTCGCCGAATAAACTTAACCATTTCTGAGTTACATAAAGAATATCAACAAAAACTGGACGATATACGAGACAAAACGAAAAAGGAATTTTCCGATAGTTTGACAACCAATAAATATGAAATTAAAGCCTATCTTGGTGACCAAAAAAAGGAATTTAACAATAAAATTGAAACTTTCTCTGAAACCATTAAAAGGACTCGATTGGGTTTTGAAGAAAGTTTCTCTTTATTATTGAAAGAAACACTGGACTTTTATACAAACCATCAAGCAACTGTTGCAAATACAATTACAAGAATTCTAAATGAATTTGAAGTAAATCAAAATCAGTCGTACTTCGAATTGAAACAAATTTATGAGGATTTATCTATCTCTTTAACGAGTTTAATAAATAATTTAGAAAATAAATTGGGTAAGGAATATGAAGTACTTTTGAATTATTTTGAAGACACAAAAGAAACAAATAGTGGTACAATAAAAGTTATTTTTGATGAACTTGCTGCATTAATCCCACACAAAATTGATCAAATATGGACAACTGTGTTAACTCAATTAAATTCTGTCCAAGAAAAAACTGATTCAAGTTCGATAAACAGACGAATCAAAAATAGTACCAGAGAAACGACTGCTAAAGTAGAAAAGTCAATACAAAGTCAATTAAAAGGTATAGAAACAGCAATGGATATGCTTCAGAATAGCATTAAACTTGCTTTTGATGATGTAGAAACACATATGAATATAACAAAGAAAAAATTAGCGAAAGGAATTAATGAATTTCAAAAGATTTCTAGAAACATTATTGAATAAGAAAAACAAAGATTATAGAGGAAGCACTATCTAAAAAAATAGATACTCCCTCAATAAACATCAACGAATTAAATAGTGATTATGATGCATGAAGATGTTGAGCCCTTATTAATAACTTGTGAAAATCAATTAGACATTATTGATGATATCACCGATTTAATTCTTAAAACTACAAACCATAATTTAATATTTGATACGATAATAAAAAAGATTGAAAAGGTTCTCCCCCTAAGTGGAATAGCTTATTTTCAAAAACAAGGTAACTCATTTATTTTCCAAAGTGGGGATATTGATGAAAAAATAAAAAATTACTTCCAAGAGGTCACTTTAGATTTCCCCGAATTGAATATTTTTAATGGGTGGGGACAATTGGATGGATTTCCGTTTTATAACCCTCAATCCAAATATGGATTGATTCTCCCTCTTTCAAAACAAGAGTTGAGTTTTGGTTTTCTCCTCTTTGTCAGCTCGAAGAAAGAAATTTTTAATGTTGAAATTTTAAAATTTTTGAGATTAATAAGGAAACAACTATTTTTTGTTTTTCAGAGACAGAAACTTTTGGCTGATACACGGCATATTACGAGAAATGTTGAATTTGCTTCATTCCCCGTTTTTTTAGTAAAAAACAATTATGAGTTTTTATATATAAATAAAAAGGCAGAGGATGACTTTAATTTAATTTTGGACAATGTAATAGGTAAAAAAATTCATGAACTATTCTATTTTACAGAAGAAATGAAAAACTGGTTTTACTCAAAAATAGAGTTGGTCTTTGAAAAATTAACAAATGAATTACTGAAAATAGAATTTTCTCTTTCGTCAAAAAAAAGAAAAACACAATATTTTGTGCAACTTTCCCCAACAGTATCAAATCTTACAAGTGAATACTGTGTGGTTATTTCATTAATTGATATCTCTGGGTCTATTAAATTACAGTCAATTGCAGAAGAATACCAGAGACGGCATTCATATTATATGAGCATATTGGGCCATGATATTAAGGATATTCTTTTTGCACTATATGGATATTCTCAATTATTGCAGAAAGTTGTACCTTTAGAAAAGAAAAAATTTATCAGCAAAATCGATGAAATAACGAAAAAAGGCACTATTTTAATTCAAGATACCACAATGCTTGGAAAAATCTTAGATACATCTACTGATCGAAATCTGAACGAAGTTTCTTTGGAGATGATAATTGATAATTCGATAAAAACAGTAAAAGCAAGATTTGATCGATTATCAACAACGATCGATGTTACATTAACAGATAATTTAATGATGGTAGGGAATTGGTTTCTTTCTACTTTTTTTGATTACTTAATTTTTGGATTATGCCAATTAATGGATAATGCTGGTAAACTATTGATTATAGGAGAAGAATGTGAGTATAATAATCAACCTACTATATGCGTCTCTTTTTATGATAACAATATAATTCCCCTCAACACTCTCTACAGTGTTAAACGAGTATTTGACCTAGACCTTTTTGAGGGTTCAATGTCAAAATATCTGCCATTTATAATTGTAAAGGAGATTGCTTTTAGATGTGATTATTTTATAGAAATATTGAATATTAAGAATAATAAAAATGAAAAAAGAGAAATAATACGGGTGTTTTTACCTATACTAGATAAATGAAATTTATAAGCGCGTTGTATAAGATAATTGTATTGAAGATACGCCTTCAAATCCATTTAAATATTCTTCTAGCTCATCTTGATCTCCATCTTCCTCTGGCATGATAAACTGACCAACAAATCCGTTTATACCAAAAAACAAAGGTTTTACTTCAATCTGATTTTGCATTTTGTATTTAGCAGGTAAATCCTTTCTAATTTTTTCTGCTAGTGTACTGGGGTCTATTTCTGGGCTCTCAGGACGAACTTCATATACTAACAATACTTCTGCCATAGTTATCACCTTTATGGACCTTCAAAATTACATTTTGGACAAACATAGTCATTTCCAAAAAGTCTGCATTTGGAACATCGAATAATCATTACTTCACCACAATTAGGACAACGAAATCTTGTTGCGCCTTCTTCTGAAGGGCTAATTAATGAATTACAAGAAGTACATCTCGATATATTGATCTCTTTACTCATAATAAATCACAATTTCATCTCTTTTGTGATAAAAAAAAATACTTGTTTTAAGGTTTTTGAATCTAATGTTTTTTAATTTAAAATGCTAAAAAACAAAAAAAGCTACTAGAGGTGTTAGTTCCTTTATGATAGATCGTGTGGTTACACTCTTTGAACTTTTTGTTGATTTAAGGAACAAGAAAGACTAGAAAAATACTACCAACTACTGTTTTCATTTAATCAATTTATATGTTAATGTTTACTTTTATTTTTTAATTACCTTTTAAAAACTCAGCAAGACAGAATTTTCCTCTTCGCGTAGCAGGTATTCTTTCCCCAAGGTTAAATCGTTTATCTGCCTTAAGTACTTTCAGCATTCCTTCCCACATACAAAGTATGAAGTCGCATAAATCTCTCTTTCCAGAAACACACTTCTCACCGGCTCGTAGAAAACAATATGCCCTAGCTGGGAACTCAACATAAGATACTCTGCGCGATATTGTTGAAGTAATTTCTTTAGGCAAATAATCACTAAGATTCTCACCCGTTTGTGATTCCAATGCTTTAATTGTATATTCTCCAACCATTTTTGCGATTTCTGATATGTTCTGATTTGTATCTTTCGCATTTAGTAAGATAAATTCAATTAAAAATAAAATATGTATTTCTGTAAATTCTTTTTTAGCTTTCTGTACCTGAATTCCTTCGATTTCACGGAAATAAGTAGTTACTATCTCTGCTAAAACTTTGTGGAATATTGGCAAGACTTTAGATAGGGGATATTCTTCTAGAAAAGGATTAAAGGCATTTTCTAATGAAAGATCAATATTGACTCTTAAATCTTTTTCAGTTATTGTTTCTTCTGTTTGTTTTTTCTCTATTTTAGTCTCTTTAGTGTCAAACGTGGATTTTTTGCTTTTTTTAGATGGGATGGTGGCTGTTATTTTATTTGATAATTCACCTTCTGTAGGGATATCTTCATCAATTTTTCGTAAAACTATCTCTATTTGTTTACTATCGAATTGACTAGGAACTTCTTCTAAGACAACATTGGATTCATAAATATAATATCCTAATGCAGATATTATTCCCGATATCAAGATAAGATAAGATTGATCTTTTGTGTTAGAAGACAAGTACCTGTTGGCACCTAGTTTGACTAAAGTTATATCTTTCTGTCTTTCAAATGACATTGTTTTCCATCCTAAAAATTCTAGCAACATCGAATATTGCTCTTCAATTTTTAGATCCTTATTAGGAGTAAAGTGGGTATAAATAGTATTTGCTATTGTTGAAATTAAAAAACTTTGATTTTTATCATCAGATAAGTCAAAAGATAGAATTAATCTTTTTAATGTGTTCATCAAAATTTTTGTTACTTGTAAAGCTCTAAGCTTGTCACTGCCTTTTGATGTCCAAGTAGGGGAGAATCCGCTCATGAAAATCTTCCTTTATAAGAGTATTTGATACGTAGTAGTTAACTAATATTATTGTAACACGTGTATCTTCTTGATTTTACATATAAGCTTTACTAATATATATGTTGTCTTTGAATGAACTTAGTCCTCTGAATAAAAAAAGTGTTATATATGTTTATCATGAAAACAGAAATTTTAGGCCAGTTTTGAGAATAAATGGCCATAATCGTGGTTCAAGAAGACATTTTTGGACAATTTTTCGTTGATTATCAACATGACCATAATTGGTAAAAAGATCTTTTATCTTTGAATCATTCAGTAGCTCAAAGAGTCTGTCTGTGTCTTTATCTGAAATACAATTCAAATACTTTCTAACACATCTCATATAAAACAATTCTTTTTTCAGGTTTTTTTTCCAAGCCTTTTCATAATTTGATAAGATTTTTGATGAATAATCTTGTTCTTTTATGGCTTGAATTGTAATATTTGCGGCGTGTAAAGCAGCTATTCCTCCAAATACAACTCCTCCCCCTGTTGTTGGTTTTGTTTGACTTGCTGCGTCACCAACAATAAGGACATTATCTGTATATGTTCGTTTAATGGGGCCTCCTAAAGGAATGGCACCACTCATTTTCTGAAGGATTTTGGCATTGTATAATCTGTCTTTTACTGAAGGATGATTATACATGAACTGTTCCAAATAATTCTTTGTTGGTCTGTTTACTGAACCTAAACCAATCTTTGCTGTTGTTTTACTTATAGGTATAATCCAAGCAAAAAATCCCGGTGCATATTGATTTGTCTGAAAGAGCTCAACGAATTGTGGGTCTAAATTATTAATGTTACTAACAAGGAATTGTGTGGTAAATACGATATCACTCTTTCTAGGGACGGGTAATCCCACTTTAGAATTTAGTCTTGGAAATCTTCCCTCTGCTAATATCGCCAAATTTGATGAAAATTTTGAATACTCTTTTTTTCTTCCAAGTATGAGTTCTAAATTGTTCTTTTTTCTATTTATGTTAACAACTCGTGATGATGTATGAATTATTACATTGTTTTGTTGAGCCAAATTAGCAAGATATTGATCAAATCTAGCGCGATTTACAACAATAGCATGAGATTGACTTTTTTTTACTATCAATTCTCTACCTGTTGGAGAGTATAATTTTCCTCCTAAAATATTATCATTCTGTATAATCCCTGATGGTAAAGCATCTAGTCCGATTTTATCTAAACCATCAAGACTGAGAAGTCCCGCACAATGTTCTGTTTTTCCTATGGTTTCTTTAGATTCAAACAAGTGCACCTGATGGCCTTCTAAACCTATATTAAGGGCTGTTAGTAAGCCAGCTGGTCCACCGCCAACAACTGACACCTCAACATGCATTGTATATCACACAATAACTATCTCTGATAAATGTTAAAAAACATACTGTTTGTTTTTAAGATATGCAAATCTTATTTGTCATAAACAACAATGCTCTTAATAGATATTTAGATATAGCAATTGGTATTTGAATATGCGAAGATTCAATTATAAACAAGTAATTGCAGTTAGAACTGATTTAAAAATGTCGAAGGGAAAAACAGCTGTCCAAGTAGCTCATGGGTCTGTTTCTGCTTATATTGTTGCTAAACGGCACAATCCCGATTGGGTCGCAAATTGGATTAGAGAAGGGCAAAAAAAAGTTACTGTTAAAGTAAGAACAGAAAATGACGTAAAAGATCTAGCGACAAAGGCACACCAAGCAAATCTCCCATACTCTGTAATAAATGACGCTGGTTTAACCGAATTAACTCCAGGTACAACAACTGTAATAGCAATTGGACCCGCACTTGAAGCTACAGTCGATAGGATAACAGGTAATTTAAAACTCTTATAGGATGAAATAAAATGTTTGGAGAGCAAACCGTTATTTATCCCCCCCGTATTGTGGATGTAAATCAGCTGAGGGGGATTATTAAACAAATACCAAGAGATTTTATGGTCTCTGAAATTTTGCCAAATGGGCAAATTCTTGATCCAAAAAGTGAACAGATTATTAATCTACCTGGTCGATCAGGCTTATTTCTTCATTTTGTTTTAGTAAAAAAGGACATCTCTACTGAATCTGCATTATCTCTACTGTCAAAGTTATGGTCTGTACCAATAAATGATTTTGGTATCGCTGGAACTAAAGATAAAAGAGCTCTTACTGCACAAAGAGTATCTTTATGGGGTGTTAGAAAAAGAGTTGAAAAAGGAGACTTGAAACCTATTGACTTATCAAAGATAAAAACGCATTCTTTATGTTTTAGAATGAGAGAACAAAGGTTAGGTAATCTCTGGGGAAACAAATTTGAAATAACAATACGAAATCTCAAACATGAAGAACCCGCAATAAGGAAAATTATAGGTGCAGGACTTAATGAGATTTCTCGCTTTGGTGGAGTACCTAATGCGTTTGGTTATCAGAGGTTTGGTAAAACAAGACCAATTACTCATATTGTTGGAAGAAAGCTTCTTGATAATACTGTTGAAGAAGCTGTAAAAAGCTATATTGGGACAGTATTCGAAAATGAACCTGAAGAAGCAAAAAAAGCAAGAATGGCGTATTTAGAAAATCAAGACCCTAAAGTTAGTTTGAAGCATTTTCCTGCTTACTTAAAAATAGAAAGAAAGTTGCTTAAAAAATTGGTGGAAACACAAATGGATTACATTCAAGCATTTAATTCTCTATCTTATGGTTTAAGAAAATTGTTTATACACGCATATCAGTCAGCGTTATTTAACAAATATCTAAAAATAAGAATGCTTGAATATAATCAACCATTTTCAGAACCATTGAAAGGTGAAGTTAAGAGGGATGGCGAAGTATATGCACCTATAATTGGATCTAAGGTGGATTTAAAGGGTGATTCAGCTGAAATATACCAAAGGATATTAGAGACTGAAAATATAACACTTAAAAGTTTTGATTCGCAGTTAGCTAAAAAATTAGGAGCAAAAGGAACATATCGTAATATATTAATGAAAATTCAAGATCTAAAAATTCATAATATAAATCATGATGAATTAAATGAAAATATGACAAAAACAACTCTTGATTTTAGACTAAAGAAGGGATCATATGCCACTGTACTATTAAAAGAATTTTTCAAGTACTAATCCTTCTTTTTATCTATATTACCTTTAAATGGGTGATGTTATATCTAAGTTTTAAAAAAAATTTAAGTTAAATGACTAAACAAACTCTAAATAAGCCGCAGTATCTAGTATTGAAGAAACTGTCTTTACTATGGTCTCTTTTGTAATAGGTAGCTGATTTCTGTATTTTTTATCAATCTCTATTTTGTATTCCTTTTCGCTGAAGGGAGGTAAGAACAGTATTGTAACAGCTATGACTGGTATTGGTGCAATCAATTTCTCAACTATTTTCTTTGGATCATTTGTTTTTTGTAAAAAACGGATCTTCTTGTGAACTCTATTTTCAAGTCTGTTTTTGATGCTGGGAGAAGATAATATCGGTATATCTGTATCTTTTGTTAATACTAATATTGTATCGCTTAAATCAATGCAAGAATATACTTTTATTGAACTTAAGTCTTTATTGGTTTTGGCTAAAGATACAAGTTCCTCAGATATCTCAATATCTGTTTCTGTTATATCCCCCTGTCTTAGTGCTTTTTTACACTTTGCACACAAACTACCTGTTCGTGCATCTATGGTGCATATTGGAAGTTTCATTAGTCTTACTAACCCGCTATAAAAGACAACAATTTGTTTAGATTTAAAAATTTTGTATAACGAGTTAAATTATTTACCTCTTATATGAAAATAAAATAAAATAAAAACAAAAATAAACGTTAATATAGCGAACTAAATCAATCCTCTTTCCATTAAGACCTTAAACTCATCTAAAGTCAGATTATCGCCATCTTTGTATTTTGACAATATCTCTTCAGCTTTAACATCGAGTCTTCTCTCTCTGGCTCTTTTAGCGTGTGTTTTACGTGCTATTCTCATAGCCTGGGATTTATCTTGTACTTCGCTAGAGATTTTCCTTATCTCAGCTGATATTTGATCAAGTTGATTTCGAATTTCTTTGATTCTTTTACTATACTCGATAACTTCTGCATGAGTTTTATCTGCTTCATCTTTAATCTTTTTAGCAGATTTTGTTGAGTCAAGCATCTTTTCTTGATGAACTTGAGATTCTTGTGCTAATGTAGTAACGCTAGTATGATATGCTTTAATTTCTGTTTGCATATTACGTAACTTGCTTTTTATTTCTCGGAATTCTCCACGAAGTTCACGAAATTCTTCTAATCTCTCAAATTCTTCGCTGAGTTCTTCTAGCTGTTGTAATGTCTCTCTTTCCTTTTCTTTTGTTAGGAATGGTGTAGTTTCCAAACGACGTTCTAAGTGTTTAATCCGTTCAGATACTCGATGATTTTTATTTCCTCGTCCATATCCTTTCATCTGAGAACTTAGTTCAGTTAAACGTTTCTTAATGCGTTCTGCGTCCTCACGAAGAATATCCCTCATCTGTTTTCGAACTTGAACCTCTTCGTTAATTTGATCTCTTTTATTTCTGCTTTCTCTAGCAGTAATAAATGCTTCTTTAGCTTGGAAATTCAACTTATCACGTAAGGAACGTTTCTCATTACGAAGTTTACTAGTTCTTTTTAATTCATCAATTAAGTCTCGTTTGTTCGAGCGTAATTCAGAAAGACGTTCTCGCTTCTCTTTAAGCATAGATTTCTTATTATCAATCTCGGTGCTGGAATTCATTTAGTCACTCCGAAGTATTATAGGAGTAAAGAACATTGCGAAAGTCACTCTCCTTTCTATTCTATAAGAGAATGAAGAGTAATTTAAATATTGTGACAAATCACAATTGGTATCATCTGTGCTTCTATTTTCTATCAGAACGTTTCATTCTAAGTTCAGTAGATCTGCATTTTCTACATTTTACAGCTCTAGCTGAGTTGGTTGCATAACATTTTCTGCAAACTTTTTTGTTCATTAAGTGTTTTCGGGCGATAGCACGGTATTCAGGGTTGGTTACGGGCATTCTTTTTGTCACCTATACTTTGTTCTTATTTCAAACTTTTTACCTCTATTAAAAAAATTTCGTTGGATGTTTTTTTATTGTTAAAGAAAATGAGGAACCAATATAATATTTTATTTCTTTATTGACTACTAAGTATATCGAAACTTAATTCTATCCGCAACATAGGTGAGATATTCTTGTAATTCATCAATATTGATCCTTTTAGGCTTCTTAATTTTTTCCTCAATATTGTTCTTAAATTCGTTTAAATCTTCAATATCTGCTATCAATTCTTGTATTTCTGTATTTAATTGGGAAACTTTTTCCGTTTTTTCTGAAGATTGAGTTTTTTCTTGTTTCATTACAAGTTCATTAACTTTTTTATCTTTTTGCTGTATTTCCCTATAAACTGTGTTTATTCGTTGGTTGATTATTATGATCATATCTTTAGATCGACTAATTACAGGATGTGTATCTTTACCTTGTTTTTTTAAAATTAAGTATAAAATTATCCCTATAAAGATTAATCCTAAAAAAATTCCTAGATATAGATAAATGTTTGTCATCAAAATATTATCAGTGGATTAACTATAAATATCTTGGCTAATTGGAAACAACATTTCAGTTAGAGTGATATTTTTCTGGTTAAACCAGTCTATTAGAGTGCCTTTACAAAAGTCTAGTACTATTTTGTTACATAAGTTTTCATACTCAATAATCAAAATAAAGCGTACAATAGCCGCTGTGAAACAAGAAGAGTTCGATGAGGAGACATATGAGTTGATCCTGTATTCTCGCGTGGTCAATAAAATCCTCTTGTTTGTAAATGACTAAGAAAACGTATGATTCAAGGGGTAACGAAACTTTTGTGAAGTAACTTTAGCTTACATTAAGTATAATTAGGCGATACTTTGTAAAGTATCATGAGTGATATATGAGTAACTTTTTTAACATGCTTTGTTTTATATTTCATGAGGTCTGAAAAACTATATTGAAAGTTCAGACAAATAAAATTACTGTAAAACTTTAAACAAATAATCATAAGAGTGTATGGCAATCTTTCAAGAACAGAGAGTATATAAGATTATAAGTTAATTTAATAAATTATGCTCATCATTTCAAATATCATATTCAATTCATTATGAAGACTATATGAAACCAAGAGAAAAAAACCTAGAAAATCAAAAGGTTACTTGTATGACATATTTGTTATACATAGACTTACTGAGATAGAGGGGAACGGGCGTAAAATCTTCTGTTTTTGTAGCAATACACTAATTAATCAATTAAAGGTGATGTTTAATGGGCGCAAAAACTGACGCTTCAACAACAAAATATGAAATAAAAGCACATTTTGAGGTCGATGGGATTGTAGAGCGCCCCGATATTATAGGGGCTCTTTATGGTCAAACAGACGGCCTTTTAAGTGAAGAATTAGATATTAGAGAACTACAAAAATCAGGTAAGATAGGTAGGATTAATGTTGAACTTAGAAGTTCAAGAGGAAAAACTAGTGGAACAATCTTAATTCCAACGAGTTTGGCTAGAACGGAGACAGCTATTCTTGCAGCAACAATTGAAACTGTGGATCGAGTGGGACCTTGTACTTGTCAAATAAATTTACAAGAAATTACTGATGTACGCGTAGATAAACGTAAATCTATTGTAAATCGAGCTTCTGAAATCATAAGAAATTGGGATCAGAATGTTAGTCCCTTTGTATCTTCTATCACTTCTGAAGTTGAAAAATCAGCCAAAACTCCTAGTTCCGTAATTAAGTTGGGTAAAGAAAAAATTACTGCGGGACGAGGATTTGAAACTTCATCAAAAGTAATTTTGGTGGAAGGAAGAGCTGATATTATAAATTTGTTAAAAGTAGGAATCGACAATACAATCGCTGTTGATGGAACTAGCGTTCCAAGATCTTTAAAATCAATACTTAAAGACAAAACAGTAACTGCTTTTCTAGATGGGGACAGAGGTGGCGATTTAATATTAAAAGAACTCTTACAAGTGGCCAATATTGATAAAGTAGCTCGTGCTCCAGAAGGAAAAGAAGTGGAAGATTTAAAGAGTGATGAAATTAAAGAAGCTTTAGATAATGCTACTACTGTAAAAAACGCTATATTTCTTACTGGGTCTCATGAAGGGCTGACAGTTAAAGAATTTATTAAGAAAACAAAAGCAAAAAATACTTTTGTTATTGAAGAAGAAAAACCTACAAAAATAGAAAGAAAACCAGAAGTTCAAAAAAGAGAACCAAAGAAGGACGTAAAACACGAGGCAAGAAAAACCACATCCCACGTTACAAAACATAGACATCCACCCAAATCTCAAAAAAGTTCAAAGTATTCAAAATCTGGACAGAGAACAAGGTCTTCAAAATATCAATCAAAAAGATATAAAGATCGAAGTGCAAGATATCAAGAACGAAAAGTACATTTACCTGATCATCTTGATGCTGCATTAAAAGAGATAAAACAGAAATTAGAAGCTGTTGTGATTGATGAAAATCAGAAACAAATTCTAAAGACAGAAGCAAAAAACATATACGACGAGCTTTTATCAATTGAGAAAGCCAATACTTTAATATTAGATGGGATAGCAACCCAACGAGTTTTAGAGGTTGCATACAATAAGGGTATATCTATGATTATATGTGCAAGAATGGGCGATTTAACAAAAAAACCCTCTGCACTAAAAATTGTTGAATATAAAAATTTGTAACACTTTCTTCTATTCCTTTCCTGTATTTTTTTTTATTATTTTATCATGTTGTATAAAAGATACTGTTGTATAAAAGATACTGTTGTATAAAAGATACTGTTGTATAAAAGATACTGTTGTATAAAAGATACTTATTAGGTTCATGGTGGAGTTTTTATTTGATGTCTCTAAGTTCAATATACTATTTTGAAGGAAAATCTTTATTAGATAACTTTTCTTTTTCTTGTTAGAGATACTGCCCTTGGAATATCTATTACCTCTAAAGTAAATCTTTTATCCGAATTAAAAAAGACTTGGAGCATTTTCTCTTTACCAATTAACTATTTTTATGTGATCTTCTCGAACCTTCAAGAAAATACTTTGATAAACATAGTGGACTATTTGAGGAAATGAAAACTATATAATCACAAAGTTAAATACTTGAAATAATAGTTGTAATATGCCTCGTTCGAGGACTTTCTAGAGTGGGCTTAGGCCAACTATGATAGAAAGAGCAAAAAAGAGGCAACAGACTGCAGTAAACGGGCTCTAACCAGAGTAGAGCGTGATGCTCATCGGTGACGGAGAGTCAACCCCCGCAGGCAACATCCGCTCCTAGGCAAGCTCAACTGTTGGATGTGGGATAATCCCAAAGATGAAAAACAGAGTTAGCCCCTGGAGCTACATCCAAAAATTGAGAATGAAACAGAAATAGATATAAAGAATAACTCTGGAAGGAGAACAATAAAAATAATCGGGGCAATGATCTAGTGGCTATGATATCGCTCTCACACAGCGAAAGTCGGCGGTTCAATTCCGCCTTGCCCCACCAATATTCAACAAATGTTTGTAAATCCCCAAATAATGCTACTTTTATATAAGTGAAACATAAGTGGTTTGATAAGAATGAACAAAATTGGAAGTGAAACTGATTATACGTTTTGTGATCTATTTGCTGGTGCAGGCGGTTTTAGTTCGGGTTTTGTAAAAGCAGGTTTTAGAGATCTATGTGCTATAGAAATAAATGAAACACACGCTAGATCATATAAGTATAATAATAAAAGTGCTTACATTTTTAGAAGAAATATTAGAAACGTACATTCAATCGATATAATTAATAAAATAGGGAAGCAACCAACAGTGATTTTGGCGTCACCACCATGTGAATCTTTTACTAGTGCAAATAAAAAAAGACAGAAAACGCCTTGGGATCGTTTTTTCAAAGATTCAATGGGTGACTTAATTTTTGAGGCGATTAGGATTATTGGGGATTTAGAACCAGTATATTTTGTTATAGAAAACGTAGTACCAATGATAAATGGGGAAGGTAAGAGTATAATAAAAGATGAATTTGAACAAGTAGGATATAATAACGTATATTTTAATGTTATTGAAGCATCACAACATGGGTGTCCTTCTCGACGAAATCGTGTTTATATGTCCAATCTCTCTTTAAAGCTAAAAAGAAACAAACCTCCAACAGTTGAAGAAGCAATAGGTGATCTGCCTGAAGTTAATGAATTACACCATGTCAAGAATCATGTCCATCTCCCTTTTCCAAAAAGAGTATTAAAGAGAGTGCACAAATTATCTGAGGGTCAATCGGCAGTATATTTTAGAGGTGCTAAAACTGAAAAAACAAATTGGATGAAACTACCTAAAGCATCTGTAGCTCCTACTGTAATGGGAAAATCAAGATTTATTCATTATGGAAAAAATAGACCCTTGACTGTTCGTGAACATGCTCGTTTAATGGGATTTGATGATTCTTATTTCTTCTCAGGAAGAATAGACCAACAATATGATCAAGTAGGTGAAGCTGTAACTCCAATAATATCCCGATTGATCGCAGAAAAAATAATGAAAAAAACAGAATGAATTTAAGTTAACCGATCTAAAATTATGAAGAGATTTTATTACATTTAAGAGATCCAAAAGTATATAATTGTTCTTTTGGGTTCAAATGTTCTTCAATACTAGTGTAAGATAATTTCCCCTGTTCATTAACACAATACATCCCATAATAAGAAGAGACCCATGCAAAATATTTATCTGCGTTCTTCATCATTATCTCTCCTTGATTTAGATGAATGACTGTTTCATTCTGAATTGACCAAAATTTTAATGGACTCTTGTTCAGTAACATTATTTTAAAGTCCTCACTTGTTCTCTCTAAAAATATTCTCATATTTGATTCAAGGTGTCTCTGTAACCATAATAGAACAATATGAAAATTTTCTTCGTCAAATTTAGAGATCTTTTTTGTATTTCGTTCTGTAAAGAAAGGTAGTTGGGCAGGTAAAATTAATCCTTTAGAAAATATATTTTCTACCACTTTACCTACCACGCCATTATTAGAGTGAATTAGTAAATCTGATAGAATTTCAACTTTTCCATTAAAGAAGAACCCTATTTGTATATCATTGCTCATATCGAATAGAGGAAATAACTTTGTTTTTCTTTTTATTTTGAGCTGTGTTTGATTGGGTATAAATGTGTGTTCGATATTGTGTGTGATTTTGATAGGTCTGTTTTCTAGTCGTAAGCTCATATTTTGTCCTCTTTCTATTCAATATTAATCTCAAAACTTTCATCGTCATCTTTGGATTTTTTCAAACTCTTGTCTCTAACATAAATCATTTCCGCCAATTTAAGAGTTTCAATACCTAATTGTGTGATAATATATCGACCACGTACAGCCTCTTGTGTGATTAACCCCGCATCTTGTAAAATATCTGTATGATGTTTAAATGATCCTCCTTTTAGATCTGTTTTTGCTGATAATTCTTTTTGGTATTCAGGACCATTTTCTAGTATTTTTAGAACTAACAAGCGTTTTTTATCGCTAACTGAAGAAAGAATTTCCGATGCAGTTTCAACAAACTCTTCAAGAGTTTCACCTGTAAGTTCGTCAATAGAAGAAAGGATGGATGAACTTGTAATTGGTTTGCTAATTTCCTTGTATATCCTCTTTCCCCCAATAAATGCTGATTTGAAAGATGATTCTATGTTTTTAGCAATTGAGGAAAGCACGTTTTCCATATAGTCACTAATTGTTTCATCCCACTTCCAAGCAGTATGTGATGATTCTTGACCATGCGGAGAATAAAACCCAAATCTTTTTCTCTGTAGTTTTTTCTGTAAACGATGAAAGATCCGTTTTGTTTGTCTTAATTTATATTCTGTGGTATTTAGTTCTGTTGAAGTTTGATCCAATTTCTTTTCGGCAGCTAGTAATTTCTGTTCAGCTTTCAATTTTTCCTTATCATTACCAGCAAGAGTTGCTTTATCTAAATCAATACGTGCATTTAATAAATCCTCTCGTGCTTTTGTGAGTTCATAGGTTATTCGATTGACTTCTGCTTCTTCTTTTTCCATTTCATCACGTAACTTTTCTAGATCCTCTCGTAACTTTTCATACTCTTTTTTAGATATATCTGGCATGTCTTGAAGTTTAAGGATTTTTTTGTCAATTCCTTTTTGGATCTTATCTGTAATTGTTTTTGTGATATTTTCCGCAATAGTCATACCTTTTTCACTAATGATTTCAACACTTTTAATTGTTTTATCTATGCTTTCTGCAATTTTGGCAAAATCAATATCCAAGTCTATGGTCGATTTTTTTTCTTCGCCATTAAACCTTCTGGGATGTCTTACTGATTGGTCTGGGGGCGTTGAGGCTTTAGATGCGTTTGAATTATCAAATGATCTTTTACCATGTTTCACTTCTGGTCTTAATGATTTCCTGAACTGGTTCTTATGTCCAGAACTATTTTCATCATTAACATTTCCGTCTATTTTTCTTTCAAAATTAGAACCAGTTTCCATATTATGCTCACTGGTATGTTCTATACCTTTAGAATTGTATAATCCAGATTTTGCTTTTGTTAGATCCTTAATTAGTTTTTTTAATTCTGAAACTTCATCCTTTAATTCTTTTATTTCATCGTCTTCTGACACTTTAAACCACCTTTAAGAATTATTATTTTGTAACTATATTACAAATATCTGTATGACATATAAATTTTTCTAAAATGTATATTACTTACACAAAGTTGTATATTGGTCTTTCGGGACAAGAGAACCCGTTTATACAGAGTGATATACTTTTAAGTATTGATTTAAAGTCTACCATGACATGTACAAACTGCTTGAGAAAGAATATGTAACTGATGAATCAATTATGTTTAAGATCCATGCACCAAATATCGCGAAAGTGTGTAAAGCTGGTCAATTTGTTATTCTAATGGGAAAAGAAACAAGTGAAAGAATTCCTTTGACTTTATCTGATTGGAATAGTGAAGACGGGTGGATTAAGGTTGTTTTTCAGTTAGTGGGCGCTGGAACTTATAGATTATCTGATTTTAAAGTAGGTGATGAGTTAGAAGCTGTTGCTGGGCCTTTAGGTCATCCAACAAGTGTTAAAAATGCGGGATATACTGTCGTTGTAGGTGGGGGTTTAGGTATCGCTATCGCTACTCCTGTTGCGCGAGCATTTAAAAAAGCAGGCAATTCTGTTGATGTCATAATTGGAGCAAGAAAAGAAAAACTTTTGTTTAATGAAGAGGAGATAAAATCTTTTGCTGATAATCTATATGTGTGCACCGACGATGGATCGAAGGGTAGAAAAGGCTATGTAACAGAAGAACTCAAAAAACAAATAAAAGCAGGTAAGGATTACAAAACTTGTTTTGTTGTAGGACCACCGCTGATGATGAAATTTATCTCTAAAATCACCAAAGAACAGCAAAACCCCATTAAAACGATAGCCAGCCTAAATACAATCATGTTAGATGGTACGGGAATGTGTGGGGCATGTCGTACAACAGTTGGTGGTGAGACAAAACTTGTATGTGTTGACGGTCCCGATTTTGATGCACATAAAGTGGATTGGGAAGAGATGGCACAAAGAATGACTGCATATAAAGAAGAGGAACGTATTGCTATGGAAAAATATCGAAAGAAGAAAAAAAAAGCTTAAGGTGATAGGCATGAATGAAGAAAATAAGCCTAAATCGACAAAAAGGCAATCACTCATAAAGCAAAAGACTCCTATGCCATCGCAAGATCCAATTGAAAGAAGATATAATTTTAAAGAAGTTCCTTTAGG
This sequence comes from uncultured archaeon, assembly GCA_964534625.1. Lineage (GTDB taxonomy): Archaea > Asgardarchaeota > Heimdallarchaeia > Heimdallarchaeales > Heimdallarchaeaceae > CAZHRF01. The sequence continues at coordinate 82,616 of CAZHRF010000003.1, read as the reverse complement.
ATACTCAGAAGAGGAAGTTTTGATAGAAGCTTCTAGATGTCTTAATTGTAAACACTCCCCATGTCAAAGAGGATGCCCTGTTGAAGTACCTATTAGAGACTTCATTACTTTAATTAAAAATAGAGCATATATGGAAGCTGCTGAATTGATTAAAACAAAAAACAGTTTACCTGCCATAACAGGGCGAGTATGCCCGCAAGAGAGTCAATGTGAGGCGCGCTGCATTATGGGTCGTAGATATGAACCTGTTGCTATAGGTAATCTAGAACGTTTTGTTGCTGATTATGCTAGGAAACATGGAGAAACAATTCCAAACATCCCTAATTCAACTGGTAAAAAAATTGCGATAGTCGGTGCTGGTCCTGCAGGTCTTACATGTGCTAGTGATTTGGCACTAATGGGCCATAAAGTGGAAATATTTGAAGCATTGCATAAATCAGGCGGTGTTCTAGTCTATGGAATTCCTGAATTTAGATTGCCAAAAAAAATTGTAAAATATGAAGTAGACTATGTTAAAAAATTGGGTGTGGAAATCCACAATAATTTCATTGTAGGCAGAAATAAGACAATTGATGATTTACTACATAAATATGATGCAGTATTTATAGGTTCGGGAGCAGGAGCACCTCGTTTGTTGGATATCAAAGGAATAAATTTGATAAATGTTTATTCTGCTAATGAGTATTTAACAAGGGTTAATTTAATGCGCGGTTATAAATTTCCAGAATATCAGACTCCTGTCAAACGAGCTAAAAAAGTGGTAACCATAGGGGCAGGAAATGTAGCTATGGATGCGTCAAGAACAGCAAAAAGACTAGGGGCAGAAGAGTCTATTATAGTTTATAGACGAAGCAGAAAGGAGTGTCCAGCAAGACAAGATGAGATCCATCATGCAGAAGAAGAAGGTATAGACTTTAAATTTTTGAATAACCCAGTAAGACTAATTCCAGATGCTTTGGGCAAAGTAAAGGCGATAGAGTGTCTTCGATATGATTTGGGAGAACCCGATGAATCGGGAAGAGCTAAACCCATTCCAATACCCGGTTCGGAACATTTGATTGAATGTGATTTAGTAATCATCGCAATAGGGAATAAACCTAATACGTTAATCAGTTCAACAACACCTGATTTAGACGTATCAAGATGGGGTACAATAGTCACCGACCTTAAAACGGGTAAAACTAGCAAAGAAGGAGTATTTGCGGGTGGTGATGTAGCTACTGGTGCCGCTACTGTCATCGCTGCAATGGGTACAGGTAAAATAGCTGCTCAAAGTATTGATGAGTATATAATGAATAAGAAAGAATAAAACTCTTGATACACAATATGAAAACCTGGTTTAATTTAGTTTTTAGTTTCTAATGTTTAATACATATACATATGCATCACATTTGTCTTCATAGTATTTTCTGATAGTGTGTGTTTTCTTGAACTTAAATTTTTCATATAGTTTAATGGCTTGCTGATTATCTATACGTACTTCTAATATAATTGATTCATATCCAAACATTTTCGAGAGATCTATGTACTTTCTAAGAAGTTCACTTCCATACCCTTTTCCTTGATAATCTTTTAATATTGCAAATGAGAGTATGTGATTCTGATTCGTATGTGATGTTTTCCCACCTAACACAAATCCAATTACTTTTGTATTTATTTCAATAATTAAACATAAATGAGGATTATGAAAAAAAATACTACGAATTAATGTCTGATTGAATGGATTAGGGAATGTTTTACGTTCGATATTATAAACAACATCTAAATCCTCTTTTCCCATTACCCTAATATTACTATTTGAGATATCATTCGCCCCCAAGATGTTTTCTGTTATTCATAATTATTTTTTAAACACTAATTTAGTAAACGTTAATCCATATTCTCTTACATAGTCTATATTTACGCGATAACTGTTACCACTACTTTCAACTAAATCTTCGGGTACTCTTAAAAACCTATACCTCATTTGATACCCTACATACTTCACAGCTAAGAGTGATTTTGCCCCCATTCTTTTTGAAAATAGGATCAACCCATCAATTTGATCTTTTTGTACATAGAAAGTATCTTGTCTCGATGTTTTAATTTCAATAGCATACATTTGATTCTTCTCTGCTGAACCAACAAAAATATCTGGTCGAGGCATTCTAGATGTCCCTGAAGAAGATGGCGCCCTAATAACCGCAAAACCATTATCCCAAAATTTATTCGCTAATCTTCTCTCATAATCCGATGCTAGTTTTTTTCCCATGTGATTTTCTCCACTTTTATATCATAATATGATGATATAAAAACTATATTGAAAATGCGATGAGTATATAGGCATTCTTTATTAAATCTCTGAATATGAAAGTTTTTTATTTGTATCTTTTTTATTATAATAGTAGTGAAATTACTTTGAAAATTTTAACTTTAGATTATAATCATGGAATTATAGAATTTATTCCCGAAACTTCGGGTGATCTTTATGCTATATATCGAATTCTAAAACCAAGTGATCTTCTTAGGGCTGAAACTAGCAGAAGAATTAGAAGAAATGATGAGTTCGGTCGTGCTGATACTGGTGAACGGGTAAAGATGACGTTAGAAATAGAAGTTGAAGAATTCGCTTTTGGTGGTTTTGGTGATACTTTACGTGTCAAGGGAATTATTGTTGCAGGAAACGAGGATCTTATATCTTTAGGTAGTTATCACACAATTGCCCTTTCAACTATGGAAAAAGCAAGATTGACAAAAAACGAATGGAAATCTTCAGAAAGACAGATAATAGAAGAGGCTAAAGAAGATTCCATGCGTTCCCAAATATTAATTATTACCTTAGATGAGGGTACTGCTTGTATAGCATTGGTTACTCCTTTTCAAGTGAAAATTATTACTGAAGTTTCTTCAGCTATAACTCGTAAGTTTAGTGATGCAAAGCAACATTCAACAACAAAAGGTAATTTCTTTAAAGAGTTACATCAAATTATTAAAGACACCACAGATCAATATGAACCCGAGGTTATTATTATAGCTGGTCCGGGTTTTACTGCAGAAGAATTCCTCGATTTTGTAAAAAAACGGGATCCAAGTTTACTAGAAAAAATACAACATGTCCATGCACATACGGGAGGAAAAGTAGGCTTGCATGAGGTTTTATCAAGGAAATTACCTGAAAAAATAGCAAAAAAACAAAGAGTGGTCTTTGAAACTCAGTTATTGGAAGAATTTTATAGAAGAATAGGAAAAGAAACAGACAACGCTACTTATGGTTTAGATAGTGTGAGAAGGGCAATAGAAATGGGAGCTGTGGAGACTTTAATGATCTCTGATGATATGTTACAAGTTTTGGATGTTGAAAAACGAGCATTAATTGATGAATTAGTGGAAGAGACTAAACAAAAAGGAGGAAAAACCGTTTTTATGTCGATAATGCATGAAACAGGTGAAAAATTATCTGAACTAGGAGGAGTAGCGGCTTTGTTAAGGTTCCCCTTACCAACAATTTAAGTGGATTTTTCTTCTTTTTCATAAATCGGGTCACTATAAGTAACAAAACCGTTTGGATACGGATATTGTTCGATTATATCTACTCGAGTAATATCTGGAAATATTTCTGTTAATTCTTGGCCAATCTCTTTTACTATTGAACAATGGGTAAGAATTGTATTTACTTCGTTCTGTATTTCTATTAATTCTTCAGGAACTTCTAGTTGCTCTTTAATAAATTGAGCTATCTCATGGAGTGATTGTTTATTGGTAGTTGTTATTCTACCTCGATTAAGTAGTCCTTCTGGTGTTATCTCATCAAACTGTCTGGCTGTATTCTTTGCCCGTCGTAGAAATCGATTAGTTAATTGTACTCCATCTTTAAAACTGGAAGAACAGTAATGCAAGATGATGTTTTCTTCTTCATATTTTTTAAGTAGTCCGAGCGCAATTTCTTCACTTCCTTGAACAGCAGCAGTAAAGCTGTTTTTAGGTTTAAATCCCCTTTTTTTTAATTCGTGATAATTCGTTTGAGTAAATTCAAATTCATTAAAATTTATAAAATCAATATTATTATTGATGGCAAAGTGTATTATTGTTTCTACTTTATGGGGTAAATTTGGGATTACTGGGATTTCAAAGCCCAAATCCCAATTTAGATGGTTTGCATGGAATATCGTGTTTTTCATTTTTTGAGTTAAATCTAATCTTGGGGGATGGAATCGTATTTCATCAAGACCTGCTTTATGTAAAGAGAATAATTCATCATGATTTAATGGAACCGAAGTATAAAGATGAAAGTGAAACTCTGATCCAAAATGTAATTTGAAAGCAGTAATATATTGCAAAATTTTGTTGATTTCAAGAGTGGGTTCTCCACCAGTAATTCCTGCTCCAAGAGCTGATATCTTTTCCGCTTCAGTAATTGCTTCAGAAATATCTGTAATAGGCTGTTCATTAGCAAAGGTAATCTTATATCTTCTTTCTTTTGAGATAGAACAGTAATAGCACCTGTTTGGACAGACTCCCGTAATAAATATAACCAATTTAGCACCTAAAGCACATAACTCGCATCCTTTTGGAGGTTTACCCGTTGTTTTATCTCCATACCATTTTATTAGCTGCCCCATCTATGTGGGTATCAATAGACGTTACATAAAAATAATTGCATTAATTACTAGATAGAAGCTTAATTAAAATGATGTACAACGAATAAAGATGAGCACAAAACCAGACAAAACAATAATTATTAAAGGGTATAAGATAAAGCAATACAAGGAGAAAAAATGGATATTACGGTACTAATTGTGGTCCTAGGGTATTTCATAGTAATGACTATGTTATCTTTATTAGGAAATAAATTGAGATTAGACAAATATGGTGTATATATTACCCCACTAGGGTTTTTATTTCGAATAAAGCGTTTTAATAAAATGCTAGCAAAACTAGGAGAAAAAGGAAAAAAATTATGGACTTTTGTTTTTAGAATAGGTATTGTACCAGTAGGATTGATATGTGTTCTATTATTGGTGTTATTTGTCGTTAATCCATTTTTGTTAGTATTTGGTTCAATAGCAGCTACGGGAATACAAGTTATCATTCCTGGTGTTACAGTAAGTTGGGAGCAAATGCTATTGCTGGTAGTCCCAATAGTACTGATTTTGGTTTCTCATGAGATAGGGCACGCAGTAATGGCCGTTAGAGAAGGGGTGGGAATCGAATCAGCTGGTATTTTCTTATTTGGTGTCCTTTTTGGGGGATTTGTTGAACTTGTAGAAGAAAGAATGAAAAAAGCTTCTTTTAAATCAAAATTAAAAATTTTGTTAAATGGCTCAATTATTAATGCAGTGATCGCACTTGTTTTCTTAATCTTATTACTTTTAACGCCAGTATTTAATCAAATAGGTTACAAGGAAACAAGTGGAGTACTTGTAACAAAAATATATGAAGATACACCTGCAGATGAAGCTGGAATTGTCAAAGGAGATGTAATCACCCATTTTGGCAGTATAAAAGATAATGATAATGGTATTGAATACACGCGCCTAAATGGAACTAATGACTATCTTAATTATATCTCGAATTTAACAGAAAACCAATTAATAATTATTTTATTTTTGGATGAGAAAAATATCTCTCTTATACCAACAAGAAATAATCCAATAACAGAGCAAGAGACCGATTCATATTATCTAGGGATTAGTATTACGAATTATTTTCCACCAAAAGGATCTCTGAACCCATTTATACCTTATTATTGGAAGACAGAAGTATTATACACAATAAACATTGGAGTAATAGCTGTATTCATGAATATGTTACCCTTAAAGATTACAGATGGAGATAAAATACTAGAGTCTTATTTAGAAAACAGAGGTAAAAAAGAAAACGAGATAAAAAAATTAATGCGTATAATCAGAATTTGTAGTCTGGCATTAATAGTGTCAAACATTTTGCTTTCTATGCTTTTACTGTGATTAATATGAAATGTATGTTTTGTGGAACAGATGAAGTTGTGTATGTTCGTCCTTATGATAAATCTCCTTTATGTCATCATCATTTTAATGAACAATTAGAACGCAGAGTAAAAAAGACTATATCGAAGTACAAGCTCTTTGGAAGAAAAGATAGGATTGGGGTGGGTATATCAGGCGGAAAAGATAGTATCGCTTTATTACACGTTTTAAAAAAAATAGAAGAAGATTTCCCAAAATCCGAATTAATGGCAATAACAATTGATGAAGGAATCGAGGGTTATAGAGATGAAGGATTATTCTATGCCAGAAAACATGTACAACAACTTGATATTGAACATCAGATTTTATCCTTTAAACAGGATTTTGGATATAGTTTGGATGCTTTAATTGAACAATTGGGAGAACGCGGAGAACAAAGGAAATACGGTGCATGCAGCTATTGTGGGATACTGAGAAGAAAGTTGTTGAATCAAGCAGCAAGAGAAGAGAAAGTAGATGTGGTAGCAACAGGACATAATTTAGAAGATGAAGCAGAGACAATATTACTGAATATCACTAGAGGCGATATAATGAGGTTAGCTAGATTAAATCCAACTCCTCGAAAGATACATGAAAGTTTAGTACCTCGGGCTAAACCTTTTAGAATGGTGCCACAAGCAGAAATAGTAATGTACTGTTACTTAAATGATTTAGACTATCAAGAAATTCCTTGTCCATATGCTGTTGAAGCATATAGAGGGGTGATAAGAGAGTTCATGTTTAAAGCACAAAACGAGCAACCAATGATAGCATTTAACATACTAGCTGGCTATGATAAGTTATTACCTCTACTACAGAACATAAAATCAAAAAAACAATTAAAAGACTGTCATAAATGTGGTGAAGCAACAGCAGGAAACCTTTGTAAGGCTTGTTGGTTGAAAGAGAGACTGGAAAGTATAAAATAGACAAAGAAGAAAAATTATTCTTGTTTTTTGTGTTCATGAATATTTTTGGGTTCGGTAACATTTCTATTATCGTTTTCCTTACTGTTCTCCTTAATCCCTAGCATATCTTCTTCGGCTTTAGCCAACAATTTTGCAATCGCGGCGATCATAGCTTCTGGACGGGGGGGACATCCATATACCCAAGCTGAAACAGGTAATATTTTATCTATACCTCCCATAACAAATGGGCATTCTTGGAATACTCCTCCTGTCGTTGCACAATTTCCTATTGCCACTACAAACTTTGGTTCTGGCATTTGCTCATATATTCTCTTTAATCTTTTTGCCACCTGTACTGTTACTGGACCTGTGCACACCAATATGTCAGCTTGTCTTGGTGTTCCTTTTAGTAACATTCCATATTGTTCGATATCATGCCTTGGTGTTAGCATATCTACTATTTCGATATCGCAACCATTACAGCCTCCTGAGTTGAAATGTATTATCCATGGAGATTTTAATCTCGCTTTCCAGGCTATTTTTTCTGCAAGTTTCAATTTTTTTCCTCCTTATTCTCCTCTAAATGCCTTTCTCCCTTTTTCAACTTCATCGCCTTGTTTTCGTAATTGTTCCATTTTTTCTTTTACCTTTTCTTTGTAGGTACCTTTTGCCACTAAAATCTCATAATCATGGTGTAAATCAAATGTTGCACTTAACCATTCTCCCCCATTTACTATAATTGCATCTGTTGGACAATATGTTTGGCAATTTCCACACACCATACATTGCGGACGAAGGATCCATATCATTCCATTGTCTTTTCCTTCTCTTCCTTTTGCCTTCTCTATTTCTAGACAATGTGTTGGACAAACCCGAACACAAGTGGCACATAAGATACACCGATCTTCAATTATTTTGGGTAATCCGCGGATATCTTCTGGTGGTGGATGTTTTTCTATTCTTTCTAGTACATGCATTGTTACGGGGCCCAAAGCTTGATTTTTAATTGCTTCTGCTCCCATTGTTAATAGTTTCTTTTTAGGTCTCTTTTGTTTTTTTTCCATCTTTTCCACCTGTTAGAAAAATCTCCTGTTATACTTCTTTGCCATTGTCGCTTTTCTAGCAAATTCATCTTGAGTTAGAAGCATCTTCTCATTAGTATCTTCCTTTATTAAAAGGATCCTATTTGTACAAGAGAAACAAGGATCATATGTTCTTAAAATTACAGGTACATCTGCTATATATTCTCCATCTAATCTCTTTAGTGTAGCATCTATATTAGCTAAAGAAGGTGATCTTATTTTATATCTATCAAGTGTGTCTGTTCCATTTGCTATGCCAAAATGTATGTCTTCACCTCTTGGAGCTTCAGCTCTAGATATGTGTCGCCCCTCTGGCAGTCTATTGCTGACTTTTATGAGCGTTTCACCATGCTCTGTTTCTAAAGCATCAAAACATTGTCTCATAATATTGATAGACTCTAAAACTTCATCTAGTCGTGTTAAACCCACGTCATAAGGTTCTCCCCCCGTATAATAAACCGGTTTCCAATCTATTTTATCATAAAGTTCATAGGGATATGCTTTTCTTACATCATAAGGAACACCCGACCCTCTGGCATTGGGACCAACGCAATTCAATAATTCTGCATCTTTTTTTGACAATCTACCTAAACCGGCGATACGATCTCTTAGTGTCGCTTCTTCCTCATATACGCGCTTATGATATAATACCTGTTTCTCTAATTCTTTTAATTTTTCTAGATTTCTTTTAATTTTTGTAGCATCTATATCTCTTCTAGTACCACCAGGTAAAGAAAGACTATAATGGACTCTATTCCCGCCTATGTCTTCCATAATATCCATTATTATTTCTCTATCTCTCCAAGCGATGTGGAATAGAGTATCGAAACCCGCATCATGAGCTAATATGCCATACCATAACATATGACTATGAATGCGTTCAGCTTCTAGAGATATCATTCTTATATAGCGCGCTCTATCGGATATTTTTTCGGTTACGCCCGCAAGAGCCTCAATGACATGTACATAGACAGTTTGATGTACGGCGCCACAGATACCACAAGCACGAGGAACTAACATGATGTTTTGCACCCATGTTCTATTTTCCATTGCTTTTTCAATACCTCTAAAACTGAAGCCAATACGTATATCTGCTTCTGATACAACCTCACCTTTTAAATGTATGATAAATCTGCAAGCTTCTTCAGCCCAAGGATGTTGAGGACCAACAAAAATCTTATAGTCGCTCCCCTCGGGTTCATCCCCTTTTCCATAAGGATCCATTCGAAATTTTGAGCGAAATTCTTTATTCATTTCTAACTATCTCCTCTGCTTTCTCTTTTAATTCTTGCCAAGAATATTCTTTACGTAATGGATAAATATCTGAAGGCCAATCCTCAGGAAGAATTATTCGTTCTAAATAGGGATGACCCTCAAAGACTATACCAAAAAAATCATGAATCTCGCGCTCGTAATAATCAGCACTGATAAAAAAATCACACATTGAGGGCGTTATAGGTTTTTCCTTGTCTATACCTAAAACATAAAAATTGATGGGAATTTCAGTTTCATCTTGTTCATTTCTGTGCATAACATGATAACAAGCACTTAAGTGATCTTTCTCCTCGAAACCTGAAACTGTACTTAAAAAGTAAATGCCAACTTCTTCATGAAGGAACTTCATTAGATTATAAGCTTTATCAGGAGTCGTCTCTATGTCAAAATGGTTTCTTTCAACCTTAGAAATTTTATCAATGAGCTTATCTGGAAGTTGAGTATTCAAAATTTTGTTAAGCTCTTTACAATTTTCACACATGGTTATCTACTCTATCAACTCAAGACTAATTTAGAAGAGTTTGAAGAATATAAAAAAGATTTGGTTTAACGACTATAATAGCGTGTATAATACTTTTTTGTAAAATAAAGGTTTTGACAATAAGACAATCTAAAAAATAGATTCAAATAAAAAGGAAAAATTGTGGAATGCTTCATGCCTTAATGAATATGTATTCATTTTCCTTTAATGCAGGAACTTCTTGTAAATAGTATCCTCTCGTTTGTAGTATAATCAGATTGCCAATTGCCCATGTGATAATGTTAAGGCTATTGCTGCGCAAAACTTCAGTTCCTATCCATTCCCCATTACTCTCCTTTTCCTTTATCCATTGATTTATTGTTAATTTTCTTCCTGAATATGATACTCCTTCTGCCCGTTCAATAAATATGGGGAGTGATCTACGTATATTAGTAATTAAGGTTTGATTATCTTTATTATACGATTCGAGAATAGATTTTAATATTATTGTTTTAATTTCGAACTCTTGTGATAACTGTGGTCTATCATTAGCTAAATCTGTAAAATCAGGATTTATGGCGTCTTTTTCACAAAGAAATATTGTATCTGCCATCCCCTTCTTAAATTTGTATCCACGACAGGTAAGGATAATCATATAAGCTATATCTATGTTATTGAGTGCTTTTTTTTCAGTTTTAAGCATAGAAAGGGCATCCAACGGTTTTATCTCATTGTTATCCAAAGAGCAGTTCTCTTGTTCTAAGACATCAGGTAGAACTTTTAACAAATGAGTAGTCAAAAACTGATTTGATTTTATAGAAAAATCAATAATGAGTCTTAATATTTGTGCATTGGAATCTTCATTATTGAAAGTCATTGTTAATCATATGTTAGATAATTTCTAACTATATAACTTTACCGAAATTATCTATGTTAGGTAAAGTTATACGGGAAATTATTGAATATCGGACTCTAGTGTTAACTCTGCAATTTGATCCCATACTTTAAGACTATCTTGTGCCTGTTGGTGATCTAACTTTGCAATAGCAAAACCTGTATGAAGCAAGAGATAATCACCAATAGCTAAATCTTCGGAGATAAGTGAGGTATCAGCTTCTCTTTTTACACCAGATATGTCTACCATGACACGATTTTCTTCCAAAAATTCACAGATTTTGGCAGGTATTGCTAAACACATAATTTATCAAGTGAAGCAAAGAATCCAACTAATTAACTTTTTGCATTTAACCAAATTTATGGGTTAAGATCCTTTGAAAATATATCTTCATACGCAGCTGCAATGTTACAAGTACCTTCATGAGAGACCATGCAAGCACCTATGGGATTTTCAGGAGTGCATGATTTCATGAAATATTTGCAAGAATTGGGTTTACTCTTTCCAATTAAAACTTGGTCACAGATACAAGAACCACGTAAATCATTGAAGGGTAGATCGGGGATCTTATACTTGCTTTTAGCATCTATACTAGAATAAGATTCATGAATTTCATAACCTGTTTTATCTAGTACTCCCAATCCGCGCCATCTCGCATTAGAAATCGTAAAAACCCTTTCCATAAGACTCAAGGCCGCAACGTTTCCTTCGTCTTTTACATATCTTCTATAGTCATTAGAAACGCGTGCCTCTCCTTTAACAATCTGTTTGGTGAGTGAAAACATGCCTTTTAGTATATCAACAGGTTCAAAACCTGCAATCGAAACTGGGAAGTTATATTTTTCTGTACAAATCTGATATGGTGTACTACCTATTATAGTAGAAACGTGACCTGGTGCCAGATATCCATCAAAATCTATATCATCTCGTTGTAACAAGAGCTCCATTGCAGGAGGAATTAATTTGTGAGAAGAATAGATGGAGAAATTGGGGAGTTTTGTCCTAAATACTTCAAGGGCGGTAGTACAAGCGGTGGTCTCAAATCCGACACTAAAAAAAAGATAGTCCGTATTGGGATTTTTTTTAGCAAGTTTAATTGCATCACTTATACTGTATACAACTTTAACATTAATGCCTTTACTCTGTGCCTGATAAAGTGAATCGGAAGAAGAAGGAACGCGCATCATATCCCCAAACGTACAAATAGTGACATTATGGGTCTTGGCAATCCATAAAACTTCATCAATATCTTTAGCTGAACAAACACAGACTGGACAACCCGGTCCCGCAATGAGAGAAATGTTATTGGGAAGAAGACTTCTAATACCCCAGCGCGAAACCTCATGTTCATGAGTACCACAAACATGCATTATCTTGATAGGATTGTCTAATTTCTTTGCTTCAGCTTGTAACTGTAAAAGTATTTTTTGGACTAACTTTTTATCTCGGAAATTTTTATCACTTATCATGTAGTCTGCCTACTAGAATTGATTTTGTGAGTATGAGTTGTATTTGTAAGCTTGGTAAATAAGAATTGTGCAAGTTCCCCTACTGCTTCCTTTACTTCAAAGGAAAGCGGTGTTTCGAATAGCATTAATTTTGGTTTAATACCAATAAACATGATATCAAAATCATCAGTAACGGGTTTTAAAAAATCAGCTAACAAAGTTAAAGATAAAGTGTGAGTAGAAAAATTTAGTTGTTTGGAAATAAGAGCAGTAGGAATGATACCTATGGCACCAGGTGGACCAGATAAATTGGCAGCATCAATAACAATAACTCTGTTGGGTTTTTGAGTATAGAGTTTACCGAGAAAATGTTCGGGGGCTTTTTCACAATAAAAAAGAGTGATCCATGAGGGTAACTGGAATTGTTTTAGAGTTGAAATAACATGAAGACCAGCCGCATCATCGCCATTCATTTCATTACCGATCCCCAAAATTGCTAAAGAAGTTACACCAGACAAGAATTCATCAAATAGACTGTTGAATTCCGGAGTAAAATCTTCTATCACTCTTGAACACATTGTGTGTAAAGTTATAAGTACGTTGATAAATACTTCTTTATGTCAGTAATAGTGCAATAATACTCTATAAACCAAAGATGATAATGTTTAAATGTTATAATGTTGGTTATGACAATAATCAACTGAAATCGGTAGAAAACTAGTCGGGGTGTTAGGGCTACCCTATAACCAGAAACGCTCTATATGCTGGGACGAATACTGTTGCCGAGGCCTTACTGAGGAAAGATACGCCTTCCTTAGTACGCGTTGAAGCATCGACTTACGAGATTGCGCAAACCAGAGGTGTTCCCGGAGGGGAGCATTAGAAAGGTTTAGTTCAAAATGGGTTAGGTACGGAAGTAAGCACCCCTAAGAACGATGTGTGATGCACGTAATAATCGGTGTGGAGCTGATAAGGTGGAAACGGCTTCTGACGTGAGGTCGAACTACAGGTTCTATGGGCGATTTCAGTCGGAGGCTTATTGAAAAAAAACCCAAACAGGTCTAATATAAGCTTAAGATGTAATAAACATTGTTTAAATCCTATATTGGAATGGTACAATGTTCTCTATATCTTTTTCATACTCTAAAATTTGTGTGTTTAATGTTTGTAGATCATTTATAGTGTCTGTTCTTAATAGACACAATGCTACTTGTTTCAATGGTTCAAATGGTAGATGATATTTAAACAAAGCAATAACCATTATTAGCGCAGCATCATGTTTTGGTCTATCTGGAATTATTCCCTGGTCAATCAATTTGTAGGATTCAATTCTAATCTGCTGAAAATTATTTGATAATCCTGGTATTAATCGCCATAATTTTTTAATCGTTAAGTCAATCTCTTCTTTTAATAACAATCTCCTTGCTTTCTCTCTCTTTTTCTCTTCCTCTTGTGTCATTTTTTGAAAGATGGTTTTTTCTGACTCATTTGACTTATTTTGGGTGAGATTAGGGATAATATTTGACATTACGCTCATATATTATAATATGTATATATTATATAAACACCAAAAAACATGTTAACTTTGCTTAATAGTATTCTTTTTCTTTTAGTGCAAGGAGGTATAATTGGCCAATTGATACTCCTCCATCACCGGGGGATACTTTTTCATTTGTGAATATTGAATACTTTTTATCTTGTTCCCTTAGTGTTTTTACAAAGCTGTGTACTATTATCTGATTTATGCTAACTCCCCCCGATACTAGGATTTTTTTTACATCTTGTTCCTCCGCTATATGTGATATAATGGTGGCATAACTTCTGCCTAGTGCTTCTTGGACAGCAAATGCTAATTGTGATCTAGGATACTGCTGTTTTTTTTCTATTAACTGAGGAAATATTTTTGATATTTGTAATATGTACTTATTTTTTACAGTTATATAGGGAATATTGAGTTTTGGAGCTTTTTTTGCACACCCCTTTTGTCCAACCCCTTCTAATCTTATAGCTGGTTCCCCTTCATACGTTTTTTCCCCACAGATTTCTAGTAATATACTTACAGCATCAAGAAATCTTCCTGTACTTGTTGTTATATTACTTTTTGTTATTTTGTTATTTCTTATTTGTTTTAGTATGAACTCAACTTCTTTTCTTCCTTCTGGTAAATATTGTTGTAAACCTCTGGTTATTTCCACTATTTCTTTATTTGTATAAGTTTTTGATAAGAGAGCAATTAACGATCTTAGAGGATATTTTACTGCTCTATCTCCACCCGGTAAGAAATACTGTTCATTGTGTCCAATCCTTTTTAGATCATAAACTGGTCCAACAAAGATTTCTCCTCCCCATATTGTTCCATCTCTCCCATACCCTGTTCCATCTATCGACAATCCAATGACTTCTTTTTCTGGTTGCAAATGATTTTCTAATGCTAATCCTGCAATATGTGCTTCATGATGTTGAAATGTTTGACAATTATTCACCTTAAAGTGTTCTGCAATCTCTTCTATACTAGTTGAAATGAGATATTGGGGGTGTAAATCATGTCCTATGGCATCTATGGTCGTGTTATAAAGTGATAAGAGATGTTCTACAGCCTTAATCATTGCTTGATACGTTTCTAACATATTTACCGTTCCAATATGTTGTGTCGGAATAATTCTTTTCCCTTTCATTAACGAGGGAATAAGATGCATCTCAGCTCCCAATCCTAGGAATGTACTATCACCTATATCTATATGTGAAAGCAGCGGTTCAGGTACCCATCCTCTAGATCTACGGAGAAATTTTAGTGAATATTTATTTCCAATCTTATTTATTCGGAGTACTGAATCATCACATCTTTGGTATATCCGTCTATTATGTAGTAGGAAATAATCAACATAGGGTAGTTTATTCAATATTTCTTCATTTTTAATAAACATTGGTAAATTAGAGGGGTTTGCACTTGTCATTATCATTGTAGGTTCTTTCATGTGTGCAAATAACAAGTGATGAATTCCCGCATAAGGGAGCATAACTCCAACATTGTGAAGATCGGGGGCAACCCATCTCGAAAGATAATAGGAGTCGGATTTTGTAAGAAGTACAATTGGTCTTCTAAAACTAGTAAGATATCTTTTTTCATGTGAATTTATTACCGCAAAACCTTTAATTGTATCCAAATCTTTGGCCATTATGGCAAAAGGTTTGTATTGCCTATTTCCTTTAGCCTCACGCAGTCTCATTAAAACTTTATCATCAATTGTGGATGTAGCTAAATGTGTTCCTCCAATACCTTTTATAGCTACAATTTTGTCTTGTTGCTCAATAGCTTGCGATACAAATTCAATTAAATGTTTAGAGGAAGAGAAAGACATTTTTCTTCCCTTTGAATTGAGTAAGAAATAAGTTGGACCACAAGTACTACAACATGTTGTTTGTGCGTGAAATCGTCGATTTGTACTCTCAGTATACTCATCGAGACAATCATCACAAAAGGGAAAGTAACGCATCATTGTATGTGGTCTATCATAGGGTAACTCATCAATAACTGTGTATCGAGGACCACATTCAACACAACTGTTAAAAGGATAATACCTTCTTCTTGGATTTGAAGAAAATAACTCTTCTACACATTGATCACATATGGCGATATCTGGAGGTAAATAAGAAAATCCTGTACTTTTGCGTTCTGGTTCACTTTTAGATATGTTGAAGGTATCATAACTTATTAAGCCTACCTCCCAATCAATGTCAAAGGACAGATAAACACAAAGTTTTGGTTTTTTTTCTTTTAATAATTCAATGAATTGTATCAGTTTATTTTTTTCTCCTGTAGCAACTATTCGGACACCAGCATCCCCAAGGTTTTGTACTAAACCTGTGATAGATAATTTTTGCGCTAGATTATATACAAATGGACGATATCCAATACCTTGGACAATACCCGAAACATGGATTTCCACGGTTTCAAGTGTCATAGTATTTTCTCCATTAACAAACTCTCGGTATGGGTTCTCCTAATGGTTTTCTAAGCACGCGATGCCCTCCAATAGGTGTTCGAATGATAACTTTATTTCTGTATTCTTTTGTGACCTCACCAATTATTCGTGATTCTTTACCTAATGAGTGATTCCTTCGAAGCATCTTTACTATCTCTTCTGCATGTTGTCCCTCAACAGCTAAAATGGCTTTACCTTCTGAAGAAAGTGAAAAGGGATCAATACCTAAAAGATCACACACTCCTTGAACTCTGGGATCTATCGGGATCTTTTCTTCTTCTAAAATTAGACCAACCTTAGATTTGGTTGCAAGTTCATTTAATATGGCACCCACACCACCACGAGTGGGGTCTTTCATTCCATGTACAAATCCTGTTTTTATTACAGGTAAGAGAAGATCAGTTAAAGGTGCAACATCTGATTCAAGCGTAGTATCCAGATCAATACCCTCGCGTCTTGCTATTAATGAAGCACCATGAAGACCAAGCGATCCAGTAATAATTATCTTGTCTCCAATTTGAAGTTTATTATCTGCAATAATATTAGGCGATTGGCGTAATCCTATCCCCGTTGTACTCATGTACATAATATCTACCTCCCCTTTTGGAAGCACTTTAGTATCTCCAGCTATAACGGCAACATCATTGGAAGCACAAGTATGAGCGAAAGATTTCATAATCGTTTCAACAGTATTATAAATTGTTCCCTCTTCAATAAGTAAAGCACAAGTAATAGCAATAGGTCGACCTCCCATCATAAGAACATCATTAATTGTACCTGCTGCAGCTAAAATTCCTAGATCACCACCAGGAAAGAAAATAGGTTTCACAGTATGAGAATCGGAACTAATTATAAGGGTATCACCGGAAGAAAGAGGGATAGTAGCACCATCATCTAAATCCATAGAACCAATGCCATTATAAACGGAAGTGAGTTTATAATGACTGAGAAGGGATGAAAGAAATTTATCCATCATTGCTCCACCTGCACCATGATTTAATTCGATAACTGCGTCAGATTTCATAAGGAAGGGGAATAAAAGCAATATTTAAAGATGAAGATATGACTGAGTAAGCAATACCTGGCTATGAAAAAGATACTATTGACTGTATGAAGATACATATCTATGTGTAAAAAGCTAATCGGTCGAAATATTTAAAATAGAATAGTGAAGGT
This sequence comes from uncultured archaeon, assembly GCA_964534625.1. GTDB lineage: Archaea > Asgardarchaeota > Heimdallarchaeia > Heimdallarchaeales > Heimdallarchaeaceae > CAZHRF01. The sequence continues at coordinate 65,426 of CAZHRF010000003.1, read as the reverse complement.
TTGTTTTTGATTAATAAGGGTAATTATAATAAATAATTGATCTTGTTACACTCGGAATTACTTCACTCTAAGTTTGTTCCACACTATGCCACGATATCCAAGCGGTATGGAGATGCTCTGCTAAGGCATTGCCTTTAGGCTCCGGGGTTCAAATCCCCGTCGTGGCTCCATGCTTAATTCTTATAGTTGATTGCGAATAGTTTTCTTCAATCCTTTGTAAAACAAATTTATTGTTCTGTGCTTCAATATAATGTCTGTGTTGAATTTTTTTATGTCAGTAATAACAAAGTTAAAAAAGAACAGATTCTGTGCTATCTTGTTCCCAATAGGGACAGAAATCATCTGGATGCGTCCAGATGCTCAGGAAAGTCAAGCCTGACTACGTTTGGTTCTGTACTGAGTTCCGAGAGGACTTGGGAAAAACCATTCGCTGCGTTTCGACGCGGCCAAAGTGTCAGGGGTAATACCCAGACCCTTTCCGAACCTGGAATTCCTGTTGGGTACAAATAATACAAGTCTCTATTGTGTAATACTCTTTTTATTTTATATGTGCATGAGTTTTGATGTTGTGATATCCTATATACTGTTTGTTCACTTCTTATATGTTTCTCTCATCTTATTCTAAAACCATAAAGAATTCATAGGATAAATTTTAAATAGATATTTTTAAGATTCACTTAAATCTCATAATCTGAAGGAAGAGTAAATGACAAAATCTATACCCAAAAATGACTTCATTAAGCCAGCTAAACCCATTAGTCCTCCCTTTACATTTAGGGACCCTAATGACCCTAATACACTTTTTGGGTGTGCTACTACTTTATGTGAATTATATCACATTTTACCTTTTGTCCCATATTATAGTATTGAATATCATATATACCGCTTAGATTCAGAGAATCAAGTGTTTAGTGATTTGAGTTCTTGGTTGTATTATGTTTTGGAAGAAAAAAAACTTGCTAAATGTATCAAAAAACTAGGTTTTAAATATAGGGGATTAGACTTGAAAGAAAAGTTTATTTCACTTCTATCAGAATATTGCAATTAAGATCAATTTAGTCAAATTTTTTAATTTTATCTTTTTACAGAAAGAAATGTAGGAGACAACTTTAATTTAAACTCTCTTGAATAACCCCGTTTCAGGCTCATAAATGTCTCCATCGTTTGCAAGATCTTGAATTGCCTCTTCTATCGTTGGGCGATCTATATCTGTTGTTTTCATCAGTTCATCTAATGTCATACCTTCTTCATTATCAAAGATAAGGTTCCTTATGTCTTCCTTGGCAATATTGGTCTCCTCTTCATCTGTTGTTTTTTTAACACTAATTTTTGGTATTTTTAGATTATTACTTGCATATCGTTTTACCTTTATGGCTCGTAAATATAATTCCCTTTTATAATCTTTAATTTTAATTATTTTATCTGGAACAATATATCTCTCATTTTCATCTTCGTTTGGTCTTCCATATGCTTCTATTTCATCTCCAATGAGCATTTCATTCATTCTCTCCGCCATATCTTCCCAGCCTTTCAGTCTTAGTGTATCTGTACCATCATCAATAACTAAAGCTGTATATGCTTTTTTTTCTTCTGTTCCGGGGCTGAAATATTTATCAACAACGGTACCTATTAATCTTGTTCTCTTAATTTCCTCATCATTACTGGTTATTAGTGTTATGTCATACGGATTATCTGGGTTTTCTTTTAACTCTCCATTAACAATATCAGCTAAGTACAAGAATATGTATTGTTCATTCTCAAAGAATCTCAAATTAATAACAACTCACTTAAGTTATACTAATGTGAATGATAATCTAACAAAAACTTTTCCATTTATCTGTAAAAGTCAGTTATCCTAGTATTTTTAAGCTACGAACAAAAAGTATCTTAATGGGCGACGCCTTACATTTCCGTTTTTACATAGAAAATTATGGGTGCACCCAAAATTTGGGTGAAGGAGAAAACATACGTCAGATTTTAAAAGAGAATTTAGGAAAAGAAGTTGACAGTATTTATGATGCTGATGTAATAATAATAAACAGCTGTGGTGTAAAAGAACCAACAGAAAGTAAAGTGATTCAATTTATTGATCAGTGTGTTATGACAGATGCGGACATTATAGTGACTGGATGTTTACCAAAAATTAATCCTGATCGAATTAAAAACACATGTCCTGATGCCATATTAACCCCCCCTAACATAGGAAAGTCTATTTTAAAGTATGTTCCTCTTCAAATACCTAATGGTGAAGTGTATAAAATTGCCAAATTACCCGAAAAACCTGTTTTCCATCCTGAGCGTCCATTGGCTGCTATTATGCCTGTATCCCAAGGTTGTCTGGGTAGTTGCACATATTGTGCCGTACGTTTTGCACGTGGTTGGTTAACCAGTTACCCTATATCTTCACTTGTCGAATATGCAAAAAAAGCTGTTGAAATGGGTGCAAAAGAAATCTATTTGACATCACAAGATACTGCAGTTTATGGGAAAGACTGTGGCGTCTCTTTGAATGATCTTCTTCGAGAAATCTTAAAGATTGATGGAGATTTCCAAATAAGAATAGGGATGATGAACCCCCGTTATGCTTTTGAAATAATTGATGAATTACTTGAATTAATGGAAAATAATGAAAAAATTTATCGTTTTTTACATATTCCTGTTCAAAGTGGTTCAAACAGAATTCTTGAGAAAATGAAACGTAGGTATACCATTGAGGAATTTAATGTACTTATTGACAAAATAAGGGAAAAGTTTCCCCGTTCAACCTTGTCAACTGATGTTATTGTTGGATTTCCCGAAGAAAGTGAAACAGACTTTGAGGCAACTGTAAATTGTTTAGAACGCAACAAGTTTGATATAGTTAATTTATCTAAATATGGAGATCGTCCATTGGCACCATCCTCTAATTTTGAAAATAAAGTACCAACAGATGTTAGAAAAGAACGAAGCAAGTATATATCTGAGATTGTTATCCCTACTATATCCGAGCAACGTAATAAAGAATGGATAGGCTGGGAAGGTTTTGTTACTGTCTTACGTGATACATCTAGTGGTTGCAAGTTCGCAAGAAATAATTATTATAGAGTAATAATTTTACCTGAAGGAAATACGGGAAAAAGATATTTTACTATAATAAAAGATAATAGTAGAAATGCACTTTATGGCGAGATTATTGAAGAAACTCAGTCTTTACCTATTAATGATTATTGATTTTTTCTAATTTTATCTTCTCTATAAATCCTATACTGAAGAAGAATTTATATATCCTTTTTTAAATTCGCTTTTATCTATAGGTGAAATCAATGGAACAAGAGATAATTGTTATTGCTTTGGGCGGCAACATGATATTAAGGAGAGGACAAAAAGGGTCATTTGAAGAACAAATGGAAAATACAAGAGACGCAGCCCGAACTATCGCTGATTTGTATGAACAAGGGTATAAAATTATTTTAACATCGGGTAATGGGCCGCAAGTAGGTAATATTTTAGCCCAACAAGGTTACAAAGATACCCCTAGTATGCCATTATATGTTGCAGGAGCTATGAGCCAAGGACAGATTGGATACATGATATCGATGACTTTGCAGAATGAATTTAAACGAAGAGGACTTGATTTATCTGTAGTGACAATTTGTACACGCGTTATAGTTGATAAGGATGATCCCGCTTTCAAAAAACCTACAAAACCCATTGGTCGTTTTTATACCAAAGAGCAAGCTGACGAGTTTAATAAAATAAAGAAGGGACCTTATAAAAATGATGCAGATCGTGGTTACAGATTGTTTGTGGCTTCGCCATGGCCACAGAAAATAGTTGAAAAGAAAGAGATTATGGCTGTTGTTAATACTGGTGCTTTAGTTTACTGTACAGGTGGGGGAGGTATACCTATTATAGAAAAAGAAGATGGTATGTTGGAAGGAGCAATCGCAGTCATTGATAAAGATCGGGCAACATCAATTCTTGCTGAAGAAGTAAACGCTAAGTATTTTATTGTGTTAACTGACGTATCTAATGCCTATTTAAATTACAATAAAGAAAATAGTCAGAAGCTGGGAGAAATAAATTTGGAATTAGCTATGCAATATTATAAAGAAGGACATTTTATAGAAGGTAGTATGGGACCAAAGGTAGAAGCCGCTATAAAATACGTAAAGAAAACACAAGGTACGGCGATAATCACTAACCCTGAAACTGTAAAAGAAGCAATAAAGGGAACTAGTGGAACGAGAATTGTTCCTTAGATTTAAAAATTGACAGATATTCTTTGTCATTTAATATGTAAGTTTATCTTTCTAAACTTCACATGCTTATTTTCTTGGTTTGGTTAACTGTGTAGATAATTACAAATCCCTATCATTATTCGTTGTTTAAGTAAGAATAAAGTGTTTTTTTTGATGGTTTTTCACTCAGACTCAGACTCTATGTGTCAAAGTAAAAAGTGTTAGCAGAATAGTTTGAAATGCGATACAACCAATTGATTTTTAAATGATAAAAAAATAAGATTCACGTTAAAAACAATAGGTTAGAGCCCTTTTTAAATGCAAAAACAAGTATTTCTTTTTTGCATACAAAAGTCTCATTCAAAAATAGTGATTACTATGGACAATGAACTTAAACAAAAAAATGACAACAAAGTTATGGGGTATGGGGTAGAATCAATTAAAGTTTTGGAAGGTACAGAAGGCATCAGAAAACGACCAGCTATGTATATAGGTTCAACCTCGGAAGAAGGATTACATCACTTAGTGTCTGAGGTTGTGGATAATTCTGTTGATGAATATATGGCAGGATATTGTGATCAAATTGAAATAATCCTTCACGAGGATGGCGGTTTATCTGTTTTAGATAATGGTCGAGGTATACCTGTGGGACAGCATCCTAAATATAATCAAAATACTCTCGAAGTTATCTTTACTCGTTTGCATTCTGGAGGAAAATTTGACAAAACAGCATATAAAGTAAGTGGAGGTTTACATGGCATTGGATTGGCTGCAGTATGTGCTCTTTCTAGTACACTAACAGTCACAGTAAATAAAGATAAAAAAAGTTATATGCAACAATATTCGCGAGGAAAACCCGCGACCGATATTATTGTTACAGACAACGATTTGATAAGAAGTGGGACATATATATATTTTAAACCTGATCCGGACATTTTTTCAATCACAGAATTTTCTTTTGAAACAATCGCTAGACGTACTAAACAAATGGCATATCTCAATAAAGGACTGCATTTTATAATCAAAGATGAAAGATATGATAAACCACGAATTAAAGAATACTTGTTTGAGGGTGGAATAAGGCAATATGTAACTGATTTAAGTGAAGGCAAGCGTAATCTCTTTGATCCTGATGAGACACCCGTTTTTCATATAGAAGATGTTATAGATGATGTAATTATAGAAATTTCTTTATTATATAATGAGGGATTTAATGAAATAATCATGGGTTTCGTAAACGGGATTTATACAACTGAAGGAGGATCACATATATCTGGTTTTAAATCTGGTTTGACTAGGTCAATAAATGATTATGGTCGAGTAAAAAAAATCATATCAGATAAAGATGATAATCTTAGAGGAGAAGATGTACGCGAAGGAATTGTTGCAGTAATAAGCGTTAAACATCCCGATCCCCAATTTGAAGGGCAAACAAAAACCAAATTAGGAAATCGTGAAGTTGAAGGTATTGTTCAACGTATAATGATTAGAAACTTCAAAGAGTTCTTAGGTGTCAATCAAAAGAGTTCCCGAAACATTATTGAAAAAGCGATTGATGCTAGAAGGGCACGCATAGCAGCAAAAAAAGCCAGAGATTTAGTAAGAGTAAAAGATAAACGGATGGGACTACCTGGGCGTTTAGTTGAGTGTAGAGAAACTGATCCCACAAAAAGAGAAATTTTTCTTGTAGAGGGACAAAGTGCAGGTGGAACAGCAGTCAAAGCAAGGGATTCACAATTTCAAGAAATCCTATTTCTGAAAGGAAAAGTTCTAAATGTATTTAAATCAAGATTGGTAAAAGCTTTAAGCAATAAGGAAATAATTAGTATTATACAAGCAGTAGGAACTGGTATAGGAGAAGAATTTGAATTAGAAAAATGTCGGTATGGTAAGATAATTATTTTGACTGATGCAGATGTGGATGGCGCTCATATTATGACGTTATTATTAACTTTTTTCTACAGGTATATGCGCGAGCTAATAGAAATAGGTAAAATTTATGTTGCAAAACCACCTTTATTCAAAATTTATCTCTCACGTGGAAAATCAGATTTTCTGCAGTATAAGGATCATAGTTATAGTTATACAGAAAAAGAAAAAGATGAATTAATAACAAAGTTAGTTGAGGAAGGAATAAACACGAGTCATATTAAAGTTCAACGTTATAAGGGTCTAGGAGAAATGAACGCTGATCAGTTAGAAATTACTGCAATGAAACCGAATCATAGACACCTTGTACAATTAAAAATTGAAGATGCTGCATATGCTGATCAAAGATTTGAACAATTAATGGGAAGCGATGTTCAATATAGAAAACGGTTCATAATGGATGAAGTGTTTAAACTTGATGAGGTAATTTTTAAACATGAACATGGGGAAGACGATGATGAACTTGAAGACGAAGAAGCCCTAAAAGAGCTTGAAGAGGAAGAAAGTCTAGATACGATGGAAAAAGAAGATTTTGAAGATGAGTTTGATCCTGATACTGAAACAATTGAATTAGATGATATTGATTTAGATAATGATTATGAATTGTAATGGAAATGATGAAGATGGAAAATGAAACAGGTACAAATGAGACTATTTATCGGCAAGCATTATCAAAAACTTTGGAGAGCGCATATAAAGATTATTCACACTATGTTATAAGTGAAAGAGCAATACCCGATGCAAGAGATGGCTTGAAACCCGTACATAGGCGAATGTTATGGGCTATGAATCAGATGGGTTTGTATTATAATAAACCCCACAAAAAGTGTGCTAGAATAGTTGGAGAGGTCACTGGGAAGTATCATCCTCATGCTGGTGGTGTCTATGAAACATTGGTTCGTTTGGCTCAACCTTTTTCTATGCGATATCCTCTTGTTGATGGACAAGGAAATTTTGGTTCAATTGATGGTTTTCCCGCAGCTGCGATGAGATATACAGAAGCAAGGTTATCAAGGATATCTAGTGAATTACTACAAGATGTTATACCGGAAATAGTTAAGTTTCAAGAAAACTTTGATGGTGAGGAAGAAGAACCAACAGTATTACCGGTTAAATTTCCTCTCTTATTGGTAAATGGTGCTTCAGGAATAGCTGTTGGATTAAGTTCTAATATACCTCCACATAATCTGACGGAAGTTGTACAGGCCACAATTGCATTAATTGATACTCCCACAATGTCCGATATGGAATTGTCAAAAATAGTCAAAGGTCCAGATTTTCCAACTGGTGGTGTTATTGTAAATGGTAAAGAAATGTCTCGTTATATCGTGAAAGGACGTGGCAAAATATTACTACGCGCAAAACATTCCGTTAAAAAACCGAATTCAGAGAATGAAGGAGCAACAATTATAATTATTGAAATTCCTTATCTTGCAAACAAATCAACCTTAATGGAGGAGATCCATAGTTTAATTTCTGACAAAAAAATTAGGGGATTAAAAGATGCAAGAGATTTATCTAAGAATAAAATACGAATAGAAATAGATGTTGATCCTGATTATTCTCATGAAAAAAGTATTAATGTCATAGTAGGACAGCTGTATAAACACACACAATTAGAAAAACCGTTCTATGCAAAAAACATTGCATTTTATCGAGGAAGGCCAAGGTTATTATCCATTAAACGTTCAATTGTTGCTTTTATTGATCATAGAGAACATGTCATTAGAAAAACAATTGAGTATAGGTTAGCTCAAGCTATTGATAGATTGCATATACTTGAGGGGCTTTATATTGCCTTACAAAACATTGATGAAGTTATTGAGATTATTAAAAAGTCGGATAGTAGATCTGATGCTGAAGAAAATTTAATTCAAAGGTTTGATTTTTCGAGTAAACAAGCAAAAGCCATTCTTTCAATGCAGTTAGCTAGATTGGCACGATTAGAAGTTGAAAACATAATAAACGAGAAAGAAGAACTTGAAAATCAAGTTGAGGATTATAAAGACATTTTAAGAAATAAAACAAGGCGTTATAATATAATTAAAAATGAACTAACAGAAGTATTAACCAAATATGGCGATGAAAGAAGAACAGAAATAAAAAGTGAGGCTATAATCTCAAGTGATGCTGATGTTTACGAAATGATACATGATAGAATGCTATACATTACAACTACAAAGAAGGGATACGTCAGGTCGATAGAAGTTTCAAAATTTAGGGCACAAAGAAGAGGGGGTAAAGGTGTTATTGCAGTTAATTTACGAGATGATGACGCTTTAAATGACATGATGGTAACCCTAAATAAGAAAACGTTATTACTTATTACAGAACAAGGAATAGTACATTCTATACCTGCTTTTGAGATACCTGAAGTTAAACGCAGATCTTCACAAGGTACGCTTTGGAAAACCCTATTGCCCGTTGATTCACCTGTAGTTAAGATGGTACCTGTGGATAGACACTCATTCGAAAAAGAATGGTACTTATTCGTAGTGACAAAACAAGGCACAGTTAAAAAAACTGATTTATCCGCTTTTTCGAATGTTAGACGAACAGGAATAATAGGTATAACGTTGAATGAAGGAGATAAGGTTGTTGATTCTTTTGTAACAACTGGAGATAATCATATATTTTTATCAACAAAAAGAGGATATATCGCACATTTTGATGAAGAAGAAGTAAGACCTGTTGGAAGAACAGCAAAAGGAGTAATAGGTATTCGATTAAAAACAGATAAAGATCATGTAATTGTAGCTGATACAGTAAAAGCAGATAAAACAGCTGAGTTCTCTGTTTTAACTATTACAGAAAATGGTTATGGAAAAAGAACAACTTGTACTGAATATAGATTGACGCATAGAGGAGTTCAAGGTGTGATAGATATTAAAACAGGAAGACGAAATGGATCTGTCGCATCTATGTTGATTGTTCCAAGAAACCCAGATGAAAATCAGACAATATCTATCATAAATAATAGCGGTATAAGCATAAGAACTAGAATCACTGGTATTAGGGAAATTGGCAGGAATACAAAAGGCGTAAAAATAATGTCATTGGATAAAAATGAAAAAATAACCTATTCCTCACTAATAGATCTATCTGAACTAGACTAATATCTTAATTGGGTTAAGTATAATAAACGAAAAAGGTTTAAAAAGTTATTAAATATACTTAATACTAATGTTACCGATTCTTTCAGAATTAGAGTTTAGTGATATTATTCCATTATCAGAATCTTCTACACATATAATTAAATTTGAAAGTGGCATTAATTCATTGCTAGCAAATAATGGCCACGGAAAAACAACTTTGTGTGATATAATAGAAAGGGCATTATGTTCGGATGCCCATGCACAACGATATAGTTCTTTTTCTAGAAAACGGGCGTCAAAAGACGCTTATATCAAAAGTACATGGTTTTTTAGTCAAGAGGCAATAATTAAACAAAATTTAACTGATGCAGGAATACGAACACATGTTTCCGAATCAGGAAAAGGAACAAGAAGTTATTCAAAACAAGAATACTCTAATTACCTTTTTCGTAAGCTAAAGATCTCTTTAGATGACCTTCAAGATTTATATCAAAGTTTGTATTTTAAGCGAGAAGATTCTCATACATTGCTGGGAAGAGAGGAAGAAAATGATCTCTATAGCTTTTTTAGATTAATACATAAATATACGAGTGGAGCTCCAGAAGACTACCAGTTAAGACAAAAAATACGTGAAAAAGAGCAAAAAAGAAAAGATACTATGGATCAAGTGAAAAAGTTAGAAGAAACAGAAGAGAAGATACGCTCAGCCATGCAATTACTGGGGATAGAAGCAGTAAGTGAGCAGATATTAACTGAAAGATATAAGGAACTTGAAAAACAAAGAAAACAAAAGGAAGAAATCATTGAAATAGAAGAAGAGAAAATTCAAGAATTGGAAAAAGAAGAAGAAAAATTGAATGAGTTACTCTTTGCAAAAAAAGAAGAAAATTATGAAATGAGGATAGAAATTGACAAAATAAGAACAAACAGAAACAATTTAGCGCGAAAAAGAGAAACTATACTCAAGAGTTTGGATGTAGCGGAAAAAGTGGGGAGTGAAAAGTACGATTATTTAAAAACAAAAATTAGTCAAAAACCAATGTGTGAATTTTGTCATACCAATCTTGAACGTAATTGGGATAGGAGACTACAGGTTGGATGTCCAATTTGTGGGACCGAATGGCATCGATTACCTGCTTCACTAAAAGAAGGTTTGTTTAACATAGAGAAACAAGAAATGCCGGAAAGTCAAAGTTTAGAAGAAGATTTGGCAAAAACAGAAGCTGAATTGATTGAATTGAATGAAAAGTTAAAACAAACTGAAGAGGAGTTTAAGCAAGAAAAACAACAAGAACGACAATTACATGAGACAATATCAAGTATTAGAGCAAAGATAAAGCAACATGACCAAGTAATTAAAGGAATAATGAAAGAGATCAATCAATCCGTAAAGAGTATAACCCTTGTGGAAACTCAAATGGATTTTATTAAAGAAAACATTAATTTAAATGCAATAATATCGAGAAAAGAGTCTCTAAAACAAAAGTTACAAGAAATTCAAGAGGAATTATTAAAATTAAAAGCTAATGAACCTTCAACTGTTGAGAGGACACAAATTTTAAAGCAATTTTCAGAAACAGCTTTAGACGTTTTTGGATATGGAATGCATATAGACCCCAAATTTATGACCCTATCATTATTAGTTGATGGGAGTAATAGAGCCTATGAAAGCATGTCAGGCGGTGAAAAATATTTCATAGATATAGCTTTACGAATTGCTGTATGGAAATATCTTATAAACAAAGGATATGCAAAATACGGTATGTTAATAATAGACAGTCCAGAAAATGCCCTAGATGGTAAAAGGCTTGAGTTATTAGCAACAGTCTTGAATGATGTAAAAGATAATTTTTTGATTATTGTAACAACAAGAAATAGAGAATTTAGCGAAAGACTATATTCAACGCCCATTAAAGTTAAAAAAGAAGTACAAACGAGTTTATTTGATTACATCCACCAATGAAAATAAATACAAAAGGAGATTATGCATACCCTTCCTTTTTATCAAAATCTCCTCTTAATATTTTTTTGAATAATTCTTCAAAAGGTTTTTTTCCTACAGCACCTAAAACATTACCTAAATATTTCCCATCTTTAAACACTAAAAAGTTTGGAATTGATGAAACACCATATTTAGCTGCAGAACGAGTATATTGTTGAACATTAATTTTACCAATATGAACGCCTTTATCTTTCCATTCTTGGGCTAACTGATCCATTATGGGGGCCATTGTACGACATGGGCCACACCATTGTGCCCAGCAATCGACAACAACTATTCCTTTTTTCTTAATGAAACTTTCAAATTGATTATCGTTTAATTCTATTGCTTTTCCTGCAGGAGTATCTTTGTTCTTTTCTGTATTCATCATTTCCAGTATCTTCTTTTGTTTAATCTTTTCTATCTCAGAATCCGTCATCATAGTCACCATAAGTGTGTGCAATATTAATTAACATACATGGTACATCCTATTCATCTACTTTTAAATTGTTGGTTTTTACAACTAAAGTGTTGAAAAATTTTGTTATAACACAATATTTAATTGACTTCGTTAAAAAAGGATATATGATAAAATGACAATTGATGGCTGTTTTATGAATTTAGCAGAAACTTTGAGCACAGGAGCAAGATGCGATATTTTCAGTTGTCTATTTGGACTTAGACCCATACACACAAAAATATATTTTTACCTAGTCAAGAATCCTGAAAAAAATATTAAAGAAATTGCGGAATATGTTGATAGAGATAGAACAACGGTAGTACGAATAATAAAAGGATTGATAGATCAAGGATTAGTGAAAGTTGAAGTCCGAGATATTCCGGAGGGTAGTGTAAGAAACATATATAAGGCTGTAGACCAATCCAATCTAAAAGAAAGGTTGAAGAAAACATTGTATTCAGTAGAAGAAGCAGTATATGATTTAATAGAAAAAAATTGGGAAAATATACCTGATGAATATAACCTGAATCAATAGTTTGTATGTTTAATCATCATAGTCTTGTAAATCAGATAGTGTTCCAGTAAGACTATCTTCTATCTCATCTAACTTCTTGTCTTTTTTCTTCTTAACAACAGAACTGATTTCGGATATTAATGCTCTTTCAGTAGCAGTTATTTGAGTATCTGTATCTGGAAGTGAAAAATCAGTCATAGCGGAGCTTGAAGATTGTCTCTTTGGTTTTTGAGGTGTATTATCATTGAATGGGTCTTCTAGTGGTGCGCTGGGTCCATCGATGATGCTTTTAGTTGGTTTGTCTGAAAATGTATCCTCTTTGGTTGGTGTATTTTTATCGTTTTTTTCATGAGTTGGCATTGCCGATTTTGTACTAGTTTTGTCGGTTGAAGAGGTGTCTGAATCCGAAACGATGAAATTCTTATCTCTGATTGGTATTTCTGAAGGGTGCTTTGTTTTAGATTCCCTTTGTTTTACTAAACCACCTTGAACTATCTTTATTATTTCTTTACAAAGACTGCGTAAAATAGGATTGAGTTGATACATCATTCTAGGTAATGCTCTACGAATTTCTTCAAGAAAATGAGCACCAGATTCGTAATCTTCTAAATAGAAAGATTGAATTGCTTGAATAATTAATTGCTCTATATACTTATTGGGAGGGACTGCACTACCCCCTGATTGTGGAAACATTGCTAACAAGATAATAATAATTTTAACCTTTAAAAACAATTTGCATTTGTTTTTACGACTAATATTATGTGGAACTTGAGGATTTCTAAAGGAATAGTACTACCGAATTAAGAAAAGATTCAAGTGTTGGATCATTTTAAAACGAATATTAGCCTATTCTATCATAACAATCATTATAACAACCCTGGTAAGGGGTCATTGAAATTTGGCTCAATCCCAGAGAAGAGAGATTGATTAAGGGTTTAGTTTTTATTCTTTCTATTATCATACATTGCCATGATGAATATGTTGTAGTGATTCTAAATTACAAAAAACTTTTTGGTATATACGTTTGAATGTTAAATGAAGATTAAAAATATGTGAGATTTATGATTAATAATATTAGCCAAACGAATGTTTTATGTTCAGAAGTAATTGCAAAGTTGAGGAATAAGAACACTGAACCACCTGTTTTTAGACACAATCTGAGAGAGTTGGGTATATATCTAGCCTACGAAGCTTCCAAGTATTTATCAAAAAAAGATACTGTGGTTAAAACACCATTAGGGAACAAAAAAATGAAGGTGATAGCGGATGATATTAGCGTTATATCAATTTTACGAGCTGCCGCTCCAATGGCGGAAGGTGTTTTATCCCAATATAAGCACGCCTCTGTTGGTTTTGTTTCTGCATCAAGAGGAAAAATGTTGAATGAACAAGGAACAGATTTTAGAATAGATGGTGACTACTTTAATGTTCCCTATTTAGAAAATAAAGTAGCAATACTTGTTGATCCTATGTTGGCTTCCGGTTCAACTCTTCTTTATCTTGTAGACAAGTTATATCATCAAAATCCGACTAAGATTATTATCTTATGCGCTATAGCCTCTAATTATGGTTTAAAAAGATTGAAGGGGAAGTATGATGAATTAATTATACTAGCTGGGGATATTGATCCGGTATTAGATAAAAAAGGGTATATTGTACCTGGTCTTGGGGATGCAGGAGATCGAGCTTTTAACACAGAATAAACTCTCAAATTAAACACAATTTGTGTTCACAATTTGTGAACATATCTTGTGGTGTTTCTTTATTAATATACTCGTATTACTTATTCTTAGACAAAAATTAGTGATAAATATGACGGAAAAAGTTGAAAAAAATGAAAATAAAGAATTAACGTATGTTGAGGGTGATCTAATTGTACATACGGGTGCTGTTGTAACCATTCCAAAAGACAAAAAGTTGGTTGTAACGGGGACATTGAAAACATATGGAGATATTAAAATTGATGGTAAAGTTGAAACTGCAATTTTGAAACATCATGATGGTGATTTAGATATTACTTCTGACCTTAAAGCGGATGAAGTTATTGTGCTATCTACTGGTTTAAGGAATGGATCTCAGTTGACTGTGGGTGGGATATTAGAGAGCTCCATTATCAAGACTGACGGCAGTTTAGTAGTTGGTAAGGACTGCTTATCAAACAAAGCTCATATTAATGGTTCATGCAAAATAGAAGGTGTAACGAAGATAGATGAATATGAAGTGAATGGTTCTGCTAAACACATAAAGAATCTTTACAGTAATGGGGTTGAGATAAATGGTTCTTTAAGCGCTCTAACTGATGTCATTATAGACAATGAACTGGATGTGGGTGGTTCTGTTACCATAAAAGGCTCCCTCAAATGTAAAAAAGTTGATGTAGGTGGCTCGATTAAGATTGGCGAAGAAATTTGTTGTGAAAGTATCGACACTGGTGGCTCTTTGAAGGTAGGAATTATTAAAGCAAAAAATGCTTTTCTTGGAGGTAGTGGAAAAATTATCTCGGGTGAGATAGAGGGAATACTTGAAGTTGGTGGGAGTTTAAGGAGTGAAGAGGATCTCGTAGTAAATGAAATAGAAGTGAATGGGTCATTAAAAATTGGGGGTTCTCTAAAAGTAAAAACCTTAGAAGTGAATGGATCAACGACAATTAATAACAATTTTTATTTTACTGATGTTTCTATTAGTGGGTCTTTTAAAGCTGAAAATGAAGTCAAAGGAGATACAATAGAATTAAATGGATCAATGAATAACAATAACTCTGTTGAATTGGAAAATACTTTTACAATAAATGGAAAGTTTATTGGAAAGAAGCTTAAGGCAGATACGATACAAGTAGCAGGTAAAATCGAAGTTGATGAAGCAAATGCAAGGGAAATCATCATAGAAAAAAGATCAAAAGCAAAAGGTCGATACAAAGCAAGTAAAGTTGTAGTTAAAGAGTATGCAGAGGTTGACGAAATAATAGCTGATGAAGCCTTTATTGCTGATAATGCAGAAGTAGGGCATCTAGAACTAAAAGATTCGTCTGATAAGTGAGTAAAATGATCTTTTTTCCTTTTACTTTACTAAACTTTTTTAAAATAATTAGAGAAAAATCATAGGAGAAACTTGCTAGTGAAAAATAGAACGAGATATGATATATATGCAGAGATGTTGATGGTACTCGAATTTTATAGAGAAGCGGGCGTTTCTCAAATAGGACGACGAGCCAATATACCGGTTGATCGTGTTCGAAAAATGTTGGATTTTTTGATTAAAAGAGGACTCGTGGCACAAATAGAAAGCGATGATAAGAGGATAGATTCAGCATATATCGCCACTAGACGGGGAGGCCGTTTTCTTGAAGCATATAAAAGAATGATAAAATATGTAACTGAAATAACAATGGAAGAAAAAGAAATGTGGAATTTAGAGTAAAGAGAATTCGATCTGAATTGTTTTTATTATTATTATTATTATTAGATTTTATCTGATTATTATGATTGTATGATTGGTGAGTAATTATGCCTTTGAAAATATTTATTACACTTGATGAGAAAGAACTACAAGAAAATGTCATCAAAAGAAGAGAGAGAGATACGAAAAGTAAAGGAGTTTAAACATAAAGATGAAGTTTCATCTGTGTGTGTTGATAAAAAATATGTATATACTGGGAGTAACGATGATTTTGTTCGCGTCTGGGAAAAACATACTTGGAATGAAATCGTAAAACTAGAACATAATGGTGATGTAAATCAAGTATATGTAGATAAGAAATATCTCTATTCAGCATCCAATGATGGAACAGTTAAAGTATGGTCAAAGAAAACTTTTGAACCAATTATAACATTGAAACACGATGGTTTTGTTCAATCAATTGTATCCGATAATAAACGGTTGTATACTGGTTCCACGGATTTTTATTTGAGAATATGGACAAAAGATAAATGGAAACTTGAAAAGGCAATTAGACATCAAGGAGAAATAAAAGCATTAGCAGAAGATTACTATTTTGTATATGCTGGTTGTGGTCAAAATATAATCGTTTGGGACAAAGCCAATTGGAGAGAATATCAGCGTATAAAATTACCTCTATTTACAGGTGTTCACGCAATACACGTAGATTCCGAATACATTTTTGTGGGTTCAAGTGAGAAATTTTTACATATATGGAAAAAAGATGGATTTGAAAAAAAACAAAAATTAAAACATTCACCATTATCAATTATCTATTGTATCTATGCAGATAAAAATTATGTGTATGTTGGGACGAGTGATTCATTAATAACAGTATGGAGAAGGAGTAATTGGACCAAAGTCATAGCATTAAAGTATAGAGGTAGAATAAAATCAGTAATAGCAGATGGGAATTATATTTATGTGGCATCAACAGCGAATAGATTAAGTATATGGGCACCAAAAATATGGGAAGAACAGAGAGTAAAGGAAGAAAGAAAAATTGAAAGTGAAAAACAAGCAAGAATGCTAGAACAAGAAACCATTAGAAAAAAACATGAAGAAGTAGAAGAAAAAAAGAGAAAAGAAAAAGAGAGGGAAGAAAGAAAAAAAGAAGAACAGAAAAAAATGGTTGAAGAACAAGAAAGAAAAAAAGAAGAAAGAGTAAAAACATTTAACCGTTTAGTAAAAAAAACTGAATCGATAACTATAGATGTATTAATGGAATTATTAGAATTTGTTTCTAAAACTGAATTATTAAAATGGATATATGGATTACCTGAAGAATTCATGATAGAAGTGGAAGACAATAAAGTGTTTTTTGATAGAAAAAATAAAGAAAATGAAGATATAACAGAGGTTATAAATTCATTACTTGAACAATATGAAGATTGGGAAAAAAACAAACATGGAAAAACGTGATAAAAAAGTGGCATAATCCTTACCTTTTTAATTAAAATTTATTCTAAATAGTATAAGCGTTATATTTAGTATATTGTTTCCAATGATTACCTCCAAATGAATATGACAAATATTTTTTCAGATGGAGGGGAAGAGGTGAAATAAATGGTTCCAAGATATGATGACCCCTATGAACAAGACAAAATAGAGAATAAAATCGACAAAGAAAGGAGAAGGAATATAGAGAAAGATTCAGATGCGTTAAAGGTACTAGAATCTGTATTCGATAGGAAAACGCGATATGATCTCGTAAAAATGATGAATAAGGGTATAATAAAGGATATTAACTTTGTTATTGCCACTGGAAAGGAAGCAAATGTATATCATGGATATAATAAAGAGAATGAAGAATTAGCCATAAAAATATACCGAACAACAACAGCAGAATTCAAGAAAAACTGGAAATATGTACAAGGTGACCCAAGATTTCAACACTATAAGAAAGGTACGTATTCATTTGTGTACCTCTGGGCAAAAAAAGAATTCAAAAATTTACAGAGAATGAAAAAAGTGGGAGTGAGAGTACCAGAATCATACTATATACGAAATAATATACTAGTGATGGAGTACATAGGAAAAAAACAACAAGCTGCGCCATTGTTACGAGAAGTTGAACTAGATGAAGAGAAAATAGAGAAAGTTTACAAGAAAATAATAAAATATATCAAATTAATGTATAAAGAAGGAGAAATAGTTCATGCTGATTTAAGTGAATACAATATACTGTATTATGAAGATGAACCAATAATTATAGATGTGTCACAATCAGTATTAATTGGTCATCCTTTTGCACATTATTTCTTATATAGAGATATAAGAAACATTAATGGACATTTTGGCTATTTAGGAGCAAATGTTGTCCAAAATGATGAACTTTATGAAGCAATAGTAGGAAGTAAACCAGACCCGAAATTTCAACTCTATGATAAATATTGAATGAAAATAAGTGAAAAGTAAAGAATAAACGGTGTAAAAAATGTCAAATGAATACTTAATACGCGTCCCAAGAAAAAGATTAGGAGTACTAATAGGCTCAAATGGAGAAGTAAAAAAACAGATAGAAGACTTGACAGAGTGTGAATTGCAAATAGATAGTCAGTCGGGAGATGTAATAATTGTAAAAGAAGAAAAAGAAGAAATAGAAAATCCTATTGTACATATGCAAGCAAGAGAAGTGGTAAAAGCAATAGCAAGAGGTTTTAACCCACAAAAAGCGTTGACAATTGCGGAAAACGATAATCAGTTCATGTTAATAAATTTGAGAGATAGATTGGGAAATTCGCCAAACTTGATAAGAACAGTAAAAGCAAGGATAATAGGGGCAAAAGGAAGAACAAGAAGATACATAGAAAATGCAACAGGGGCATATATATCTGTTTATGGCAATACAATAGGAATAATAGGGTCATATGAACAAATGGAAATAGCGAGAGAAGCAATAGAAAGACTGATTGGAGGGGCAAAACATGGGAGTGTATATGCGTTTATAAATAAGAAAATAGAAGAAATAAAGCGAAATAGAAGCAAATTATGGATAAATCCAAATAAAGAAGAAGATAAAGTAACTATAACAGATTTGGATCAATTAGAAAGAATAGTGTTTGAAGAAGAAGATGAAGCAGAACAAGAAGAAGATGAAGAATAGGACTGAAAAAGAGCAATAAACATGGAGAAAAGTGAAAAAGAAGGAAGAAAATCTGTTTTCCACTATGATTTACATGTACATAGTAAGTATTCTGCAGATTGCAAGAGCGAACCTAAGGTAATAATAAAAACAGCAGAAAAAATGGGACTAAAAGGAATAGCAATAACAGATCATGATACGGTAAAATTCCATAAAAGAGTAAAAATAGAAACAGGTATACTGATAGTTCCTGGGATAGAAATATCAACAGAGGGAGGACACGTAATAGGGTTGGGAGTAAGAGAAAATATTCAAAAAAGAATGACATTAGAGGAAACAGTAGAAAAAATAAGAGAAGAAGGGGGAGAGGTGGTAATGGCTCATCCATATGATTTTATGAGAAAAGGGGTGGGAAAAAGAATGGAAAAACTGCAAAATGTGATAATAGAAACACAAAATGGGGCAACATTTATACAAAAGTTCAACGAAAAAGCAAAGCAATATGCACAAAAAAACAAACTGGGAGAAACAGGAGGAAGTGATGCGCATAGAATAAAAGATATAGGCATGGCATATACGAGAGTGGGAGAAAAAGTTGAAACAGTAGAAGAATTGTTGGAAAAAATAAGAAAAAGAGAAACAAAAGGAGAAGGAAAGCATCTGAGCCTGAAAGAAAAGATAATCAGAACATTTCAGATACATTAAATGAACTACCACTACCTAAAGGCAGATGGTTTCTTGCTTCAACGAAGTGGCCTCAAAATGAGGGCTGAACTCTTCTCCACAACCGTCGTCTATAGGTCCCGTTGTTCCGACGGTACATGGTTCTAGTACACACAACGTACCGACTCTACATCGGAAGTCCTCAATACCCTTACTTAGGTAGATACGTATACCCATTATCGTTGTTTAATGTGTAGCCCTATCTTCTACTTCCATCTTGTTCTTCTTGTCTCCTACCACTCTTGGTTTTCGAGATGGTACCAAAACACGTACACAAAGACAGCATCCTTACAAAATGTTTGTATGCTAAAACTGACTTTTGTTGTGTTTTTTTGCCATTCATCTCACCCCTCAAGGAGTGGGTCTTCTGGCTAAGCATAGATAAAAAATAGTTGAAAAAAGAGTGGTAAAGAGAAAATAGATAATGATAAAAGAAGCAGCATTAAAGACTTTCAACTACCCAAGTAAACAAAATATTTCCAAATAGGGTAGGAAATCATTTTTGTATGTACTAGAAATATAATACTCCCGAATTAAGCAGTTGATATCCTGTTTGAAATGTTCAGAACAAAAATAATTCGCCTTATTTCTTGATTTTGATGTTTCCTTACGCTATTTCGGAAGTACTGAAATAACAGAAATCCTTAAAAGATGAAAAGAAAAAAAGAAAATACAAAAGAATCCCTTACTTAGGGAACACACAAAACACATTTAAACGGCGCCTAGCGCGCATACAGGGGACTTAGCTCAGTCAGGTAGAGTGGCTGGCTCCAGAGTCTGACCGGTAATCGGTCACGCGAAAAAACCAGTTGGTCAGGATTTCAAATATCCTAGTCCCCACCAATTTTTTATTAAATTTCTCTTACTCAAATTTATAACTATATGATTTGAGCCTTAAATTCAAATTTTAAGTTGTTTGGTGAAAAACATACAAAAACAATATGAAAACAAGTAGAAACCCTTCATAAATTACTCAAAATCTGATTTTTTAGTGGGAACTGTGTGCAATTCTGTGGTTACCAGTTTTGCACTTCAACCATTTTCTGCTCATTGCTCCAGAGTCTACTCCTCTCTAATGATCATCAAACCAATTTTTTATCATCGCATCTATGGTTTGTTCCCAATTAAGTTATTTTTAGTTGCACTTAAATCTGTTCAATGGTTATAGAACAATTGATAGCTATTTTTTTTCTTCTACGTAATAGTTTTTCTCTTCAAACAGAAATCCTTTGACTGTTTTCCCCACTTCTGTTCCTTGTGGTAGCTTTTCCCATTTGTCTTCATAATTTTCATAGTTATCCATTGTCATCATCATTGCTATATCGTTCTCTTTTGCCAGTACCATATATTCTCTTTCTATTATTTGTTCATTTCTCTTTTCCGATTGTTCTTCCATTGTTCTTCTGTGCAAGTATTTTATTTCATGATTTTCAAGATTTTCACTCTTAATCAAACTTTTATGTATATCTAAAACTTTCCACATTGTTCCTTCAAATTCTACTATATCCTCTTTAGTTAGTTTTGATAGTTTTACCAGGTATGTATTTGTATATACTTTTTGTCCTTCGCTTGAAACAGTTTTCAACTCATAAGCCACACTATATGTTGCAGCGAGAGAATCCCTGATCTTTTTTGCCATTTCTTCTGCTAGCAATTTTGAACTAACTTTCCCTGTAATGCCATTTTTATCTATCTTATAGTCTAAAATATACATCAATTTGGAATTAGCATGGTCATTCAACACTTGTGTAATTATTTGGTCTGCTGTATTAATCTCATCATCAGTAGGTTTTCTATTTTCCGCCCTAATTTGTATTATTGCTTCAAAATATCCTCCCTTTAATTTTGTACATTCATTGCATGGAACTTTCATTGTGTATATCTTTGTTATATGTTCTTCTTTCACTTCTCCAAATTCTTCATATGGGCGTGCTTGGATTATTGTCTTTAATTCAAAAAACTTTACTCCTTTATTCATTATTTTTCTTTCTTCTATATTATCATCAAATTTCAACGTGTAAGGAAACCGCACTCTTAATTTTTCACTCACGATACTTCTTGCTAAATCTCCGATGATACCCCCTATTTCTTCCTCGTCCCATGTGGGTATAGTTACGCCCTTGTGTTTTATTGCTCTACAACTTGGGCAAATCTCTATTTCTACTTTATCTGGGATATTTATTTTTAGAGGATATTCCTTTTTATAACATTCTTCACAGAGGTTCTTTACAAAAGGTCCTTGCTTAGTTCCACAAATAGCACAAAATCTACTCGACATTTTTATCTTCAAAAAAAATAGTTCTTGCCATAAAATAAGTATTGTTTTTCCATACTAATTTTCTTTGGTGTCTTTTTTTTCTTTATCGTATCAATATTGCGTGTCCTACTTTTCCTTTCTTATCAGGATACTTTAACCACAAAACTGATCTTTCATGGATGAGTTTTTTTTGTATCATGAAGTTCACTATATTTGTTCCTATTACATTTGCAGATGTGCAATTTCTTAGTGCATCAAGCAATTCCTTCTGATTCACAAGTTCTGTTCCGTAGAATTTTTTAGTTGGTTTAATTTTTACGTTGTTTGAAAGCAATACTGTCTCCATTATCTCTTCGTCACATACGGTAACGAGTTTTTCATTAGGTCGTTCTATTACTTTCATATAATATTTCTTCATTCGCATCAATTTACGCTTTTGTATTTATCTTCTTAGTGGTTTAACGGCAATTTTAGCCCCACATGCTGCACAACGTTTTTTCATCATTCTATCTTCGCTTATCAACTTAGTATCGGGTTTTCCACACTCGTTACAGAAAACATATTCCTCGATATATTTTTCTAAAAGTTTTTGTAGTGTTAATCTTGCATGTTTTCCTGCGAACACTGCTCTGTTACCTTCCATATTTACAGCGGTTGCCAATTCTCCCGCTAAATATTTTAGAAAGTGATTTCCGTCACGGTTTATTGTATCTAATATCTCTCGAATATTGGTTAAAAATGTCTTATTTCCTTCAATATTTGAACGAACGTGGGGGATTTCGAAACGTGTTTGTTTAAAGATAGTATCTGGTAAGTCTTTACGTGCTCTCTTCAATAAATCATCATATTCCATTTTTAGGACACCAAGTTAAAGAATAATTATGCCTTTTTTTCTGTTTCGTTTGATTGGAAATTTATTTTTATTATACTATTTCAAGTTCACGATAATTAATTATTTTAAGAATTTTTACAAATTGTGCTAGCCTTTTTTTATGGTTATTTTTTAACAGATTTTTTAACAAATTTTTTCTATTATCTTTTTTTTTGCTAATCATTTTTACTATTTTATTCATAAACATCAAAAACTATTTTAAGAACGTCATTAATGAAGACTTGAGGTAATACATATTGTCTAAAAAAGAAAAAGGCGGAAAAAGCAAAAATAAGGGCTCAGACGATTGGGTCTCAGAATATTCTGACGCAATTAGAGCCAAATTGCCTGGTGAAGGCGAGATATTTGGTGTTGTAGTCCAAATATTAGGCGCAGGATATTTGTTGGTTAATTGTTTAGATGGCAATTTAAGAAAAATAAGGATCCCCGGGAGATTCAGAAAACGGATGTGGTGTCGTGTTGGTGACCTTGTAATTGTGATGCCCAATTATGGTATGTCTCATCCTGAAGAACGTGGAGAACTTGTTCATAGATTTAGAAGAAATGAAGTTCGTTGGTTAGTAAATCAAGGATATGTTCCTGAAGATTTTGTTAATATGTAATATTCCGCCTTATGTTGAACTTTATTAATTTTCATTATTCTGAATAACTTTCAAATAATAACCCCTCTTCAGTAAAAAAAGGGTCTCTATCTTTTGCTTATTTTTTTCAAATATTCTCTGAATTTCAGTATAAATCAAAGTTTGTCCTTGCGTTATCCTTTTATGTATATATATCTCTCGTATCAAGATTATTATGAACGAAAAGGAAATTACTTGGGATTTATCTGTACTTTATCCAAGTATAGACTTGCCTAAGGTTAAAGAAAAGTTCCAAGAATTAAAAGCGAAGGCCTCTAAGATAGAAAATAAATACAAAGGAAAAATAAATACGGAAAGTTTTTCTACTAAAGACGCCTATCACCTTATTGAAACCATGGAGAATTTCTTAAGTGAGTATACAAATATGGCTCAGTTTGCCAGCTTAAGTTTTTCTGCGAATATGACTTTATCAGACACTCAGTCCTTGTTTAATATGTCTCAAGATGCTAGTTCCGAAATTGAAAAAAAGTTGGCTTTTGTTGATCTTGAACTAGGAAAGTGGATCTATGATCATCCCGAGTTTATGGAAAGTGATGAATTAGCTGTTTATGAACACTATCTGGAAAAATTAAAAAACCGCGTTCCTCACCAGCTTAGCGAGGTTGAAGAACAATTAATTATCGAGAAAGACCAATTTGGAGTTAGCGGATGGAATCAACTTCAATCTAAATGGCTTAATACCCGAATGTTTGAGGTAGAAGTAGAAGGAGAAAAAAAAGAACTCTCGTATGGTCAAGCCAATGGCTTGTTTACTCACCCTGATAGAGCAACAAGAGAGTCAGCATATAGGGCTATTTATGCTGGTCTAGGTAAAGACGAGATAATATTTTCTTCCGCACTTAGAAATGTCTGTGGGGACTGGATGCAAATTGTTAATCGTAGAAATTTTAAAACAGCAAAAGATGCTAGTTATTTAATAAATGACGTATCACAAGAAATCATTGATAACTTAATGACATCAGTAGAAACCAATGCTCCTTTGTATCAAAGATATTTAAGACTAAAAGCAAAGATAATGGAATTACCTGTACCCCTACAAAACTATGATGTAGTCGCCCCCATTACAACAGATGAAGTGAACTACTCATGGAAAGAAGCAAGAGAAACAGTAACTAAGGCATACGAGGATTTTGATGAAGAATATGCGACATGTGTGAAAAATATGTTTGAACTAAACCATATAGATGCTAGTCCAAGATTTGGAAAAAGAAATGGGGCTTTTTGTTCGGGATCATATATGAACGAAACATCATTTATACTTCAAACGTATACTGGTTCATTGGATAATATATATACTCTAGCTCATGAATTGGGGCATGCAACACACAATTACTATTCATATGCTAATCAAACAAGATTCAACTCTAGAGCACCAATGGTGATAGCGGAAACGGCATCAATTTTTGGCGAGTTACTCCTAACTGATATGTTACTGAAAAAAGCAGAAAATGATAAGGAAAAGAAAGCAATTTTGTGCAATATACTGGACGGAGCGGGGATGGCTATATTTCAAGTAAGTGCAAGATATTGGTTTGAAGAAAGTCTCTATGAAGCGATAAAAGAAGGAACAATGTTGGATGGAAAAGCGATAGCGGAAAGATGGGAAAAAGGAAGAGACAAAGTATATGGAGAAGCAATGGAATACTTTGAAGAAATGAAATGGGAATGGACGATGAAACCGCATTACTATATGCCCAACTTTCGTTTTTATAATTATCCTTATACCTTCGCCCAATTATTTGTTTACGCTTTGTATAGGATTTATCAAGAAGAAGGTCAATCCTTTATTCCAAAATTCAAAAATCTGCTTTCTACTGGTGGTAGTAAGTCTCCTGAAGAGTTAGGTAAAGAAATGGGTGTAGATATTTCCGATCCTGATTTCTGGAAGAAAGGTATGGAGCAATATGAATATTTTGTAGATGAATTGGAAAAACTTCTTTGATTTTTTTTCTTTTCAATTTTCGTACCATTTACTTATTTTTTTTACCGCTTCATCATCTGGATTCTCTCTTATTAGTTTCTTTAACCTTTTCACAAGATTATCAATATACTTTCCAAGTATACTGTTCTTATGTGGTATTAAAAAGGGTCCTGATTGAAGCTTATTGGCTTTAGCTCTTTTTTTTGCAATAGCAGGATATACTTGCATTTTTGTGTTTTGATGGATAAATGTCCATTTGTTATCATTATCACGTAATACTTCAACATTTTCCGTTTTTAACCACTTTCTTATTTCTCGAGATTTCCACATTTTTTCTAGATGTATATCCCAGTTTTTAACGAATATTTGACAAATAAGTACAAAAACAACCATTAATTCAGTATCAACTTGATTTAAGACGACCCCATTTTTCATTTTATTAATAATATTCTTTGGTAATCCATATTCCATCTCTAAATTACTTAACCAGTATTTTAATATCCTTTTTTTACCACATTGAAATCTCACTCTTAATATTTCATTATCCCAATTAACCCATAGTGGTAAGATCAGTCCATCATATGTCTCGTTTTTTTTATTTTCTAGTTTATGATTAAACTCATAATATAATACTACGCCTCTACTTCGTTTTGGTATAGTTAGTACATTACCTTGTTCATCAACAAAAGTGAAAACAAGTTTTTCCCTTTTTTGTCCAAAAAACAGATGTGCATTTCCCATTCCACTACCAGGTAAGCAGATGAAAGAACTAGTAGACTTTAGAATTGCTATTCCCTTTTTATCTATGTCGATATTATTACTTTGAAACTCCCCCTTAATTTCTAACATATTTTTATTGAAATTTTTCCTTTTTATTAGCTGGAAAATTGATTTGTGATAGTCCTCCCAGATTTTTGATGGAAAGGTATTTATTTTTAATAATTCTTTAAGTGTATTATTTGTTGGAAAATCCCAATGTTGTATGATATCATATGGAAATACACTATATATTCGTAACTTTCTGTAAACTGCCTTATTTATTGTTTCTGGTTGTTCTGACATCGTTGAAAAAGTAAAGAAACTATTTTTTTCATCCCAATAGTTTGTGAATTCTTGAATAAATCCCCTTTTGATCATTCTATTCAATAGTTTTCGTTGATAATTTGTGATAAGCTCAACAATTGTTTTATCACTCTGTAAAAACTTCTGAATCTTTAGATTAGATCCAAATTCTTGGGCTGTATTTTCTGATATCTCTTTAATTAAGGAATTTAAGGATTTAGCTATAAAATACTCTTGACTTCCCTTGTTATATTTTTCCAGATTGAATCCTTTAACACTAACATAAATCTGGTTGTTGTCAACTTCAAGAAGAGGATAAAATGAACTTGCATGAACTATAAAATTGCAAGTTTTTTCTGCTTTTTTCATTTTCATTTCTATAGCGGAGAGGACATCATTTGAAACTCTTTGATGTTGGTTCTTGTTTTTAGTAATTCTTCTTGTTCCTCCATTCTGAAATAACTCAACCAATTGATTGAGCTTAATCAGTCCATTCATATGGACATTAACATTGTACTTATAGGTTCTTGAATTAGCTAAAGATTTAGCAATGGATTTTTCTAAATTGAATTTACTTTGCTGGTTTAATTTATTTAAGAAATCTCCGCCCATTGAATCTTGTACAAATCTGTATCTGAGTAGAAGCAATTGTTTGATATATTTCTTTTTCTCAGTAGAAATATATGGTAAATTCTTCAACATTGAATCGATATGTTGGACAAGATTTTTTTTCAAACCTGCTTTAATGAAGTTTTCATACCACTTACTTGAATAATTCCCATCACTTTTCGTGTGATGGTAGTAATAAAACTCCTTTTTTGCAGTATTTCCCAATTTTAGTGTTGTAAAAACATAAGCAAGTTTTGTTTTTTTAGACAATTTATATATTTGAATATTATCTAGACCACCCGTAGTGTTGGCTTTGTCTAAACCTTCAAAAAGAACATTCTCTATTTGTAATTCATTGATTCTTTGTAATAATATATCATATTTACTATGTAGTTTTATCCAAACTTTTTGCAAGTTTTCTGCGTGCTTTTGGGTGTAATTTTTTTGTTTTACTCCACTGAAGTGAAGAAATAACCTTAGTAGTGCTTCTAGCTCACCTTTTTTCAAATATCTGGTGTTTTTGTAGTTACCCAATTTCAATTTATTTATTTGGTTTAAGATTAGTAAGTTATAATATTCTCTCCAGAATAACAATATTGATTTTGGCCACTCACCTAAATTCTTGATATAAGGATCTCTTTTTTTTACTTTTTGTAAAAGTAATTTTAAAAATTCAACAGCTACTATTTCTTCTTCATTTTTTTGTCCAGTAATTCTAATAAAATTCTTTAGATGATTGATCTCTTGGGAGAAAATAGCTGATATGTCTTGGTCTGATTTTTGAATATATTTGTGTATAGTAATAATTTTAGGACGATTTATATCCTCGAGTCTCTTTTTGATGAATATCTCTCCCTTCTCTTTAGTAGTTGAGTTCCACTGTCCCATACTATCTTTCATCAATTCATCTCTTACTCAATATTATGAGACCTAAGTATTTAAGTTAAAAACATTCGCTATCTATCTCCCGTTTCTATAATTATTCTAAACTTTTGCTCAATTATTTTTTTACGCTTTGTATAGGATTTATCAAGAAGAAGGTCAATCCTTTATTCCAAAATTCAAAAATCTGCTTTCTGCTGGTGGTAGTAAGTCTCCTGAAGAGTTGGGTAAAGAAATGAGTGTAAATATTTCTGATTCTGATTTCTGGAAGAAAGGTATGGAGCAATATGACTATTTCGTAGATGAATTGGAAAAACTTCTTTGATTTTCTTTTTAATCTTCGTACCATTTAGTTCTTTTGTTTACTTTTTTGAATTATCTCTCCTTCTTTATTTTAATCCTTCAGAGTTACTCTACTATAATTTAAATTAAAAATCCTTAACATATTAGAGTAAAAATAAGATGTGAAGAAAATAAAGGGTGGAGACATTATTCACTTATGATAGAATATTCTCCTTTAATATGCTATTTTTCTTTCCCAAGCTTCATCTTTAAGTAAGTCTCGAATGGCTACTCTAATAGCTTCACTTCTATTTGGGTACCTTTTCTGTCTTACTAGTTCATCAAGATCTTGAAGGAAAGAAGCCGGAACATGGACTGTTACTAATTTCATTTTTTATCACTTAGTCTATAACATTTTATAGATATTAATAATAGATGTAATATCGACAAATTACCCGAGTAATTTCCAGTGTAAGTTGCCAGATATTTTCTCCTAATTAA
This sequence comes from uncultured archaeon, assembly GCA_964534625.1. Classification (GTDB taxonomy): domain Archaea; phylum Asgardarchaeota; class Heimdallarchaeia; order Heimdallarchaeales; family Heimdallarchaeaceae; genus CAZHRF01. Next base: position 36,937 of record CAZHRF010000003.1, on the reverse strand, counting down.
ATGCGATTAAAGTATAGCTTAAACACGATTTTTATATATTAGTATTCTTCCTGTAAATTCAAAGTCTCGAAACAAGCGTTAGTGCTATTAAAAAAGAAAAAGAGGTGGCGTTATTGGTGATGACTTCTTGTAATCTATTTGATTTTAGTGCCTGCTGGTACTTTTTTATCGGGATGTAAGATAATTGGTTCTCCATCAAGATCCGCTGCTAAAAGCATTCCATCTGATTTAATACCCATTAATTTTGCGGGTTCTAGATTAGCTACAACAACGATTTGTTTCCCAACTAAGTCTTCTACATCATAATATTGTTTAATCCCAGCAACAATTTGTCTTTCCTCTTCACCTAGATCTACAATAATTTTCATTAAGTTTCTACTTTTTTCAACAGGTACGGCTTTTTTGACTGTAGCAATTTTAAGCTGTACTTTCTGAAAATCTTCATATGCAATTTTATCACTCATAGTCTTCTTCTCCTTTTTTAATTTCTTTTCTTCTTTATTTTTTTTTCTATAACTCTCCAACTTTTTTAATAGCTGCTTTTCTTTAACCTTATGGAAGATGGGGGTAATTTCATTTATATTTTGTTCTTCAAGTGTATTGTTAATATCTATCCCGTCAAGTCCATATACAACAAGATCCTCATTAAACCCAAGTGCCATCCAAACTGTCTGAGTCGCATTTGGGATTATTGGCCATAATAAAACTACTAATACTTCTGTTACTTTGGCAAGAAGATTCAACACTGTGGCTGCATATTCTTTATTATTTTTAACTAAATGCCAAGGTTGAGTTGAAGATAGATATGAGTTGCCTTTTCTAGCAAGAGTTAAGGCAATATTAGTGGCATCTTTTAGTTTAAATTCATTCATAGCCTGAGTATACTCTTCGATAGATTTTTCTATGTCTCTTAACAACTCTTTCTCTTCTTTTTTTAACTTTCCTCTTTTAGGAACTTTTCCACCAAAGTAACGTGAAATAAACGTAGTTGTACGATGTATAAAATTGCCTATAACGTCATTTAATTCCACATTAATAGTACGTTCAAATTCTTTCCAATCAAAGTAACTATCTTTAGCTTCAGGTCGATTGGCAATGAGATAATATCGCCAATAATCTGCTGCAAGAATATCAATAGCTTCGTCGACCCACAGACCAATACCTAAGGATTTGGAGAAAGGTCCTTCCTTGAACATTATAAAATTCGTTGTAGCCACAGCATGAGGAAGCGGGTATTCATCTTTTGTAGCCATTAATAACGCAGGAAAGAGAATTATATGGAAGATAAGATTATCTTTTCCAATACAATAAACTGTTTTAGTCTCTAAATTATGCCAATATTGATCAAAAAGAGCAGCACTTCCTTTCTCTTCTGCCCATTGTTTAACAGCGGAAATATATCCGACAACAGCTTCAGACCAAACATATAGCACCTTATTTTTACCTTTTGCTCCAAAGATGGGTTCTGCTGGTACACCCCAGTCAAGATCACGGGTTATGGGACGTTCGATTAACCCTTCTTCAATCATGCTTAAAGCCTTTTGCTTTGCAAAAGAAGGAATGTTGTCGTTATCTTTAATCATCTCGGTGAGTTGTTCTGAAAAAGCAGGAAGATCGAAATAAAAGTGCTCAGTTTCTTTTAATACTGGTTGATTTTTACATGTAGCACAATATGGTTCTATTAATTCTGTGGGCTTTAAAAGAATCTCGCAATCGGGATTTGTACATTGGTCACCGCGCGCGCCTATTTTACCACATTTGGGACATGTGCCTTCGACAAATCTGTCTGGTAAATATCTAGAACAACTCTCACAATAATATTGTTGAGAAACTTTAAGATTCATGTAACCGTTATCGTATATTTTTTTATAGAACTCTTGAACAAATTTAGTATGAACCGGATTGTATGTTATAGTGTAATTATCAAATTGGATATTCCAATCATTTAAAGATTGCACAATAATCTTATGATATTTATGAGATAGTTCTTTGGGAGTCAAACCTTCCGCTTCTGCAGCGACTATAATTGGTGTACCGTGGCTATCAGATCCACTAACATAAATAACATCATGCTTTTGTATTTTATGATAACGGGTGATAACATCTCCACTCAGCAATTGCAACATAGTACCTAAATGAGGCACTGCATTTGAATAAGGCCAAGCTGCTGTAATTATCCATTTTTCACTCATTTGTTGTTAACACCTCTCTGAATAATAAGGAAAATACATCTGATCTTGGTATGGACACGTAGTATATTAATCTGCTCTGATGAATATTGACTAATTTTGTTTGGGGGTAAATACCAAGATAGATAAGACCAAGCGAATGTTTCAATGAGATTTATTAGAAAACCAATCAAGTAGTTTGAAGTAATAAAAATGTGTAAAAACTGTTTCTTCTTACACGAATAGTCTAAACTATTGCTTATATATCCCATTATTATCCTGTTTAACTTACATGGGGTTAACTTTAGACTGTTCCACTTGGCCACTCTCCAGTATCCACTATCATTGAAAAAAACTACTCCCTTATAAAAGTGCTGTTTATCCTAAATCAAACATAAATGATATCGTCTATTTCCTAATATTATTAACAAATACTTAATCATATTTCTCCAAATAACTTTTAATTGCCTGTTCAGGTGTGTATAGAACAGAACCATGACCTGGAAGAATATATTTGGGAGTTGCATGTTTGAGTAATCTTACTGATGAGGAAATTGCTGTTTTATAATCAAAGGAAAACAATCTTGAAGGTGGTTTGATTTTTGTACCTTTTTGGTTTATATTAATAGAATCACCAACAAACAAAGCATGAGAACGTGGTTCTTCAATAGCAATAGTTCCTTCAGTATGACCAGGAACGTGAAAAATCTTCATCTCATCAACTACATCATAATCAGTTACAACTTGATCTACCGTGTACCCGATTCTTTTAAGTTTGTGAAATAAATAAAGACTAAACCCTTTAAAACCATGTTTTTTAAAATGAGCTGCATTTAGTATGTATTTCTTTTCTTTTTTGTGGCACACAATTTTAGGTCCATATAATTGACCTATTGATTCCAATCCGCCTATATGATCATGATGGGAGTGAGTGATAAATACTGTTTTTAAGGGTTTATTGTGACAAAAGGCTTTTATTTTTTGAATAATTTTTTTGGCATTTTTTGATCTACCAGTATCAATAAGAATGGCATAATCTTCACGTTCAATAAGATAAGACTTTGCACGCGTCCCAATAATATGTATGTTACTTGGCAATTTCATAACTTATACTTAGGGAAAGAGTATAAAAAGGATATCCACATCAAGCTTGTCTAAATTACTTTTTCTTCCTTTATTTTCAAAAAAGTTTTAGCACCACAATTATTGCATCCTGTCTTCTTGAGTTCTTCAATAGTTTTAATATTTTTTTTCACACCTATTTTAATAACTGTTCCGCAGTTTTTACAGCGATAGAATTTGACTAAAGGGTTCTTCTGTCCAGTATAGATTGGACAGTCATAAAAATCAATTGGTTGGATAGGTAACTTTTGAACTCTCATACGGAAGAGAGTAGAAACGCCGCCTATTTTTTGTGCGCCAATATATTCATTAAAACGGGGAATGATATGTGTAATTAAACATCCCTTATTTACTAGTGTCTTTTGAATATCTAGCATCTGTAAAGGCGGTTTGTTAACAAACGAAAGATAAATCGTTCCACCAAGTTTCTTATCAACAAGGTCAAGTGCACGAGAGACAAATAAATCACAACCATTAATTGTATAGGGGGGATCGGTGTTGATACAACTATACTTCTTTTGGTATTGAGATGGAATCGGTTCTCTTAGATTATGTTCAACAAACTCAATGTTTAGATCAAGATCGGAATTTGCTTGTTCAATAATTTTTCTTATTCTCACATCAATATCAAAAACAGTGATTCTAATATCTTTGGGTGCAAACAATGCTAATACAATACTTGTTAAGTCACTATCTCCAATAAATGCACAATTACTGATGAAAAGATCATAATTATGAATCATGAACAATACTCGTTTTAAACTAGTTTCAGCTGTAGCAAATGATTGATCAATTGTAGTGTCTGGTTTACCTCGCATGTTTGTATATTTCTTGTAAATAGTTAACTTATCAGTAAACTGCTCTAAAGGAAAAACATATCCATAACCATTACAATTCGTACAAATAAATCTTCTATTTGTTCCACCTAAAGTTTCAATTACTTCTTTGCCTTTATCGGTTATGTAGTTGCCATAAGCCCTTTTACACCAACCAACACTTAAGAACTCATTTATTATTGCTACAACTAGTGGAACTGGCAAATTACTTTTTTGAGAAAGAATTTTTGTTCCTGTGCCTGGTATTCGGTCAATTAAGGCTAAAACGCGTATAAGACCGTGTAAACCTTCCGCTAAGTTGACATTTTTCTGAACATGATTAAGTTGTTCGATAAATGTCTCTCGTTTCATAGGGTAATATTAAAGAGGTATTTCTAAAATGTACTGTATGAAGACAATTAAACTATTTTCTGTCATAGTTTGATTTATTAATAAAGTAGTTTAGTAAGTAATAGTGGATGAATATATATGGAAAATTTGCAGACGTATTCATATCTTAAGTATAAAGAGAATGATTTACAACTTTATGGTAATCCAATAGAAAAGATAATTGGAGGTTATAATACTCCGTTTTTTATATTTCTTCAAGAACGATTTAAAGAAAATTATACGGATTTTAAGAAGGCACTTGATAAACATGTACCAAATCATTTTATTAGTTATGCAGTGAAAGCAAATTACTTGGGTAAAGTTCTGGAAACAGCAAAAGAGTTACACATGGGGCTTGAGGTAATGTCTTACTTTGAAATGTTATTGGCGAAAAAAAGTCATTTTGAGTATGGTGACTTAATATTCAATGGGCCAAGTAAAACGATGGAAGAATTAACTTATGCAATCAAAAATGAAGTGGGATCTATTAATGTAGAATCTATTAATGAGATAAAAGAAATAGAAAAATTATGTCAAAATTTTAATCTCAAAAGAGATGTAACTATTAGAATACATCCAAAATTAAGTAAAAAATTAGAAAATAAGTTACTTATAAAGAAGAATAGCAAACTGGGAATAGATTATAAGCGGGCAAAAAAATTATACAAATACATTGAAAGAAGTGCTTATCTAAATGCAAAGGGGGTTCATGTCCATTTGGGAACTAATTTAACCTCACATGAATTTTATGATGAGCTTTTGTCATTTTTAAATGAATATGTACGCGAATTACAAAATGAAGGTATTCTATTAGATGATATCAATCTTGGAGGAGGATTAGCGAGCAAAAGTTTCCTTGATAGGACTGATTTCAGTCTCGATAAACTTAGTGAGCAAATAAGTACAAAGATTGACAATATAGATGACAAGAAAATACTATTTGAATTAGGGCGTTACATGGTAGCTGATAGTTTTATAACGATTACAAAAGTACTGAGAACAAAGAAGTCTTGGGGGAGAAAATGGGCTTTTATTGATGTTGGAGCTAATATCCTTATCCCCATGCGATATACAATATATGAAGCATTCCCTGTAAAATATAAGGGAGAGGGACATTATTGCAATATTGGTGGGCCTTTATGTTTACCTGTTGACGTTTTATCTAATGATGCTGTGAAATTTAAGATAAATGAGCAGGATAATCTGGTGATTGTTAATAGCGGAGCATATACATTGTCAATGAGTGAGCAGTTTGGATATCCTCGACCAACAATATACCAGTTGAATGGCGTGAAATTGGAATTAATTAAAGCAAAAGATACATATCAAGAAATGGTTGAATCAGCATTTGGAAGAATCACTTGAAAAGAGTTAGGTGATGGAATGATTATTGAAAATAATATCGATATTTGTGAGAGAATATGTAGAAGTAAATGTTGTAAAAGTACACCTCCGGGGCTGACTAGTGAGGACATAAAGAAAATTGATTTATATCATGCAAATTGGAAGGAAGAAATAAAAGAGTCGGGTGAATATGTTGTAAAAAAAAGGAACAAAACAAATGAATGTTACTTTTTAAGCGAAAAAGGAATATGTATAATATATGATATTAGACCTCTTGATTGTAAGTTATTTCCAATTTTATTTAAAATTAAAAAAATTGGTAAATCTAAGTATAAGATCCAGTGGTTCGTTTGGTACTGCGATTTAACAAACGCATATGGTGTGGAACGTGTAAAAGAAGGCGCAAAATCAATAGTAATGGGCTATTTAGAAACGCAACCTGAATTATTATTCGAATATCAGAAGGCACTCCAAGAATCAAATGGATATAGAAGAAAGCATCTATTAAGTACGGAAATAATCTCTATTTAGATTTGAAGTGAACTGGATCTTTAAAGAATCATAAAAAATAAACGGAAAAACCATACTATATAGAATTGTGCAAAGAATCAATCCATCTACTTATATCTATATTCTAGTATAGCCCACTCTAAAACTTAATTTATCAAGAAAAATTTATTGTTCATCTTCATAAATTATCAGATTGGGTTTAATTTCTCCAATTTCAGGAAACTGAAATTCCACTGATTGTTGTTTTATTTCATAATGCGCTTTATAGTAATCTCTTAAAGCCAACCTAATTCCTTCAGATCTTGATGCTAATCTACCATCTAAAACCATTTCATCAATAATTTCAACAAATTCAGCGGGTAATCGGATTGATATTAAATGCAAATTTTTCACCTTATGAGTAAAGATACTGGATCATTTATGGTCAATATATATAGATTATTCGTTCATAGGAGACGAACATTGAAGTACATAACCTAAGTGTTTATCCAATATATATCTTTGTAACACTGCAATTCTGGTTGATATCCAGTTAGTAAACCAGTTCACTAAAAGCTATTTTTAAGTTTTCTTTTTGTTAAGGGTGTGAAGTGTTTATATAATATATAAAAAGGGCATATAAACAATATACCCTCTATCCTCAATTTAACATTCTATTTTCTTACCACACTTAGTACATTCTAACTTAGTCCCTTTTTCTAAAGGTCTAGTAGTTTTAATGACCCTTTCTCCACAATAGCATACATAACCTTGCAGTCTAGCGGGATTGCCAAAAACTAAAGCAAAAGCAGGAACATCTTTTGTTACTACGCTTCCTGCTCCAACCATACAATATTCGCCCAAAGTACTTCCACAAACAATAGTTGAGTTAGCGCCAATACTGGCTCCTTTTTTTACCAAGGTTGGTACTAAAGTCCAATCGGGGTTTGTAGCTCTAGGTAAGAAGTCATTAGTAAAGCAAACATGTGGGCCAACAAAAACGTCGTCTTCAATGGTAACCCCATGATACACACTAACAAGATTTTGGATCTTAACATTGTTACCAATCTTAACGTCAAAGTCAATGAAAACAGCTTTCCCCACTATGCAATTATCTCCCAATGATGCTCCTCGTCTGACTTGTACTTGGTGCCAAATCTTTGTTCCGTTTCCAAGTTTTACATTATCTTCTACAAAAGCTGAATCATGTATAAAATATGAGGGGTCATTATTCATGTTTTTGCCAATCAATAGAAACATAAAAATTTTACTTTTTTATCTCTAAAAAAGATAGTGAATAAAAAATCATATCTGAAATTTATGTTAAGTGTGCTTGTATTGGGGCCTTAGGGTAAAGTACCACAATATGTATTATAAATATAATACGAATATATTACTTTTTGGGGCATTTGTATTTTCTTTGAAAGTATAAAAAATAAAAACCTATGTACTATACTCTGTTATTTTATACTTGACTTTAGAATATAAATAAATTACCAACTAGATAAACTAAAGAAGCAAATCCACCAATTATGAATCCCAATACTGGTGACGTTTTATTTCTTTTACTCATTCCATAACCTGCAATAAGAAAAGAATAGATTGTGGTTATCAACCCTATTATTAGATTGGCCAATGCCCATGTAGGAAACCCTAAAACTATGATTTCTGCTAGTGTTTGAGTTTCTTCAATAGTTATTGTAACACTTTCTGCTGCTAGGATTATCCCTATTAGAATTATTTTACCAATAATTCTAGGTATTTGAGAAATGAAAAAGACTAATATGGATTTCAGCTCTACTTTATTCATAAAAAACCTAAATGTGGCATAGAATAAGATGCTCCAAAGAGTAATACTAACAATTGGACTTATAAACTCCCCAAAGTGAAATGCCATTATACTTCTTTCTATCTCTTCTGTAATATTCTGAATATTTAGTTTACTTATCAGTATGATAAAATTGAGTACTTTAAGAATCGAAAGAGATAAAATAATGATGATTGATGTTAGTATTAAATATTTATCACTTAAATTTTCAAAACTGGAACTTGCAAAGATCATATGACCTATTAGTCTTAGCGGAATGGATTGTTCCATATTATTCGCTTCTTCAATTGATGATTGGTTATTGTTCATTCTTTCATTCATCTTTTTCATCCGACTCTTTTCTATATGTTTTTTAACTCATCGTTCGGATATACTATTAATTATTCTGAACCACAGGTAGAACATTTTTTATCTCTTTGGACTTGTATTACTTCAAATGTATTGTACTGTAAATCTGCAAATAAAATTTTATCTGTTAATAGTCTGGCGCCATTGTCTCCATATATTAAGTATTTGATTGCCTCATTAGTTTCAATAATACCAAATAATCCTGCTGTTGTCCCCATAATCCCCATCTCTTTTGTCGTTTTATATGTGCCTTTCTTGGGTATCTTTTTGAAAATACAACGATAACAAGCTGTCTTATGTGGGATGACTGTAAGTAATTGTCCCTCAAATGTTATCACTCCTCCAATTGAAAAAGGTATTCCCAACTTTACACTAGTATCATTGACTAAAAATTTAGTTTCAAAATTATCAGATGCTTCTATTACAAAATCATAGTTTTTTATAATCCTAGAAGCATTTTCTTCATTTATTTCTTCTTGATAAGAGTGAATTTCTACATCTTTGTTCAATTTTTGTAATTTATTTTTGGCCGATTCTACTTTGGACTTTTTGATATCTGTTTCATTAAATAAAATTTGCCTATTAAGATTTGACAACTCTACTTTATCTTTATCAAGTATCCCAATTTTCCCCACTCCTGCAGCAGTCAGATAATATAAACAACCAGAACCCAGTCCTCCTGCTCCTACGACTAATACTTTAGAGTGAAACAATTTTTCTTGTCCCTTCTCTCCAATTCCATCAATTAGTATTTGTCTATTATATCTTTTGTTTTTATTGTCTTTAAACTTGCACATCAGAACAGTTTACTATACGTTAGAATATAAATGATTCTAATCAATCTAGTTTTGTAACATATTCTTCTTCTATCATCTTGCGAAATCTTTCAATATCTTTAAGTAAAGTTTTTGCTTCTTTTATTATAACCTTTGGTAGTTCATTACAGCTTAGTGCTTTTATATAACATTTACTAAAATAATTGAGTTGAAAAACCATTTGAACAATTCTAGCATATTGGATTACTTGTTCTGGATTTTTCACCAAGGCAACTTTTAAAGAGATTTCATCTTGTTCTTCTGAAGTTAAGTCTATATTTTTGTTTTTTTTAGTACATATGTCAAATAGTTTATCAAGAAAGAATCTACCCTCCCGTAGTGTGTTTGCCAAATCTGGTGCTACATCATATAATCCTGGTACTTCTTTTTTGATCATATCTGCACTTGTGGAAGTATTATTATCTAAGAACATGTTAATCCATGACTCTGCTAATATTTTTATTAGGGGTTGTGTATATACTTTTTGTTAAACTAAGTCTAACAAGATTGCATTTTAAACTTTTTGTCGAGATAAAATAATAGTATTATTTAATCAAAGTTATTTAATCAATTGATAAAAAAACATGCACCTTAGAGTTCATTTCACATGACAACCAAAAGTACTTCTAAGGCAAACAAAACTATTGTTAAAAAGTGCACAAAGATGAAGTTTACAGTTCATGAAAAAAAGAAAAAAGACTAAGATTCCAATAGCAATCTTAAATCAATTAATTTCGAATCAATGGAATTTCTTAGTTTTTCGATTTCTCGTTCTCTTTCATTATACAATCTAATATAGGATTCTTTGGTCAATGTCTTCTTTGTCCTATATTCATGTCTTAATTGTTTCTGATTTCTCTTGTTTTCAAGCATTTTTCGTTCGGCTATCTCAATTTCTTGAACAGTACGTTTATATTTTCCACCTTGTTCAGCAAGATTTTCCTTTGCTTTCCTCAACTGTTCTTCAATGTTTCGATATCTTTTTCTTAATTTTGCTAAAATTTCTTTACCTTCTCGAACTGTTAGTTTCCTTGCGTTTACTTTATCCCTTGTTTGTTCAATCCTTTCTTGAACTGAAAGTTTTTCCTCATACGCTTTTACAAATTCTTTGATTTCATCGCCAGGGATATATTCTTCTTCTACTTGTCCTGTAAGCTCCTTCGCACGTTTTGAGAATCTACTTATTCCAATATATGTAAGAGCAAGCAATCCAACAACGAAAGCTAACATTAACCAGCTTATCAATAGATTCATTCTTGAATAGTTGAAATTGATTGTGAACATTACATTATGAGATCCAGAGAAGTCTTGGAAATTAAACGATAATATCCTTTCAAAACCCAATTTTGATAACTTGAAAACCTTCTCATATCCTACAGACGCATATTGATATGGATCAGGACTTGAATAGTTCGATGTTGTATATACTGCTCCTCTAGGCAGATAAATGTCTAAAGTAATTTTATCTACTGTCCAGTTGAATATTGAGCTTGGTGTTGTTTTGAAGGAATAAGCAGTTGTCCCTTTCTTTCTATAAAGAAAATCTTCCAATGGAATTTCATAGATAACAGTAAATTTCATTTCATCTCCCCCGTATAATGGATCACGAGGTTGAACTGTTAATGCCATATGATCTGTAAATATTGCACTCTCTTGTAGAGAAAATGCTGCTCTTTCCCAAATACCGTTTTCGTTGAGTTTTTGTCTTTGATTTAATGAACCCATGTCATCATATAACTGTAGTACTTTAACACTTGGAGGTAGAACAATTGGAATTGCATTAATTGCAAATGGATGAAGTTTATTTAGTGGATCATCTTCTGGTCTTTTTGGTCCCAATGCAACTATTTTTTGTGTTTCTGTAACAATTAATTGTCCATATGGGTCAATTTGTATTTTTCGATGTAGATATTCAGCTTTAAACAAGTTAGTTGATTGTGCAAATGTCTCTCCTGGTTGCGTTTCTGTTACTGTTGTGGATCGTGTATAGACATTGATTTGTAAATCATCTTCGTAGTTTTGTGTGTAATTAAAAGCATGTCTGGTGAAATTTGTCCATTCTAATGTACCCGTGCTTGCATTTGATGTTACATATTCAGTAGGTGTAATCAGATATTTACTATCGTTAAGGAAAGGTTCAACAGCTGCTGGTGTTTGCTTCTTAACTGTAGTTTTGCTTTCTATCATGCCAATATTGTTGATTAATGGATATAATAATTCTGTATACTGCAAAATTTGTTCTTTGAAATCTAGGGAGACTTCATATGGATAAGCAAATTCAGTATAAACATTAATATAAAAAACTTCTGGAGAGAAGACTGTTTCATTTGCAAGTAATGGAACTCTATACGTTGTATAATTGATATTTCTGTTAAACTTATATATTCTAGAGGATTCTCCGGACATCAATTGCTTATCTGAGTCATTTGCTTTTATTCGAATGAATCTCAGTTTATCTACATTGATATTAGGTAAGGTGTAATTGAAGTAAGTAATATTTTCATTTCCAATATTATCCAACTTAATTGTATCATTGATTGATACCACGCCATAATACTCAATATTTATACTGCGTGTAACTTCAGCTGTTACATTCAATTCTTCTAACCCTACATTTTGCAAAGTAAAATCATCATCCATTCGAGATGTGATAGTTTGTTCCATGTTGGCAGGGATCATATCTGTTTGTTGTTCTTGATTAGGCATAGATTGACTTATGCTTAATACTGTTGTAAAGAATAAAAGGACTAAAAATATTGAAAGAGTAAATACACCCTTTGTTTTTTTCATTCATATATACCTCTTCTATTTTGCTCTTGTTCAAAACCTTCTGTAACAATTTTAAAGATTTTGGCTTAATAGTATTTTATTTTTGTTTCAATTTGGAAAATTAAAGTGATAATAGAGTTAACGGAATCATTAATGTAAAAGTGTAGAGTAATAGATACAAGAGAAAAGAGCGTAAGAGAATTATTCTATAAGCCGGAACTTTTATATGATAAAAATATTTTATGAATTAGTATTCGGAATATTTTTGAAACTCTAATATTTTTATTATTTGTGTATTCCAAAAAAGTATCTCCAAATGAATTAGCAAGAATGATAGATCACACAAATCTTAATCCTTATGCAAGAGAAAAGGATATCCATAGATTGTGTAATGAAGCAGTAGAATATCAATTTGGTGCAGTTTGTGTTAACAGTTGCTATGTTACTTTATGCCATAAATTATTAGGTGACACATCCGTTCAAATTGCTGCTGTAGTGGGTTTTCCATTAGGTAGTACGACAACTAAAACAAAGGTACTAGAAACATCCCAAGTAATTGAAAGAGGGGGAAATGAGATTGATATGGTTATGAATGTCGGATATTTTCGAGATGAACACTATGAATATGTTAGGAAAGAAATTGAGCAAGTAGTAAAAGCTGCAGAGGGTAAAGAAGTGAAAGTTATCTTAGAAACAGGATATATGACGGATGAACAAATAGTTAAAGCTTGCAAAATTTGTATGGCTGCAGAAGCACATTATGTTAAAACCTCTACAGGTTTTGGTCCAATGGGGGCTTTTATTGATCATGTGAGATTGATGAAAAGGACTGTTGGAGATAATATGGGTATTAAGGCTGCTGGTGGGATTCGTGATGGGCGAACTGCTATTCGCATGATTAATGCAGGAGCAACACGGCTTGGTGCGAGTTCTGGTATAAACATTATTTCAAGTTTAAGTGATACCCTAGCTGATGATAATTGGTATTCTGAAGACGATGATGATCCAGAAGCTATCTTTTCCTGGGGCGCCGCAAATCCAAATAAACAACCAAGGGAAATATATGAATATTACATAGCCAAAAAAGAAGCATTTAATTGTTAATCAAAAAATGAGAGGAAAACGCAATGAATGAATCTAATGATCTACAAGATATTATACGAGCAGAACTAACACCTATGATGAAACAATGGTATAATATCAAGAAAAATTATCCGGATCACATTATATTCTTTCGTGCAGGCGATTTTTATGAGACTTTTTATAAGGATGCCAAGATTGCATCGCGAGTTCTAAATATAACTTTGACAGCCAAAAAACTTGGTGATCGTACTCCTATACCTATGGCTGGTGTTCCCTATCATTCAGTTGATTCCTATTTAACAAAAATGGTTGAAAAGGGTTATAAAGTTGCAATAGTTGAACAGTTAGAAGATGCATCAGAAGCAAAAACAATAGTAAAACGAGGAGTAACACAGTTAATTACCCGGGGTACCATTACACTTTCAGAGTCTTTTGATAAAAAGAATAATTATCTTGTTGCACTGAGTAAAGAAGAGAGCTCTATAGGGTTTTCTGCATTAGATTTATCGACTGGTGAATTTCTTGTAACAAGTTTAACGGGTCATAATAGTAATCCACTTGAAAAGCTGGAAGTAGAAATAACAAGATTAAGCCCTTCTGAAATTATTGTAGAACAAAATCTTTGGAAAAAACTTGACTTGTATATTGATGATGAAGATTGTACAATAACTTTTAAAGAAGACTATTATTTTGATATTGAACAAGGAAAAGAAGAACTTTGTAGGCATTTTGAGACATTGAGTTTAAGTGGATTTGGAGTGGACGATTATGAACCAGGCGTGGGGGCCGCTGGTGCTTGTTTGCGTTATGTTAAAGAAACTCAGATGCGGAACGACATTAGTAATATTACTAAGATTAGTCCAATACGTAGTAATGAACATATGATTTTGGATGCAAATAGTATACGAAGTCTTGAGTTGGTGGAAAATCTTAATGATAGGAGCACCTATGGTACTTTACTCAGTATTTTAGACAATACTGAAAGCTCCGCTGGGTCAAGATTATTAACCTCATGGATTTTAAGACCCAGCTTTCAAAAACAAATAATTGAAAAGCGATTAGACTCTACAGAAGAAATATATAATGATATAATTACAAGAGAAGATTTACGCAACTTATTAAAAGATTTAAACGATATGGAAAGAATAATAGGGCGGATTTGTTTGGGAAGATGTAAACCCCGTGATGTATTGGCATTAAAATCTTCTCTAAAATTGGTACCTGAAATGAAAAAGATTCTTGAGAAATTTAAATGCAGTTTAATTAAGGAAATTCACTCTAATTTGGATCCAATAGATGAAGTTGTCTCCCTAATAGATCGTAGCATTGCTGATGAAGTTCCATCATCTATCAAATCTGGAAATGTTATTCGTAATGGATATAATGAAGAATTAGATTCTTATAGAGAGATACGTAAAAATGGTAAACAATACCTTGCTTCTTTAGAAGCAAGAGAAAAGAAAAAGACCAATATTAAATCTCTTAAAGTTAAATTTAACAAAGTTTTTGGTTACTTTATTGAAATCCCCAATACCTATAGTTCAAATGTTCCAGATGAATATGAACGCAAACAAACATTAGTAAATTCAGAGCGTTTCTTTACCCCTGAATTAAAAGAGTATGAAACAAAAATATTGAATGCAGAAGAAAAAATGTTAATACTTGAAGAACAATTATTTATGGAGATTCTCAGAGAAATAGCAAAATATGCGGAAAGAATTCAAAATGATGCCTATTACTATGCTTTGATAGATGTTATATGTACGTTTGCTCATAATGGTTCTTATTATAATTACTGTAAACCTAAAATCGTTGAAGAAGAAATTATTGATATTGCTGATGGGAGACATCCTGTTGTAGAACAATTATTGAAAACAAGTTCTTTTATTCCTAATAATTGTGTAATGAAACAAGATGAAGAAAGAATTCTAATAATTACCGGTCCAAATATGGCTGGCAAGTCCACGTATCTTAGACAAGTGGCTCTTATTATTTTGATGGCGCATATGGGTTCATATGTTCCTTGTTCATCTGCTACAATAGGCTTGACTGATCGTATCTTTACAAGGATAGGTGCTCATGATGTGCTGGTAGAACACAGATCTACCTTCATGCAAGAGATGTATGAAACAGCTAATATAGTAAATAATGCAACAGACAAAAGTTTCATCATTTTAGATGAAGTGGGTAGAGGAACAAGCACTTTTGATGGTATAAGTATTGCTTGGGCTTTGACAGAGTACTTACACAATAATATAGGAAAACTTGGTCCACGTACATTATTCGCCACTCATTATCATGAACTTATTGAATTAGAACATACGTTACCTAGAGCAAAAAATTATCATGTAGCAGCTAAAGATGTTGATGGAGATATTCATTTTCTTTATAAAGTAAAGTCTGGTGGTATGGACGAATCATATGGCGTTCATGTAGCAAGTTTGGCTGGTTTACCGGAGAGAATTATTGAACGATCTAATATTATTTTATCAATGTTACATGAAAAAATAAATGGAGACGAGAAAGAAAAAGAGATAGAAGAACAAGATCAAACTACGCCTCAAAGAAAAACTTTCAGGCAAGTTACTTTATTAGGTCATACGAGCTTACAAAAAGCCAGTACAAAGACACACTCAGATAAATCTCGTGCTAGATCAGATGGTTTAGAAGCAAGGTTTATTGATGATATGTCATCATTGGATGTAAATAAACTTACACCCATTGAAGCGATAAATCTACTTGATCAACTAGTGCGTAAAAGTAAAAAAATTTCACGTAACAAGTAATTTTATATCTCCGTCTCTTTTTATTCTTAATATAAAACCTGATATTTGTGGTCACTATGAATAGAAAAATCATTGAATTGGATCAGACTACTATTAATAAAATAGCAGCTGGTGAGGTGGTAGAAAGACCAGCCTCAGTAGTAAAAGAATTAGTTGAAAATGCAATTGATGCTGAAGCTACATCTATACTTATAAGTGTTGAAGAGGGTGGGAAGAAATTAATTGAAATAATTGATGATGGAATGGGTATGACCTATGATGATGCTTTACTGGCAATTGAACCCCACACAACTAGTAAAATAAGAAAAGCCGAAGATTTGTTTTCGATTAATTCACTGGGGTTTCGAGGAGAAGCTTTAGCAAGTATTGTTAGTATAGCAAGGGTAGATATTATTACACGAGCCGCGGGAACTGATTTGGGTACCCATATTATTGTTGAAGGCGGAGAAGTAAAAGTCAAAGAACGAACATCAGCAAAAGTTGGTACAAGAATAATAGTTAGAAATCTTTTCTACAACGTGCCTGTAAGAAGAAATTTTCTAAAAACGACAAGTACTGAATTGAATCATATCTCTGAATATGCTACCAAATTGGCTTTATCCTATCCCCATTTGTCTTTTCAGTTAAATCATAATGACCGTAAAATATTATCTACCCCAAAAGGTGATTTACTAACCAATATCTCTTCTATTTTTGGCACGAACGTGGCAAAGGCTTGTATTCCTGTATCAATAACAAAAGAACAGTATTCTATTTCTGGATACATTACTAAACCTGAATTTACACGAAAAACTATGAACTATATGTACCTATTTGTTAATGGTAGATCTGTACATGATAAAACAATTATTGAAGCGATTATGAAAGGATATGGAACCGCTATTCCCCATAACCGCTATCCAATTACTTTTGTTACACTCTCTCTTCCTTTCAATGAAGTTGATTGTAATGTTCATCCTACAAAGAAACAAGTACGATTTAGCAGAGAAGACAAAATATTCTCAATTTTTGAACAAGGAGTGAGAACAGCTTTAGAAGCAAGTGGTCTTAAAATATTTGAGACAAGTAATGAACCAATGAAACAAAAAACGTTATTTGATTCACCTTCTACAACTGGGTTTCATCCACCAAAAAATGAAAAAACTGTTCCTTTATCCCTTTCAACAAAAGCTTCACCTTCAAGCATTTCGAAAGTTAGGGCTACTATACTTGGGCAATATTTTGAAAAAGACAAAAAATCTACAACTTTTCACCCACAAAAAATTAAGAGACACGAAAAAACACTTTCTGTATTGGGAATTTATGATTGTACTTATATCCTTGCTAAAATGTCTGATGGTATAGTTATCTGTGATCAACATGCTGCCCATGAAAAAATTAATTACATTAAATATCTTGATCAGATAAAAACAAAATCTATAAGTATTCAAGAACTCCTAGCTCCACTAACAATCAATTTAAAGCCTTCTGAAGTTGCTATCATTGATGCTATTAAGGAAAAAATGCGAGAATTAGGTTTTTTAATAGATTTTTTTGGAGGTAATGATATCTTAATTCGTGCTGTTCCTTCAATTTTAGGAAAAACAATCTCCGCCAAAATAGCGCAAGATATAATTGACATCTTCATAGAAAATGAAGATAAACTTATGAGTAATATGACAATAGATGATTTGGATTTTGTAAAGGACATGGTGGCATTAATGTCCTGTAGACGATCTGTAAAATCGGGGGATAAACTTTCTTTACCTCAAGCTGAGCAATTATTACATGATCTGTTGAAAACTAAAGATCCATACACTTGCCCTCATGGGCGCCCTACTATGATAATATTGAACAATGATTATTTAGAGAAGCTTTTTGGTCGGGATTACAAAGTTTAAAGGAACGAGAATCATGAGTAATCGAATAAAAGATTTTTTGGCTAATTTTTCTTTTGATAAAAGTTCCATTCCTAAAGTAATTTTGTTATTTCTTTTAATTGTCTTCTATGCATCATTTCTTATCTTACAACGAGTTTTATATGTATTCTCTGAAATTAAAACCCGTTTGATTATTATTAATATTCTGTTAACTATTGGCGTTTTATTTGAAATTGCGTCTTTTTTCTGGAATGCTTATAAAAAAGAAGAAATAGAAGACGAAGAAACAAATAAAAGCTAACAATTTTGTAAGCCAGTTCTCTTTAACAACTTATAAATTAAAAATAACAGAAAATTAATTTATAAATATCCGTGAAATTGATTGTTTGATGAACATTTATTACTTGTCTAAAAAAAACCTAATAAGATGTATTAATGGAAGTTTTAACTCATCATAAATTATTTCTTACCATAAATTTCTTTTTTTTGGCTTGGAGATAACATTATAGGAATACTTTCTTTTATTTCATATCGATGTTCATTTTTATTATTTGGGCAGATAATCTCGCCTGCAATAATTTCGTGTGAAAAACACTTTCTACAATCTTCCACCGTTACATTCTTTTTAATTTCTTCAAAAGATTTAGCTGTCTCATGGTCTTTTTCAACTAAGAAATAGTTTTTATAATTGCAATAATATCTGCATATTACTTTTGTTTCATTATTTTTTTCTGGAATTTGAATATCGTTTTCTAATGATTCTTCTTTTATTGTAAGTTTCAAAGGCCAGGCCTTATCAATAGGACAAGCTAATATGTCCATTAATCTTTGTTTCATTTTATTACCTCTGTATTAAGTAGATTGGATCCATATAAAAATTTATTATGTATACCTATTTTTTCATCAAGTGTGTAATTCTTTCATGGTTAATTTTTTCGTATCTTTCCATAGATCCAATGTCTTCCCAGAAAAAATCATCCGGTGCATACCCCATCATCTGTTGTTCCCTTACAAATTCAGGAAATATATCCTTTGAAAGGTCTATACTCTCAGAAGGATTAAATCTGCTTAAGTATTCGAAGACTTTTGGTTCCAGAATACTTATACCTGTGTTTACATGAATATCAAGTGTGGGTTTCTCTTCAAACTTTAGAATTTGGCTCTTTTCATTCGTTTTTGCTGTTCCAACTCTTAGCTTCCATCCTTTTGCAATCAAAATAGATGCCCATTTTCCATGTGATTTGTGATAATTTATCATGTCAGTAAAGTTGGCATTTGTTATAATGTCTGAATAGTAGACGAATACTCTCCTTTTTTCAATAATTTTACTTGCATTAAGAAGTGCTGTACCTGTCCCTATTGGACCAGGTTTGTCTACGACGTATTCAATATTCACCCCAAGGTGTGATCCATCTTCAAAGTACCCCCTAATTTGTTCACGTTTGTAATTAACAAGTAAAATTAAATTAGTTATATTATGACGCTTAAAGTGTTTAATGACATATTCCAATATGGGTTTTTGATCCTTACCAATTGGCATCATCACTTTCTGAATATAATAGGTAAGGGGACGCATTCTTGTTCCTTTACCACCACAAAATAAGACGCCTACTGTATCATCCATATTTGTGGTAATCACTATATTATTAAAAATTCTTTTGGTTTTTTTTACTAGTACTTCCGAAATAATGCTCTACTTGTATATATCTTCGATATGACCCCCCTAAAATTCGCTTTAAAAGGATAGAATACTTAAGCATTTTTTTAATTTGGAAGTACTATTTACATAAATATATTTATTAGTCAATGTTACCAATAATTTCATATGGTTAGCTCGAAACTTGATATAATCTCAAAAAAACTTGAAACGCATCTTGAAGATCGATATTGGAAGGGGGCGGGTACTCGAGATTCTCTAAAAGAGGACATAAATCAATTTGTTGAGAAAGGAATTGTAACTAAACAAGAGCAAGATTATTATCTGAAAAATGAAAGGAGAGTTTTAACAAAAATCCAATTAATTCATGCTTTACCCGAACTTCATACAAAAGAAATAATGGAAACAACATTAAAGCATTTAGCACATGTTATGGTTAAAAAAGGTCAATTTTCAAAAAAATATGATGAAGAGATGTTGATTAATGAAGCCAAAAATCATATCATTGACACCTATAAAGAAAAAATTGAATCGGTTAATGATGGATTTAGGGTTCTTAAGAAGCAAATTAAAGCTTCATCGGAATTAACAAAAGATATTCCTAAGGTGCTTGCAATTCTTGAAGAAATACGAGATTTACTTCTTGAAACAGGTAAAGCTCTTGCAATGCATAAAGTAAACCGATTATCAAGTAAACTAGAACTAGCTATGAAAAGTACTAATCCAAAAAATCGTCTCTCAAAAAATGATTTACTTGATGAAGTAATAAATCTTGAAAAAAATATTTAGTAGTTATTATTATCTTCATAAAACTAATGATGTGTTAATTTTAAGGGCTCTAATCTTTTTTTTGTCAACTCTGTTAGATAGAAGGATTTTAAAAATCAAAGGGGGTAAGTAAAAAAAAGGAGTGTAAGAGATGACTAAGAACTTTTTTATTTCATCCGAGAGTGTATGTGAGGGTCATCCCGATAAAATAGCTGATCAAATTTCGGATGCCCTTTTAGATGCAATTCTAGAGAAGGATCCTGATGCACATGTTGCTGCTGAAACTTTTGTCACAACAGGCTTAGTTGTTATTGGTGGTGAAATTTCATTTACAAAGACAGTAAATATTGATTATCAAAATGTAGTCAGAGACACAATTAAAGAAATAGGTTACACTAATTCTTCAATAGGTTTTGATTATAGGGGCTGTGCTGTTGTAAACGTATTACATAGTCAGTCTCCTGATATAAGTCAAGGAGTTAGAAGAAAAACAAAAGAACAACAAGGTGCAGGTGATCAAGGAATAATGTATGGCTATGCATGTGATGAAACACCAGAGTTTATGCCTTTACCGATTATCCTCGCTCATAAACTCACACAACGTTTAGCTAAAGTAAGAAAAGAAGGGATAATTGATTTTTTGCGACCTGACGGTAAGAGTCTTGTAACAGTCCAATATCGAGATAATGTTCCGCTTCGTGTTCATGCTGTGGTTATAGCTGCCCAACATACTCCAGAGGTAACAAATGAAGAAATTCAAAAAGAAATCAAAAGCAAAGTTATAGATGAAGTAATCCCCAAGTTCTTGATAGATGAGGACACAAAGATTTTCATCAATAGAACTGGGCGTTTTGTTATAGGTGGTCCTCATGGAGATTCAGGATTGACTGGAAGGAAGATAATTGTCGATACCTATGGTGGTGTAGAAACTCATGGTGGTGGAGCATTTTCAGGTAAAGATCCTTCAAAGGTTGACCGTTCTGCATCTTACATGGCACGTTATGCTGCAAAAAATATTGTGGCAGCAAATTTGGCAAAGAAATGTGAAGTTCAAGTTTCCTATGCAATAGGAGAACCAGAACCACTTGCAATCAATCTTGATTGTTTTGGAACTGAAAAAATTCCAATGGAATCACTAAGAAAAGTCTTTGATAAAGTCTTCAATTTCAGACCTGGCGTTTTAATTGAATTGTTAGATCTCAAACGACCGATCTATAAAAAGACAGCTGTATATGGGCATTTTGGTCGTAACGAACCTGAATTTACTTGGGAAAAAACGGATCGGGTAGAAGAATTAAAAGAAGCTGTTAAAGAATTTTTATAGAAACATTTTTTTATTTTTTATCATTTTTTTGGTAGAATACAATGAATGAACGCTTAAATCCGGAAAAAACTCTTCAAGAAATAATGAAGGAACAGTCACCTAGAAACATCAAGCATTTAGCTATGTTAGCTGCACCTAAACTTGATCTTTCTAAATCTGAAATATATACGCTTATTGGCAAGATGGAAAAGGATTCAAAGATAAATTTTTGCCCTTTTGACAGAACTTTACCAGAAAACGTTAATAAGTTTTTTTTAAATAAAAACTATTTTTCAATAGAATTCTGGACAATAGTTTCTCTATCAATTAGTTTAGTATTATCTGTTTTTTTTATCTCTCCTAGTTCTTCATTTGTATTCATTCGAGTTATTTTGGGAATGATTTTTTGTTTTTTTTTATTGGGCTGGAGTTTTACAAATATACTTTTTCCCCGTTTATATGTTCGTATTGATCAATTTGAACGACTGTTGATTGCATTTGGTTTTAGTATTTTATATACAATAATATGTGCATTGTTTGTAAATGTCATATGGGAGATCAATGCTTTATCTATTGCAATTAGTATAGGTTCTTTTACACTATTACTCCATATAATTTCTACAAGTTTAAGAATTTTGATTATATTAAAAAAAATTGTTCCTTCGCCTTTAATTGAAGAAAAATGATGATGTGAATATAGACAAATAGGTATTGTGAAAAAATATGAAATATTTAGTTATATCAGATATTCATTGTCAAATAATCACTTTAGAACGAATACTTGAGAGAACAAAGGCAGAAAACTTAACAACTTGCTTAATCGCAGGTGATATAACAAATTTTGGTGGAGAATCAGATTTGTTAAACATCTTAGCGTTAATTAAATCATATATACCAAATATTTATTTTTGTTTGGGTAATTGTGATCCAAAAATAAAAAGCACTGAAATTTTTAAATCTTATAATTATGTTGAATCTAATCCGCTGGTTCTTGATGATTTTACTGTGGTTGGTTTTGGTGATCAAAAACCAAAAATCAATTATGATCTGTTAAATGATTTGAAAGAGAAAGAAACACCAATTTGTTTACTCTCTCATGTTCCCCCATATGAAACTAAAGCGGATATAGAAGGATTCAAACATCATTGTGGCTCTATGGAATTAAAACAGATTTTAATCGATTATCCTATCTTTTTACATATTTGTGGTCATATACATAGTTCTCCCGCTATAACAGAATATGCATCCACAACTATTATTAATCCTGGACCAGTTACCCGTGGAAATTATTGTCTGATTTCTGTCAATAAGCATAATTTTAAAGTAATGGGCAAAATTTTCAATATTAACAAAGGATGAATATTATGAAATACGGTTCGCTAAACTTGAGATATCTTTCTTCGTATAGTTCATTACAAGAGCTTATCCTGTTATGTTACGAATTTCTTTCAAAGAAATATTTGGAAGCTTCAAATTCACATGATCTTGAACATACCATACGGGTAACATATACTTGTATTGAAATTGGTGATCAACTTAATGCAGATATGGATGTTTTAATTATTGCAGCATTATTCCATGATCTCGGTCGCCCCTATGAAGAAAAAACGGGTCAGTGTCACGCTGAAAAAGGAGCTGAGATGGCAAAGGATTTTTTACTTGCTAATAATTATGATGATTTGATTGAACCTGTGACAAAAGCAATTTACTCCCATAGATATAGTAAAAACATAGAACCTGAAAGTCTTGAGGGAAAAATATTACAAGATGCAGACATGTTGGATGCTCTCGGTTCAATAGGCTTATATCGAACTATCAGTTATAGTGTAGAGAACAATCGCGATTTGAAGGAATCAAAGCATCACTTTTATGAGAAATTATTACTACTTCCTTCTAGAATGCATTTTAAGATCACCAAGAAACTAGCTCTAAAGAGAGTGCAACTTTTAAAACTATATGTAAATAGGTTAGAAGACGAGATTGCAAAATCAGATTTTTTATCCTTAATAGAACTAATAAACAGTATAAAGTAGCATGTTGGATAAAAAATGAATCTAACAAATCTAATTTTTTATAAAGGATTATACCCTACTTTACAAGAAAAGGTTTTAGGTGTCCTACTATGTCAAAGTTGAAATACAATGATATGTGCAAAATAAATTATACAGCGAGGCTTAAAGATACTAACGAAATTTTTGATACAACTATCGAAGATATAGCCAAAGATGCAGACGTGTATGATGAAAATATTTTATACAAACCGTGTTTGGTTATAATTGGTAAAAATTGGTTACCTGAAGGATTAGAGGAACAGCTTATTGGTATGCAACAGGGTGATAAAGAGACAATTACTGTAGAAGCAAAGAAAGGATTTGGTTTAAGGGATCGTTCTAAAATACGTTTAATTCAACGTCGAGAATTTCAGAAATTACAAATAAAACCCAAGGAAGGCATGAAAGTTGAACTTTCGGGAATGGAAGGCAGAATTATGAAAGTTTCAAGTAGTCGAGTTAAAGTAGATTTTAACCATGATTTTGCGGGACACGATTTGATTTATGATGTTGAAATTGTTGAGCATATTATTGATGTCAAAGACCAATTTATCGCTTTACTAGAAAAAAGATTACCTGGTGTAGATTTTTCAGAAACAGAAATAGAATTAGATGACAAAATCATAAAAGTAGAATTACCAAAAGATACTCGTTTTATGGAATTCATTCAATTCACAAAATCTGGTGTTACAAGGGATATTGGAGAACTAACTGATAAATATGAAAAAATAAAATTCATTGAAATTTTCAAAATCGATAGAACACCAAAATAATGTACCTTATTGTTCATTTCCTTTTTTCTTTTAATCTTCTTAGTATTTATGTTAAATATATTAGGGTCTTTGTTTATAGTAAAACTAAAGATCTGACTTTATTGAACTATTATCGACTTGACTTTTTTTTCTCAGCTTCCACCAATACCAAATCATACTTTAGCGGACATTGTATTTCTTCTAATTCTTTTATTATTTTAATCTTCATCTCTTTATCAAACCCTACAAGACAACAATGGACTGAATAATGTTCACATAAGATTTCATTACACTCTAAAGGCTTTCTTTTTATTGTCATACCTTCTAAATGCTTTTGTTTTCTGACAGAAACTCTAGGTTTAATCTCCTTAACCTCACAAACAACCATTTTTCGCCCATCTATTAAACACGAATGTTCTTTTCTTTTTACATTGGTTATTATATAATTGTTATTCTCTTTTAAAGAATCCACGCACACTTTTTTTAGCGGGCATTTATTACATATTTCTACTGAACCCATATGAGTGAATTTATAATCAACCTCAGAAACATCCTTAGAAACCAGAGAAATAACCATTAACTTATCTTGAATATTTTATTTTATTAATCTTCGCTATTGTGAGGATTATGGTATTATTCCTGTTGTAGTTGCTGCTTTAATTGCTGCTTCATATGTTAGTCCCTCGGTTCCTAATATAGTAAATCTGTTTTTTCTAATTTTATGTGCTTTTGTTAGTGCTTCGATAATTTCTTCTTCTTTAAGTCCCAACTCTTTAGCAGTAACTGGCAATCCTAATTTTTTTAGTGTGTATCTTAATTTCTCCCAGTTTAAGTTGTGTAGATACGCCATTACTATACTCCCTAATGCACATTGTTCTCCATGAAGTGCAGGTTTTTCTGCAATTTCATCGAGTAAATGACTGAACATGTGCTCTGCACCACTTGCCGGCCGAGATGATCCAGCTACGCACATAGCTAAGGAACTACTAATTAATGCTTTTACAACAATTCTACTGTATCCCTCTGCTTTACTTCTAATTAGATCGACATTTTGAGTAATAAGCTTGACAGTCATTTCTGATAATGCTATAGAATACTCACTTATGGGTTCGTTTCTTAATCTGTGAGATAATAACCAATCCTTAATTGCTGTTTTTTTTGCCAGTATATCCCCACATCCTGCAGCGGTAAATCTATAAGGAGAACGATCAAGAATAATTGTATCCGCTACTACTGCAATTGGCGGTCTAGCTGTTTTCGAATGTCGTTTATTATCTCCTATTAATGAGGCTCTTGAACTTGCTATCCCATCGTGAGAACAGATAGTAGGAATGGAAATGAAACGTAAATCTTCTTCAAAAGATAGATATTTGGCGACATCAATGGGTTTTCCACCACCTAACCCAATAATAAATGTTGGTTTGAATTCTTTTACGTTATCTTTTTGGTTTTCAACTTCTTGTAATGTACTATCATCAATAGCTTTTGTCAAGACTGAATAATTTTTGTCTTGTAACTTCTGTTCGACATCTTTAGCTATTCTATTTTTTAGATATTTATCTGTTATTAATAATACCGTATCACCCAGTTTAACTTTTTGAATAACAACATGTAAACTGTCTAACATGTTCGCTCCTAGTGACAGTATTTGGGGCATTTCAATATGTTTAAATTCATTTATTATTGTAGACATAATCAAGTACACATTTGATATTACTTATTTTTATATTTTCGATAGAAGATATAAAAATCTCAAAATGGAGTTAACAGATTTATGAATAAATCTAACATTTATTCAGATAAAGCATACAAATTGGCACATACTTATGGATATCTACCGTATATGATAGATCGCTATCTTGATTTAATGGGTAATAAAGAGATAGAAAAATTTCTTATCTTTAATGAAAAAGAGCTACTAGATACAATAAGATTAAACCCCATAAGATGTAGTATGTCACGAACTGAGAACTTGTTGGAGTCTAGAGGTGTACGGTTAGACGACATTGAAAAAGTAAAAGAGGGGAGAGTGGTTAAATCTTCACCTGTTCCAATAGGGGCTACCCCTGAATATCTTAATGGATATTATATGCTACAAGGAAAAAATTCAATGTATCCTTCTTTGATACTTTCTCCTGATAAACATGATCTTGTAGGGGATTTAACAGCTGCGCCTGGTGGAAAAACGTCCCATTTAGCACAATTAATGGGAAATCAAGGAAAAATTCTTGCAATGGATGTGAGTGCTAATCGTTGTCGTTCTTTGAGATCAAATCTTTCTCGAATGGGGATCTCAAATACTATAGTACTAAACATGGATTCGAGAACTATTAGAAAACTAGGTATAACATTTGACAAGATTTTATTAGATGCACCATGCTCCGGATCAGGTGTGATAGTACGTGATGAAACTAGGAAAACAAGTAAAAGGCTAAGCGATGTGTTAGAATTCACAGCACTACAAAGTGAACTTTTATCTGTAGCAATTGACTGTTTGAATCCTAATGGGGAATTGGTTTATTGTACATGTTCACTTGAACCAGAAGAGAATGAACTAGTTATATCTAATGCTCTAAAAATGAAAAATCTCTCTCTCATAAACGTTAGTATGAATGTAGGAGAACCTGGTTTAACACACTTTCAAAGCTATGAATTTTCTAGTGATTTAGTAAAAGCAAAACGTCTCTATCCCCACAAATCTAACGGTGAAGGATTCTTTATTGCAAAAATGGTGAAAAATAGATGATAGTTGATAAGATGTCTTTTAGAAGGGCGCATGATGAAGAGATAAGGATAATTAAAGATTTTTTGACTACGGAATTTAATGAAACGTGTTTAGATGCGTTCTGTGGTTATGATTTTTGGTTAAAAGATGGAAAAATAATGGAAGTTTTTGCTATTCCTTGTCAATTGAGTAATTTTATATTATTCAATAATCTTTCTATATACTTTGCGGGGATACCTGTAGGCTCTATTAAACGAAATAAATTCCAACTTGAAATTGAAGGGGGAACTTTTTTAAGACCTTATATCTCTAAAAAAATTTTTGTGAAAACAGATCAATATCTTTATGGCAAAACCATTCATAAGAGCAATATTGCAAAAATAGAAGGAGAATTTGCCAGAAATGATGTGGTTATAATTATTGGTAAGAATAATCTAGATTATGGTGTTGGGAGAGTTCGCGTAGATTCCTCAAAAATAAACTCTTTACCTTCTAATTATGCCATTATTACGGGGAAAAGACATGTTCCCTTAGATCGTGGTTGGTATCTAAGGCGTGGAGGATAAAGAAATACACTTTGTTATTTTTATTATTACGATTAAATCAAAAAATATATATACAGTATTGAATGCTTTTTAAATGTAATTTTACAATTGTGTAAGTTAATTGAGCAAAGAAGCAATTTTGTTCTTTTGTTCTCAAATAATAAAAGGGTTGTACGTAATTTGAGCTATAAAGAAGTGTTAGATGAAATAACTAAAGAAATTAAAGAAAACTTACCTCCAAATAACCAAGTAACACAAATTGAATTTGAAGGTCCAGAAGTTGCAATATATAGTAGTAATCCTCGCGTTTTAGTGAACGATGAGAGTATAGTGAAAGATTTAGCTAAAAGGATTAGAAAGAGAATTGTTATTCGTTCTGATCCTAAAGTCCGGATGGCTAAAGATGAAACTGTATACTTCATACAAAATCTTGTTGGTGAAACTGGAGAAATAACGACAATAGATTTTGAGGATAACTTAGGTGAGGTTTTAATTGAAGCAAATAAACCTGGTGTGGTTATTGGCAAATCTGGTGAAACTCTCCGTGAAATTGTTTCTAAAACATTATGGAGACCCAGAGTAATGCGAACACCGCCTATTGAATCTCGTGTTATTAAGACTATCAGACATTTATATCAAGAACATGCAGAAAAAAGGCAGCTGGTTTTAAGATTAATTGGACAACGGATCCACCGACCATTGCTTTATCGAGATGATACTATTCGAGTAACTGCTCTAGGGGGATATAGTGAGGTAGGAAGAAGTTGTTCTCTCGTCCAAACGGGTGAAAGCAAAGTATTGGTGGACTGTGGTATCAATGTTGGTTCTCAATCTCCAAAAAATAGTTTTCCGCGTTTTGATCTACCAGAGTTTAGTGTAGAATCATTAGATGCTGTTGTTGTTTCACATGCTCATTTAGATCATTGTCTTCCTCCAGAAACACCGATAAAAATGGCAGATGGCTCTTGGAAACCCATAAAAGATATCCAATTAAATGATGCTCTATTAAGTTTTAACTGGAAAACAGGAAAGTATCAGTCTGCAAAATGTATTGAAAAAACGTTTACTAGCGGCCATAAATTCTCTTATGAGATAAGAACCCCCTATCTAAATATTAAATCTTCTCCCAACCATCGATTTTTTGTTATTGAGAATTTTGAACTAAAAGAGATTGAAGCCAGAGATTTAAAGAAGGCACAACTTATACCTGTTGAAAAAACTCATTGTATTAATAGAAAAAACATGCAAAAGCAATTGTTTAGGCAGATAGAGTATGCAGGTAATGTAAAGATAAATAGCGAAATAAGAAATCTACTCAGAGAAATTAGACTGAAAAAGGCTTTAACCCAAGCAAAAGTCGCAAGTGACTTAGGGATCCAATCTAATACTATTTCTAATATTGAAAATAGAAGTAAAAGTGTATCATTCCCTGTTTTGCAAAAACTTATTGCTTATTATGGATTGAAATGGAATGAATTTGGTACCAAACATGACTTACTGCGTTTACCTACCCACCTCACAAAGGATTTAGCACAACTAGTGGGGTATATTCAAGGAGATGGCTGTAAGGATTCAAATACAATGACGTTTAAAATAGTTGAGCCAGATCGTACAGTTGTGAATTATTATGTTGATCTAATTAAGAAGATATTTGGCATTTCACCAATAATCAGAACACGAAGTGATACTCAAATGAAAACATATAGTATTGAATTAACTAATACATATGTTTGTCGGTTTTTAGAGAAAAATTTTGAGACAATATTTGCAAAAAGTAGAAAGATCCAAGTACCAGCAATTATTAAAAATGCAGATGAGGGAATTATATCTCATTATATTAAGGGTTTATTCGATGCCGAAGGCTCGATTTCGACCAACGTGAAAATGTACATTTTTAGCAAGAATTTATTAAAAAACTTGCAAGTCTTGTTATATCGACTAGGAATTCATGCTTCTATGTATGTGAATGGGGGCACATTAAATGTTAACTCACCTGATTCTATTAGACAATTTGCAGATTCAATTGGTTTTACTTCTTCAACAAAAAAACGTAAGCTAGAACAATTCTTGGAAGAAATTCCAAAAGAAACAAACTATAGATTAAGAGATCTTGTACCTATTTCATCTAGGGATGTTAAAGTTATATTAAGAAATGTTGGATATCTCAAGAGAAAGCCCAATAGCCCTAAAATAGCCAATTTACCATCAAGAATATTAAGTATATATAGACGAAAAACAGGCTATTTGTCAAAAGACGGTGCGAGAGACTTAGTAAATATTCTCGAGGATAGGTTTGAATATCTTGAAGATTTGCATTATTATATAAACGACAATTATCATGAAGTTAGGCAAAAACTATCTATAACAAGAGAACAGATGTCATCTAGTTTAGGATTAAAATTTTGGCAAATACAATATAGTGAAGAAAACCAATATGAGGATGATATAACTCAAAAGGTTAAACAGTTTCTTGTGCAACAACTAAACCAAGCTAAAACTATCATTAGCGATTATATTATGAAAATTAACTATATTCTGTCTCTAGATGTTGAATGGCAGCAAATTAAGCGGATATCAAAACAAAAAAATGATACTCAGTTGATTGATCTAGAGGTAGAAAAACATCATAATTTTATTGCCAACAACATAATTGTCCATAATTCGGGATTTGTTCCTTATCTTTACAAGTTCAAGTATGAAGGCCCTGTGTATTGCACTCGCCCTACTCGTGATCTGATGACCATGTTACAAATTGATTATTTAGATGTTGCAAATAAGGAGGGTAAAGTACAACCTTATGACAATCGAGACATAAGAGAAACGGTCTTACATACAATTGTTCTTGAATATGGTGAGGTAACCGATATAGCTCCTGATATTAGGTTGACTTTTCATAATGCGGGTCATATAGCTGGGAGTGCAATTCCCCATCTCCATATAGGTGAAGGTCTTTACAATATGGCTTTTGCTCAAGATATGAAATTCTCTAGTTCCAATCTATTAGATAATGCAACTTGTCGGTTTCCAAGACTTGAAACACTTTTTATTGAATCAACCTATGGTAAATCGAATGATATCCTTCCCTCTCGTTCTAATTGTGAAAAAAAACTTGCGGATATTGTAAATAATACTGTAGAAAGAGGAGGGATAATTCTCATTCCAGTCCTAGCTGTTGGAAGAGCACAAGAAGTAATGATAATATTGGAGAAACTTATAAGGGCTAAACAGATTCCTCAAATCCCGATATATACTGATGGTATGATTCAAGAAGCCACGGCCATAACAAGCTGTCATCCGGAGTTTTTGAGTAAAGGAGTACGAGACCGCATTTTCCACGTGGGTCAAAATCCTTTTTTGGCAGAAGCCTTTCAACAAGTGACCTCCAATGAAGAAAGGGAATTAATTGTACAGGGTGATCCCTGTATTATTATGGCTACTAGTGGTATGCTTTCTGGTGGTCCAAGTGTTAGTTATTTCAAGAATTTAAGCAATAATCCGAATAATTCCTTGATATTTGTAAGCTATCAAGGAAAAGGAACATTAGGAAGCAAAATTCAGAAAGGGATTACTGAAGTACAATTTGTAGAAACGGGTAAAACCGTTATGTACCATGTTGCAATGCAAATTCATTCCATATCCGGTTTTACTGGACATAGTGATAGGCGAGAACTAGAAAATTATATCCGCAAAGTTCATCCAAAGCCTTATAGATATATCGTTTTTCATGGAGAAGAAAGTAAGGCAAATAATTTTGCATCATGGATCTATAAGACGACACACAGAGAGAGCGTATCTCCAGTTAATGGTTCATCAATAAGACTGAAATAAGGGGTAGGGGGATTATAACGTCCACTCCCACCATTCATCTGTTAAATGATGAATTACTGCAATAACTTTACCTTTTTCTTTATTTTCAAATTCTTCAGCGTTAATTAATGCTCTACCAACTGCTAAAAGTGTATTGGCTTTCTCTTCATCAACTGCAACAATCATATCTTCTTTTATTCTCTTATCAAAAAAAGTAACACCTGGGGCCATTACATCGGCACCGTTTGTTACAAAGCGAATGGCACCAACATCAACTGTGACCCTAAAAACGTTTTCGGGATGTTCTTTAAGACAATGTAAAGAAGGAATTAACATATTATCATTATTGAACAACCAAATTTTACCATTTTTTATGTAAAAAAAGTCTTCTTCTTCGGTTTTTATTCTTTCAATTGGATCTTTTTTATTAAGAAAATTTTTTCCTTTGTCTCCATAAAGGTTTACAAGTTCTTGAATGAGATCTCTTTTATCT
Source organism: uncultured archaeon (assembly GCA_964534625.1). Taxonomy (GTDB): domain Archaea; phylum Asgardarchaeota; class Heimdallarchaeia; order Heimdallarchaeales; family Heimdallarchaeaceae; genus CAZHRF01. Next base: position 5,020 of record CAZHRF010000003.1, on the reverse strand, counting down.
TTAGTCGAAATAAAGTTTCTAGATTTAATATTGTAAGACATCTAAGCTTCTTTTTTTTGAAATTTTATAAACTCTAGTATTTACATCCTTAACTCTTACTGCAATAATTATGGGATTTACAATGGAAAAGGAATCATTATGAATTCGTTTCTTCAAATTTTTTTAATTGGTTTAGTATTGCATTATAGGTTTCTTTTAATGCCACATAACGCTCTTTTGAGCTCATGCCTAGTAAGTATCGCTGTTCTTCATTTTCTAGTCGATTAGTATAATCTTCTTTAAGCATGGTTACATACTCATCCATGGTGTCTTGTAAACTCCTGATAAGCGATTCAGAGACATCAGGCAATGAGTAAATATAGTGTAGTGTAGGGTATGTTTCTGCTCTCCTTTCGATTAATCCTATCTCCAACATCTGCTTCAAATGTTTTTCAACAGCAGGTCTTGAAATATCTAATTGTTGAGTAATATCATCAGCTGTCATTTTCATTTCCATGAGCATAGCTAAAATATGTCTTCTTGTAGAATCACGTAAAATATTACAGATGGTCTCAACAATAGGATGATCAAAAATATCTGTATTCATGATAAAAAAATAGATTGTGCATAATAAAACTTTATGGTTTAATTATTATTATTATCCACTTATTGATTAGTTCTCGCCTAGAAGACATAAAGGAAAATATTACTGTTCCCAGCATTATTTTCCTATTAACCATTTGGTTAAAACGATATGCTTCTTGTTTAAGTTGTGTTCCTCGGTGATTAAAAAAATCATTATATAAATCCAAGATAATAAATAATTAAAGTGATACAAATGAGTAGCAAAGATGCAAAAATGTATTCAGAATTATTAGAAATTCTAGAGAAAAGATATAAGAATGGAGAAATAGATAAAGAAAGTTATCTCGAATTAAAAGAACGGTATTCCGCGAAATATGAGGAAGCAAAGACTGCTAAAGAAGAATTAAAAGACGCACCTCGTGTTATTAAATCTGCAGGTTCACAGAGTATAAGTGAAACGCTTATGAGTTTTTCTGGTGCGAGTAAGATTAGTGGAGGTAAAGTTGATAGAGACATCCGTATTTCTGGTGCTGGAAAAATAGATGGAAATATTGAATGTAACTCTTTTCGATCATCAGGAGCTTCCAAAGTTGGCGGTGATTTAATTGCTAGGGGGAATATCAAAACATCAGGTTCATTTAAAGTGGCTGGGAAGGTTCACTGTGATGCAGATATATCGGCGAGTGGTTCTATAAAAGTTGAAAATGAATTAACAACAAAAGGGGAAATAAATGTTTCTGGATCAATATTTGTGGGTGATAATGTTCAAGCTGAAGATGGAATAAAAGCCTCGGGATCAAATGAATTAAAGGGAAATGTGGTCTCAAGAAAAACTATTGAACTTAGTGGAAAATCAACTGTTGGTGGAGATCTAATTGGAGAAAACATTCTTATTAGTGGTAAAAGACCTGTATTTACACTTGTATTTGGAAAGGGGAGAGAATTATCTGAAGTAAGTGGAAATATATTTGCACATAAAAAAGTAGACATTGAGGATGTATATGTTGAAGGGGATGTTAAAGGATTTTTAGTAAAACTAGGTCCAAATACCCATGTACATGGAACTGTGTATTATGTGGATGATTTATTAGTGACAGAGGGGGTAAAAATGGACAATGAACCCGTACAGATATCAGCGAATGATTTAAAACTTTAGGTTTTTTTATCTGTTTTTTCTTTTATAGCTTATTAACTATAAGGAACTGAGGAACGACAACTTAGAAATTTTTACCATTAGTACTTAGCTGTTATAGAACAAAATATGAGCGCATAAAACAAGACTATTATAGATTGAGGATTGAAATTTTACTAGTTTTTACCATAACTTACTTAATTTGCGTAGAACAAAAAGAAAAAAACAAGTAATTGGTGAAAAAAATATCTGGAAACAAAAAGAGAAGTCAAAAGGTACGTGAGCGTTGGTCACCTTGCTCCTTCTCCTACGGACCTTGGTTACACAATAGTTGATGGGTTTATATGGTCTGTTCTGGTTTCCATATGTGAAGTACCTTTCCACAGTCTAGTCCTTCAGCTGATGTTCGCTTCATTCGCACTTCGCTTGTTGTGAATACGAGTGGTAAGGGCTGTAGACGTGTGTATATTATATTTGAAACAAAAAAAGATTCAGATAATTGTAGATTGATAATTGTTAAAAGAAAATATAAAAGAAAAATAGATTTACTGATCAGACACATCAACATTTTGCTGTAAAACTTGATGAAAGGTCTTCACCCGTTCATCAGTACAGTCATCGATAGAAACAAACGATAACGCTTCTTTCGGACAGTACTGCACACAAGCAGGGTCTCCATCGTTGTTCGTTTCACACGTGTCACAGACAAAAGACACTTTTTTATCAATGCCTATCGTCAGCACACCAAAGTTACAGATTTCAACGCAAAAGCCACACCCATCACATTTTTCTTCATCAATGTGTATGATGTTGGTAACTGGATCTTGTGTAATAGCACTGCGAGCACATGCATCAAGGCACGTAGGATGTTCACATTTTCGACAAGCTAATGCAAGGTCAAATACAGGATCAATTCTAATTACACGTATGCGGGAAAGACGAGGGTTTTGTACCCCTTCATTTACCACTGCACATACATACTCACAAATACGACATCCCGTACACTCGTCAGTATTACAGAGGATGATTTTTCTTTTGCTCTGTGGTATTGGTTCTTGTTGCTCTGCGACTTGCTCGGTCATTAAACACCCACCTCTTCTGCAGCTTCCTCCAGTCCCAGTTGCTTCAACGTTTTCTTCTTTGGAATACCTGTTTTGGTGTTCCATCCGCGTTCTTCATAATAGGAGTCTAATGCTGTATCCCATTGATCCATTTTTACAACAACTTCTTTATTTATATGGTCATTCAAGACATCTTCATAGGATCTAGCTGGAAGATAATCGTCTTTGCGTGTGAACCCATGACGTACATTGAAACATTTTCCAAGAGTATAAATTCTCTTTCCACGAGTTAGAAGTTCATCATATGTTACATCTTCACCTGTCACCCATTTCCAAATTTCTGCTAATTTTTCCTTGTCGGGATAGATTCGGCGAGAAAATTTACAAATAATCAATGAATCAATGACGGTGTAATCATCTTCTCCATCAGCTACGAGTTTTCCTCTTTTATCATCCAATGAAAATCGGTCAACTACGTCTTTTTCATCATACTGGTAAGATCCAGATCTTTGATAAAAGGCACCAGTAATACATGTTGCATGACCTAAGGCACCTGTTTGCATCACTCGGAATGGATATGCACTTGTTTCTAGTCCTTTAATTTGCATGGCAAATTTGATAGTATGTTTACCGGTTTGGAGTGCAGCCCGTTTGGATCCCTCTCCAAGTAGTGAGGCAAATTTTCCTTCTCGGGTACCTATACGTCGAACCAACTCTACCATTGCTTGGTGATTCCCAAAGTTTAATTCTAATCCATCAGTATCTTTCTTAGTAAAAACACCTTTTTCATAGCACTCCATTGCCCAAGCGATGACACCTCCTGTTGAAATGGTGTCTATTCCTAATGTATCACAATATTCGGTTGCTTTGGTGACAGCATCCAGGTTGGCTACACCAACGAGTGGTCCAAGTGCCCAGAGTGACTCGAAATCAATACTGCCTATTGCTCCTTTGTACTCTCCCTCTTCGATAACATTAACATGATCACAAGCAACAGCACACATTTCACACGCGATAATTTTTTTCACTTTTTTTTCCATCATTTCCTCACCAGAAACTTTTTCTGCGTGTTCAAATGTCATTTGTTGATGATTACGAGTGGCTAATACTCCTTTTTTATTATGTTTAAGGACTTTTACTGGTGTTCCTATTCGACCATAATACATAGCTGGTCCTCTACAATCTTTGTATAATTGTTTGACCTTCTTGAAAAGCGTATCCAAATCCGCTACTTCAACATTTTTTGTTCCGCGGACAGATATGGCTTTGAGATTCTTTGACCCCATAACAGTACCCATCCCATTTCTTCCTATGTGTCGATTCTTGTCATTGGTAATACATGCATATCTGACTAATCTCTCACCAGCTGATCCAATGATTGCACTCCGAACAGAGGGATCACCCAATTCTTCTTTGATTAGATCATCTACTTCCCATGTCCCTTTACCTGCATATTTTTCTGCATCACGAAATTCAACGATATCATCATCAATAAAAATATAAGTCAATTTTTTTGCTTTTCCACGAATAACTACACCGTCCCAACCAGCACGTTTAAGTTCTGCACCAAAATTACCTGAAGAGATACCAAACCCTATTGTTCCTGTTAAAGGTGATTTGGCTACTGCAGTATATTTACTTGAAACTGGTACCATTGTACCAGCAAAAGGACCTGTCCAAAAACTTATCACATTTTCTGGTGATAATGCATCAACATCTTGAGGAATATTGTCCCATGCAACTTTAATACCGAAACCAATACCTCCAATATATTTTTTTGGCCAATCCGCTGGTAATTCTTTAATCGCAACTTTTTGAGTGGTGAGATTTATATCTAAATATTTTCCTGTATAACCTTTTAATTTTGTTTTTGACATGTTTTAACCTCCTGGGATAAATGAACAAAAGACATATTCTTGGTTGTTTTTTAGTGGCACTGAAAACCCACAATCTGGTTGTGAAGTGATATTACTACCATCTTTCATTACAGAGATGTGATCATGAATTTTGTTATCCTCATCTAGTAATAATTTAGTAAATTCGTCTCCAAACATGTTGGTGAGTATTATGGTTAAATCTTCGAATGTATCCCCTTCATTGAATGTTATGGTAAATGATTTCTTTTTATCATTAACAAACTGATGGAAAGGATAAAGCATCATAACTTTTATCATATTACTCGACATATTGTTCATTTCCTTTTTCCTTTTATACTGACTCTAATGTATCTAATCGTTCAATAAAGTCTGCACCAAATGAGCGG
>CAZHRF010000002.1:54722-149710 GCA_964534625.1 uncultured archaeon | reverse complement strand
CATTTTTCTCATTTTATTAAGCATTTGGTACTATATAAAGTTTCTAAAACTAAAAATTAAGCCATCAAAGAAAAATTGAATTAGTTACCAAAGAGATCAAGTATTTCTTTCTATTACATCACTTTGAGGAATTATTATTGAAAAAGACACTTTGTCTGTTCTCTCATCTAGTTTTATACACCACCCTTGTGCTCTTACATGTTTTTTCACTATGTGTAAACCTTTCTTATCACTAATACCCATAAACGATTCTTGTTTTGTAAATACTTTTTGTACTAGGTCTCTATTCAATAATGTACCGTCATTTATAACAGAAATAATTGTACTCCCTTCTTTTCTTTCACACTTTATTTGTATTGATGAAGGATCTCCATGTTTAACTGCATTTTCTATTAAATTTTTGAAAATTTGATATGTTTTTATCGAGTTTGCAATAACTGTTGGGAGAACATCACCTTTTAGTTCAATAGTTTTGTCGATCATCATAAACGCTATGTTATGTATAACTCCGTTTAAATTGACCTCCGATTTTTCCAAAGAGATATCATTACTCTTTGTTATTACTTCCGAGCCTATCATCATCTCTTCTAGATAATTTATATTGGCTTCTATTCTTCTCAGATAAAGCTCATTTTTCTCTTCTTCATACAAAGATAAATAACCTCTAATCTTTGAAAGATTGTTTTTAAATTCATGATTAGTCAGGTGAATATAATATAATAACTCTTGTTCAAGCTGTTTGACATTTGTGATATCAGCCAAGGATGCTACACTTTTCATTGTTCCAGGAATGACATCAACTCGTAAATAGATATTTTTCTTGTTACCAAATCTATCTACAAAAACAAATTCATACTCAGTTGGTATTTCTTCTCTTCCTTTTCTTCTTTCTTTATGAAATTTAAGCATCCTTTCTAAATCTTCTTGAACAACAAAATCACTCCATTTTTTCTTGTATTCAATTTCATTTTTTTTATATCCGGATAGTTGTTCAAATTTTGTATTTGCTAAAGAAATTGTCCTGTCAGCTTCAATTATTACTGTTGCTGTTCCAGTATTTTCAAAGATCGATTGATAAAAAGCTTCTTGTTTTTCAGAATGACTAATTTCTTCTTTTAATTGTTCTCCCATTCTTTTCTTTTCTGTTAGATCTCTTATAATTGCCATTAAACACTCATCTCCCAATATAGGATGATGAATTTTAGTCACATGAACAGAGCAAAAGAGATAACTACCATCTTTATGCTTAAATGTTCTCTCAGCAATGATGGATTTATGTTCTTCAATAATTGTGTGGATATTTTTTGCAGCAATTTCTTTTTCTTCATCTATCATAAAATCAAAGATATTTGTTCCATAGATATCCTCAGGGTTTTTATATCCGAAAAGAGCTAATCCTTGCTTATTTATAAAAAATATTTCTCCTTGTAGATCAACATTCAAAATGGCATCAGGAGAGGTTTCAATCAAATGATGGTAGAGTTCTTCTCTCTCTTTAATCTTTTTTTCGGAAGTGAAATACGCATGTAATGATTTTATTGTATGTAGTAACTCTTTGTATAAACTTACAGAATCAAATCCTTTACGTATATATCTATTAGCCCCTAGATTTAGGGCTTTAACTACAACCTCCTCTCGCCCTTTGCCAGTTAATATGATAAAGGGAATATTTATCTTAGTATCACGTATAATCTTGAGGAATTCAAGACCAGTTAATATAGGCATTTGATAATCAGAGATTATGACATCATATTTGGTTGGGTTCTGAATCAAATCATTTAAAGCTAATTGTGGATCAGTAAAAGAATAATATTTAATACTATTGGCTTCATTTAATTTTTGTAAATAAAAACGAGTGAGCTCAAGAAAAGCTTTTTCATCATCTATATGCAAAACGCTAATTGAGGAACCTTTAAGTGATAATCTTTCGCCATTTAAATAAATACCCATCAAGATATAATAAGTAATTCAATCTTATAAACAATACGTAAAGAAAGAATAAGTGGGTTATAGAACTCAAGCTTAAATAAAGTAAGTTAAAAGGGAATTATACATCATTTAATCTGTAAACACATCACTTATCTCGCTGATCCATTCAGCTGATTGGTGTTTAAAGTATGTGTCATAAAGTTCAGAGTATAAACCGCCATTCTTCATTAATGATTCATGATTTCCTTGTTCTACAATTTCTCCATGATCAAGAACTATTATTCTATCCGAATTCTTAATTGTTGTTAAGCGATGAGCGATAACTATTGATGTTCTATTTTCTAACAGTGTATCTAACGCCTTTTGTATTTTATACTCTGTGTAGGCATCTACTGCTGCTGTAGCTTCATCAAGTATCAATATTTTGGGATTGGTTAATAATGTTCTTGCAAAAGAAATCATTTGTCTTTGCCCCGCTGAAAGCCCTTTTCCCCTTTCCCCCAATTCTGTTTGAAGACCATCAGGTAATGCTTCAATAAATTCTTGAGCAGAGACTATTTTAATAACCTTTTGTACTTCTTCAAGAGTTGCATCAGGTTTACTAAATCTAATATTATTTAAAACACTGCCACTAAACAAAAATACATCTTGGCTTACCAAACCCACTTGTGCTCTATACGCGTGTAAATCATAATCGCGAATATCAATTCCATCTATTTTGATTGATCCACTTTTAATGTCATAAAAACGCATTAATAACGAAGCAATAGTTGTCTTTCCTGCCCCAGTATGTCCTACAATGGCTATCGATTCAGTAGGAGCAATATCAAGAGTAATGTTTGTCAAAACAGGTTCTTCAGGTTCATATTCATGATATACATTTTCGAAGGTGATTCTACCTTCAAGTTTTTTCCTAATTGGATTTATAGGATTTGTTACTGTTTTCTCTGCGTCAATTATTGAAAATATTCTTTCCATTGCAGCGAACCCACTTTGTATTGTTGATATTTGTGATGAAACCCTCATTAGTGGATACAAAAACCGATTTAATAATAAGATAAATAATAAAATTACTGAAGCTGATGCCAAATCCTCGAATATTAAAAAACTACCAAATAGAGTTATGCCAAACATGCCCAATACACTTATCCCGTCCATAACTGGCCATACCCCAGTTATTGCAATCGCTCTCCTTTTAGCTATTTGGAAGGTTTTATCATTAATTACTTCAAATTCTTCTTTTGATTTTTCTTCTCGCCCAAATGCTTTGGCCACCGATATTCCAGCTACACTTTCTTGAAACGATGCATTTACTTCTCCTATTGATGCGCGCCAGTTACCACTCGTCCTTCGAATAAGTTTTCTAAATAACAAACCAACAAAAATAACCACAGGCCCCATAGCCAAAGTAACGAGTGTCAAACGCCAATTAACATAAAACATAATTCCAAGAACAGTAAATACAATGACGAAATTGCTTATGAATTGAGCCACAACATTAATCATATTATTCATTTCTTGTGTGTCGTTCGTAATACGACTCATTATTTTACCAGTTGCTTGTTTATCAAAAAAGGATAGATCATGCTCATGCAAGCTTTCATATGTTTGTAACTGAATTTTTTTAATTATTGTCTGTGTTACTTTGGTTACTAGAATTTGTATTACAACTTGTAATCCCCATAAAACTATTGAAAGTAGCACATAAGCAATAGCGTAAGGGGCAACTGATTCCCAAGAAGGTTTTCCCACATCTAATACATCAAATGCGTTTCTGATCATTGTTGGGGGTAAAATATTAAGGACAGCGGAAAACAATATGCCTACTATTATAATTGCCAATTGTTTCTGGTGCTCATTTAAATATTTCCAAAATCGTTGTATCAATTGTTTGTCTGTATAAACTCGATCATAATCTTCTTTCATTGCTGCACTACGAAACACTTATTTCTCCTCCTTTTGTATCGGTGGTAATTCAGAAAACCTTTCGAACAAGTTTCTATAATCTTCATTTCGCATGATAAGCTCTGAATGTGTTCCACAATCTTGTAAATGACCATCTCTTAGAACCACTATTAAGTTTGCATTTTTTATGGTAGCTAATCTATGTGTAATGACAAATGTTGTTCTCTCTTTCAGTAGATTCGCTATTGCGGTTTGTATTTGTCGTTCTGTTTCTGCATCTATTGCGCTTGATGCATCATCCAATATTAATAAAATAGGATCGACTAATAACGCTCGTGCTATTGCTATCCGTTGTTTTTGCCCTCCAGAAAGCGTGGTTCCTCGCTCGCCTACAACTGTATCATATCCTTCATCAAAACTCATAATAAATTCATGAGCTTGGGCTAGTTTGGCAACATTTTCAATTTCTTCTTGATTCGCATCTGGTTTTCCATAGGCAATATTATCTGCTATACTTTTACTAAATAGAAATACTTCTTGTTCTATTACACCAATATTATCTCTCAATTGGCTTAAATCAATCTTACGTATATCATGCCCATCGATATAGATCACCCCTGCAGTAGGATCATATAATCTCATTAACAATTTAACAAGTGTGGATTTGCCAGAACCAGGGTTACCAATGATCGCTACAGTTGCTCCAGCTGGAACGTCAAAACTAATATTTTTCAGCGCTTCCCGTCTTGTACTTTTACCATTATATGAAAAAGATACGTTATCAAATCTAACTTTACCTTCCTTGTTTTCCCATTTCGTGGGTTCTGCGGGTTCTGGTACATACTCTTCTCTTTGTAACATCTCATATATCCTTCTTGATGCTGCCATCCCAATCTGAAACTGAGTTATAGTCCAACCCACCTGCCATGTAGGCATGGTTAATGTCATCATAAGGAGAACATAGGTAATTAACTGGGAAAGACTAAGACTTTCTTGTGTAACTTCATATGCTCCCCAAAGGAAAGACAATGCAATCAGAATAACAGTTATTATAACAGGATAATACTTTGCACTAATGATGCCCCTTTCAGTATTAATCTTTCGCAATTCATCTACTTCTTTATCGAATTCTTGAATTTCTTCCTCTTCTTTTACAAATGCTCTAACTACCCTTATACCCGTAATGCTTTCTTGAAGAATCGAATTCAATAGACTGTTTTGCTCCATTTGGGCTCTTGATATGGGTCTTAGTTTCTTATTATAATCACGAATTGTTACTACATATAGCGGCAAAGCTACTAGAAGCATTATAGTTAATTTTGGGTTTATCCAGATCATTAAAGAAACAGAAAAAAGTATTTGAAAGAAAGCTTCAAACAGAAATTTTAAACCTGGAGCTATGAAAATATTCATCTGTCTTGTATCATAGGTGGCTCTCGCCATAATATCGCCCACCTTTACACGATCATGAAATTCTTGGCTTTTTTCTAGCATATTATCATAAAATTCCTCAGTGACATTTTTTGTGACTTTATGAGCTATTACTTCATTTATATAACTTTGAACAAAATCTCCTCCTGCCCTAACTAGTCCTGCTAAGGCAATGAATAAGGAACTATGAAGAATTTTTACAAAAGAACGATTTGGTTGAGTTAATTCTTCAAAAATATCACCTAAAAACAGGGGAGTCAATGATACTGTCCCAATGTAAGCGATCAAACAGAGAATCATTATTCCCGTAAGTAATTTTTCTCTTAAGATTTGCCTTACAAACCATTTTTTATAACCTTGCTTCATAATTATCTAGTTCCATAGCATATGATAATGTGTATTGTATCAGTATTAAAAGCTAAATATATAATGCTTTTAAAATTGCAAACTTCTTATCTTTATGCTATTTTTATGTATTACGTTTAAGTTCTTTTTTTAAACATAAAATATAAGCCAATTAGCTTCTACTGAAAACACATAAAAAATAAGGAAAGATAATTTTTGTTCCATCTTTACTAATAAAGATAAAGACAGAGTAATTGGAGCATTTATTTTACTCTTGTCAATATAAACTTTGAATTCATAATACGAGCTACAGCCGTATAATTTGGTTTAAAGAATATTAAATCGCCAACTGAATAATCGCTTTTTTCAGCTAGTCTATATACAGTCATATCAGAAGTTGTTCCTGCTAACTGTAAAGTTTGATCTTTTGGTTCTAAATCGTCTGCTTCAACATCTACAAGGCCATAATCCACTACCGCCCTGTACTCTTTGTCTGTATTATTATCTTCTTCACTTATAGGAACAGTATGTCCTATGTTGCCCTCTGATATAATTCCTTCGGGTACTTGTTCTTTCTTTTCAAGTTCTAAAACTGACGCATTAAACTCGAATGCTTCTGTACTCAATCCGTCAAATTTTTTGTTATCAAAAGGAGAAGTACCAAGAAATGCAGCTTCACCGATTCTCAAATGATTTACATCTACAGGAAATTTTCCTTGTTCAAGTAAAGGAAGACTTATTGAGCTACCTCCAGATAGTACTGATAGCGTTGTATCAAATTTCATTTCAATTATCTGCTTATACAAACACAATTGAATTAATTTATCTCTATTGGGCAGTACACCATGCATACAACCTAAGTTTGTACCTAAGCCTAACACATTAATATTTTCCATCTTAAATACTTTAGAAAAAAAGTTTACAACATTCTCTCTAAGGATTCCCTCTCTCAGTTCGCCCAGTTCTATCATAACAATAATATCGTGTATTTTATTTTGTTTCTTTGCCTCGTTATTAAGAGCTTTAATAGCCTTATACGAAGTATTAAGTGATACATCTGCAACTTTTACAACTTCTCTCGCTGCATCCACTGGTGCGGGGGCTATATACATCGTTCTTATATCGGGATTAATTTCTTTTATGTTTTTAAGTGAATGTAATCTTGAATCTGCTATTGAATCAATCCTAGACAAGACTTCTGGTACCAATAGTGATTCAAGCACTTTGTAATGCCCACCAAGAACTTTAACCACCAACGACCAAGTCTTATCATGTTTTTTCAAAAATTTATCAAGTTTTTTTACATTAGCTATTATTCGTTCAATGTCAATGGTCATTGTTGCCATATATACCAACTCTACTTCTTGAACCTCATTTCCGCATATTTGTTAACAAAGCCTAATCGTTCATAGAGTTTTTTAGCGGGATTATCATATTCAACATGCAGTTTTACATTGCCTGTTGCTTGTTTGATCCCTTTTTTTATGATTTTGGTTCCATAGCCTTTCCCTCTATCACTCTTTCGCACTGCTGCATAAACTAAAACATTTTCTGGTATATACTGCCCCATTCCTGTTTTGTTCATTACCAATCCACCAACTAGTTCACTATTTTCTTTAGCAACTAGAACGAATCCTCCTTTTCCTTTCTCTTTACAAAAAGCGTAATCTATTGATTTTCTTATTGCTGATTTACTATCACCATATTCTCCTAAATATTTATGAAGAAAATTAACAAAGGTATCTTTTGATAGTTCATCTAGTTCATTTAATTCTTTTTCTGTATTCATCACGTCTATCTCTATTGACATGTTTTTATCACAATTCATTGGACTTTTTGAGCCCTTATGGCTCGTATCCTTGAAAAAATATTCGGGTTTTATAAATCATGGGATTATTGATTCACCACAATGAAAAGTTAAAAAAATGAATTACTATTTTTTTATGTATGACTGAGTTACTTTACCAACAAGATTCATATTTGAAAAAATTTACTGCAAACATCATTGACATTCAAGACAATGCCTTAATTTTAGATAAAACAGCTTTTTCTCCTCGAGGAGGGGGTTTAGATTCTGATTCAGGCATTATCAAAATTACGAATAATTTGTCATTTAAAATTCAAAAAGTTACCTCAAAAAAAGGTCAAGTGTTGCACCATACTCTCTCTCCCCCAAGTAAAGATTTGATTGGAAAAGAAGCAATATGTAGAATCAACTGGGAACCACGTTATCGGCAAATGAGATTGCATACAACCTTACATGCCATTTCAGGTATGCTATATAAAAAATATGGCGCGGTTGTAACAGGCGGTAATATTACTCCAGAAAAAGCACGAGTAGATTTTGAAATTGATCACCTTCATAAGAATAGAGTGAATGAAATTACTGAACATATTCAGAAAATAATTGACGAAAATCATCCCATTCAAGTATCTTATATCCCAAGAAGTGAAGCATTAAAAGACCCAAATCTTATTCGTACTAAAGTTAACCTTATTCCAGAATTCATCAAAACAATACGCATAGTTGAAATAGTAGGGGTTGATAAACAGGCTGATGGGGGAATTCATGTTTCTAGTACAGTAGAAATTGGAAAATTCATTCCAATCAAATCAGAAAGCAGAGGAAAAAATAACAAGAGATTGTATTTCACAGTAAAACCATAATGATTTTTTCTTATGGAAATTTCCTTCAAATAAAAAAAGTATCTTGATCTTCATATTTCCATTTTTTTGTTTCCTTTCAATCAATTGTGTTAATCACTAATGAGTTCTCTTATGTGAATACTTACTGTTTTGTAACTTTTTTATTTTCTTGAGATCAAAAAGCTTACTTTGGGATAGGTGACTTGTCACCCGCGAGGTTTTATATCTTTTTTCTTTTCTTGTGATCAAAAAAGCTAACTCTGGGATAGGTGACCCTGTCATAAGCGAGGTTTTTTTATAGTCTTTCTTCAAAAACTATTAAAAGGTAAATAACTTTTTTATTTCAGTTTAATCCGATAGACTTAAAAATGTTTCAATTAACACTTGAACAAGTGTAAAGAACCTATTTGGTGATGATAATGAAGAAATCAAAAATTTATTTTTCAGTAATGATTATATTACTAATACCTGCTTTTTTGATAAATACTTATTCTTCTGTAAATGCTTTAGAACAAGTAACAACAAAGAAAGATACGAATATAACTTTAAGTCAAGAAAACACAGCAGTTCCAGGCATGTACCCTAATTTGAGACAGCTTTCTAACTTTACATATCACAGTTCTATCTCTGTTGACTCAAGATTCCGATGGAGAGTTAAAGAAATCGAGAGAGATGAGGACGTGCATATGGCAGAAGGCGACAAGAGAATTAAAATAAGAGATAATATTGAATTACAAATTCAGAGTAGACCAGATTTAATTCCAGGCAATCCTGAGAATTGGGGTCAAGTCTATGTAAATGATGTAGCTGCCGGCTATCAATCTACTTCAGATAAAATACGAGGAGTTTTAAAATACGTACTACCTATAGAGGTGAATATGACCAGTCTTTTCAAAGGTGAGTATACTCCAGCAGATTTAGACGACCCACAATATATTACTGGAGATGGAATAGTTCCTTTTGCAGTATTCCTTGAATTCTGTCAGAACCATGAAGATATTGAGGGATATGACTATTGGGTATTTACTCAAATAGAAAATGGATTACTCATTTATGATTATTCGGGTGGTTCAGTTTCATCTGGTAAAATTATTGACGCCACGCTAACATTTGATATGAAAACTGGTCTACTCAATGAAATGACTTATAAGGCAGATCTATATGATGAAGAGGAAAGTTTGATTGGATCGGGATATATGGAACTTATAAGATTACATGGTTTTGGGCTACCATACACAATGTCTACGCTAGTTGTATGGGTACCTATAATTGTAGTGATTTTAAGTATAATAATAGTATTTAGACTTAATTTAATACAAAAACTTAAACTAAGACTTGAAGCACGGAAACTTGCTAAACGAGAGTAAAGTGCTTCTTGTTTTATTTTTATTTCTTTTCCTTTTTTTTCACGAGCTTCAAAGTTCATCTCAGTAAACTTTTTTGCGATGGTTTAAGCATACTTAGCTGTCCATATATTTCTCAAGTGAGATGAACTCTAAGGTCTATGTTTTTTTTTGTTTAATTTCATATTATACGAGTATTTCTTTTCTAATTTACTAAAATAAGTATTATTTATTTACTAAAAAGGATCATCTAATACTCTTAACCCAAAAGGATTATATAGTGGCAGATACATCTTTTATTTCCCTATAAATTTAGGTGATTTATTTGACAAGTTTAAAAATACAAAAAGTAGATTTAACAATTGATAGTGATTTAGTTTTAATAAATCAAGAAACATTAGATAAGCAAAAAATTCGAACATCAGATTACATTAAGCTTAAAAATGGTTCCCAAGAACTTATTGGTCAGGTAATTAGTACTGGGTCATTGGTTGAACCCAATTTTATCGGTTTACCTGAAGAAATTTTTAATAAACTTAAAGTAAAAGAAGGCGATGAGATTTCCATTTTTTCACGTAGAAAACCCGCATCATTAGAATGTATAAAAACAAAAAGGAAAGGACAAATCTGGTCAGAATCTGAAATCAGAACTATAGTCCATGATATCTGCGGTAATCAATACACAGATCTAGAAATTTCTATGTTCACTTTGGCTCAATATTATTTGGGTCTTAATATGGACGAAGTCCAATATTTAACAACACATATGGCAGAATATGGTACAACACTACAATTTGATGAGCCAGTTTATGATAAACATAGTATTGGAGGTATACCAGGAAATAAAGTGAGTCCACTTATTGTTCCAACTATTGCTGCGGCAGGTTTACTGATCCCCAAGACAAGTTCTCGAGCTATAACTAGTCCTTCAGGAACAGCAGATACCATGGAAGTCTTATGTGATGTGGACTTTTCTGCAGATGAAATTTTAGAAATTGCTCCCAAAGTAAGGGGTATGATAGTTTGGGGAGGTACACTAGACTTATCACCATTGGATGAAATTGTTATCCACAAGGTAGAACAACCATTAGGAATTGATCCACATAGTCAAATGTTAGCAAGTATTTTTAGTAAGAAAGTATCAACTGGTGTTGACTACTTGGTTTTAGATATTCCAACTGGAGCAGGTACAAAGATGCCTACTCGTCAAGACGCCCTTGAATATGCACAAGAATGCACGGAATTAGGTAGAAGATTGTCAATTGTTATTGAAGCAGCACTAAGTTATGGAGAACAACCATTAGGACGTGCGGTTGGTCCAGCCTTAGAAGCAAAAGAAGCTTTAATGACATTAATGGGAGAAGGTTCTCATAGTGTATTAGAAAAAAGTGTTGAACTTGCGGGAATATTATTCGAAATGGCTAACCTAGCTAAACAAGGACAAGGTTCAAACCTAGCCACTAAATATGTTAAAAGTGGTAAATCCCTTAAAAAATTCCGCGAGATCATAGGAGCGCAAAATGGTGATCCAAATATCAAACCAGATGACATACAAATAGGACCACACAAACATGAGATTAAGGCACCAAGGGATGGATATATTGTACAAGTATCTAATTCAGGAGTAAAAAAAGTTTGTAAAGCAGCAGGAAATCCGAAACATAAAGCTGCAGGGGTATATTTAAACAAAAAACTAGGCGAATTTGTGAGGAAAGATGAAGCTTTAATGACAATTTATTCTGACAATGAATCCCGTTTGACAGAAGCTATAGCATTAGCTACGAGTTTAAAGCCATATGTCTTGGAAGGGATGATATTACAAAGAATTTCATCTGGACCTAAGAATTTAGAAAAAAGTTAATAGCATTCTTATCTTTATTTTTCTTCAATTCGCTCAAATATCATCTTATGGACATATAAAGATTGATCAACAAATCTAAGTTCAAAACCTACTTTCTCCCAGAATGGAGCAACCATAGCTGAACAACACAATTGTACGGTATCACCATCAACCAGCTCTTCTATTATCATTCTTGCACAGATCTTGCCATACCCTTTATTTCTCAAATCTTGTCGAACTTCAAATACATAAATAATGTCGTAGCCATATGTTAAAAAACCATCTTTCCTTTCTGGATCATCTGTAATTAAGGCAGTCACAGCTATTAACTCTTTATTAGCATAAAAACCATATAAATTAACACTAGAATCAAAAAATATAGTATAAGATGTAAAGAATGGGAAGAACTGGGCTGGTACATCATCCACATCTATAAGTTTTATTCTAATTCTTTCCTTGATTGGGGAAGATTTTGATTCGTCCATTTAACAATGTTAAATACGTCATTAATTTAAATCTTTATTTACTTTTAAAAAGCTAAATGTTCAGAACGTATTAAGTTTAAATTGTTATCTGAATTACTTATTGGCGTTTAATAGTAGTAGGTATTCTTTTATATGCCATTATATATAATAATAATGAATTACAATGGATGGTAAAGAAATCATCGAAGATTCTATGTTCGGTAAATCTATTTTCAAAAAGGGCAAAGAATCTACACTTTTTCCTGAATATGTACCCCCCAACTTACCAGAAAGAGAGAAACAAATTAGGCGACTTGCAAGTAATTTCCGTACATTATTAGGTAAAGAAGGCTCATTTTCAGTTAATGTTGCCATAGTGGGACAAGCTGGGATTGGTAAAACCGCCATTTGTAAATATACTATGTCAAAGTTTGAAGAGATAGCTCTTAAAAGAAATATTAAAGTCAAATTCCTTTACTATAATTGTCACTCATTTAGATCTAAAACAGCTATATTACGTAACATTTTATCAGAAAACTTCCACATCCAATCTCGGGGTTTTTCTGATGAAGAAATATTAGAAATGCTTGTTAAACGTTTAACGAAAGAAGATATCCGTCTAATTATTGGCTTAGATGAGGCAAATATGCTTGATTCGGATGATATTCTTAGTATTTTCCATGCGGGGGAATATTTCGGTTCCGAGAAAAGCATGATTTCCACATGTGTCATTTCAAGACCTAGTGAATGGGTTTCTTTGCTTAACGTCCCATTATCTGGTCATATCCATGACCAAATGGATATCCCTGGTTATAATCGCAACCAGCTACTAACTATACTTCGTTATCGAGCAGAACTTGCTCTTAATCCAGAAGTATTTTCTGAAGAGATCCTAGAAATGGCGGTAGATATGTGTGATCGTGCTCAAAATGCGCGTCATGCTATTGAAATACTCTATCGCGCTGGTAAAATTGCTGACCGAAAGGGTGAAAGTTTCATTCATCCTGATTATCTCCGTGCTGCGAAAGCAGATGTATATCCAGAATTAAGAAGGGATGTTTTAACTGAATTACGAACCCAAGAGTTAGTTACAGCTTTAGCCATTGCTAGAAGTTTGGCAAAAGGAGACGCTCCATCTACTACAATTGATAAAAGCTATGAATCATACTTAATTGTAGCAGAAGAATTTGGTCAAGAATCCAAAGGTAAGTCTACATTTAGGTCTGCTATTGAAACCTTAAATAAAGTGGGGATAATAGGGAAAGCAGTTGGCCCAATTTCACCTGGAAGAAGAGGTAGAAGAGCAAAAATAAACACATATGATATACCAGCAACTATTCTGGTTGAAAGGATAGAGAAAATCCTCAAAAGAAAAGTAGGGATTTCATAGAGTAATATTCTAATGAAAAATTGTAAAAAATATAACGAATTCTTAAGCCACACAAATCATCGTCATGCTATTTTTGATTCCTTCGTTAATAAGTCTATTATTTAGTATTCTTGATTTAAGTTCATCCATTGTTTCGAATTCTATTTTGATTATGAGATCATAGACGCCATAAACAGCATGGATCTCTCTGATACCATCTATTTTTTTCAATCCAATTTGAACATTTTCAAGATTCCCAGGTTGAACATTTAGTAGAACATATGCTAATTGAGACATTTATGTCACTCTCTTAAACTAATTTTGTCAATCTTAAGGAAACAGTATAAAAATTATTGCACATATACATGAAGAAAAAAAGAATAAAAACAATTTATACCTTTGCTGAATATCGAAGTTTGGCTTTACATATTGGACATTTTTGATTTTCAAACACCCATTGAAGGAGGTGGTTTTTATGAAAAGCCACATCACATGAGGGACACCTTAATATTTGATTATTATCAGTAATGTTTTGATAACATATTACACATGTAATATTGTTAGATTGTTCTGTTTTCAGTTCAAATTTATTTTCATCATCAACAGGTATTTGAATTCTATAGACCGTTTGTGGATCATATCTGGCTTCTTGTTTTACATATTTGGCAGAAGGTATACTCTGATCTATATTTTTTTGTTTAGTAAGGCGTTCTTTTTCTTTTTTTGAAGAATATTTTAGTACGATAAATAGCGTAAAGGCAATAATAATAACAGATGGGATTGGTAAAAAGTAAGCAAAATTATTTAAAAATCTAAATATAAAAGGCGGTGAAGGAGTATATGGGATTGGTGGTTCATATGGGTTAGTAGTATTAAATTGATCATCTATTTTCCAAAAAAAATCTGCGTGTAAATGTACAGAATCAATTGGTATGTTACTAATCGGTTTATCTGAATTTACATAATTAAATAACCTAACTATTGACTCTTCTTTCCATGAATGGTAAAATAATTTTTGATTTAAATAGACAGATGAATTACTCGATATACGTAATTTATACCAATTGTTGTAGTCTAAAGGTTGATTAATAGAAAGAGCTAATTGAGTATTGTACGCTGTCAAAACCTCCTTTATTTCTTGTCCGATTAATTCATTTTTCCACAATTCAATAGAAATATTTGTAGAAAAGTTCAGTTAAGGAGTAATTATTTTCAGAACGTTCTATACCGAAGTAAAAATCAATTGGGTCTTTGTCAATCAAAAATGAATTAGAATAACTCCAAATATTTTTTTTCGCTGTTTGCCAAGATAGATCAACTGACTCTATATTTTCTAATGCAAATAATATCCTTATAATCCCAATGATGTTCTCTTCTGTTTCAAAAATATGCTCATTGGTATCTTCGTGTAATATCATCAAACTGCGTATAGTTTGATTATTATTATCTTTAATAATACGTATAACTAAACCAGCATATCCAGATGACATCTTTTTACCCCAGTTTAAACAAACCAAGCTAAACTTAAATGTTGCACTTGTTTCTATCTGGAAGAAAAATATGGTTTGATTTATACTTAAATCAACTCGGGTATTGAATACGACGGGATCTTCGATAGTTTGGTCTTTTAAAAAAGTCGAACCCCCTCTTACATTTATCACCAACAAAGAAAGTAAAAGATAAGAAGAAATAAATCTTTTTTTTCATTTTTATCTTCTCTTCTTTTTCGTGATAATCACTATCCCCATACATATGATACCTAACATGATACTAAACAGGGGGAAATTCATAGCCGCTTGCTCTTCTCTGAAATAGTATTCTGGGCTATTTAAATCCTCAAAATTAAATGAAATATTCAATTCACCTGTACGATATTCAGGCATTATTAGAACATAGCACTTTATTGCTGGGAGTTCCACTTCGTTTTGTCCCACTAGCTCTATT
The DNA here is from genome assembly GCA_964534625.1 of uncultured archaeon. Classification (GTDB taxonomy): domain Archaea; phylum Asgardarchaeota; class Heimdallarchaeia; order Heimdallarchaeales; family Heimdallarchaeaceae; genus CAZHRF01. Next base: position 134,494 of record CAZHRF010000002.1, on the reverse strand, counting down.
CCCCAGCTTTCATTAAAGACATAAATTGTTGTACCTATGTTCTCAGCATCCGCTAAGATGCTTCTTGTCCGATTTGAGTCAATTTCATTATTAAGATTCAATAAAATGCTACTATCTGATTCAACGTTAATCAATTGTTGGGATCCAAATTCAAATGTTTGCATGATCGCATGGCTTACTGAAAATCTTGCACTAATTGACGCTGATAAAGAGAGCAAAATTACCTTGATAGTGTGCCCTTGCATTATCTCGAATCCCATATAGTTGGTTGATTTTTCATTTAGTATAACCTTACTCTCATTAACATCTAATACAATTACTTCAAGATCACCATATTCACAGATTATTACTCCATAGGTACTTTGATCGGGTTCTGCAGATAGATAAAGGCTAGAAGAAGTTCCTGTTTCTAACACATATTCTTTCTTTCTATTAACATCAAGAATTTCTGTTTCTAAAACTGCAAGCAGATTTACATCATATATAGCAGTAGTATTGCTATTGCCTAAATTATCTTCCGCATAAACCTTATAGTAAAGTTTTTCATAATCTAAAGTAAAATTAAGTTTTAAAGCATAGGAATCACTTTCTTGTTTTGTTGCATTTGAAACAAGCCAATAATCCATTGTGTCGTACTTATAGAATATGCCCACATAATTAACCCCAGAAATATCTTTTACATGAGCTAAGATTGTTATATACTTTAAATCTGTGTATAAATCCTCACTCAAATAAGTAGTGGTACTTATCTGGGGAGGGATATCATCAAGTATAATTGAAAAACCATATTCACTATATGTTCTAACATCACTTGAATTCAAGTAACTCAAGGTGGTAGTTATCTTTAGATTATACTCAATAGCGTAGGTAACTATTAACTCGCCTATGATATCTGGTATATCTGATGTCTGGGGATATTCTCCACCAATTGTAATAAAAGTGCCATCAGTTATAGTAGCAGCAGCATTTAACTGTTTTAAAGTTAATGAACATGATCCAGATGCAGCTACAGAACAGATAATGAAGTCATCTGCTGCCAACTCTTCAAATAAATTATACAATAATGGACCATCATAATCAATAGACCAAGCAAGGTCTTCATCGCCTATATAATACCCATTGTCACAAGGTTCATCAGTTAATAGAACCATCAATTTAACAGCATTATTTCTCCATGAAAGTTCATTTTTTGTTAAATAAAGGGCATCCCCTAAAGGTTCATATCCACCAGAAGCTTTAGTTGACTCTAAAATAGAAGATATATATTCAATGTCTGTGGTTAAATCATAAATAATAATATGGCTGAAATCTTCTAAATCGGGAGCATTCGTTCCACCATACAAGGTTAACCCCACACGTACATCAGGTACCATATAATGAACTTCTTCTATTACGTCTACTAATTGCTTAGCTAAAACGTCTATTTCATCACGCATAGAACCTGAAATATCAAGTATAATTGATAGATCAAGAGGAGAACTTGCAATATTTCCTGATTCTTCAATATTGATGATATATTCGGGGGTTAGCCAAGAAGTATTTGCAACTAAATAATCAGTAGTTGAATTAAAATTATCATCTATTTCACCATGATTGCTTGTTTCAACACTTAATTCAGGTAACAAAAGTGTTTCACTACCAGTATTAGTTATGTTGAATTGCACAGAAACAGTTGTAGGTGTTCTTGTAGATGGAATGCCATCTTCTCTATAGGAAGTCAAATTTGTAAGCATGTTAACTTCTGTTTGGTAGGATGAATTCGTTTCTGAATTGATTGAACCATCTATAATCGGAGTGGGGGATTTTTCTAAAGCTATAGAAGTCTCCAATCCAGAGTGCATAAATAGGGGTATCATAAATACCACAATTAAAAACAATACTTGTTGTTTTCGTGTCCTTTTTTTGTTCATACACAACATATCAACATAAGGATATATAAACATATCGATATTATGATATACCATTTTTTTTCGATAAAAAACAAATAATGCTATATGCGCTCAATTTGAAAGAATCAAACCATTTCTTTTATGATAGAAACTAGTTCAGGCAAAGTTTCAATAACATCACCGCGGACAAAATAATCTAGTTTTTTACCATAAAAAGTGGGTTCTAAATTAAACAAAACCTTTTTTGTGTATGGTGGAGCAGACAAAAATATATTGGCAGCAGGAATTACTTCTAAAGACGTCCCCACACCTATAACAATCTCGCTACTTCGCGAATGGTTCATTGCTTGTGAAAATACAGTTAAATCTAATTGTTCCCCGAAAATGATTATTTTTAGTTTCATTAAAGCATTACAGTTTGGACATCTTGGACAGCTTTTCATTTTCAAATAGTGTTCATTCAACGGTTCCTCGAATGAACACTCAACACAATGGACAATTTCAGGTGAACCATGAATTTCGTACACAGATTCAGTTCCAGCCTTTGTATGTAATGTATCAATATTTTGAGTTATCACTATTACATTATTAGACCCTTTTATATCCTGAATTTTTTTTATGGCATAATGTGCTTGATTTGGCGTGTAATCTTTGTATTTTTCATATAAATCTGTTAAAAAAGCCCATACTTTATCTGGGTTTTTTTTAAAACCAACCATACTACAATATTCCATTGGATCATATTTTGCCCATAATCCTGTAGGTGATCTAAAGTCGGGAATTCCGGATGGTACTGATATACCTGCACCCGTAAAAAAAGTAATCTTATCTGATTCAAGTATTATATTAGCTATTTCTTTTAGTTGTTCATTTTTATTCATGTATTACCATGGTTTATTCAATTATTTAAATATGTTAGATATCAATCGTCGGTAACAACACAGACATATCAACATAGCGATATGTTTATAACATGTTAAATTCATTTAGCATTAATGAGTGACAAACTTTTAACAAAAATTGTTAATGTTTTAGAAAGAATTGATGACCGTTTGAAAGACATTGAAAATAAAATGGACACAATAAATGCTTCTGAAAGACCAACTGCCGATACCCCAAAATCTGTTTTAGAGTTGCTCATGAAAGTTCCCAAATCTCAACATAAAACTTATTTTGCTGTACAAAAACTAGAATCTGCAACATGTACTGAAGTTGCTGAAGTTACAGGAAGATCACATAATCTAGAATCAAGATACCTTGCAAGACTTCATGAAGCAGGTTTACTTGGTAAAGAAAGAGTTCCTTTAGATGACCCGGGCAAAACAGGCACAGAAGTCAAATATTTTATAGAGGAAGATGAAATATGAAAACTATATCTACGCATTCTTATAAGGGAGGTACAGGCAAAACAACGTTTTTACTTAATTTAGCTGGAAAAATGGCTATTGATGGAAAGGACATTTTAGCTGTTGATTATGATTTACGAGCACCTTCTTTCCAATCATATTTTGTAGCAAATACAACAAATTATTTATCGGATTATCTCTTAGATAATGCAACTTTTTCTAATGTTAAAATTAACTGCAAGTTCAACCAAGATAAACAACTGGATTTAATTCTTTCATCTATGGAATTTCTCAAGCAACATTCAAATCAAAGAGATAAACTCTCTCGAGACGATACTAAATTCCTAGGTAAATTATATGATCTGCAAGAACACGCAAAGAATAATTATGATTATATGTTTCTTGATACAATTCCAGGTTTCTTCTATCGTTCGATTGATGCACTAATGATATCGGACATAATTATCGTCGTCACCACACCATCTACATCAGATGTAAATGGATTACAAGAATTATGCTCAAATATTTATGGTATGTTAAAAGACGAAACCGAAAAAATGATCCTTTTAATCAACAAAATTGGCACAGAAGGAGTTGAAAGGGACAAAGAAATATTTAATGCTAATCTAAAGAAACTTCACAAATTGGGAAAAAGTAATTTTGATATTGTTTTTGAAATACCCAATTATGGCGTACTAAGTGAAAGAATTCATGCATTCGACGAAAAACCAAATCAACAATTTCTGAGCAAAATAAAAGAAATAAGTAATGAACTAGTATAGGGTATAAGCATGACTGGAACAGATGCAAAAAAGTCAATTGATACGAGTATTCAGAAAACTAAAGAGTACTTAATAGAAGCCAAGGATAACGTTAAACGCTTAAAAGAAGGAAAGAATGTAAAACGTAAACTGAAATGGCGATTAAAGGAAAATATAGTAGCTTTAGTGATTGTGTGTCTTATCATCTGCGCAACAATAACTTTTCCACTTGTATACAAACCAAAACACCAACCAGAAGACCCAACATTGAAGCTTATTGAACAAACAAGACAGATTATTCAAAATAATTTCACAAACATGGAAGGCCATCTATTCAATTTTGAAGACAAAATCCCTACAACAAGATTACAAATATTAAACTTATTTTCTTATATAATGCAATCAAGAGCCAACTACATTTCAAATTATTCCCTCATTAATCAAGAATACAATACTGTACAAAGTTTCGTTATTGATAATACATTTCGAGAGTACCATAATTCTTCTGAAAAAATTGCTTTATTTGATCAATTATTAGGTTTTTATACAGTCACCCAGACATACTATCTATTGCGAGGTACTGAGTATAGCATACTAGTTGATGATCTATATGGCCTCTTGAGGGGGATTTGTCAATCTTATTATAGTTATGAGAGTTCATCTCAATGGGGTTTTTTCATTGAGTCTAATAATAACAATATCAGTTATTTAGATGTTCAATCACTGGCATTATGGTCAATTGCCACATTTGTTTTGATGACCAATTTAAAAATTGTTTCAGGTTTTGATTTGATAAAGATCATACAATCTTTGTTAAACACCATTTTGTATAAATTCTATGATAGTAAAGTAGAAAAATTCTATCATATGCACAATCATTCTGCTATGGTGTTTTTTGGGGAATATTATTCTCTTAATCTCATTCTTTTCACTTTAGGGGTATCTCGAACGGTCAAAATTCCCGATGAAATGTTTTCAGTCGATTTCAATAGCTATCAATTACATGATAAAATAATAAATGATTTTACCACCGAAGACCTAAAAATACTAATCAAACCATATAAGAATAGTCATGGTTCAATTATCAATCAGTATTACTTCTCCTTGTTATCTTATCTAATGAAACTAAACACAGTCGGTAATCAAAGCCTTGAAATACTTTTAGATGAATTTTTAGATGAAAAAATTTTCATAATGAATGAAGTTTCAAGAAACATCACAGCAGAATCATGCTTATATGGATTAATGGCGCTTTCAAGTTATGGTTGGTCAAAAGAACAACTTACATATGAGCATCAAATGAAAGATTCAATACCAGCACAATACTCTTTTTACTTGCCACTAGTAATGTTCTGTTCAGTGATTTTTACATTCTTAAAACGGAAAAAACAGCTTAAAAAAAAGCTCACAAACCGATAAACACAATTCCCCTGGTGAAATAGATACATATTTCCAATACATATTGGCACTGTGTTAATATTTATATATCATTAAAATAACATTTTAATAGGAAAAGTGCGCCATTAAAAGATTTAAACGGATATCCAATAATGAGTAGCAATATCGATTTATATTCAGATAGAAGAGTGATCCCTGTGATACCATTACAACGAATAAAGACGGAGAGAAGTTATAGTTTAGCTCTTGGAGAAGAGATTTTAGAGCAGATAAGTAGAACGAAGAATAATCAGTTGCTTTACAGAGAGGTATTAGAGCTGTTAGGAGACCACGAAAATATCAAGTTAAAAGTAGATGAACTAGTCTTTAACAACTTAATTTTAAAAATTCCAATAAAAATTGGCAATGTTAAAGATTTTGTGTTAACAATTCCTCGGAAGAGAGATATAGCATGGGATACCATGGTAGCTTGTCCTTGTTTCACGTGCACACATGTTCATGAATGTGAAATTGGTAACCCAGTCAATCCCGTTTCTTGCCAAGCATTTAACGAATGGTTATTAGAAGAAGATGACACTTCATCCATTCAACCTTTCAAATTTGTCGAATATGATGAGTTTGAAGGAGAAGAAGAGGATGAAGAAGAAGAAGAGGATGAAGAAGAAAAAGAAAATGGTGAAGAAAAAGAGGAAGTTAAAAAAACAGCCTAAACCAATTACATTACTACTCCTCACTTAGTTCATTTTTTATTTTTTATCAAAAATGATAATTTAAGGTACAAAATCTATAGTTTTATAAAATTCTTATTTTCATCTTTCTTGTATATTGAACTATAGGATGATTCTTTTTGCGTGAAGATCATTATTATAAGAAAGCCAGAGATAAAGGATACCGTTCCCGAGCAGCATATAAGCTTAAGCAAATTACTAACAAATACAAAATTTTCAAACGGGGACAACTCGTTGTTGACTTAGGGAGTTCACCAGGTGGTTGGTCTCAAGTAGCATCCGAATATGTAGGGAATCCGGGTTTAGTAGTTTCAATTGATAGGGCATATATTCCAAAATTTCGGGAGAAGAACAACATTGAAACGGTTTTATTTGACATCATGAATGATGGGATTATTTCGCTTATAAAAGAGCAATATGGCAAGGTAGATGTCATATTAAGCGATTGTGCGCCAAATATATCTGGAAATTGGGATAGAGACCAAGCAATTCAGATTATGCTCGCCAAACGAGCACTTTTTATTGCAAAAAGAGTATTAGATAGTGACGGGGCGTTTGTCTGTAAGGTATTTCAAGGGAGAGATTTTGAAGACTTTATCACTGAACTTAGAGATTCATTTAGATTTAACAAAATGTATAAACCCAAAGCTTCTCGCAAAAAAAGTGCAGAAACTTTTGCTGTTGGTAAAGGATTGATAGTATAAGAGGAAAACAAATGAATAACAAATGGAAAACAATTAAAGAAGGAGAAACAGACTTTTTGTTATTTGTTGATTCTCCAAATATATATGATTCTTCAGTATTTTATAACCAAAAGATGACAATTAATAGAGATATTTGTCTCTTACACTTATTTGCACTAGGAGAAAATCACAAACAAAATATGCGAATGCTGGATCCTCTTGCTGGTTGTGGAGTTAGAGCATATCGCATTCTTAATGAGCTTCCACGAGAATTTGTAAAGGAAATTCACCTATGTGATATAAATCCTCTAGCAATACAAAACATCGAGAAAAACATTGAATTACTGGATATTCAACGTAATGTAGTTGTAAGAAATACAGAAGCCCTAGAATTCATTACTTCATATCTTCCAGATCGTAAGGGGATAGATGTAATAGATTTAGATCCCTTTGGTTCTCCCATCGAATTTCTTGAAATGTCTATTCGTCTTCTAAAGGGTAGAGAAGGATATCTTTTTGTTACTGCAACAGATCACCAAGTTTTATGTGGTAAGTATCAAAAATCTTGTTTAAGAATCTATGGCTCAATGACAACTAATGCATATATGTGCCACGAAATTGCCGTTAGAATATTACTTTATACTGTCTTAAAATCAGCAGGTCGTCATGGTATGGCAATTAACCCCCTTATTTCATTAAGTTATCAACATTTTTTTAGATTACATATTAAATTATTAAAAAATAAACAATTAGCAAATAAGCAACAAGATTTAATTGGTTTTGTACTCTTTTGTAAATATTGCTCATACTATATAAGTTATAAATTAAAAGAATACACCCATACCACTATATGTCCTCAATGTCAAAGGGATTTAGAAAAAGTAGGTCCTCTATGGTTAGGACGTTTACATGACCAGAAAACAATTAAGGAGATGTTATCTATTATTGACAAATTAAATCTACCTTCCCATAAGCAATTGATTAAAATCCTTAAAACAATTCAAGAAGAAGTAAATGGTCCTTTTCTTTTTTATCACTTACCTTACCTATTTAAAATGTTCAAGATGAACTCAGTTAGAACTCAGACCGTGATAGATGCCATTAAAGAAAAAAACCATATCGTTACTAGAACCCATTTTGATCCTATGGCTATCAAAACAAACATTCCCTATTACGAGCTTTTAAAAACAATAGAAACATTAGAAAAATAGGTGGAAAAATGAGTTCTGAGATTATCATGGGAATAGACGAAGCAGGGAGAGGTCCTGTAATCGGCCCTTTAGTTATTTGTGCATATTCGATAGAAAAATCCACCACCAAAAAGTTAACAGACTTAGGTGTTAAAGACTCTAAACTCTTATCTGAAAAAAAGAGAAATGATTTATATGATATTTTATGTCAACTTGCGTTTAAATATAAAACTCATCACATCACAGCAATAGATATTGATGAATTAAGGAAACGTCATTCTTTAAATATAATTGAACAAAAAATGATGTTAAAATTAGCAAAAGATTTGGAAGTCAATCCATCGACTATATACATAGATGCTGCGGATGTAAAAGAAGAGAGATTTGGTATTCCATTTAAAGCAGCATGTCCAAATTCAACTATTATATCAAGACATGGTGCAGATAAGCATTATCCTGTAGTTTCAGCTGCTTCAATTATCGCAAAAGTTGAAAGAGATAGAGCAATTCGTAAAATAGAGAGAGAATTAGGGAGAAAAATAGGGTCGGGGTATCCCTCAGATCCCAATACAAAAAAGTTTCTTATAGCATACTATAATAAACACAAAAAATTCCCCTTATATGTTAGACACTCGTGGAATACCATTAAAAACATAAAACAAAAGTATACAAAACAAAATAGAAAATTAGAGGAGTATTTCTATTCAAAATGATTATTTATCGTTAATCCGAGATTTAAAAACAAAACGTGTAAGAAAAAGGCCCATGATAATGCCTATTGAATGAGCGAAAAAATTGATATTGGGTCCCGCGGACAATATTAGAAAAAAAAAGCCTATGGCAATATAAACCCATATAGATTTACTATTATTTTCTTCATGTCCCAAAATAAGATCAGCTCCTAACAACCCAAATACACCCCCACTTGAACCTGCAGTTATAGTATTTGGATTAAAAATAATTAAAGAAAATATATTTCCTAAAAATGCAGAAAGTATAAACACCAAACAAATATGCTTGTTATACATACTTTCTTCTGCCCTTAGACCATAAATAACTAGGAAAAGAGAATTAGAAAAGAGATGCAGAAAATCAATATGTACAATTATAGCAGTAAATAACAAATATATATGACCTTGAAATATTCTTTTCCCACTCTGCGCTACGAGATATAACAATCCATTAGAGATAGTCAATACATCATATAAGTTAGAAATTTGGGTGAAAAAGAGTAAATTTACAATTGTCAGAAACCCATAAGTAATCCATATCAAAAGGAGAAGATTTTTGGTCACAGAATTTGACTTCCAAAAACTTAAATCGCCATTCCTTTGTTCTTCTTTCATATGCAAAAAATAATACAGTATATTTAAATTATTGGGGAATTGCATAATACTTAAAATAACACTTGTCTAATGATATTAGAATAAGTATAGAGTGTGTAAAAGTGATTCCAGATAATATCAAATTCTTGCTAACTGGTATCGAAGATTTCTCAAAACTTAGTTTAATCGATGTCGTTCGTTTAGATGTTTCCAAATTACGAGGCATTGGACCAACTTATGCATCTATATTGAAAGAAAAAGGAATTAAGAAGATTAAAGATTTGCCTGATGTTGATAAGAAAAAAAATCTAGGAATTTCAAGAAAACTTACTACAAAATGGTCAATAGCATCTAAAATAATTATTAACAGAGCAGAGGGGGTGGAACAACATGGTAAAATCATTTTTACAGGATTATCTGAGGCAGGTAAAACCAGTATAATTGATCGCCTTAAAGCCATCTATCGTAGTCCCTCTCCCACTCTTGGTGCCAAACCAGAAGTTCTTAAATTGGCTGGAATCCCTTTACGTGTGACTGATATGGGAGGACAAAAAACATTCCGCGATGCTTACTTAGAAAAACCTGAATTATACTTTGCAAATGCAAAGATTGTATTTTATGTAGTCGATATCCAAGATGAAGACAATTATCAAACCTCAATTGATTACTTGATTAGAATCCTCTCCATATATAGATATCTTAACGAGGCACCAGAGCTATCTATATTAATCCACAAATATGACCAAGATAAAGCCTATATACTTAAACACAAAGCACCAATATTAGTTGAAAAAATCAAAGAGAAAATTAAGCATTTCGATGAATTAGCTTATGACATACATTACACGAGCATATTCACACCATCAAGCATCTATGTAAGCATGGCTAAAGGTTTAACTAGAATATTTCCTGTGTTTTCACTGATTAATAGTTTATTGGAAGAATTTGCTGTGGCTAATGATTTTGATGGGTTGACGCTTTTAGATGATAAAGGACTTCTAATTGGTTTATATATTTCTGAAAAACAACATAGTATGGTACTATCACATGTATATTCAGCATATCATGAAGTAACCGAAAAAAATACACAGTCTTTTACATCTTTACTATTAAAAAGAGACATCATGAATCCTGAAGGGAGCTTAATTGTTCAAAAGGTCTATTTGCCTAGAAGTGAAGGGTACACAATTTTTTGGCGAAGTGGTTCAGCAAAATCAGCTTCAATTAATGATATGATTATTCGTGATTTAACCTCAGCTTTAAATCCTTGGCTTTATAACCTACTCCAAGCCGAACCATAGTTTCTACCAAAAAACGAAAAATTCGATTCACGGATATTTTACCTTGCCTAGCCAGAATGCTCACTCACTTGGGGTGGAGTAGTTCAGTGACTAATGATTGCCTTTATATTTACAATGGTTTTTTGTTTTATAATGGAACAAGACATTGCTAATATTTCGTTTGCTAAATTAAATAAAAATGGACAGATTGTAGTTCTCAGACATATCTCTTTTGAATGTTCCAATTGTGCTTTATGTTGCGAAGTTAATCGCATTCCAGTAACAGATAAAGACATATCACGTATACAACAATTAGGAATTGATATTGATCAAATTCTTGAAGAGATCAGTCCTGTACTGATTAAAAGTAAAAATATTAGAGATAAATTTGTTAAAGCCTATATTATGAGAAAAAAGCCGTTCATAAATGATTGTGTATTTCTCACAGAAGATAAAATGTGCAAAATCCATCAATTCAAACCTTTGGCTTGCAGAATTTATCCTTTTGCAACACGAATATCAGAAGAAAATGAAATCATTTTTCAGATACATCCACATGTAGTTTGTAGTTCAATTGAGCTAGATGTTTCTGAAGACAGATCAGACAGTTTACGAATAGCTCAATATATTATTAGTTTGTTTCCTATGGAATAAATTTTCGAGGGTAACATTTATTTTTGATGTAGACATTATTAAGCTATGAGTTTGTTCAAATCGAACTTCATGAATCTTATTGAAGCTTTTCTTCAAGATAAAGGGTTCAGAGTTAATATGTGTCAGATTTATACTAAAGGTGTCGATTATTATGAAAGTTACAAAAGAGTAATAATGTGTGCGTACAAAGATGATTTACTTTTATGTATTCGCGCTAGGAGTGGCTCTGCTAGTGATCCTTTTACTGGAAGTGATGATCAAATAGAAAAAAAACTTCAGGAACCCGCTTTAAAATTATTAAGTTGCATTAAAGCTTTACATGAGGGGGTTGATGAAGAAAATTGTAAAGAATTTCAAGGGTTAAAAGCCGTACCTATTATTATAATGGAAAAAGCTTCTCGTAATCATCCACTTTTCTATTACTATGATGGAGAAACAAGAAAAACCAAATTATGGTATAAGAAGAAGAATGTTATATTTATCCCCTGGGAATGGATGAAAAATTATTGGAATGATGATTTCGCTCATTCAATTTTAGAACAAGGATTTGAGGTTTCTGAACCACAAGAAAATATCATTGATGAACATATTGTAAATACAGTAAAGGAAATTGAAGCAATTTTGGCATCCAAACGTATGGGAATCCTAAAAACATTACATCTTGATAAACCAACCTTACCTCCTCTTGCTGTTAATTTAACAAAAAATGAGGTAATAATGATATTTTTAATCGACGAAGAAGACGAACTAATTCATCCAAAACTCATGGATTATGCTGTACATCATTATAGTCTAAAACAAGCCAAATTTCCTGAAATGATCAATGCAGTATTTTTCAACATTATTACTGAAGATAAAAATGAAAATTATATCAAACCATATATACCAAATGACAGCGCAAAAGTTCGTGAAACTTTTGATAGCCCTATAGTTATTAAGACGACCGTTAAAGGATTTGAAAATTTGATAGAAATTGCTGATGTTGATGAAATTGGAGAAATAGGAAAACTTACAGAAATTTCCGATACTTCAATGTCTGAGTTATTAAAATCATCCACAGGTTACTTTTTCAATTCTGTTTTTGATGAAGCAAAAAGAAGAATTCGTGATATGTTCTCTGAAAAATGTCCTTTCTGTGATCAAAGTTCTTCTGTTCAAAATAACATACCTGATTACTTGCTACAAGAGCTCAATATTGAAGTTGAAATTTCCAAAGACAATTCGTATTGCAAATATTGTAACGAAGAAAAGAATGGTTGTGGCTGGGGAATTATTGTACTCAATGATTTACATCAAGGAGGAATCCATGCTTTCAAGCATGGTATACAGCAAGAGTATAATCAAGAAATTCAAGTTATAAAAGATAAAATAAAGAAAGAAGGCTTAAAGATCCAATCAATAATGAATATTAGACTGGACTAAATTTTAATCCATATTGTATTAATCCATCTTTCTCATCTTTTGACAATATTCGGAACACATTTTTAACTCTCATCCCTCTTTTTACATTATCAGGATCAATATCCACTATTTGTGCAGTGATCTTTAACCCATCATCTAATTCAATTAAAGCTAGTATGCTAGATGTAGCACGAATTATATTTTGAGTATTAATTCGGCTAATTGTAAAATAGAGTATTTTTCCTTTTTCTTCCAGTTTATAGGGGGTTAAATTTTCACTTCCACATTCTGGACAGAAACTTGCAGATGGGAAAGTTTTTTTTCCACACTTATTACAGCGTATTCCTTCCATAAAATATCTTTGTCTTCTCTCTCTCCAAATTTTTGGTGGTTGTTTCATTATCGAATCTCCTCCTTACCTAATATATGCACAAATGTCATTGCACCTGTTCCATACACATTTTGGGCTAACCCATATTTTGCATCATCTATTTGCCTTTTTTCTGCCTTACCTTGTAGCTGTTGGACAACTTCTACTATTTGAGCCAACCCCGTTGCCCCATAAGGATCACCACGTGCTTTTAATCCTCCACTAGGGTTAATTGGTTTTTCTCCTCCAATATGAGTAATACCGTTAATTGCTGCTTTTGCAGCTTGTCCTTTATCAAAAAACCCCAAATCTTCTAAAGAAAGAATTTCACCTATTGGATAAGAATCATGCACTTCAGCAAACGATATTTTAGTCGGACCAATCTCAGCTTGTTTATATGCTTTATCTGCAGCTATTTTAGTTGCAATAAATTCATCTAATCTTTTTCTATCATGTAATGCAAGATAATCAGATGCTTGTGTTGACGCTAACACAGGCACTTTTTTTTCTATATTGTTTTTTTCAACATAATCTTGAGATGCCAAAATGATAGCTACAGCTCCATCACATGGTGTTGCCAAATCAAATCTACCTATTGGATCAGCTATTCTTTTTGCATTCAAGAATTTATCAGCTGACAGAGCCCTACGAAATTGGGCATTAGGATTATTCACACCATGCGCATGATTTTTACTTGGGATTGCAGCCAACTCTTCCATAGTTGTACCATGTTTTTCCATGTGAGCTTGAGTTATTAATGAATAGAGACTCGTTACTGTTGCCCCCATCTCATATTCCCATTGATAATCTATTGTATTTGCTGCAATTTCTTCCATCATTTCGGGTTTTACAAAATCAGATAATTTTTCTACACCTATCACCACAATTAAATCAGTGGCTGCACCTTTAACTGAATAATAGGCTTGTTTAAAAGCAGCAGCTCCACTTGCATTTCCAGCTTCTATTCTGATCGAGGGTATCTTTAAACCACAATTTTTGAGAGCGTGAAATTGGACTGAAGACATATAATCAGCGGGAGAGTTAATTGTACCAAAATATGCCATGTCTATTTCTTCTTTGTAGATATTATTATCATCTATTGCAGAGTTTACAGCTTCTGTTGCTAACTCAGCTCCATCTTTCTCATAATGTTCTCCAAAAGTTGTTAAACCATAACCTATAACATATACTTTGTTCATCAATTACACCTTTAATATACCTTTTAATTTTGCATATTCTCCATATGTGATCTCTTTTTTTTTCTCTATATACTTCTTAACAGTATTTTCCGAGGTAATTTCAGCTATTTCATCAGTAATTGTAAAAGCAAAAGCATCACTACCCGCTCCACTCCCATATGAAGTCATCAATACTTTTTCTCCTGGTTTTGCTTCATCAAGTATAGCTGCTAATCCTATCATAGAGGATCCAGAATATGTATTACCAATATATTGACATGCCAAACTGCCCATTATTTGTTCCTTTGAAAACCCTAACATTTTGGCTACTGCAAGAGGAAATTTTGCATTTGGTTGATGAAAAGTTACATGATCATAATCATCAGGAGAACTATTTAATTTTTCCATTAAACCCTTTGTAGCATCAATAACATGTCGAAAATAAGCTGGTTTTCCTGTAAAACGTTGACCATGAGATGGATAGGCAGCTTCTTCTCTTCTCCAAAAATCGGGGGTATCAGTTGTCACCGAATATGTCCCATCTAGATTGGCAATTACTTTGTCTTTACCAATAATGAAGGCAGCAGCACCCGCACCAGCAGTATATTCCAAAGGATCACTTGGTTTTGCTTGACTACTGTCAGCTCCAATAGCTATTCCCTTCTTAATTATGTTGGACGCAATTAGACCAATACACATCTGTATACCTGCAGTTCCAGCTTTACAAGCAAATTCTAAGTCTGCAGCAGTATAAGTTGGTTCAGCATCAATAGCAGCACCAACAATAGTAGCTGTTGGTTTTACTGCATAAGGATGAGATTCACTCCCAGCATAAAGAGCTCCAATATCTTTGGAATCACCAGACCAAATGCTAATTGCATTTTTTGTTGCTTCTACTGCCATGGTTACAACATCTTCATCATTTGCGGGTACTGATTTACTAAATACTTGTAATTGGGATTTCAACTCTGTTGCATCTTCATCCCATATTTTTGCAATCTCTTCAATTGAAATCCGATATATTGGTATATATATACCATAAGATTCTATTCCCAGATTATTCATTGTTATTCTATTCCCAAATCATTCATTGTCCTATGTGTTTATGATAAACCCATGTTATTTATCTCTATCTTCTGTTTTTTGTCAGCCTAATTAAATGTTTACCATGAAATGCGCTATAAAAAGCTGAAATAATTAATAAAACACCACTAGAAAAAATTTATGAATGGATGAACTAAGACGTGTCTATGAACCGAAGTACGAAATTAGTGTTAGGTTTCATATTGCTGTCAATTTTTGCCTTACAAATGGGGATGAGATTAGGTCCCACACCAAAGGCGACAGTTATTGTTGAACAACACGATAATAGTTTAAATAGAGATCTCTCTCAACCCTTTATTGATAGTGAAAGGAATTTTGTTATTCATTTCACATCAAATGAATATTTAAATGAATTTCTCATTAATAACGAACCAAAGCATGTTTTTCATAATGTAAAAATGGTCTTTGTCGATGAGATGTTGAGTAAGAAGGAAGAATTACAAAGCATTCCTGGAGTTGAAAAGGTAATTGATGTCACAAACACACGTTTTGAAACCCTTAAACCAATTCAAGAACCAATATACACACTATCCACTCCTGAAGGCATAAAGCATACTGTGAATACAGCAGGTGCTATCAACGTTAGTGGTCTTTGGGATGAAGGGTATAATGGAAAAAACACAATTATTATGATTATTGACACAGGGATTAATCAAGATCATGTTGATTTTGGGGACAGAATTAACACAGCAGACAGTAAATCTTTTATCTTGTCACAATATGGTTATCCTGAAAATGATCCGTCAATAGATGATATTGGAGGACATGGAACCCACGTTGCAGGAACCGCAGCGGGTGCCGGAAAAGCAAATTCCGATTACATAGGTATGGCACCATCAGCTGAGATTATTGTTGGCAGAGTTGGGCGAGGTGATGGAAGTACACGTGATGTAATAACCAACCCCGGACTAGTAGCTTCATTTGATTATGCCATTAGTCTTGATAAAGTTGATGCCATTAATCTCAGTATTGGTGGCGGAGATAGAGAGGGAGAAGATTTGCTTGAAAGAGTGATACGTGAGACTACTAAATCAGGTATTACTGTGGCTTCTTCAGCTGGTAATTCAGGAGCTAATGGGTATTACACTGTAGGAACCCCAGCTACCGCTGCAGATTGCATTGCGGTTGCTGCATTGGGTCTTACGAATAGCCGAGCTTATTTCAGCTCTATAGGTCCTTCTGCCGATGGTTTTCCAAAACCAGATATTGCAGCACCAGGTGTAAATATTTGGGCACCTTATATTGATTCGTCTACTGCATATGCTTCACTTCAAGGTACATCAATGGCTTCACCACATATTGCTGGTGCAACGAATGTATTAGTACAAGCACTTAATGCAAAGACAATTTCTTACGATCCAGGTTTAATAAAAGCTGCTATGATGCTTACAGCTACGCAAAAGCCAAATGAAAATTATCTTACCTTTGGTGCTGGACTAGCTGATATTGGAGACGCATTTCACGCAGTAAGAACTGCACCAACTAATGGTTCTGATTTTCCTGTCCTAATGTGGGCAGTGCCTGAAATGCCGGTAGAAGAATACTATGCACTACCTCAAGGTTTTCATGCAGAACTATATGTCCAATCTGTTTCATCAACACCAGATGAAGATCTTCCTCCTGTTTTGACAGGTAATATAACCGAGATAGTTAGCTTACTTAACACCACATCTGCTTCTCCCAACTGGACTAAAAACTATGAACTCGTGATTGATGTTCCTAGTGAGATTGCGTTAGGTGTATATTCGGGTATTATTACATTTGAAACAGCTGCAGGTGTTACTGCAGAGACCCATCTAGAATTTGAAGTTATCAGAGGTATAAAAAAAGTTTTTTATGCAAAGATGCATACAAATTGGGGCAGCGATCACTATTTGGGTCAATATAGACATTTCATTGAAGGTTTAAAAGATCTAGGTATAGCTGTCAACTCTTATACAAGTGCTACTATTACCTCAGACTTATTAGATGGTTATGATATGATATGGTTTGCTGATCCGTTTAATCTTCAATACCCTAATTTTCCGAATAGTTATTCAGACACGCATAATCCATTAACAGAATCAGAAATAGATGCAATTCATAACTTTGTCGAAAATGGAGGAGGTTTATACGTTAATCTACTTGGTAAATATTATAATACTGACTATGGTCTTGTATTTGGAAATAATATTTCAATGACAAATGAATTATTAAAACCCTATGGGGTGAGTGTATCAGATTCGTACTATTCAACAGATATGGATGTTGTTACCGCTAGCACCACTAATATTCATGCGATTACTGAAGGTGTTACAAAAATAGATCACTATGGTACTTTTC
Organism: uncultured archaeon; assembly: GCA_964534625.1. Taxonomy (GTDB): domain Archaea; phylum Asgardarchaeota; class Heimdallarchaeia; order Heimdallarchaeales; family Heimdallarchaeaceae; genus CAZHRF01. The sequence goes on along the minus strand of CAZHRF010000002.1, from coordinate 116,865 downwards.
TTGATGAAACAGGTAACAGTACTGTGCTCTCTTCATGGGATGGAAAACCAGTTGCATCGGCCTGGGAAAGTCCAATAGGATCAAGGGTTGTCATATCAACTACCAACTTCCACATAGATACTGCGGGTTTCATCAATGACAATAATCCGGGAACTCAGAACGATTTATTTGGTCTACAAACATTTAATTGGTTAACAGCTAACAATAGGACAACAGGAACCTATATAGAAACCAGTACGGGAGTAGATTTTAATATTACATTTAATCCCCCAGAGATATTTTATCAAGCATATGTGCATGTTACTGATGGAACAGGAACCACAACTACCACTAATGTAGATCTAACTGAAGATTCAACTGGACAATATAGTTATTCCTTAATATATGAACAAGATGGTTATTATACTTTTGAAGTTATAACTGAGGATGATAAATACTTGGCTAAATTCATGTATGATACTACAGCACCTAGCGTTTCATATACTGAAGGATTCGAGAACAATACTGCTACAGACTTAGCTACAATTGAATTTACCATTTTTGATGATATGGGATTGGCTTCTGTCAAAGCAACATTGAACGAAGAAAGTTTAACAGTTACTAAAGTAACATCACAAACACGTGTAGTTTCAATATTTAAAAAAGACCTAATTGACGGATCCAATATCTTAGATATAACCGCAACTGACATTACTGGAAATAAATTAGATGTCAGATATATCATCAAAGTAGGTGAAGAACCTAAAGAAACACATTTTGGCTCAATTGGACTCTTCATTGGATTAGCTGCAATATCAGTATTAGCAAAACAAATAAGACGTAAAAAAAGATAATTTTTTTTCATTTTATTTTTTCATTTTATTTTTTCATTTTTCATTTTTTTCTTTCACAATTCATCCAATAATTTTTTAAGTGTATATTTTCACGTTTTGATGAAAGTTACAAGATTCTTATATGAGTGGATCAATCTTCTGGAGACATAACATGTCAATTGCAAAAGACACAATTAATTATATCCTTATTATGTTAGCAATTGATATGGTTTTAGCTAGCATCGCAATTCTAATAATATTATACTTAAATAAAATATATTGGTTAATCAGTTTAGGATTAGTAGCAATAATTATATTTAGTTTCTTCATAATATGGACATTTAGAGATCCTATAAGAGATTTAACGATAAATAATAAAGGAATTATTTCTCCTGCTGATGGAATCGTAACAGACATCACAAAAGAAGGAAAAACATGGAAATTAACTATAAGAATGTCTCCTTTTGATGTTCACATGACAAGAAGTCCAATTAATGGAAAAGTATCTGGAGTGCACTTCCAGAAAGGAAGTCACTGGCCAGTCTACTTCCCCAATTATGCGAAGAAGAATCAACGGAATACAATCATAATACGTAATGACAAAATACCACTGGTGATCAAAGTAATTCAAGTTTCTGGCATTTTTGCAAGAAGAACAATAGCATATGTAAGTTTTGATGACACAGTTGAACAAAGTGCAAGTATTGGTCATATCCGTTTTGGATCCATAACTCACTTAGAAATAGAAACGGAAAGAAATATCTCCATTCAAGTAAAAGAATATCAATCAGTACGCGCTGGAATAACATTACTTGCAACTTTCAATTAATTTTCGAGGCCTATTATCATGAAATTTAAAATCGTTTTGGAAAATAAAATAATAAAGTATATATGCTGGATAGTAGCTAATTTAATGACCCTTTCTAGCTTTTTATTGGCAATATTTAGCATAATATACATGTTTAAATCGTTTACAAATTATATAGTATGGTTTCCTAAAGTTCTCGCTGTTTGTTGTATCTTAGATTTTACTGATGGAAAACTAGCTAGAATAAGTGGATTGTCAGAGATTTTAGCTGTTGACATTGATACAATTGTAGATGCAGTTACTTTTGCTTTACTCCCTTCGATATTTCTTGGTTTTTATATAAAAAACTTTCATGTGGTTGCAGGGATAATGTCAGGTTTAATCTACTTTATTGCAGCCATATATCGCTTATATAGATTTACAAAAAGAGATCCTCTTTTTACCCTTTATTTTGAGGGGGTTCCTTCACCATTTGCAGCCATGGTAATAGGTTCTCTTATAATTTTAGAGGAAACACCTGAATGGGCCATCTTAGTTACAACACTAGCTGTTGCAATATTTATGATAACGAAAACGCCGTTTCCTTCATTTAAAGGAGATTGGAAGGCATTTGATTTGTTCTGGGTTATCTCTACCACAATAATTATTCTATCAATTGCAGTGTTACCATTTGATTTGATGAAATATCCAGGCTATGTATTATCTGTATGGATGTTAATTTACATGGCATTTGGACCTCAATACGTCTTGTTTCTTGAGAGGAAAAAGAACCAAATGGAATAAAAAAATGAGAAGAAAAAAAGGATATTTTTATTTCTTTTTTAGTTTGGCATTTGCTATTTGCTCAAAACCTCTTGCGTTTGACATAACAGAGTTTTCTGGAATGATAACTTCTTCAATTGATTTAACGATATCTGCTTCGAAGAAAGCTTGTTTGAGATATGAACCAAAGATATATGCGCCACCACCACAAACAATGACTTTCTCAATCCACGCATCTGGTGGTAAATTGTTAAGTAAACGGTTCGTTTCATCAATTATTACTTCAGAAATCGACGCAACGGCTTGATCAATAGCAGAACCAATATCTAAAGCCTTACCTGTAACTAAAACTTGACGTTTTCCTTCTTCTATAGCCTTCATTAAATCAAAAGGCCTAATTATCTTACCTGTTTTCTCTTGTATTGCTCTTGCTAAAGCATTGGTTAAACTGTCAGTTGCTTCTTCTAAAGAGCCAGATGCAGCTCTCATCATATTTCCCTTATACATGCATAATAGATCTGTAGTACCATGTCCAATATCAACGATTACAGAATCAACTGCGGACTTAACACCTAAATCCTTTAATGTGGTGTAGTAGGTACCATAGGGTTCAGGTAAGACATAAGCTTGTTCAATTAAGATTTTTAGATTCTTAGTTTCACCTGTGGCATCATTTCTAACCTTGATCTCATGCGTGCCTTTTAATCCCTTACTAAGCATTTTGCTTTCCTCAATTCCTGTGGCAATTGGAACACCAGTTGCGACTATAAATTGTTCATAAGTAGATTCCATTGTCAAACTTAGAGCAGCTTTAAGAGCCAAAAGGCTGTTATCAATAGATTTCATTTTGCCTTCAGATGCTAAAGGTTTTCTTATTTCACTTTGAAGCCTTGCTAATTCGCCAATATATAATTCACTTTTATTAACATCTTCAATAATCAAATTATTTTGCCATGTTTTATCTTGAGACATGCCACCCCATCCAGGGTTAGGTGTACCAATAACTGAAGGTAGTTTAAACATTTTTTCCCCTGAAATTAATTTAATGGTACTAGTACCTAAATCAACACCGACAGCACGTGTCATTTCTGCTACTGGGCTCATAATATTCACATCATGTATTAATGCAACTAATATTTATTAGTTATTGTTGTCGTAAGAATAGATTGAATTTATACTTTGTCATCTTTGATTTAAGCAAATAACTAAAATAAAGATGGGTTTTATCCGTAATCAAACCATTTTATTTTATTCCAACATAATATTTATAGATATTTCTGCTACTGAACATAATATGAGTGATAATGTTGAACAAATTAAGAGAGAGAGACAAATAAGACAAAACATATTTATCATAACACGTGTTACTCTCAAAAAAACAACCAATATCATTAATTCAATGGATAATAACAATAGAATTAAACATTATTTTTATAGTGTAATTGCCATTCTTTTTTCTTGGATTATCGTTTTTCCAATATTAATAGATATTTTCCTTCTATTGTTCATCCCAGGATTACATATATTCAAACCTTTATTCAAAGCAGGCTGGAAATATGGTCTGATTACTTGTATCGGAGTAACTCTGGCAGTTACAATCATTTCCCAATATGTTTTTTTCATTTATTCCTACCAATATCAAGCGTTTGATCTTTATATGGAAGAAGAATCGAGAACATATATACAAGTTGAGATAGAAAATACAATGATTCGCCAACAAATGTCTCAATATCAATTAATCAATAGAATTGGAGAGCTAGCATTAGAAAAAATGAATGTCACTGATAGATTTTTACAACAAGATCTATTTTTTAAACGTGGTACTTTTACCTATAGTAAAGATCCTTCAACTGGATCGTATTCACTTCCTAATATGCCTTTAATAGGAGGAGGGGGAAGGTTAGATAGTTTTATTCAGAATAATATTCACATAGGAAAACCCGCAACAAACCTAGGTGAAGTTGTACTGCTTATAACATCAGATTTTTATAATAACTCTCATATTGATGTAAATTCTACTATTTCATTATATATACCCGTTTCACTTAGTAAAGAAGCCTCACTTACAATGCCTACTGCCCAAACCAACGCAACAGTTTCAGGTATAGTTTTTATCGATGATATTGAACCATATGAAATATTGAGATCACAAAAGGAAATACCTTTAGAAAGTCTTTTTGAGTTATCAGCTAGTGGAGTAGCATATGCAAATTGGCCAATTGCAGCCAACATACTTGGCAATATAGCTCTCACAAGTTCAGTAGCTAGTTTGTATTTAGACCTGTTCTACGATGTTTCTTTGATTGATTCGTTTAATATTGGAGACGAAATTAGATTACTCAAACAAATAACTCTTGAATTGAAGGATTCATTCTTTACTTTAGGTTCTTATTCGCAAATTGAGATCAACTCTTACTTGCTTTATGCTATAGAAAGTTTTCAAGAGGAATATAATCTCTATCAGATTTTTATTTATTCATTTTTAGCTCCGATAATAATTTTGACAATTATATTAACAGTATATGCAGCCAATCTCGTTCGTAAAAAAAGAGATAGACAGTTAACTATTTTATCTGAGCGAGGTACGAAAAAAAGAGAAATTGCTGCTTATCTTATTTTGGAAGCTTTTATTTTTGGTTCCTTATCTTTGATAATAGGGATTACTTTAAGTATACCTTTAGCACTTCTATTATCAAAGAGTTCTGGTTTTATGACTTTCAAATTAGAAATCATTCAATTACAATTGAATATCACATCAGTAATAATTGCTCTTTTAGGAAGCATTGGAACAATATTATTAATACAAATCTTTAACATACTTACTTTACTAAAAAGTAGAGAAGTAGAAGATTATGGGCAAGTTGAAAAAAAATTGCCTAAATATTACTATTACTTCGTTGATTTCATGATACTTTCGACTGGTGTTATAATATGGGTATTGTTTAAGCTGCCTGCATTAAGTGGATTTAGGGCAACAACTTCAAAGTACATTGGAATACCAGCTGCTGTTTTAATACTGTTTGGTGTAATCCTTGTAAGTCAAAGATTATTTCCTTGGTTTGGTAAATTACTAATTAAATTAACTGAAAAGCTCAAGAATAATGTTGTGACTGTAGGTATTAAACAAGTTCTAAGAAATCAACACAGTTTTTCTCGTTCCTCTATCATACTTTGTTTATCATTTGCTATTGTTATAAGTTGCATCATAGTACCAGCTTCATATCAAAAATTCAATTATGATGGTGCATATTATGATTTGGGAGCAGATATAGTAGTTAGAAATTTCCCAAAAGAAAATGTTTATTTAAGAAATCAAATTGAAAAAATTTCAGGTGTTTCTTCTACAGCTTATGTAAGATTTGTAAATCTCCAAGATGTGTCTGGGGATTATAGTATAACGTATAGTGTTCTTGCTATTAACAGTTCAGAATATGCACAAACAGCCTATTTTAGGGATGACTTTGCAGCAAAATCACATAAAGAGCTAATAGCAAAACTCACAAATGAAACATATGTTCTTGCTGGAGAAACAATTCTTAATGATTTAAAGCGTGACGTTGATGATCAGATATCCATTAAATATAGAGCGTATAACGAATCATTACGTACATCACAAGGATCGCCTTTTTATTACGCTGAAATAGCTGTCACAGTAGTAGACAAATTTACTTATTGGCCCAGATTAGTAAAAGATGAAAATGCAGGCAACGTTAGAAGCATTAATTACAAATTAATAACCAATCTCGAATTTATGAATCAAATAGAAGTGTATTCTTTTGATGTGATAGACTATCTCTACATAGATGTAGCAGAAGATTCAGATATAGATAATATAAGTGACGAAATAGCTGGTATTATTGGAAATAAAGAAATACAAAATGTTAATGAACAAATTTTTGTAAAACCCAATACAGCCAGATCATCTATCCTTTATTCTGCTATTAATTCTACTCTTATCATGTCCTTTACTATAAATGCAATAATACTAGCTTTATTTGCATCTATACAACTCATAGAAAAATCAAGAGAAGTTGCCACCATGAAAGCGATAGGTATTACAACAAATCAGCTTATACGATTATTTTTAGCTGAATATATACTACTATTAATTTTTTCAATTATTATTGGTCTTTTTGGAGGATTATTAACCTCCAGGATGTTCATGATAATTCTAACTGTAAATCGGACAGTTCCGCCATTTCAAATGGTTTATCCGTTTATAACAGTAATTATAGTTATGGTGGTTCTTTCAATTTCAACGATGATTGGAGCAATAGTACCTTCTATACAACACGCAAAGAAAGAGGTAGGTTCAGAATTAAGACAGAGTGGATAAGGTGAGTAAAGATGAGTAAAGATTCGTTTATTGAGATTCGTGATTTAATAAAAATTTATCACTCAAAAGAAACAAATATACATGTCCCCGCATTACGTAGCATTGAACTAGATGTAAAAAAAGGCGAGTTCATTTCTATTATTGGCCCATCTGGAAGTGGAAAGACAACTCTTCTTCTGATCTTAGCAGGTATGGCTAGCGTCAGTTCAGGGACAGTTAGAGTTGGTAATTTGCGATTAGATCATTTTAACGATCAAGAACGTACAGAATATAGGCGAAAAAGAGTAGGAACCTTGTGGCAGCTACCTAGTAGGAATCTCATCTATGAGATCTCTATCCTTGAAAATGTAGAAATACCCATGCGCTTACTTGGTTTTCCAAGAGAAACTAGAATAACAAGAGCTAAAGAATTACTTAAAGAAGTAGGATTGGGTAATAGAATACATCATAAACCAATTCAACTTTCGGGTGGTCAAGTGCAAAGAGCTGGTTTAGCTACTGCATTAGCTAATAACCCATCATTATTACTTGCTGATGAACCAACGGGAGAATTAGATTCAGTTACAACTCAAGAGATTATGAACTACTTTAAAAGATTGAACAAAGAATATGGTATCACAGCGATTATGGTTACACATGAAATGGAGGTAGCAAGAAATTCAGATCGTTTAATACAAATAGTCGATGGAAGGATATCTGGTTACATGCCAACTGAGAAAATAAAGAGATTAGAAGATCTTAATCATGTGTACATTGACACCTATGGCAGTATTCAATTACCTAAACACATTATAAGTTCCTTGAAATTACAGAGAGACATAAGAATCAAAAAAGAAGGTAAACAGATCATCTTAGTACAAGATGATAAATGAGGAACTATGAGATCACTTGTATTAACATGACCTTAATATATAGATATCGATACACTATATTAGGATATGAGACTAATGGATTGATAATATGAAGAAACAGAATAATAAAAAAGAAAAGGAAAAAAAACCAAAACCAGATCCCTTGTTTGATCTCATTGTAATTAAAATGATGACTGCACTAGCTTTAAGTGTTACTTTTCTATTTAGTGGTGGAGCTTTATTTGTTTACGCTGCATTTAGAAATATCGAAATAGAAGGCGAAAGTAATCCAATGGTAGGGGCGTTTTTAGGCATTCATCTATCTATTCTTCTAATCTATTATTCATATACATCTTTCAAATACATCATCACAGATTGATAGAGGCATTCAAGTATGAATACATTAAAGAAAAATAAGAAAAACAAGGGAAATAGGGAGGAAGATAAACCAGACTATCTAAATCTATCTCGAAAAGAAAAATGGCGATCATATGGTTTATTTGTACTCAAATGGGGGACTATAATATTATTCTTAGATGCAATTTTTTGTATTCTTCTTTATTTCTTCCAATTTAATCCTTGGGCATTTTTTGAGTGGTCCATGATAACTATCCCTGGAATCATTTTAATCATTGGAGGATGTATGGGAGGATTATCAAGATACAATCCCCCACCCAAAATACGTATAAATGAACCTGAGGATCAAACAGTTATACCTGCTAATTTCCAGATTAGCGTAAAATATAACCCAAAATTTGTCCAAGAAAATAGTATTGAGATTTTTGTTAACCATAAAAAAGTTAAATCAAAAAAGGGAAAAGATAATGTCCATGTTGTACCTAAAATCTTCAAATCACCTCCTCAGAATTTAATTGCATTATCAATTAAAGCTGAAGCTAAAAATCACGAGAATAAATTGATGAAAGATGAAATCAAAGTCATTTGTGATCCAGATGCGGATGAAGAAGATTACCAAGAGTATTGGGAGTTTAAACGTGATGAAAACACATATTGGGGAAAAGAAATGGAAAAAGCAAAAAAAACAGCAAGAAAAGAAATTTTTTCAACAAAACTCATGTTACTTTCTTTGTCCTTGCTCTTAGTTAATGTAATCGTAACAACAATAGTAGGTCTGCAAACAAACTTCTACTATTCTCCATCAGGATAGATTTTCTTCAATCATATTTTTAAAAAATGGTAAAGATAATCATGTGTGATAATTATTTTTGTTCAAGAGTTGATACTAGACAAACATTATAAGCGCTTAGGGTTTTACCTTGATTAGAGAAAAATGGACAAGAATGTAATATTGACCTTAATCATTGGCATATGTATTATGTCAGCTGGACTAAATTCAGCAAATACAAACACTTATGTGAATCTTGACAGAACAGAAGAGATGAACACTAGCAACTCTCTTGTCCAAGACTTGTATGAATTAGATCCTTCCAACCCAACACAGATTCTCAAAGCTCAAGTCAATAAAAGAATGGATAGTTTAAAGAAGCAAAACAAACTTCCAAGTACCTCAAGCCCAGAGACACTAATAAAAAAAAGTGACGAACTGTACCAAACAATAGATTTTTGGACGATAGAATCATTTACAACTACTTCTTATAATTATATTAAAGTTCAAGCACAATTACTAGCGATAGGAGATTTTTCCTATGTTTATGTTGCGACAAAAAATATAGATTCAGCTGGGTTTTCAGGAGCTAAAAGCAAAGCAGAAACATACCGGGATCATTTTGAAACAAATATTTATCCTATGAACATACAATACTTTGGTCATCCAGATGGTTATTTAGGGGATATAGATGGAGATCCACGAGTTACTATTTTCCTAATTTCATTAGATGGAGACGTGGCAGGTTATTTTGATCCCACTCACGAATATGCAAGAACAAATAGTAATCCCTATTCAAATGAAAGAGAGCTGGTTCATGTAAATTTCGACTATTTAACTGGAAACCAACGGTTTTCTGTATTGACGCATGAATTCCAGCATCTTATTCACTTTAATCATGACCCATATGAATTATGGTTTGTTGATGAGGGATGTGCAGAATTAGCAACCTATGTTACAGGATATTTAAGTAACTCAAATTTAACTCCCTTTACAAACAATTTCAAGTATAATTCACAAGATTCACTACTTTTCTGGAATTATTATTCTGAAAGCGGGTATGATGTCACGATAGACTATGGCGGAGCTTATCTTTTCATGTTTTACATAGCAGAAAAATATGGGGCAAACACAGTTAAAGATATTGTATCTAATACTTTTGTAGGGGCAGAAGGTATTGGACATTCTTTAAATAACAATGGACACACTATCAGTTTTAATCAATTATACTTGAATTGGATAACAGCTTTAACAATTGATGAACCAAGTATTGATACAGGGATATATGGATTCGACAATATAGATTTTAAAATAATGGATTATCAGTTAAGTGAATCATATCCTGTTTCGAAAGAAACACATCATAGATACTATGGGATGAGCGTCTCAAAGATGGACAATGCTCCTGATAATGTAATATTTTCAATTGATACCCCAATAAATTACTATTTAGGAACATCGGTCATAGTTAAGAATCAAACAGGATTTTCTATCACACAAGAAATCAACAGCAAGGATAGCTCTACCATTGTTAAATCAATAAATGGAACTAACATTCAAACAGTTTATGTTGTTCGATCATTGATGGAAAATAAAATACCTCGAGTTTCTTGGAATGAACAATTTGGTTTAGGATATTATGAATATTTGAGTTATTCAATATCTCCAGGAGTTGCACTTAATTTTCAAAATGATATCTTAAAATATGAACCTAATGAATGGATCTTTTCGATTTTTGATCTTAAAATTTCTTATCCAAACGGGACAGAAATTACTGCAGACAATAATTTAGATGTCTTTATACAATTTATAGACAGTTGGGAAAACAAACTGTACACTGAAATGTTGATGAACTATTCTTCTGATTTAAAATGGAATATTAACGCCTCCTTACAATCCTTTGACGAAAGCACATATAATATTCATGTTTCAGTTAACGGAGAAAATGTCTATGGATTGAAGAAATATGAAGAAGAAATATCCGTTCAACATTTGTTAACTATAGATGAACCAGAATACTTAGAAAACACAGCACATATATATGCAGTATCAGTAAATGCGTCTTACACACAATTAATCTCTAGAGAACTATTTGCCCAAAAAGCAGAAGTAACTCTTTTTCTTTATTTTGAAGATGATGATTCTTTAAATGACTATATTCTTTTATCTTATAGCCCCATTACTAACAACTGGCAAAGTTCTAATATAGATTTATCCGATAAGCCTTCGGGTTATTATTCATTTACTGTCAGGTTCAAATATGCTGAAAGATCAATTGAAACTAATAAAACAACGATTTTTGTTGGTTGCTCAACTCCAACAACTTTTGTCTCATTTCAATTAGGGATAACAATTTGGCTGTCTTTCTTACTTCTAGCGATATGTATAGACGTAAAAAGAAAATAAGCTTTTCTTTTCTATCCAGTCGTCCTTAAGAAGTTATATTTATATAAGATTAGAAAAAATTATTCATTATGAGTGCTGATTTAGACTTAAGTAATATTTTCTCAGTGGACCGCGAAGGTGTTCCAAATCTAAAAATCGTTTTATTTGGTCCCACAATGGCTGGTAAAACAAGTATGGTTACAGTATTTAATGCGTTGAGAAGGATGGAAAATCCCGATACAATTGTCTCTTCATTAACAAAGATTCAAGATGTGTCTGGCCGTACAGTTTTCTTTGATCAAGGTGTTTTTCAAACTCCTCCTTTTAAAGGAAAGAAGTTTGATAGGTTACGATATCAGATTTGGACTATACCAGGAGAAGAGAGACATAAGGTTCAAAGAGAGATAGTAATGAAAGGTGCTGATGCTGTTTTATTGGTACTTAATTATGAAAAAAGTGCATGGGATCAAAATCTTAAAACGATTAGAGAGGCCAAAGATTTTGTTGGTGAGAAGTTTGGGAAAAAGATACCGGTTGTAGCCTTTATAAATAAATCAGATTTGTCTTCTGAACAAAGAACAGATAAAAGAGCATTCATTAGAGTTTTAGCTGAACATGATGCAATCCCAGAACAACAAACAGCTAATTATGTAATGACCGGTAGTTGTTTAAATGCACGTAATGATCTAATTGAAATACTCAACTCTTCAAATCGTTCAGAGTATTTAGTTAATAATCGTCTCAGTATCGCAAAACGTCCAGATTCTGTTTGGTTAATAGTTAGACCAATCCAACAACTTACAAAACTTGCTGTTTCACAAAGATTAGAATATCTGAGAGGGCAATAAATCTATTCTTAAAAAGGAAAATTATTTTACCTTTCTCGTATTTCATCATTTTTTACTTTTAATGCCACGGGCCATTATTTGAACTTTTTTCCAATCATTAGGACGTTTAACCAATGCCACAGCTATTCTTAAAATAATTTTGGGGTCTTTTTCTATTTGTGATCGTAAAAATTCTGGATTAAAACCAACTAACTCATATGTATCATCGTCTCGTTGTCCTAGTAATATAGCTAAAAGAAGATCTTGGGAGTTCACACCAAAAACAGCATAAAAATTTTTGTCAGAATAATCCTCACCAGAGGGATGTTCTAGTTCAAGTAATCCCCCAGTTAATGCATATTTCTCATATTTTTTAGCATTATTAATAAGTTTAGAATAATAATCTGCATTCAAAAACGCAGGTTTACCAACAACAGATTCATAATCGATAAAATTGAAATCAACAGGAGTTATTTTTCCTTTTTTAGTTAAAGATTCAACAACACAACGCCATTTTTCTGTCATTAGTGAGTATTTAAACACCTAAATTAATAGGTTTTCTAATCTTAATATATACAAGCAAAAAGTGTATTATATTAAATATGCTTAATTCTAGACCAGTTTATAAAAGAGATGAGAGAATTTTCAGAAAGTATTCCTTTTTGCTGGTTATATTTTAATTACATTATCAAGAGTTATTTTCCCTATTTCATATCTTGTTTCTGGAGGTAGTTGGATAATCCTTACATCAAATTTACCCTTACGGAAATACCTTCCATCAAACCAAAAATATTCATCAAAAGTTTTTCGAAGTATACGATTCAAAGATTCTGTTATATCTTTAGTCCCAATAGGCTTATTACTGAAATATTTCTTTTGGATTTTTCTTATAATATCATATTTACTAAGTTTTGTTTTATCCCGTATCCGCAGTAATTCCATCATCAAAGCCCCTTGAATTTGTCCACTTTGACAATTTAACCTGTTTATTATCCTCTTATACCTAATAGGATGAAAATCTTCTATTTTAAAACGATCTAAACTCATAAAACTACCAGCACTATAGGCTATTATCAAACCTAATAGAGCAGAAAATTCTCGTAACCTAATAACCTCATTGATCTGAACAAGCTTACCACTCTCTAAAGCATACATTTTTGCTGCTTGACGCATTGTATTATCTAACAATGCCCGTGCTTCTAGATCATCAAGTTGGTCTCTACGAATCATATCATAATCTTCCTTAAGGCTAGGTACGTTGTGTATATACATTTATAAGTTTTATCTAGCTAATTGGTATCTATTGTTTATATCTAGTGTACATTACTCTAACTCACCTATAAAGCTATTGTTAAAACAATTTTGTTGAATTATTAATATAATGAATTAACAAGAACAAAAACGAAAAAAGAGAACAATGGGTTGCCTTCCCCTTAATGAGATCCTATACCTGAAAGAAGATACAACGTGTAATTAATGCGTAAAATTTACTATTCTAATTAGCACTTAAAATTGAAATGGGAGAAAATCAAGATCACCAAATAGTGAGTTTAAAATTGTTGACTTTATATACAAATTTCTTTTAGAATAACATGACGAATATAGAAATAATTTAGGAAGTTTTTTCTTTATTATATTATTGTCGGTTAAATGGTCTCAAATATACGAAAATTTGAATGATTTGAACTATTCGAAAAGATTTAAAGGTTCGATGTTATCTGTATATGTATACGGATATATGATTAACAATGGACGAATTCACTGAGTTTGTCTTATCAGCTTACGAAAAAGGCAAAGAGACACCTTATCTTCCGGAAGATCCTTTTATAGCTTTTGGGTTTGATGGTAATCCTTTTAGTGAAACGTCCATTCAAGATATTAAACAAGCAAAATTGCTTAAGCCACGTATTGGAAAAGTTGCCACCATTATCGGACAACTCATCAATTCCCAAGAACAAGAAGATTTGTTAGATGCATTCATAATTGGTTCCTCTCACAACGGTATATCAACGCTTATTTCAAGTTTAGTCCATCTACTAAAATCTTCAAATGACGAATTATCTAATCTTATTCTGTTAGATGCTAGCCAATTAGTAGAATTTGAAGACAATAAATATCTTCCAACAGCTTCCATTCAAAATTTCAGAAAAAAAATTGCCATAGCTGAAACCATGGACAATACTCCCATTTTGATTATTGACCACGCTGATTATTTGATTGATTTCTTTGTTTCTTTTCGCCAATCAATTGAGTATCAATTTCCAGATCTCCCAATATTATTCATTTTAACCCCCACAGCTTGGGCTAGATTAAAGAGTCATGTGGTATATGCAGATTATGACTTATTCAATCATTCATTGCCTGCATTATATCTTGAACCACTTGGAAATGAAGAAATAGTGACACTGCTTAAAATTAAACTATCTAATCGGAATAAGATTTTACAGCCCTTTACAGAAGAGGTTATTGAATCTATCGCATATGGTGCTAATAAAAGTTTGAAAAATGCTATTAGAATGTGTAATAAGGTTTGTGAGGAATGTTATTTTAATGCACTGGATTATGGTAATCGTCGAATGGTTGAAGATATCCGCGCACTTTTCAGATATACTCTAATCGACGAGTTCATGGAAATAGTTTCTAAAGACGATAATAGCAGAAACTTCATATTAACTCTAATAGCTATGAGATCTATTGCCTTAGATCTTGGAATTACTTACGAAGACCTAATAGAAAATATGAATTTACAAAAAACAACAATCGCATATCATTTATCTCAACTTTCAGATAAAGATATAATACACAAAAGAACCATTAATAGGAAAGCATACTATCGCATTAATGATTCTTTACGCACTTTAACAGATGCAATACTCATGCCCATTTTTGAATCAAAAGAAAGACACGTATATTTGCAAGGGATTTCAGATCACAAATAAATCAATTATTTTTAAAAAATTTAAAGAGAATGAAATACAAGTCACTATTGTTCCTCTTCTTCATATGATAAGGGTGGAGTTAAAAGACTTGTATTGATAACCATTGTTTTTGTTCCTTCTATAGATTTCTTTACATATCCAAAGTAATCTAGTTCAAAAAGGTATTTACTCAATACTTCATTTTCGATTTTTAGTATATTTTGGATTTCCTCAAAAGATAGTGGTCTATTGAAATCACTTAATAGATATAATATTCTATATTTAGGATCAGTGTTCAAGAATGATTCCACGGATTTAATTGTTTTCTTAAGGTAATCTATATTTTTCTTCAATTTTTGCACTTTTAGCTCATAAGCATATTTTTCCTCAGAAGATATTGTTCCTTGTTTTTCCATCATTTCAACAGTATTTTTTACTGTTTCTAATTCTTTGCACCTTAATTCATATTCTTCTCTCATTTTAGCAAATTCTTGCTCCTTCTCAGCCAATTTCTCTTCATAAATCGGTTTTTCTCCTTGATGCTGGTCTTTAAAGTCCGATAATTCTTTAATTACAGCTTCTTTCTCTGCAAGTTCAAGCATTATTTCGTCCAATTGGGATTTTAGAGAATGTAATTCTTGTTGCTTTCCACTTATTTCTTGCTGAAACTCAATCATTGACTCAGCTAAACGCTCGATATCTGTATCACGCTCATTTAACTCAACCTTCATATTTTCATTTTGAGTTTGATATGTGTCTATTTGAGATTGAAGACTAACTATTTCTCTTTCTTTTTCCTCAATTATTTCTTTAAGACGTGTTTCTTCTTCGGTTAATTCAGCGCGTTCAGCAGAAGAAACTTCTACCTCTTCGAGTTTTTGCTTCAATAATTTAATTTCATTTTTCAACCGGTTTGTAGTATCCATATATTCTTCGATTTCTTTTTTCTGTTGCTCATTTTGTTGTTTCAATGACTCTATTTGAGAAGACTTGGTTTGAATGTCTATTTTTTGATTTCTAACAGTGTCTTCTTTTTCAGCTAATTGGTTACGAAGATTAAAAACAATAGAACGTGATTTGTTTAGTTGTTTTTGAAGGTCTTCAAACAGTTTATCTTCCTTAGAAACAGCTTCAGCCCTTATAGAATTAACTTTGGTTTGTAAGTCTTTCACCTGAGAAGCCAATGAATCTCTCTCTATTTTAACCCGACTTAACTCGGATTGAATATTATTTTTTTCTAGATTCAATTTATGAATAGTACGTTCTTTTTCTTTTAGCAACTCATCTCTTTCTTCAACAACTGATGAATCTATTTCGACAGTTGAAGTTCTTTCAATTAATTCAGTTATTTTGGCATCTTTTTCTTTTAAGATGGCTTCCATTTCAGCAACAGTTGTTTTTAGATTTTCACTTTCACTCTTTAAATTAGCAAACTCGTTTTCAATCTCTCTATTCCTGGTAGTTTGTTCTTTTAATTTTTTTTCTAACTCGGGTAACCTTTCAGCTCGTTCTTTGTACTTTGCCAACTGATCAAGCATTTCTTCAGTAATAAGCCCCCCATTAACAAAACCTTGTTCAACAGCTTGTCTAATTTTAGTTGTACTTTCGGTTACAATCAGCAAATGTAGATTCCTTAGTAAATTAACATAGTTTTTCTTAAACTCTCTAACAATATTATCTACTTCAGAGACAGAATACTGCGATTTTCCAGGAGCTAAAGAATTGCTCTTTATTTCCTCAGCCTTAGCTTTAGCTTGTTCCTCAGTACTTGATCGAACTACTCTCATTTCACCGAGGAATTTCTGAACTACTTTACGAATAATCTGAAAAGGACTATCAATTTCAACGGCCATTTTACCAGCTCTTTTTTACTAGCTATATTTTAACAATATAGCTTTAAATTAATTTCGTAAAATCTAAGCAAGAGTTTATAAAGGGATAAAAAGAATGAAAAAAATACTAATCAAGTATTTTGACACTAAGAAGATAAAAACGATCCCTGTAAGTAGGAACTTCATCAACAAAACCACTTAAATGACTATAAGGCACAATAGGTACTTTTTGATGAATATTGACTGTAAAACTGCGCCAAGAAATAATCAGAGGTAAGAGTAAAATTTCTTTTTGTTTAGGTAAAGAGAGAATTCTTATCAATTGATCATGAATTACAGGAAAAGATTGCCATAGAGCGTCTGTACGTATTTTTTGTTTTTCAGCTGCACGTCTAAGATTGGCAGTGGGATTTTTATGGAATTTGCAATCTATTAAATAAAGATAAGGATATTTGAAAGCCAAGACATCAATCTCATATCGTGTAATATCATCTTTGAAACGGAAATTATTGAAAACATTAAAACCTAAGGTATCAAAGATTAAATTAATAAGAATTTCGAAATTTCTCCAGCTAAGGTGATGAAATAGAGAAGCAGGTTCAACACCACCTGCAATTAAAGAAAAAAGAATTTTACCAATTTGTTTATCTTCCAATACAGAATTATCGCAAAAATGTTCAAATGTAACATCACTAGCCTCTAATATGTCATTAAGTTTTTGTTTCTGATAATCAGTAAGCAAATGAAAATTAATCGGTTGCTTTTCTTTGATTGCAGTTATTATACGAGCTGATACTGTATCTAAAGGCATGGGTGATTCACTCATCAAAAATAGACTGCAGTTAATAAAATATTAATAACGTTAAGCAGTATTTTTGGCATCTTTTATACGATGAACAATAATTTCTCTTGTTAATTGCTCAATAGGTTGGGATACTTTTTGAACGCTGTTTGGACGAGCTCCTTTCTTCAATCGACCATATTCATCCAATTTCGATTTTATATCAGGACTACGGAGTAAGGACATAAGATCGTTTCGGGCATTTAAACAGGATGTCTCAATAACATTCATGTAAGCCTCTCCTTTATTTTTTGCAAGATTTTTTTCGACTAAAAGATCCAAGAATTTATCAGTATCAGTGCGGGTTTCAGCAGGTAAATCAACCTTATTTAAAACGACAATAAATGGTAATGCGTTACCAAGAATATCCCCCTTCAATTTAATAAGTTCATCGAGACTTTCAACGTTGTCGTTCCACATATTTTTACTAGGATCAAACATGAAAATGAGACCATCAGCACCCTCTAAAACAACCTTACGTTGAATATAATGGCGCTTTTGACCAGCGACAGTCCAAACTTGGTAACGTAATTTTGGGACACTAACGCCTTGACCCTTGGGTAATTCAAAGGTACTTTGATCATAAAAAATAGTACGACCACTAGGGTCATCAATTTTTTTAAGAGAGGAATAAATGGCTTCAGGATCCTCAACCTTACGAAGGACGTTATAAACAGTAAGCATACTTGTCTTGCCGGATAAAGAAGGTCCGTAAATAACTATTTTAACATAGGGGATGCCTTGCCCGTCAACTTTAAAAATATCTTTAATGGTTAGTTGTTTACCCATAGTATCTACCGTCAATATATTATAATGTTCTTTTTCTGTTCCTTTATATCTTTTTCGTGAAAATAAAGATATATAAACTATGAAAACTTTTACTATTGATTTGATTTAAATTTATCGGTAGTAAAAATCGCAAAGAAGAAAAAAATTAAGTCGCTTGATTGTGTTGCTCATAAAGGTCATCACTACCTAGATGAAGTGCAACAGCAAGTTCAGCGATGATACCATCAAGAAAAGTTAAAGCAGCAGCCTCAAACATTGTACCTTCAGGAGCTAAGGTACTGTCTAACCCTTGATCGCGTCTAACTAAGTCTTCTTTAGTTCTACCAACTAGTTTGACAGTGGTATCTCCCAATCTGCCAATAACACTTAAAGGATAACTGGTTATAACAATGACATGAGGATTGACAGTAAGATACGATTCTAACATCGCTTTTACAATAGGAGTAGTACCTGATCCACTAACCACCAATATTGTTTCCCCTTCGCGTACTTTTGGAACCGACCGACTATTGGTTAGAAATCTGCATTCGACTCCAAAATGCTCCAATCTTGTCTGAAACATTTGTCCGACCATAGCTGACCGACCGCTGGCTAAAATGAAAATACGGTTTTTACTCCGTATGTCAGATAATAATCGATCTCTAACAGATTGAACATATTCAAAATGTTTTTCCAGATGACGTAAGTTTTCATCTAAGTTCTTTTTCATTAATGCTATTGCTTGAAGAATAATAGGCTTTCCAGATGAAGTCAACTCTTTTAATTTCTTTTCACTAATAATAGTAGGACCCATATCAGCTTGCTTAGGTTCTTCTTCTAGTTCTTCTTGAATTTCTTCCTCATTCATAGAGTTCAAGCTAAAAGATTTTTTCACATAATTAATACTTTCGAATTCTCAGAAAAAAATGCACGACTAAATTTATCTGGAGAATATTTCTAATTCGGAGCGGAAGAACTATTCGATTTTTATGTGTTTAGTGATCCATTATACGTTTTTGAATAACACTTATTTTCTAATGTATATAAAACAAGATAAAATGCGCTTTAAACAAAAAAAACCAATAAAAGTAAGAGTTTGCAACTTTATTTCGTAGGTATTAAATAGCAAGAAGGTTTATAATAATTATAAAAGTAGAAAATAATAAGATGGATGGCGAATGTATGAACTTCTCTAGTTTTATCAGAAATAAACCCAAAATCATTTCTACCATTGTCATTCTATTTTGGTTAATCATCATTTCGGTTAATGCAAACCAATTATTGCTTTTCTCTTCTTATTTAACTGATGGAAGTAAGTCTTTTCAACTAAGTAAACCTACCGACGCAGAGTATGGTCAAGAATTATTATTAGAAGGTAGTGATTATCTTGCGTCATTCCAAATTCTTATTCATAATACAAATGGTACGATATTATCCTCTGAGATTAAAGAAATTATTACAGATATCATCGACATGATATTAAACAACTCAAACATTGAACCTTTCCTTTCTCCTAAGAAGCCTTATTCTTCTTTTTTTGATGAAGCAGATTCTTTGTTAAGACGATCTTTACGATCCCAATGGTTTGTTACTGAGACTATTCATGGTCTAGTATCTTCAATATGGGGAGGAACTGAAAGATTTTCAGCCATTTGGCTTTCACATTATAATACGTCTAATGACATTTATGAAGCAACTAACCAAACCTTGGAAATGAATCAAGTGTTTTTTATCAACTATTTACAAAATCATAATCTCACTCGGTATATAGAGTGGTACTCTTCTTTTATCAGCCATTTGGCTGATAATTTTCTTGATAGCATTATCTCTTCTTCGTCTATCCCTTCCTCTGATAATGAGGTTTTAACTTTGTTAAAAAGTTTTATTGCCAATAATGATACCTTTTTTAGTTTCATAACTACAGATAATTTAGAACAAGAAATTGCTTTAGAACTCTCTAGTGGTTATAATACGAGTTTATGGATAGATGATTTTTATCCGTACTTAGTCAGTTCCGTCTTTCTATATGATCAAAATGATACTAGTACAGCAGAGTTTATTGAAGAGGTTTATGCTCAGGGGACTCTTGATGGATACATTCTGGCAAAAAACAAATATCTCTTACCTCTATTGAAAGAAGAAGTTGTTCTCCCTTGTTTTAATCAACAAATGGTAGAACTATTTCTGTCACAATTTACTAATTATAGATATAATCCTCTTGTTGATACCATCTTAAGCACTTTTTACATTACAGTTGATTACACTAGTAACGAAGGGAAAAAACTCTACAATGAGATTTTTGAACTCATTAAATTCTTTAATGATGAAATCTCCTTTCTTGAAATTTACATTTCGGGCATCAATCCCTTTTTATACGAACTAATTAAAGATCTAACAATCCAGAACAGACAAATTTTAATTATAAGTACTATCTTGGTAATCATTATACTTTTACTCATTTATCACTCACCTACTTTCATATTTCTGCTACTTTTTGTTTTAGCAAATGCATTAGCTCTTGCAAGAATTCTTTTTCTTTTTGTGAATAACCATATACATAGTCTATTTAACCTGAGTTCGATTATTTTAACGGTTACGCTCTTTTGTACAACAACATTCTATAGCCTCTTTCTTATCGAAGATTTTTTGAGAAATCTAAAAAAAGAAAAGTTAAAACATGAAAGTATCAGAGATACTTTGAAATATACAATGAAAAGAGTTCTCTTTTCTTCTCTCATTCTTTCCATTGGATTTGTTTCTTTACTTTTCATCTCCATTCCACAGATGAAGGGGATAGGGATAGCAGGGATTATAGCTGTATTATCAGCTATGATTGTTTCAATTACTTTGGTTCCTGCAATATTGGCTCTTTTACGTCGAGAGTGGTTTCAGAAATGGAAATTTAGAAGAACAATCAAAGAAAAATTTTATCAAAAGATGAAAATCGGCATTCAAAATCCCATAAAAGTATTATCAGTAGCTTTTATGATTAGTGTTGTGGGAACATCAATTTTTTTCTTCTCATCAGTTGATTATGGATTGCCAACATCAGAAAAGTATTTGTCAGGTAGAGGTGATGAGGCCATCAATAAATATTATGGTTCTACATATGCAAGCCAAATAATTATTACGTATCAATTACCGGAAGATGAATTCTTTTTGTTCAACAACGGAACATTGAATTATGAAACAATTGATCACATAAAAAGACTCATCGATGAAATCATCAACAAAACAACAATAGGATATCATTTTGGTTTGAGCCATCCTTTACGCAATCCCTATGACCAGTCTATCAATAATGAGGCCTATTTTATCAGAGAGGCAATTAAACGAACTATGAAGGCATTTGTTATTAATGACAATTCTGGATTTTCCTATTTAGAATCACAGTATGAAGTGGGGGATGATAGGCTCTCCATACAAGTGGAATTTATTAGACAGCTTATCCAGAAATTTAAAAATGAAGAAGGTTTAGAAGAGTGGAAAATATATGTTACAGGTTATGCAAGCTATCTTGTGGATAGTAAGAATCAAATCCAACAAGAACTGATATTATTAATTCTATTAATCCCAGCAACCATCTTTCTTTTATTGATTATTTATCTGAAAAATAGTACAATGGCATTAAGTGAGTTATTTACCATTTATCTATCGCTTGGTACGAGTATGGGGATTTTAGCACTTTTTATCAATCTCTTTTTCACAAATTCTATTTACTGGATTGTACCTATTTTCTTATATGCAATTTTACCCCCCTGTTGGGTTAATTTTGATATTTTCTGTTTAGATTTATTCATTTTTTCTAACGAAAAGGAAAAGGAAGACAAAAAGGAGCTAATTCTATTATCAATTAAAAACAGCATGAAACAAATTTCTGGATCAGGAATTATCTTTACTTGTATTTTTTTCACTCTCATCTTTTCTTCTTCTCCCTTCATCCAACAACTTGGAATAGGGATGGGGTTTGGCCTTATCTTGCATATCTTTGTTTCACGTTTTTTTATTATCCCATCAATATTTGCTCTTTCTTTAAACAAAATAACGTATAAAAACGTAAAAATCCTAAAAAGGAGAGAACATAATGAAGAATAAGTTAGTAACCCAGCTTATAATTATTTGTCTTCTAATGACAATTATACCTTCTGAAAGTCAATCATTTAGTTCTTCTTCTTTATTGGATGACCCATTTACTGATTATGGATATAAGGCCACCTATGAAATCATTCAAGGAGATTCTATAGATCAGGTGTTTCCAACCTATGGATTGGGCATTAAAGGATCCCTTATTGGTTCATCTTTTAATGTGTTACTAAAAAACAAATATTATGAGAATCGAGAGATCTACTTTATTGATGCTGGTAGATACATTAATCAGAATGTAACTACTTTTTCCATTGAAAATTATCTTACAACAACGCGTCAATTAACGCTTATTTTAAACACATCAAGTCCGTTATTAGGACAATTAATACATGAGAATTATCAAGCTGTTTCTAATAAAACCATTTCTGTTGCTATTCCCAAAGGAACAAGTTTACCATTGCCATTTCTTTTTTCAACAATTACTCGACCTGATTTTGGAAAGTTATTAGAGGAAGAGATAGGTTTAGAATCTCTTAACTTTCTTCCTTTCATTTTAGGTAAAGATAAAAACAGATATGAAGCAGAATTTGCAAGTTTGGCCTTACTTGATAATATGTCAGTTAATATTTTAAATGACGGGCATAAGCAATTTTCATTGGCAATTACGTATGCTTCAGAAATATTCTTTTCATTTAGAGTTACATGGGATAAGCAAACTGGACTCATGAAAACCTTTTCTATTAATTTCCAATATGAAGACAAGGAAAGTGTATTGGCTTTTAGATTTAAAGAGATTAATAGGATTAACAAAGACATTTCTAATGAAAACCAAAGTTTCTTTATTTCAAATAGTTTTGCCAATTATAAGCATATCATTTTTAATGAAAACATGGATAACAGTTTAAAAAACCTTAAAGAATCTATAAATAGCATAAATAATACTCAGGGTTTACTCTTTGAACACAAAAACAATAATGGATTAGAACTTAATTATAATCAATTATTTTTGCAAAATAAAGAATATACGAAATCTTCACCAATTAGCAGTACACTGCTGCAATACTTATTGCCTTGGATTATTCCCACATGGGATAAGTGGGATGGTATGCTTATCTTTGTCCAGAGTTTGTTAGGACAATTAGAACATGAAATGGATCCATTCCAATTCTTGCTTACTGGTCCATCCACAGACACCCTTTTTACACTCGGCGATATGTCTTTTGATTTTGAACTTCGAATGAATAATTCAATCCGTTACTTTTTAGGTGAGTTTAATATATGGATACAAAAAAACAATACACAAACTGTTTTCCAAAGAACACATGTTCAAGAGTTTACTTATAATATTAGTACTTGGTTAGCTTATAGCTCAACAGGTGAACTGGTTGGTTTTTCTATTTCAGCAAAGCAACACATCAGTAATTACTTTGATCCTCTTGAATATAGGTGGCATTATGAATACATATTTGATTATATAATCGAATCTTCAAATAATACCATATCGCCTCCTGATAAAGAAATTGAACATACTGAAAAAACTTCGTTTCAGTTAAACTTTTATCTATTGTTAACTATTTGTCTAATATTAAAAAAAATAAAAAAACACAGGAGAAGAATTGATGCGGTCTAGTGCACAACAATCAATTTTTATTATTGATTCTAATTTTGTGATTAGTGCTTTCGAAAAAGACCCTGCTTCTTTTAGCCAATTTTCCACATTAATACAAAGAATGGGTATGCAACTGGTTATGTCCAGCAATATTATTGAAGAACTACGGTGGTACCTAAGGAGACGTATACAACCTGAAGTTCAAATTATAGACACCGATAATCGAAATATTCGTCTTCTGAAGAAAAAATTAGAGAAAACGCAAAATGATAAACTTCCACAATTTAATGACCTCTCTAATATTACCTTAGCCATGAATAATAATGGTACAATTGTCAGTAGTGATTTAGATTTAATTCAAACCTGTGAAAAACTTAATATTAATGCCATGATTGGATCTTCATTTATTGTATATCTTAAAGAGAGAGTTAATAATCAAGATTTGATTTTTTTAGACAAAATATACGATAATATTTTATCAGATGAAATTCGCCATTCTGTTAATAGTCAAGATAGATTTGATCCAGTCACTCGAATTAAAAAGATACAAGAATATGCAATAGATGTACTTCATGAGAATAAAAGTTCATCATATGAATTAGAACAGAGAGATGAAGTTTATCTTTCAGAAGAAGAAAATAAACTAATAGAATTTATGAATGAAATCGAATTTGAATTTCCGGATTACTTGAAAGAAATACAAAACGAAAATATAGTAGGCTTAAACTATGAATTCAATGAGATATATGCAACACTTACTGATCTTTCTTTGCAGATTCGAATCTCTCTACGAGAAAAAGATTCATTCATTCAAAAATTAGCAACGAGGTTAAAATCGAGAATTCTTTATCTTCTTTGCATTATCAACTTTATGCAACTGCAACTCAAAGATCTAGAGAAAAACTTGAACACTTTAACAGAAATAATGCTTCTAGAACCTAACGTCTCTACAGATATTTTCATGGATCTTCAATTTATACGCATGATTTTTTTACTTATCACTAATAATCATGAAAGATTGCAAAGCTACTATACAGAAAAATTTCTTTTTCTCTGTGAACAACAAAAAAGACCAGATATTTCCAAGCTTACCCGAATCATAATTGTTGCATCTACTGTAATAGAATCAGGCTTAATTGATGAAAAAGCAGCTATTAATGATATAGAAGATATTTCACTCCTTACTCAATTAGGATACATATTCCTTCAAACAGGTCAAATAAAAGCTTCAAGTTTGCTTCTTAGACAAGCCCTGTATATGGCTATTTACATGGATGCATCAAGACTTATCATGGATATTATAGAATTATCAATTGTACTTTCATATCACAAACAAGAAAGGATTCCTCCACAAGTAGAAACAGCCTTTTTATTTCTCAAAGAAAAAGAATTCAGCAATATTCCGTGCTCGAAAAAGAAAGGAAAAGAACAAGTGGTAGAATACAACACATATCAAAATATCAATAACTTAAGCGAAATGTTCAATGATTGGTTTTATATTTATGATAGTGAAAAAATTGTGAGTAACAAAAAAAGAGAGATTGTTATCTATCTTACCAATCCAATTTACTGTGATAAGATTGCACTTTTCCTAAATCAAGATGTTTCTATTCATGATATAGAAATCGGGAAACAACTAAAAATCATTAAAGGACAAATAAAATTTGACTCAGCCTCAGCCTCTAAACATTCACTTAAACATGAAGATGTAGATTATATAATTAAAGCTGATTATGAACCAATAGCATTAGGATTTAGGGGATTATTCGGTCTAAATGTCAGCTATTAATTTTTGATTCGATTTGTTCAACTACTTCAATTAGTTCATTTGGATCCATTGATCGTCTTTTTAGATTGTTTATTATTGTACTGAAACGATGGAGATCCATAGGAGCAAGCAATCCTTTCTCCATCAGTAAATCCCTAACTCTTACAAAAGCTTCAGAAAGTGTTTCATGTTCCGTACCAACCATAATTAGAGATTTGAGATTTTTTATAGCTTCTATTTCTGAAAAATCCGCCCACTCTTCTGAAACAGTTGTTACATCTGCAAAGTCTGAAGTTAATGGAAGATACCCTTGGCCCGCTTTCTTAATCAAATTTCTTTCTTTAAGTGTTTCAAGGATATGGTTGACTCTACCTTCATCCATTGCTACTTGTTCTAATATATAATCACTTTTAACAGGAAGATTAGTTTGAATTATTTTACCTAGAACTTTCTGTTCGGGTGTGCCCTCATCCGAACAATACTTAACAAGGGCAATTAATGAATCCAAAAACTCTTCACTTGTAGGTTTTTTGTAATAAGCAATTAAAGTATCAATATAATCATTGACCTCTAACTTTTTCATACGTTTTTGATCAAATTCTCGTAATTGTGCATCCTGTCTAATTTCAAGATCATTAATAGTTTGATCTTTATCTTTTAGTTTTTTAAAGAACCCTTCCTTTTCTTGTTCGAATCTTTTTTGAGCAGATGCATAAACGTTTTCTTGTTCCCTTAAGGCATTTTTATATTCCTTGATGGTTTCATCCTTTTTCTGGATTATTTGCTGTAATTCTTCTATCTGCTCATTTAATTCTTCTATTTTACTAGATTGTGATGATATTCTGTGTTGTAATTGTTGTAACTGCGTATTTAACGCTTGCATTTGTAGTTTAATTCGTCTTAAATCCGTTTCGTCTCCATCAATTCCATAAGGATTCTGTGCCATAAGAGTTTTTTAGTGTTGGTCCTTAATAAGTTATGGAATCTAACAAGAACAGATGAGTAAATGCTTTAAAGGATTTGCAAAAAAACAAGCAAATGATATACTAATAAAAAACATTAGATGATATTTAAAATCATACTAATTACAACTAATACTAATTACAAATATTTTCATGCTTACCTTCTGAAAATAGAAATTTGGTTAAAAAAAAGAAAATTAAAAGTCTAAAATTTCTCTTAGACAGATCTCAAATATACGCAAATTTTTTGTTACTGATGCATAGGGCCAATGATTACTTTCTGTGTTTATAAGATAGTCAGACATTGCAATAACATCACCAACACCATATCCTAATTCTTTTTTATTTCTTGCAGAGAAATTATCAAAATCTCTAAGTAATTCATCTTCTTTTCCTTTGGCACCTTCAGTTGATTCCATCCTATCAACGTTAGAAAGTCTCGAAAAACGCGTAGACATTGATGCATGAAAAGCAATTATTTTAACATTATCAAATCCAAAATGGTTCTTTAAAAATTCTATTTCAGAAACAGCACGAATACCCGAGATAAATACACCTGGTATATCCTTACCCAATTTATCAACTTTCTTCACTAATCTTTCTGTAAAATAACTATCACTCTTAGTTTTACAGTCATCAGTTACACGTTTAATATTTTCTGGAGTAAAGTCTAATCCTCTACTTGTAACTTCTTCTAGAACTTCAGTTCCCGTTTCGTATAAGGGCATATCATATTTAGGACCTATTTTTTTGGCATAGGTGGTTTTACCTGATAGTGGTAATCCTGTCAATACTATAACTTTCATATTATAACCTCTCGTTATTAAGTGACCAGAGAGCTCCAACACATCATTGCTAGCCATGACATCGCTCTGTACTGGTCTATGAGCTCTGGTCAAAGTTTTGTTTTACCAAGTCTATAAAAACCTTATCAGTTCAAACTATTATTTTCAGCTGTTTCTATTTTTTATTCTTAATACAGCAATAATTATGCGTAATACATAGATTTATATATCAATGATTAACGATTTCACATGAGTGAAGCAGATTCGAGGTTTAAATAACGATGAACGATAAAAAATCCGAAGAAAATGAGATAGAAGTTCAAATAGAAAATGAAAGCACAGAAGAGCAAATAAAACCTGAAAAATCCGAAGAAAATGAGATAGAAGTTCAAATAGAAAATGAAAGCACAGAAGAGCAAATAAAACCTGAAAAATCCGAAGAAGAAATTCTAGAAGATAAATTCAGACAAATACACGATGAACAAGGTATAGATGCTTTAATCAATAAAATGATTCATATGCATAAAGAAATTACTGAACTCAAAGAACAAAAAGACGACTATTTGGGCACTTCACAAAGAGTTCAAGCTAATTTTGAGAATTATAAGAAAAAGGTTTCTAAGGATATCGAATTCTCAAACAGAAATACGAAGATACAGGTATTGAAGACATTTTTCAGCCTATATGATGATCTTGAAAGAGCTTTAGGTTCTATGGATAAGAACGCAGATCCAGAGAGTATAGTAGCGGGTTTAAAGATGATATTCAAAAATTTGCAGTTTACATTTGAGAGTTTAAACATCGATATTATCGCCCCTAGTAAAGGCAAATTCGATCCTCGATACCATGAAGCTATTCATGTTATTGAAAATGACGAATATGAGGATAATCAAATTGTTGAGTTATTTACAAAAGGATTTAAAATGGATGATAAAGTTATTCGCCCAGCTAAGGTAATTATTGCAAAAAAATCAACGAAACAGAACAATAATCAAAAAGAAAATCAAAATAAAAATCAAAATCAAAAAGTGAAGGTGTAATTAAAATGAGTCAAAAGAAAGAAACAACCAAAAAAGAATTAGTAGTAGGTATAGATTTAGGTACAACCAATTCTGCAATTGCATATATGGAAGCAGGAAAACCCGAAATCATACCCAACGCAGAAGGAGGTAGAATTACTCCTAGTGTGGTGTCCTTTAACGAAGATGACACTCGTGTTGTTGGGATTCAAGCCAAAAGACAAGCTGTAGCCAATGCAGAACGCACAGTAATTGAAATTAAAAGAAAAATGGGTACAAAATATATGGCTAAAATTGGTGATGACGAATACAGACCAGAAGAAATTTCAGCTATGATCCTTTCTAAGCTTAAGAAAGATGCTGAAGATTATTTAGGACAACAGATTAATAAAGCAGTTATTACAGTACCAGCTTATTTTAGCGATTCTCAGCGTCAAGCTACAAAAGATGCAGGAGAGATTGCTGGTTTAGAGGTACTTAGGATTGTTAATGAACCCACAGCTTCTGCTTTAGCATATGGTTTGCATAGACAAGAAGAAGAAACAGTATTAGTTTGGGATCTTGGTGGTGGAACTTTTGATGTAAGTATTCTTGAATTAGATGATGGCTTTTTCAAAGTCGTTTCCACAAGTGGTAACAATCTGCTTGGTGGTAGTGATTGGGATAAAAAGATTATCGACTGGATGATTGCTGAATTCAAGAAATCAGAAGGTATAGATTTATCCGGAGACCCCAAAACAGTGCAAAGGTTAAAGGATGCAGCAGAACAAGCTAAGATAGAATTGACGTCAAAAGTCCAAACAAATATTAATTTACCTTATATTACTTTTGATCCCAAAACCCAACAACCAAAGAATTTAGATTTAACAGTTACCAGAGCTAAATTTGAAGATATGTCAAAAGATTTAGTTAAAAAGTGTATAGAACCAGCAAAACAAGCCTTAAAAGATTCTGGGCTCTCTAAAAATGAGATTGACAAAGTTATTCTAGTTGGCGGAGCTACACGTATGCCAATGATCCAAGAAACTGTTAAAGATTTATTTGGTAAAGAACCAGAAAAAGGTGTGCAGCCAGATGAAGTTGTGGCTTTAGGTGCAGCAGTCCAAGCTGCAGTTCTAGCAGGAGATGTCAAAGATATTCTCTTATTGGATGTAACCCCATTAACTTTGGGTGTAGAAACACTCGGTGGTATCATG
Organism: uncultured archaeon; assembly: GCA_964534625.1. Lineage (GTDB taxonomy): Archaea > Asgardarchaeota > Heimdallarchaeia > Heimdallarchaeales > Heimdallarchaeaceae > CAZHRF01. The sequence goes on along the minus strand of CAZHRF010000002.1, from coordinate 87,174 downwards.
ACACCATTAATTGAAAGAAACACAACAATTCCTGTAACAAAGAAGAAGGTATTTACAACTGCAGCTAATAATCAACCAGCTGTAGAAATTCATGTATTACAGGGAGAAAGAACGATGGCAGAAGACAATATAACTTTAGGCCGTTTCCAACTTGTTGGGATACCCCCTGCACCAAGAGGTGTTCCTCAAATAGAAGTAAAATTTGATATTGATGCTAATGGTATTCTCAACGTATCCGCTAAAGATTTAGGTACAAATAAAGAACAAAGTATCGTTATTCAATCTTCTCATTTAGATGATAATGAAATTGAAAACATGAAACAAGAAGCAGAGAAATACAAAGAAGAAGATGAAAAGAGGAGAGAACTTATTGAGACAAAAAACAATGCCGAACAAGCCATATATACATCTGAGAATACGCTTAAGGAGTTAGGAGATAAAGTTCAAGAAGAAGAAAGAACGGATATCGAAAAGAAGCGAGAAGAACTACAAGAAGTACTAGAAAGTGATGACGTCTCTAAAATTAAAAAGAAAACAGATGAATTGCTTGAAGCCATGTTTAAAATTTCTCAAAGGATCTATCAACAAACTGGTCAAGCCCCAGGTGGTGTTCCTCCAGGTGGTGTTCCTCCAGGTGGTGTTCCGCCAGGTGGTGTTCCTCCAAGTGGTGCAACATCTGATGAGGACGAGGACTTTGATGAAGAGAATGTTATTGATGTTGATTATGAACCAGCAGATGAAGAAGATTAACAACAACATTTTTCTTTCTTCTTTACAGAAGAAAGGATAAATTTAATATCCCCTCTTTTTTATCAAAAACAAAAAGGATGATATAGATGTCAGATAACAAGCGAGATTATTATGAAGTTTTAGGTGTTTCAAAAGATGCGTCTGAAAGTGAAATTCGAAAAGCATATCGTAAGCTAGCGATGAAATATCATCCAGATCGAAATACCCAAGATAAAGATGCTGCTGAAAAGTTTAAAGAAGCCACCGAAGCATATGAAGTACTTTCAAATAGTGAAAAACGCGCAGCTTATGACCGTTATGGTTTTGCAGGTGTTGATTCCGACTTTGCAAGAGTTGACCCAACAGATTTTGGTACAATGTCAGATCTTATCTCACAGATATTTGGTGGTGATGATTTGTTTAGTTCATTCTTTGGAGGTGGAGGAAGGAGAAGGAGTCCAACAGGACCTGAAAAAGGTTCTGACTTGATTATGGATTACGAAATAAGTTTTGAAGAAGCCATTTATGGGACATCTAAAATCATTGATGTCCCCATAAAAAAAGAATGTCCTGTATGTAATGGATCTCGTACTAAATCAGGTAAAAATCCCAAAACATGTCCAAATTGTCGCGGTTCAGGAGTAGAAAGCGTCACCCAACAATATGGTTTCAGTCGTTTTATTTCTCAACGAACGTGTAGCCAATGTCAAGGAAAAGGGGAAATCATTGCACCTGAAGATCGTTGCCCTGAATGTAATGGTTCTGGACGTTCTGACGAAAATGAAAAAATTAAACTGAATATCCCAGCTGGTGTTGATTCTGGCCATCGCCTTAGAATCCGAGGAAAGGGACAAGAAGGGCGTAGAGGCGGACCAAGAGGCGATTTGCTTATCAGAATCATTGTTGGTGAACATCCGTTCTATAAGCGAAGAGGAGATGATTTGGCTGCTGAGATACAAGTACCTTATCCCATGGCTGTTCTTGGAGGACAAATGACCATTCCTACCCCTTATGGTAAAGAGAAAGTAAAAATTCCCAAAGGAATTACAGATGGAAAAATCTTACGATTAAGAAGAAAAGGTGTCCAAAGACAAACCCGTTATGGACCAAATTATGGGGATTTTCATTTAATCGTCCGAATTAATATCCCAGATAAACTCACTAGAGATCAGAAGAAGTTATTAGAAGAACTTGATGAGATAATGGAACCACCAGAAGAACAACAGAAATTATTCAAGAAGTTATTCAGAGATGCCAAAAACCACTCTTAAATCTTTTTTTTTGGTACTCACAAAATCTTCAGATACTTTTTTAATATACAATGATTATCTTTTAGATAATGAGTGATGAAGACTTCATTAGATGTCCAGGCTGTGGCAATGTAAACATAGTTGGTACAAAAGAATGCCTGTTTTGTGGTATAGAACTTCCGGAAACAGAAGAAAAAGAGATAGAAACATATATCTGTCCTAACTGTGAAACTGAATTACCAGTATCATCAAAAATCTGTCCCATTTGCGGTAGAGAAGAAGAAAGAGAGAGAGAGGCACCAATAAGTAAAGACCTACCAGAAGGACTGCCTGTTCCTTCAAAAAGACAAAAAGCGCCAAGTCCAGCACCAACAACAGTTCCTTCAACAAGAAAGAGTGATACTTCACTACCAACAACAGACGAAGAAGTACCAGAGATATCCCCTTCTATAAATGAATTAGAAGTACCAGTTCCATCATCCAAAGAAAAAAAGATGAGACTACCAGAAATACCAGATGACGAAAAAGAGAGTGAGCCAATTGATATATCGAAAGTGGAATCTGAGTATAAAGAAATTCCAGTAGAAAAAGAGAGAAGTAAAAGATTAGACATAAGAACGAAATTTTATATAAGTTTCAGCATTCTCACCCTCATTATATCTCTTTTACATTATGGAACAAATATTTTAGCGTTTTTAACAAGTTTCACTTCTGAGCCTGATTTACACTTTACTCTTCCTATTACTGAGCAATTTGGAGAAAACTTCACCCTTAGTGGTGGAATATTTTTTATCACAATACCTATAACAATGTTCATTGCATTTATAATGAGTAAATTTATACGTAATAGAGAATATTTGCATGAAAAAACAGATAAACAAAATCAATGGATAATTACTTTTATTCTAGGTAATATCTGTTGGCAAGTGCTATTTTCTCTTATACTTATATGGATTTTCGATCCAGCAGACATCCCTACAACTATTCTACTAGGTGCCGCTTTCAGTTTTCTAATTATAAATATAATAACAATTGGTTTTCCATTTTTGTTAGGGACACATATCCTGTACGATAAACTGGATCTTATTTATTCAATAAAAGAAAAGACAGAGGCAAATAAAGTCAAATAAAAGTTAGAAATAGGGTTTAAGATACTTATAGTAGCTAAAGAACGAATATTAATTATCTAATTTAATAAATCTTTTTCTTTTTTAGTACCTTCGAAGTAGCGTGTAAGTGTATCTGGAGCGATATAGAAAAAATTAGACCCCTTCTAACAAGTTTAATTTTAGATTATATCCTTAATTCGGAAGTACTATTCTTCTCATTTTATTTTCATTATATTTATTTCAAATAAATTATTATAATGATATATTATAATGAATAGTATATGAAATATAAAATTACGGAAAAAAAACATAAAGAACGAGTGGAAAAAATCCGATCTTTTGTCGAAGACAGGGGTTTAGACGGTTTCATTTTTTTCAAACCAAGTTCCATAAATTATCTTACAGGTTATGTTTTTATTCCTACAGAGCGACCATTGTGTCTAGTTGTACCAGTTGCAGACGAACCTTGGTTCTACGTTCCTAGACTGGAAGTCGAACACATTCAAGAAAAGATACCTTGGGTTGAAATTGAGCATTATTTTGAATATCCTGATTTGAGACACCCTGCAAATCTTTTTGTAGAAGTAATACGTGAAAAAATAGCAACAGAAAAAAAGATAGGGTTGGAATCTTCTTCTTTTGCAGCAACTTGGGGCTATGAAGGACCCAGTTTAACAGATATACTTTCCGAGTTCACATGTGAATTGTATCCCCATCATATAACAGAAATGCGAAAAATCAAAGACGAAGAAGAAATTACACTTATCAAAGAATCTGCCAAATGGGGTCATAAAGCACATAAATATTTACAAGAACTAACTGGGATCGGTAAAACAGAAATTGACGTATCATTAGAAGCATCGAAAAGAGCATCTATGGAAATGCTAACAGAATTAGAAGATTTTATACCCAAGAGTATCCTTCCAGCCTATGCTGGATATAGGGGGCAGATTGGGGAATGGTCTGCTATCCCTCATTCAGTACTTGAAAATAAGGCCTTTGAAAAGGGCCAAGTGTTAGTAACTGGTGCAGCAGCCAATATATCGGGTTATCTCTCTGAACTTGAAAGAACAATGTTTATTGGTGAACCAACTAACAAACAGAGAAAATATTTTAAAGTAATGAAAGAAGCACAAGACGCCGCTTTAGCCACTTTTGCTCCCAATGTAAAGTGTAGTGAAGTTGATCAAACTGCAAGAAAGGTGATCAAAGAATATGGATTCGAAGATAAGATGTTACATCACACAGGTCATGCAATAGGCATGGAAGGTCATGAAGCTCCTTTTCTTGATTTAGGAGTTGATGAAATCATCAAGCCAGGCATGGTATTCACTTGTGAGCCAGGAATCTATGAGTACAAGTTTGGGGGGTTTAGACATAGCGATACAGTCATTATTACAAAAGATGGTTCTGAACATATTACTCCCTATCCCCGTGAGATTGAAGATTTAATTATTCAAAATTAGAACTCTCTCGAGTCAAATTCACTAGACCTGCTTCCGTTAAAAAGACACTATCTTCGGCTTGTGTTACTTGTCTACCTTTCATCTCCATTAATACGGCGTATCCGTGGAGAACTCGTTTATTCATTAATACATTTATTGCATTATCTATTGAGTTTATACTATATCCTTTGTTATACAACCATCTGGGAGAGAAGGGTAAACCAAAATATTCATTTTTTATAGTTAAATAAATCTCCCTAACACTTATGGATAATTTTTTTGTTTTAATTGTATTATATTGTCTAAAAATAGTCATATCCTTGCCATTTTTCACTTTCCCTTTTCCATCTGTTACAAAAGGCTCCACAGCATAAGCTTTACCTAAGATAAAGAATTGATCTGAATGCCTATGCATAGCAGGAACATCCGTGCTTGGTATGCTAACACCAGAGTGCAAATTATATCTACCTAGGGAATGACCAGACAGATTACTGATTGTTTTATAACCTGCTTCTTTTACATAAATTTCCACTTCTTTGCCTAAATCATATACACTTACTGCATTACTTATTAGATTTAATGCTTTATCTAAAGCCCTTTTAGCTATTTCGTACATTTCAACATAAGTATCATCAAAAACACATGTTCTCGCGCAATCCGTTAAAAAACCCTTATAAGATACACCAAGATCTATTTTTACAACTGAATTTTTAGGGATTACTTTATCATCATAAATTACCGGGGAATAATGCGCTGCTTCTTCATTAGTGGATACATTTACAGGAAAAGCTGGCCACCCTCCTTCTTTAATTATTAATTTTTCAACCGCTTCAGCTATATCGTAAACTTTTTCTCCTGGTTTTGTTATATTTAAAGCAAGTTTCATTGCCTGTTTCAAAATAGTACCGGACTGTTGGTAATAATCCAAGTCAGCACTTTGTTTACTACTCATTATTTACACCGTGGCTTTAAATTAGTGACTGCTTAACCTATGTCATGTAAAGCAACTGATTATTTTTATCTTTGTATATGAATAAGCGTTCAAAATTATTAAACAGTTATTGAAGAATTTTAGATATTATTTAAAGATAAAATTCCTTTTTTTGTCCAGTTATTATACTAAATAGTACTTCCGAATTAAAATAAAGATTAAAGACTTTATCGATTTAAAACGAATCTTTGCTTTATTTGGTTACTGAAAGAATAGCAGTAGAACACTATTTCGGAAGTACTAACTAAAAGGATAATATTTTTCAATGATAAAACATTATTATTATATGTTAATAATTATTCTTTCAGTAGAATTTCAACCATAATTCAGGAAGAATCAATAAAATAGGCAAATAGATTAATAACTCATGAGTCTAAGTTATTTCATGCGATACATTCGCATATTTTATTAACTAGTGTAATGAAATAAAAAGAAGAGAAGAAAGTAGGGATACCAATGGAACAGTTACAAAATCAATTTCTATATGCAGCAACACCAGAAGAGTTTATTGGTTTTATTGATATAGTTAACCGTTTTGAAAAATTTAAGAATGCTTTTAAGCTAAAAGAAACGCCTAAAAGATGTTTATTAGTCCTTGGAGATGCTGGAACAGGTAAATCTTCCTTATTGCATAAATTTAATTCATCCATCATTGGAAGGAAAGAAGAGAGGTTTTACTTTGAATTACTTCCTGAAAAACAAAAAATGGCGGATTTTTTTAAGTTGTGGTTAAATAAGGCTGATGAGCTTGCTCCAGAATGGAGAGGTTTCTTTGAAAAACTCCGCAAAAAAAAGCCAGGTGATGATTTACCTAGCCTCCTTGACAATCCAAAATTACCGGATTCAATAAGTTTTGCAGATTTTTATACATCAGAATTCATGAAAAAACTAGAAAAAATCAACGAAAAACTTGAGGAAACAAAAACTAAACTCTATTTTACGATAGACAATCTTGAGACTTTTAAGCTTCTAAATTTGAATCAATTTTATCCTATATTTGCACAAATTATACATGAAATTAGTAAAAAAGAACTTAATATACTAGTGACGAGTGCATTTTCAGAACAATATTTACCCGAATTTGATTACAATTCTTATTTAACAAATAATTCTGAGATCTTAAAAATTGAAGCATTGTCATCCTCTGAAGCAGAGATATTTTTAAGAAGAAAAGCGCCCATGTTAGTAAATAAAGGTCTTTTAGATATAATCACTAATAGTACAAAGACCCATTTTGATTTAATGTTAGGCATAGGATTTGTTGATAAAGGACTTACTATTAATGACTTTGTTGAACGTAATTTATCTAAATTAATGGATATGACAGATAAAGAAGAGGAAGTTTTGGAGGAGATAGCAACTTATAATGAAAACTTATTTCCCTTAAAAAGTTTAATCAAAAACACTTCTAAAGAGGGAGTAAACGAACTTAAGGAAAAAGACATCTTATGGATTGGTGATTCTTTTGCTAGACTCCAAAACAACGCCTTATTAAATTCAATTAACCTACGATCAAAACTTTACATTCCACTTCCCACACTTATTCACAGTATCAATAAGATAATAGCAAACTTAGAAAACAAGATTGCTCCAAGTAATACTGAGATAGAATTATTAAGCGATTATATAAAGAAAGTTAAAGACCCACTATGCTATTTTGCTGTAGCTAAGAAACTACATCATATTATTTCTTTATGCATTTCTAATGAAATGTTCTATAAAGCATACAAACTTACCTTACTGAATGCTGAGAAATTAGAAAGTGTAAATGATTATGATCAAGCAGGAAATACATGTGAGGAAATAGCTAGAGACTTTGAAGAAAAAAACTATAAATTTGCTGCTAAATTATATGTAAAATCGGCAAAATATTATGCTGATGTGGATGAAGAAACAAAAGCAGAAAGATCATATAGGAGAGCAGCTGATCAATTTGAAAAACTAGCCTCCTCTTTAAACGTTAAAAAATCGGGATATGCCATCCGAGCATATTATAAATCTTGTATCGATTGTTATAAAGCGATTGGTGATAGCAATCAATTCGAAAAAATTAGACAAAAGACAATGAAAGTGTTTAAAGAACATCCAGTTCACCATGAATACTTCCAGTCAACCAAATATCAAAAAGAACAAATAGCAATAGATTCATTACCTGAGATAGAACCAGATAAAGTTGAAAAAGTTTCAATCGAAGATTTGGATTTAGAGAAAGAATTAGATTTTTAAGGTGAAAAAAAATGTCAGAAAAAATTGCCAAGGATATAGAAAAAGCAAAAAAGAAACTTGAAGAGATAGGAAGCGAATTAACCATTTTTAAAGAATCTTTAGGAAATTTGCAGTCCTTAGAACTGCATTATAAAGAAATGTCAAACCTTATTCAATCAAAATTTATTGAGATGGAAAATAAAGTCACGACTATTCAAACAGAAGTAGAAAATAAAGCCAAAACCCAAATCAATAAAATTTCAGAGACAGCGATTGAACAAACCAATTCGTGGTCGGAGAAGAATAAGGGTACCATAAACAAAGAGATCAAATCAATTAAGGATAAACTCCAAGAATTGCAACACGAATATATTGATTTATTGAATACAGGTAGTAAGGACTTCTCGAATGTATCTAAATCCTTTGATGAAAGGATAGTGAAGACACTTGGGACACATAGCCAAAAGTTTGAATTATTTGCAAATAAACAAGTCAATGCATTAAGGAAAACGATTGATGGTACTATAGGTTCTATAAAAGACAGACGAGAAACTAATGTTGAAACTATGCAAACTAATACCCAAAAATTACGTGATCAGCTTGACAAAAGTATGCAAGTTAATGAAGATTTAATCGACAAGTCTATTGATCACCTTCGTTCTGAATATCGTGACAAACTCACAAATAACATGGAAGCCGTTTTTGATAGTTTTGGTAAAATAAAGGATGAGTTACAACTAATGGTTTCTAATGCTGTACAAAGAATCCAAAGTGAGTTATCAGATATTAATACAACAATGGATAAATATCTCATCAATGAAATATCTAAGATACAAGAAACCTTAGCTGAATACGAAACAGGTATGCTGGATATAAATTCTGTCATTCTTAATAATTTTGATGAAGAAAAAAACTCTATGTTCAATCTTTTTGATGAGATAACTCAAGATGCTTTAACAGCAAATGAAATAGAACTTAAAGAGATTGAAAGTGGGTTAGAAACAGATTTTAATACAACTTTAAAGAGTTTCGAAGAACAATCAGAAAAAATGAAGGATGAAGTTAAAAGTACAATAAATGAAGAACAAAAACGGGTTCAGAAAGAAGTAAAAAATATACTTACCTCAATTGATCAAAATAAAGAACAATTTAAACAACAGAGTGAAGACAAGACTACTACAATTGATAACAATTTAACCCAAATCGATGAAAGACTTCTAGAAGAAATAAATAATACACAACAATCGATTAACAAAGACATAACAAAAACTAAAGAACTTTCAGTCAAGCAGATTAAAAATGACATTGGACAAGCAAAAGATACTATTGGTTCAACACAGTCTACAGGTCTTTCTGAACTTGAAAAAGAAGCGAATGACGTACAAGAAAATGCTAAGAATATTGTAAAATCAAAGAATGATATTACTAATAAGATTGACAAATTAACTGAAAAAATTGAAGAATTAGAGTAGAAGAGGTTATAAAATGGAATTAGATGCAACACTAAAAGATCTTGGTTTAAAAGAAGAAGAAATACAAGTATATTCGACAATTATTCAATTTGGTTACCGAACACTTGGTCAAATCCAAGTTTATTATGATCAATCTTCTGATGTGATTATGGGCGCGTTAAAGAGTTTGATAGAGCGTGGATATATAAAAGAGATCAAGGCAGAGAATCAACAAGCGACACCCTATTATATTCCCCTCCCTCCTCAAATAAAGCTAACTGAAGATGTTTCATTGCGTTTAAAGAATGAACTGAGAAAAACAAGTGATGGAGTTTTAGATGAATGGAAGAGAACTATAGATACACTTTCCAGTAATTTGAACAATCTCAATAATGCAATTATTACAAACTCAGATAAACACGCATCAGAAGTTAAAAAGCATACTAAGAGCTACTTGGATAATATTTCATCTACAATCGATGAAAATAAACAAAGAATTACGGAGATTAAAAACAAATTATTGGAAGAAAGTTCGTCTCTGCTATCAACTAACATAGAAACCTTCAACAAGTCAATTCAAAGAATGGATGAAAATACAACGAAAAGCTTTGATACCACTATTACAAAAATAGGAGCCTTTCATGAAAATTTTAAAACGAAAATAGAAAGTACATATACTGAAATCGAAGAAAAGCATAAAGAAAGAGTTCATTCGGAATTGTCGGATATCAAACAAAAGATAGATGAAATACAAACAAAGATTCAAACACTTCAAGAAGAATATAATACTTTATTTAATGAAAAGAAAGATCTAATACAAGAAAATACAAATGACACATTTAATGAATTAAAGTTAGATTCAGAGAGAGTTGGGAAAGAAGCGAAAACATTAGCACAACAGACAATAAATACGACAGTTGAAAATTATAAACAACAAATAAAGCAATATCAACAAAACGTTAAAGAGATCCTTTCATCATTAAATGATGAATTAAAAAATCTTGAAATACAGACAACCACAAGAATTGAATCAAGTATCGAAAAATCAAAAAATATAGCAGTTGAAAGACTCAAAGAAAACGAAACTAATTTTGTAGAACTTGTAAATAGAACAAAGGACATGGCTGTTAAGAGTCTGGGAAGTATAATTACCGATACTAAGACAAAATCTGTGTCAATGAAAAATGAACTCACAGTATCCCTAAGTGGTTATTTAGAGGATTTCAAGACGAATAGTGATAATCTGTTGGATATGCTAAAAGAGGGTTTAACTAAGGGAGTAAATGAATTAGAGAAGGGTTTGAATAAATCTGTTACAACACTTAGTAATAATATAATGGAATTAAATAATACTCTTGAAGAATTCATTACTGCGTATATTACCAATGTATTTACCGATATAGATAATCTTAATTCAGGAATAATAGAAAACTTGAACACAGGACTAGAATCGTTTAAACAAGCTTCAAGCGAAACGTTGCAAACAACTGAGAAAAAAGTTTTAGACTTACAAGAGAGTTTTACTTCGACACTAGCACAATCTATTGATAAAAATAAAGCCAACCTTGGGAAAGCCAAATCAGATATTATCGAAAAACAAAATCAATCAATTTCTAGCATTGAAAAAATCAGCACCTCTTATTCTAATGCAATGGATGAAAAGATAAAAGAAAAACAAACAGCCCTATTTAAAGTATTATTGGATGCTTCTTCATCTTTCAATGAAATGGGAAAGCAAAATATTCAAGCGCTGGCAGAAAAAGTTGAAGGATATACCTCTCTTGTTGAAACCGAATTAGAGAACTTTGACAATATTCATGAAGACTTTAAGAATAATTTCCAAAATAACTTAACTGAACTAAAGACATCCGTTATTTCTGATATTTCTAATAATATTTCTTCTAATAGTGAAAACATCAAACAAAAAATACGAGAAAAAGAAGAAGAATATGTTCAGAATTACTCTTTGATCATAGATGAATTTCTAAAAGAAGGGAGAGATGTCAGAGATGATGTTCCAAATACTGTTGAATTGAGTTATCAAGCAACGATGGACCGATTAAATGAGTTAGAAAACAAAATGAAGCGTTTTCTAGAAAAGTTGAATGATGTTCTATCAGTCTTTGATTCTTTTGATTATACTGATAAAAAAGTTCAGAACGCCCTTAAAACGGTTATGGAAAAAGAAGACGCAGAGCTATTTGGAGACAAATATGAAATACTCCGTTCTGAGTATCAACTAATAGAAAGAGAAACTAATCAAAAAATGACAAGTATATTAAGTACTCTAATGGCAAATAAAGAGGCTATTACGTCTAATGTGTTCCAAAATATGAATAAACACCTAGATGATTTGACAGAAAAAAAGGATGCAGCTATACAAGAATTAGGAAAAGTTGTTACAAAATCAGAAACCGAACTTGATCAATCGTTTAATCACACATTAAAAAGTATGAAAACGCACATAAACAAGGCTTATGATGAATATTCTGAATCTTTCAATCAGATACAAGAAACACACACAACAAAAATGAAAGAGTTAATTGGTCGTGATGAAGAAGCGGTAAAAGAATCATATTCACAATTAGAATCTTCAACTAATAATGTAATCGAAGCTGTGGGAAGTCTTGCCGAGTCTGAAGACATTAAAACATTCTTCACTGAATTAAATAAGGATGGAAAAGAGATCATTAATCTAGTTTCAAAAGAAAATACGAAACTAATTAAAGGTGAACAAAAAGCGGTAAAAGGGCTTTTAGAGACAATTAAAACACAAATAGATACATTCAATCAATCTGTTTCTGGTAATATGACAGAAGTATCAACTGAACTTTCAAAAGCCAATAAATCTCTAAACAAGAAAGGGGTTTCACTTCTCAATTCAGCAATTGAAAAAGCCACTCAAGAAATAGACGGGAAGATTACACAGAGTAAAGCTAAGACTAACGAAATGGTTGAAGCTAAGAAGGTAGAAATAAAAGAAAAGGTTGAGACAGGTATAAATAGCTTGAAAACAGAAAAAGAACAAATTTTGGGTATTATTAAGAACAGTACACAAAATGTATCTGCATCGATTGAAGAAACTATTAAAACAAAAATTGATGAACATTCAATTCTTGTAACAGACTTAACTTCGTCAATGGACAGCACAATGGAATCCTTGGAAAATGAACTAGACAATGCTAAAAAAGCATTAGATGAAGACATTTCTGTCACTCTTGATAAGGCGTCAAACCAGTTCTCACAGCATACAGAGAGAGTATCACAGGATATAAGCACGCTTATCAAAGAACAAAAGGAAGTTTTCTCAACTGATTCTGAAGAAATCATGGCAGAAATATCAATTGGACCTGAAAAATCATCACTTTTAGATAAAGAGACAGAAAAAATTGAGACGGAACTTGATAATCTAATTAAGAGCTATCCAAATAATTTCGAAGAAGAGCACAAAGCTTACATGAGTAGTACAAAAGAAAATTTGATTCAATATCAAGAACAAATTCAGTCTATCTTAAATCAAGTTATAGAGAAAGTTAAGAAAGATTTAGATGGAACTTACTCAACAAAAGCACAAAATCTTGAAGAAACAAAGACAAGCCTAGACGAAATATTTGAGAAAACAATAAACGACTTTGGATTAAATGTACAACATCAAACATCAAGCCTCGTAACAGCATCAGACACCAACTCAAGTTCATTAGTCACAAATATTCAAGGAACAAGAGATACATTACTGGATGCTACTGGAACAGTTAAAACTAATGTAACAAAAGATCTTAAATCGTTCGAAAAATTAGCACATGAATATGCAAAAGAGATGCATGTAACCGAAACAGAGCAATTAGATACGTTGGTAAAAGAGGTTACGGAAGTCAAAAAAGATCAAAAGACCTATGTTAACTCATTAATGACTCATAAAGAACAGTTTGTTAAAACATCACAAGGTGAGGTAACTAAACTCGAAACCAATGTTAAAAAAGAACTCCAAAACATCCCGAACAGAATTGGTTCAACCCTAGATGCAATAGATGAATCAATGGTTTTAATGAAACAAGTTCTCTCTTTGGGTGGAGGAATTGAACCCAAACCCGTAGAAGACACATGGATAATTTCAGGAGAAAAAGAAGTAACAGCATCTATGATGGGGATGTTAAAAGATGTAAAAACCAAAGCAAATATCATTGCACCTGAATTCAGTTGGGCAGATGAAAAATGGATTGGAACATTTACTGGGAGACTAGAGGTATATACAGATAAAGATAAACTCAGTCCTAATTTAACGGAAATACTCAACAAGCCTAAAGATAGAGGAACAATTGTTGTTAATGATTTCCCAGATGCACCAGTCATGATAGGAATTCGTGATGGCGGAGAACAAGGGTTTATTGGTCATAGGACAAAATCAGGCGATCTAGTACTTATTATGTCTGTTAATGAGAATATGGTTTTAAATATTCTCACAATGTATAATGAATATCGTAGCAGACCGCCTCGAAGAAGATAATACTTTTTTTTCCTCTTCTTTATTTTTCTCTTATATTGAAAAATTAATGGAAGGTTTGAAATTCACTCATATAAAAATCAAAATCTCTAGAATCGCTCTTTTGTTCTTCCTTTATAATTATAGTAAAAAGAAAAAAAGTCAAGAAAAAGCTGAACTTATTTTGAAATATAACGGGCCAAATCAATCATTCTATGTGAATATCCCGTTTCATTATCATACCATGCTACAATTTTTACCTTATTACCCATAACTTTGGTAGATAATAAATCTACAATTGCAGAATGGGGATCCCCGTTATAATCTATTGATACTAATGGCTCATTTGATACAGCCAATATATCTTTTAATTCTTCTTCTGCTGCTTCTTTGAATATTTCATTCACTTCATCTACAGTTGTTTCATTTTTAAGAGTATATACCGCATCTATAATTGATACATTAGGAGAGGGTACTCTTATTGCGATAGCATCTAACTTTCCGTCTAAATGGGGTAAAACAGCCCCTACTGCTTTAGCTGATCCTGTAGTGGTAGGTATGATCGAAACTGCAGCGGAACGTGCTCTTCTAAGATCTTTGTGTGGTGCATCTAATATTCTCTGATCTCCTGTGTAACTATGGACGGTTGTCATAAATCCTTGTTCAATACCAAACTTTTCATCTAAAACTTTTGTAACTGGTGCATAACAATTCGTTGTGCAACTAGCATTAGATATAACTTTATGCTTCTCAAAACTAAACTCAGATTCATTCACCCCCATGACAAATGTCGATACAGGCCCACCTTTTGAAGGAGCTGAAATTATAACGTTTTTCACCCCAGGTTTGAGATGTTTAGCTGCATCATCATATGTTCTAAAGAATCCAGTACATTCTACAACTATATCAGTATCAACGGAATCCCAAGGTATATCAGCAGGATTTTTAAGACTAAATACAGGTATAATCTTACCATCAACAACCAAATTATTTCCCTTAACAGAAACTGGGTAAGGAAATGTCCCATGGGTTGAATCATACTTCAATAAATGAGCTAAGATTTCTACACTTGTAATATCATTAATACCAACAAATTCAATGGCTTCATTACCAAAACCAGCCCTAAATACACCGCGTCCAATGCGACCAAAACCATTTATTCCCATACGAATTGTCATAAGAATAAATGTACAAGCAATTTTTTAAACATTATTTAATGTCAATAAATATAAAGCGCACTCACAAATCACAAATAATGAATAAAAAACTAGTTGTAAAACACCCCTATTTGCTCTTGATATACCATATTACCCATTTTTTGAGGCTACATTTAGTATCTTAGACCCCACATCAATTCTACTAAATTCAATTCTATGGAAAACAACGCACCAATGATTAGGGAGGGAACGTTTAAAAATAGTGAAAAAAATAAAAAAAATTAGGTTTTGATAGCGTATCTATTAGAGTGCTTAGTAGCTATACCGAGCATTCTATGGAAGAACCAAGTTCCAAATATACCGACCATCAAAAACTCGATGAGAAAGATAAATACCATATACCCTAAAGCATCACGCCAATCCCATGCTACACCCATCCAAGTGTAAATGGCATAGACGGCAAAAAATACCCAAGATATTATAGTGAAAATTACTACCCACAAAATCGTTATAAAAAAGAAGTTCTTAGTTTTTGTTTCTACCAGTTTTTCTCCAATAATGTATTTCAGAACAAGTAGTTTGAATTTATCATGGAGTTCCTTAAACCATAAACCGATTTTTTTAGGAAATTCTCCTATATACTTTACAAATCGTCTTATAGCGGCTATTACTTTTTGTGTAAATGGAGCTTGATATAACAATAATAATAATCCCGCTACAATTACCATCATAAATAATACTAAAAATGATGCAAGGAAGGGATCTATTGATAGCAATTCACCTATTAACATGGCTAATGCCGCCAACCCCCCAAAAATACCTTTAAAAATCCATGCAATACCTTTCCCAATTGCTAAGAAAAACCACACAATACCGTCCCATATATTGAAACTTGCTATAACTCTCCACAATTCTTCTAGAAATGAGACAGTAAAGAACACCACGACAATTGTTACGCTTATACTAAGCATTAAATACATTGTGGGTATCAAAGACAGATAGTCTTTCTCTTCATTTGTTAGCTCGTGATCACCACGATCTTTAAGGAAACGATATGTTCTTGCCATTAGTTTTCCTGTATAGATAAATGGTGAAAAAATAAATCTGAGCACAACTAGTATAACTTTCCAGATTGCTAAAAGTAAAAGTTTAATATCATCCCTTGTAATTTTACCCCCTTTTACCCTCTTTTTACGGGGTTTCTTGGGCTTTTCTGCCAACACTTCCGCTTTTTCTTCACTTTCTTCTGTATTATCTTCGTTATCTTTGTTATTTTTTGGCATAATTATCTTATAGCATTCAGTCTTATTAAAATTTTTGCGACGAGCAAAAGAATTTTTTAAGTGTCTTTCTCCCCATTTAAAAATCTACTTGTCTTCTTGAGGAGAAATACTAATGGCTAAAAACGTATTATTCTGTTCTATTAGTTTTTTTCACGCTTATTCGGGGATAAGCTCTTTCTCCCATTTCTCCTTATTTTTTCGTAATACTTTTATATCAAAAATGTTGAGGAGAAAGTCACTTTTAAGCATCAAAAACTTTATACTTCATTTTCATAATACTAAGTTGAAATGAAAGTATTCTATAAATCTGCAAAAAAAAGAACAATTGCAATATTTTTTATGTTTTTATATTTATCACTCTTATTCGTAACTGTACCATCATTATCATTAAATGATTCATTTTATGAAGGAAAAATAGATGAAGAAGAAAATTGGACGATGTCTCAACAACAAATCGATTTAAACAAATCTCTTCAGCGAAATTTATTCCTTTCTTTTGGGAACGCTACCCTTGGTATGGGTATATACTTATCTTCAAATATTACTATTGATGCCCCTTTAAATGCAACAGGTTTTATCGATAAACAATTTGATAAAAATAACACTAGACTTGCCCTTACGCTAAATAGTGAGAGTGGTATAGTCGCATTATCACTCAATGGTTCAATAATTGTAGCATTTAATGATACATTAATACCATTTTACATTCAAGAAGAGAGTAAACAAACAACCTATTCAGAATTTGAAACATTTGTAGGTGAAAATATTTCTGTTCCCATTAACGTTAAAACAACGAGATATACGACAGAATTAGCCAAGTTACCAGAAATAGAAACTACCGAAGATATGTCAGACGAATTAATACTAATCATAAATACCATCAACGCTCTTAGAGCATTAAATCAAGACCAAAACCTTTCAATTATAATCGAACCAGAGGTTTATCTAGTAGGCACAATAAGTCTTTCAGCTCAAATTCAAAACCAGATGTTGAACTGGACAAAAGGGGATGAATTATACATGAAAAACATCCAGATCCCTAAAGAATCAGATATTTACCAACTAGAGATTGCAAACATCACCTACGATATTTCAAATACTACTATTCTAACAAGCTCTGCAAATATTTCAATAGAAATTGCTGACATACCATTAGGAGATCCAATTTATATAGATTTTAGTGCCATTCAATCTACAAATACAACTAATGAACAAAATGATATAATATTAATGGTTTTAGAAGATGTTTTGCAAGTTGAACAGACCATTTTCGAGTTCGAGGTTATTAGGCAAAAACCGCCTATTGGAACAATTATTCTTGTCATAGCTATGGTAATTACTGCTATAGGTGTTGGGATATATAGCGAACTTAAAAAACAAACAAAAATAACTGCTTAGACATACACACAGCGGAATTTTTTTAAATTGACTCTTTTTACTCTCTTAGGGTGTATTTTTTATGAGTGACAACAAAACCGATTATTACTTAAAATTAGATGCAAAATGGACAGCCCACAATTATAAACCCATCCCTGTCGTTATTAAAAAAGCCAAGGGTGCTTTTGTATGGGATGTTGATGGTAAGAAATATATTGATTGTCTAAGTGCCTATTCCTCACAAAATTTTGGTCATTGTAACCGTAAACTTGTTCGAGTATTAAAAAAGCAAGCAAGAAAGGTCATTCTTACCAGTCGTGCTTTCTGTAATGACAGCATGGGACCTGCAGCTAAGAAACTGTGTAAATTAACTAATTATGAAGTATTTTTGCCTATGAACACAGGTGCTGAAGCTGTTGAGTCTGGAATCAAAATTGCGCGTAAATGGGGTTATGAAAAGAAAGGTGTTAAAGAAGATAAAGCTGAGATTATCGTCTGTGAAAACAACTTTCATGGCAGAACAACTACGATTGTAGGATTTTCGACTGACCCAACAACTTATGAAGGATTTGGTCCTAAAACACCAGGTTTCAAAATCATCCCCTATGATGACATTGAAATGTTAGAAAAAGCAATTAATGATAAAACTGTAGCTTTTCTAGTTGAACCTATCCAAGGTGAAGCAGGTGTTAAAGTTCCTAGTAATGGATATCTTAAGAAAGCATATGATATCTGTAAGAAAAATAATGTTCTTTTTATTGCTGATGAAATCCAAACAGGTTTCTGTCGAACAGGTCAACTCTTCACATGTGATCATGAAGGGTTCCAACCCGATATGACACTTGTTGGAAAAGCAGTAGGCGGTGGGGTATTTCCTGTAGCTGGAGTGCTCAGTCATTGGGAATATATGGATGTACTAACCAAAGGTACTCATGGTAGCACATGGGGGGGTAATTCTCTAGGTATGGCAGTTTTAGAATCTGTTTGTGATCTTATTAATGCCAATAACTTCTCTGAAAGAGCTCAAGAACTAGGAGAATACTTTATGGACGGTCTCACAGCAATCCAACAAAAGTTTCCTAAAAAGATCAAAGAAGTACGAGGAAAAGGATTACTAACCGCTATTGAATTACATGTAAAAGCCAGACCATATACTGAAGCAATGAAAGATTATGAACCAGTAGGTATCTTGGCAAAAGAAACCCATTCATATTCAATTAGGTTTGCACCACCTCTCGTTATAAATGAAAAAGACCTAGACTATGCTTTAGATGTTATTGAGAAGGTATTTAACGAAATATAACACACTTTCTCTCTCATTCTTTTTTAGTTGATTTTTTCTTCTTATGAAAACGTGATATGCTATTGTTCTAGCCTTCTTCAACTCTTTTTCCATTGGAGTCAAAAATGTAGAGATCATCAAGATTGATTATAACAGACAATTCTTGGTTAATGCTAAATTCCTTTTTAGTGTCTGTAACAAAGATTACTTTATATTTATTATACCGCAAAGAAAGTATTTGTTGTTCTAATACTTTTTCAATATCTTCAATTTTGCAGTGTAATAAAACCATTTTGTCATCAAGCAGTTTATCTTTTTTATATTCTCTAATATATTCAGCTCTGAACCCAATTTCACCCTTTTCTAGTTTCTTCATTCCCTCCATATTTGCCAATTTAACTGGTAATGGGGTTTTTTTATTGTCAACTACGTAATATTGGTCTCCTTTTTTTTCAAAATTGATAAAATTCATTGGATAATTTCCTATAAATTCAGCCACAAATTTCTTTTTTGGTTCATAGTACAGTTCGTGTTTTTTACCACTTTGTTGTATTTTCCCTTGCTCAAGTAGGATAATCATTTCTCCCAAAGCCATTGCTTCATCTTGATCATGTGTTACATATATCATTGTTTTACCCAATAATTTGTGTAATCGTCTAATCCATGTTCGCATTTCATATCTTAATCTTGCATCAATATTACTTAATGGTTCATCAAATAAAAATAAACATGGATCCCTTATTACTTCTCGACCTATTGCCACTCTTTGTTTTTCTCCCCCAGATAGCTGTGAAGGGTATTTGTTTCTATGTTCAGTAATATGAAGCAATTCAAGAGTTTGTTTTACTTTATCTGTTATTTCTACCGCGCTATAGACATTTTCTTTAAAGATTTTACCTTTCTTTTTTGACTCTAAAGCAAACCGCATATTTTCTTCTACTGTCATGTGTGGAAACAAAGGATAGTTTTGAAAAGCCATAGCAATATTTCTTTTATTTGCAGGTAAATCTGTGACATCTTTATCGTCAAAATAAACTTTTCCACTAGTAGGGTATTGTAAACCAGCTATAATTCGTAATAATGTTGTCTTCCCACTACCACTTGGTCCCAAAATGACCACAAATGAGCCCTCAGGTATCGATAGATTCACATTGTTTAGCGCTTTTTTAGCACCAAAGTACATTGAAATATCTTCTAGTTTTACATTCATTTTGCAATCTCCTCAATTTTAACTTCTATTTTCTGTTTAGTGCCACCCATTATGTAATCTCTCAATAGTATAAATAAAAGAAGTATAGGTATTATTACTAAGACAGATGCTGCAGCAAATAGTCCCCATTCAGGAGAACTTGTTTCAATTGATCCCAAAAAAGAATACAGTTTTATAGGAAGCGTGTATTTGCTTGTGGATTGCAGTAAAACAAAAGCTAATAGAAAGCCATTCCATGCAGATAGAAAGTTTAACAGAAAGGCGATAGCCAATACTGGCTTCGAAAGAGGAAAGATTATCTTTCTTAGTATTCTGAATCGCGAATTACCCATTATTAATGCACTTTCATCAAGTTCTGTTGGAATTGAATCAAAGTAGCCTTTAATAATCCATAAAAGAATAGGGATACTATTGACACTATAAGCTAAGATGACACCAATAAATCGGTCTATTAATCCTAAATTGTACATTATAAGATAAAAAGGTATGAGAGTTAAAACTCCAGTAAACATTTTGAGAATAAATACCCCGAGCATAACTTTGTCTTTCGCCTTGAATGAATATCTAGAGATTGCATATCCTGCTAGAGTTGTCACCATAAGACAAATAATTGCAGAACCGAATGAAACTACTAATGAATTCAGAAAATGGACATGTATTTGTTCTTGGGTAAAAATGTGTTTGAAATTGTCAAGAGTAGGATTACTAGGAATAAGCGAAGTTGGAACTAATTGATTCAATGGCGCAAATGCAATCCATAAAATATTCCAAAAAGGTATAAGTGAGATAAATACCACTAACAAAAACATAGCTGAAAAATTAATATCCATATTGCATATTGATTTACTTATTGCCCTGTTCCTTCCAGTCCCATTAAAAATTAAATACGATTGCAATTTGTTTAGGAAGAAAATTACAAGTAACAAAGTCACAAGAGCAATCCAACCAAGCCCTAGGTTTTGAAAAATAAGTAGTGAAATGACTAATAATTGAACTATATAATCCAACTTCAAATCGTGTTTAAGAAAAGTGTAACCTATAAGAGCCATTATTATCATTATAAAAGAGATCAACATATAAACTGTTGAATGGACTATTAGAGCATACATAAATAGAAGTATCACTTCTAAAGTTATTATTACGGTATATTTATTGACTCGGATTATTGCATTATCTACTCTTCTTAGTAATACTTTAGTATGGTTTATGAGTTGATTTACTCCATTTCTTATTGTTTCGAGTATAAAAGAGAGATAGGTCAATCTTTGTCCATTATAATCAATTTGTGCTAACAATAACAATTCAATAGTTATTATAAGGATATTCCAATTAAAAGCATACCACATTTGGTATCTTGCCAACTGAAAAATTGAGATGGAGAAATCAAAAATCAAAATTGAACGGAAAAAAGGTATAATCCTTCCTTTTCTTGTTATTAGTGAAATAAATATCAGCAGATAAAAAATAGCAACAATTAAAGTGGTTACTTTGCTACAGTAGAAGCCAAAATATCTAAAACCGGCGAATGCAGATATAAGATATCCAATACTTTGGAGTAGAACAAATGAAATAATTGTAAATAAACTACTTTGTTTTGTTTTCCTATCTTCTGGCTGAAATTTATTTTCCATTCCTTTAGATATTTTTATCCATATTAAAACAAAGAAAAGGGTTATCATGCTCATTATGGTTGAATAAGCTGCAGCTATACCAATAGCTCTCTGCTGATAAAACATATAAAATGTAAAGGTACTAAACAAATCTGTTGCCCCAATAACCCCTATATCACTCACGCCATATTTTAAAATTGGATATCCTCCCGTTAATAAAAACGCAACATTAAAACTTCCAAAAGATTTTATTATCTCTAACATAACAGCAGGTAGTATAATGGGTTTAATTAACGGAATTACAACTTTCCTTATTCTCTCCCATTCAGATATTTGATCTACTTCTGATATGTCTATTAATTCTTTTGAGATACTGGCCAACGCACCCAAAAAAACTGTTGTAATAAAAGGAATTGCCATCGATATTTCAACGAAGGATGCTATAAGAAGAGCAGTATAAGGTTGAACAAACAAATTAATGTCGGTTTGGAAAAGCATGTTAAAGAAAGAATCTCCAGAATAACCTTGAAAGAATGACCGCCACGATAGAATCTTGATATATGCAGGTATTGCCCAAGGGAGATAAAGAAGGACATACCATAGTTTTTTTCGTTTAATTTTAAACTGAAGAGAGTAAGCGAAAATAGATCCTAAAAGTAATTTAAAGAAAATTACAATAACAGTCCAAACTATAGTTGTGGTAAAGGCTATTGATAATTGTGGATTTTTAGTTACCTCAGCGTAATTTCTAAAAAACACAAAAACTGGCATCTCGCCTCTTTTAAGCCCATATGATGTAAAGGAAAGAAATATACCATAAATTATTGGATAGACTTCCAACAAAATAAGAGCTAATACAGCGGGTAATATGAAGAGATATGCTAAACGATTGTAGGGTAAATCTTTTTTTGCAATATAATAAAATAAAAGTAAGAAAACAATCAAAATTGTTACTAAAGATAATACTAAAGACAGTTGTGAATGTTCTAATTGCTCAATTAAACTAATACTCGTTTCAATGTTAGATCGCCATAATACTGTTGAATTGGTTATAGTAATGATCGGTATATCTCCTTCTTTAAGAGTCGAATAGGAACTATAAAGACTAATATTGTATTTAGTTAAAGGTTTTAAACTTGTTATTTTAGCTTGAATTGATGAATAATCTTCTTTAATGATATAGTAAGTAAAATTTAATGCAAGAGATTTTTGAGCTTGCATTAATTCTCCGTTTATTGTATAATTAATCGGAGAAAGGATATTTTGTTTTTCTTCAACTGTTTCATTAAGAAATATTACACTCCATATTTTACTCTGATTGAATATGTTAGATTCCAAAGAAATGAAAAAACTATTTGAATCATTAAGAGGAATTGATGTCCAATTCACTGTAACTGACCTAGCATTGATATTCACCAATTCAACTTGGACTATATTTTCATTATTTTGTTTATATCCTTTGGAACATTCGATAGGGGTAGTTGAAAAGAGGAATACACAAAGGAATATGAGTAGCAAAAACAATCTTATAGTTTTGTTTTGTCTCTTTTTCTGATTAAACATGTTCATTTATACCCCTTTGTGCTTCATCTAAAGTTTCACCTATGTCTTCATGGTCAAGCAGAATAAATTGTAACGCAGCTCTCATATAATCAGAATAAACATTATATAGCGGATCAAATGGGAAATATTGTCCATTTTCTGTTTGTTCAATTTGTGTTATTATATCTCTGTTATTCTGTACAATAGTAGAATAAATTAATGAATTCAATGTTGGAACTTTATGTTCCCTCTCTAAAAACTTAAGTTGTATTTCTTCGTTTGAGAGAAATTTAATAATGTCAAAACAGATGTCAGGATATTTTGTATCTTTAGACATACCCCATCCTTTAATTTCCCTAAAGGGAGAAAGACTTTCTCCAGTTGAGTTAATATAGGGCAATATTTCTACGCCATAATTAATATCACTCTGTTTTAGAGTAGGTAAAAACCAACCTCCATATATTAACATCCCTACCTTTTTACTGAGAAACTGTTGACTCGCAGCACTACTTGTATCAGAATAACCCACAATTTCATGATCCCACATACTGTCATATAAAAACTTCATAGCATCGTAAGATGCGCTATCATTTATAATTATCATTCCGTCTTGGTAAAGGGGGCCATGACCAAACCCATATTGAAAGGCTGGCCAAAAATACGGGGATAAAGTACTCCACGCGGATCCATAAATCATTTTGTCTTGGGAAAAATCATTAATTTTTTTGGCTGCAGTTATGAAATCTTGTTCGGTCCAGTTATTAGTGGGATATTTAACATTGTTCTCATCAAATAAATCCTTATTATAGAATAACAGAAAAGAATCAATCCATAAAGGTATAGCCCAGAGTTCGTTCATATAGCTTAACCCATCAATAGAGAGAGGAAAGAAGAGCGCTTCTTCCGAAGGCGACAAAAAATCACTCAATCCTTTAATATATCCTAAATTAGCCAACTCGCCTAGCCATGAAGCTTTACCAAGAAAAATGTCTGGAGTAGAACCAGTTTGTGCAACACTAATGAACTTATCAATAAAGCCTGAAGATGGTTGTTTAGAAAGAATAATCTCGATATTAGCTGTTATTTCATTGTACTCCCTTACTTGTTCTTGAATAATTGAGAACCCTTCATATGTATACCACACCTCTATCGTGATTTTTTCCTCACTAGTGGTTCTTAAATTAAAATATAACAATGGAGCAAGTACTAATAAGATAGTTAATACACATAAGCCTATCTTGGTAGCTTTATTTAATTTCATCAGATCACATCCAATATAATAAAACTTTCTTCATTATTTGTTATATTAATGTTTAAACCGAAAGAGGAATTTATTATGAATTTTTGCTTCTACCACATGATATTTGTTTAAATACCCAATTAGAGAATATGACTTTCAATAAAATTTAATAATAGGCTTACTCCACTGAAAATAATGGCAATTAATAATAACACAAAAGTTTTACTAATTTCACTAATTGTTATAGTTGGAACATCCATTGGAATATACTATGGTTTCATAAGAGAAAAACCAGAAGATGAAGAAGCAGAGATAGTACTAACATTGTTAAAAGGGGAAACATCTATTGATTTCACAATGGAAGAGTTAAAAGCACTAGACTCGATAAGAGGCTTTGGGGGATACAAAAAAACCACAGGAACATTAGAGGGTCCAAATGAATACAAGGGTATAACTATAGAGATACTGCTTCAACAAGCAAGTGGAATGGAACAAACAAATGATTTAATTGTAACTGCAATTGATAATTATCGAGCTACCTATACTTATAATATGGTGCAGGGAAAAGTAACAACTTATGATCCAGAAACAGGTAACGAAACAGAGATTGAAGGAGATATGCAGATGATATTAATCTATGAGGAGATTGGTGAGCAATATTTATCTGGTGGCCCCTTACGTATTGGTTATATTAATGATGATGGCAATTTAACGGATTCCACTCTTTGGACAAAAAGTGTTCGTACAATAGAAATAGTAGAATCAACTAATAATTAGGTTAAGGCAATAATGAATTTAAAAGAAAAAGGTGTTTTTTTTTGTTGTTTTTTTAGTGATATACTAGTTTAATACCACCAGTAATCATATTACTTAATTTTTTCTTCAATATCAATAAATAAACTTCTAGTTTGAAGTACTATTGGTTTTTAAACCTCAGAATATTTCCGTAATTCTTCCAGTAAATCATGCATAGCTGTTGTACTTTTTACAATTGGCCCTTCATATCGGGGATATTCATTAAGTATTTGTTCTAGATCGGCTTTCAAATTAGTTAAATCATTATCCATTTCAGTTATTAAACCATTCAATTCTTCAATTGCTGTTTCGGGTTCCATGAGAATAAAAAAAGGATTTAGATTAATTACTAAATTAACATTTCGATATTATGCGGGTATTACAAAGAAAAAACCCATTTTTCTAATTAACAAGCATAATTCGCTATGATATTGCTTTAGTTTTTTCCAGTTATCGTAGTTCTTAAATCCTCTGAACCACATTTTGGACAAACAGGCACTCTAGTAAAGATCCCATCGACTTGTTTTTGTTTTGTTTTCTTATCTTCATTATTAAATCTATGCCCGCAGCTTTTACAAATATATGCATCAGGTCTATTAATGGACAAAATATCACCTATTAAAGATTATAACTACTAAAATTTAACTTTATCGCATATTTTTGAAGACAAGCTAATATGGAATCAAAAAGTAGAGTATACAAACTGAAAAATAACCAAATAGAATTTATTTGAACGTCTTCTTGAAAACCCCATCCTTTAGGGTGGGGTAGTTCATCAAAAGATAATTTTACCTTTAAGCCAGTCAGATCTTTTGATTAAAAAGTCCTTAAAAACATTGATTGAACTAAATACACTTGTTCCTCTCCATACACTATATTTTCTATCTTCACTATTATGAATTTGGTATTTTAAGTTATTAGATGAGCTTTCATTTAAGTGCTTATATAATCTTTCTATTAATCCTGGATATACAGAAGAGCCACCAGCCAATATTATGTTTGAAGATAATTCCTTTCTTAAATCTCGATCGCAGTTCTGAATTGAAATGTGAATAATATTTGGTAAAGATTTATCAGATAAACCGGCTATTTGAGGGTTAAATAACAATTCAGGTGCTTTAAATCTTTCAGTTTTCAAAGTGATCTGTTCACCATCAGGTAACAGTTGATTTCTATGTAACTGTTCATTTATTTGATACGCTGTTTTTTCTTTTGAGGGATATAGGGCAATATAACTGCACTCTTCTTTCCATTGTTCGATTAATCTTTTTTCTTTTTTTGATTTAAGTAGATAACCTCTCTTTTTCAATAGGCCATGTAAATAGTCAGTAATGTTTTTTCCACCCATATTAGCTATCATTACTGCTTTTTCTATGAAATATCCTTGATAGATAGGCACAGAAACGGTAAACTCATGTCCTATTAAAACTACTGTACCTGTTAATTTACCATGGGCATAGAGAGCAGCTAAAGGTTGCTCCATTAAATAAATAGCGGGAACGTTAAATACCTCAAACATACTTTCTAGTAGTTGATTTTTCATTTTGGGTGTATATAAAAGAGGAAGCGTTATAGTACATTTATGTTCATGAGGAATTATTTTAAGCTCATTATAAAAAACATAATGAAGTATACGTTCAAAGATATCAAAATTTTGAATCTTACCATCCCATATGGGACTTTCTATTTTTCCTATTTTCTTATTATGAAATACTTGTGAACCAATAAAATATGGTCTACTATCTTGTGTCATATATTTTTGTTTCGGGTATCCAATTACCGAATGTGTTTCACATACTGGTCTATAATCTGACATAAAACCAGCTTTGATGGTATAAGACCCAAGATCAAGTATGGTAGTGGGATTAGCAAACTGGGTATTAAACAAGTTATCATTTGAGGTCAAAAAGCACACTCAACTGAAAGATTCCAACAAGATTATTAATTTTTGCTATAAAGGAAAATAGGAGATATAAACCTTAATTAAAGTTCTGCGGCTTGCTCAATATATTCAAGGCTTTGATGTCGGAAATACATATCATAGAGCTGGAAATATTTTCCTTTTTGGTTCATCAATTCTTGATGACTTCCTTGTTCAATGATTTTGGCGTTATCAATTACAACAATACGATCAGCATTTTCTACTGTTGTTAGTCTATGTGCAATGATTATGGAAGTGCGATTTTTTAGCAGAACTTTAAGAGCTTCTTGGATCAGAGATTCTGTATACGCATCTATTGCGCTTGTAGCTTCATCCATTATGAGAATCTTTGGATCGGACAGTAAAGCTCTGGCAAATGATATCAATTGTCTTTGTCCTAAAGATAATTTATTGCCTTTCTCGCCAACTTCAGTATATAATCCATTAGGTAAATTACTTATGAATTCCCAGGCATAGACATTTTTTGCTGCTTGTTCGATTTCTTCTTGTTTTGCGTGGGGTTTACCGTAGGCAATGTTATCAGCTATTGTACCAGAGAAAAGGATATTATCTTGTAAAACAATCCCAATATTATCACGATAATTATGCAATCTTAATTTTTTGATGTCCACATTATCAATCAATAATTTTCCAGCTCTTACATCATAGAATCTTGCTATTAAAGATACTAAAGTACTTTTTCCGCTCCCCGTTTTTCCAACGAGAGCTAACTGTTCTCCAGGCTTAATTCTAAGGGTGAAGTGTCTATATAGTGGTTCATCGGGATTATAATAAAATTCAACATTTTCAAACTTTATTTCTCCTTTAACTTGTTTAATCTCTTCAGGTTTATCTATTTCTTGCACACTAGGTTCGCTATCAATTAAACTAAAAATTCTTTCAACAGCTGCCAAGCCCGCTTCAAATTGATTGAAGAATTGAGTTATTTCTAATAGTGGCATGAAGAAACGATTAAGCATAAGAATAAAGAAGTATAGATCAGCTATGGCAATGGACTGATCAAAAATAGCCATTCTACTTCCAAAATAAATAATAAGAAAGGATCCAACACCGAACGTAGTTTGTATAATTGGGAAGAACACACTAATTCCTATTGCTCTGTATTTTGCTGCTCGATAATTTCTCATGTTGATAGTTTGGAAACGATCAAATGCAGCTTCTTCTTGATTAAAATATTTTGTTACTTCTACTCCTGAAATAGATTCTGCCACATTAGCATTGAGTATTGCAATTGTTTTTCGCCAATTTTTGGATGTTCGTCTTGCGAGAATTCTTACGCCCATAGCAGAAACAAAAAGGAATGGAATAATAGCTAGAATAATTAAGGATAACGTCACATTTGTTAAAAAGAGGATAAAAAGAATAGAGGTCATTACTAGTAAATTTATAAAGAAATTGGTTAAAAGTTGAACCATATTACTGATTGTTTCTGTATCAGATGTAACTCTTGAGACCAATTTTCCTGATTTATTTTCATCATAAAATGTCATATCTTGTTTAAGCAGTGACCAATAACAATCTCGGCGAACAGTCCTAATCATCTCACCCATTAAAATAGACGTATAATATTGAGCCCTATAATTAGCATACCATTGAGTTCCGTAAAGGAGTACCACAGTGAATGCAACTAAATAAAAAATCCCCGTAAATACATTAGTAGAAGGATCAGCAAAGGACTTCTCAACTTGTTCAATGACATATTTAATCACATAAGGTATGCCTATATTTGAAGCTGTCCCGATTAGCATGAATGCTATTACCTTAGATAAAGTTTCTATATCATGGGTTCCAACATATTTTAGTAAACGCTTAAAAAGATAAATATCGCCATATTTTCGATCATATTTTTCATCTGGTAACTCTTGAATAAAGCCCATTAGATATCACCTTTGTCCTCCTTTTGGTTGTTGAAGAGAAACTGGCATCTGATTTCGTATTTCAGAGAATCGTGCGAAAACTCGCCAGTAATCGACAGAACTCGCTAGTAGTTCGTCATGGTTACCTTGTGCAACAATTTTTCCGTCTTTTAATACAATAATATGGTCTGAATGTCTGATTGTTGAAAGTCTGTGAGTTATCACAAAACTAGTTCTGTTTTTCAAAACAGTATTAATTGCTTTATTTATTTTGTCTTCGGTTTCAGAGTCAACGCTACTAGTGGAATCATCAAATACAAGGATATTAGGATTAGACAATATCATTCTAGCTATAGCAATCCGTTGTTTTTGCCCTCCAGAAAGCGTGGTTCCTCGCTCGCCTACAACTGTATCATATCCTTTATCAAACTTTATAATAAATTCATGCGCTTGTGCCATCTTAGCTGCATTGATTATCTCTTCTTCAGTCGCATTTGGGCGCCCATAACTTATATTTTCTTTAATTTTGGCAGAGAACAATATAATATCTTGTTCAATTACGCCAATATTATCTCGTAAAGTTTCAATAGAAAGATCACGTACGTCATAACCATCGATCTTAATTCGACTGCGGATGATGGGATACGATTGACCACCTATAGTTATATGGTTATTTTTTACTACATATGACTTACCTTGATAGTCAATTTTATTATCTTTAATTGAATGTTTTTTTCCATCTATGAAAACAAAAGGTTCTTCAACATCATACAGCCGAGTTAATAACTTCATTAGCGTTGTTTTTCCACTACCAGATGGTCCAACTATCGCAACTCGCTTTCCTGCCAAAACTTTAAAACACACATCTTCTAATATTTGCGTTTTTTGATCATATGAAAAATACACATTAGCAAACTCTACATTACCTTCAAGTGATTCGAGTTCAATAGGTTTATCTGATTTGGGTATTTTTGTTTCTTTAGTTAAGATAGATAGAATCCTTCGAGCACCAGCAAAACTCATCTGAATAATGACTAACATCCAACTCAACATCCAAACAGGGAAAAAGAGATTTCCCATTAGGCTCACATAACTAATTAATCCACCTATTGTAAACAAGTCTAAATTGATCAAATATGCACCCCAAACTAAAGCTACACCAACAGATAAACCAATTAATAAAGCAGGATAATACTTGGAACGGAGTTTACCACGTTCTACAATCTGATCAGATAATATATCATTAATCTCTTTGAATTTCCGTTTTTCAATAGGCTCTTTAGCAAATGTTTTAATGACACTGATGCCAAGGAGTTTTTCTTGTAAGTAAGAAGAGAGATTAGAATAAGATTCTTGAATTTGCATAGAGATAGGGCCAACAGAATGGTAGTAACGCTTAGCTAAAAAGATTATTGGAATTACAATAAACAAGGGAGGTAACAGTAGAAGAGGAATACCATACCAACGAGGACTTATAGTCACCATAGCACCAAAAGCAAATAAAACGCCTACAGTACCTCTATATAAGAGATTAATAGTAGGATTTACAAAAAAATTGACCATTCGCGTATCATTAGTTGCCCTTGCCATAACATCCCCTTGTTTTACTTCATCATGAAACGTCATGGATTTAGAAAGCATATGAGCATAATATTCGTCTCGAATATCTCGCTCAACACGTTGAGAGGCAATTTCAATCAGATAACCGGTAAATAAACTGGTTAGTCCTGAGATTATAGTTAAAATTAAAATAATAAAAGCATATAACTTTACTTCATTCCAGATTTTCAGACTATCAAGAGGTAATAAGTCATCTGCCCTACCTAAACTTACAATAGAACTAGCAACTTCACCATAAAGCAAAGGATTGATGACCCCAATAATTATATTTATTGTTGCCACAAAAAAGAAAGCGAACATTAATCCTTTATGGACCCCAATATGACTTATCATCCATCTTAGATGGGATTCTTTTGAAAAACGATCCATGACAGGATCGTAAAATTCAGCCCCATTATCAATATCATTTTTTATTAGATGTGTCGAACTTACCATTTCTTTCAATTCCTTGCTTTACAAACATTCATCTTTTTAGCCCCTTATATACCTTACTATAATATAAGATTTAATGTTAAGAAAGAGAGAGTGTTCTTTCTTTGTGCGATATAGAGTTCTTAATTGTTGAGATTTGTTGAAGAAACATATAAAGGAACAAATTCTTGTTAATTCAATTAAAACCAATTATACTCCATTAAGGGAACGAGAAAAGGAAAAGTATAGTTTTAGGAGAAAAACTTTAGTAGATGTAGCTAATTTTAACATAGGAGTTATCAAAATGAAACTAGTAAGAGTTTCACTTCCTAGTGATAAATTAGATATTCTTGAAGAATTAAAAGAGAGGATCTTTGTTGAATGGGATATCTCAATTCACAATGACCAGACTATTGTTACAACAGTAATTGAAGATAATCACACTACTCTACTACTTGAAGAATTAAAGGGGATTGGTTTAGGTAAGATTTTTGGATCGATCACACTGCTTCCCGTAAGTTTAAACCTCTCTTCAGAAAAGAAAAGCACAATAGAGATGAGAAAAGGCATCAGTATTGATGAAATGATTAGTAATATAAAAAATCTAGCTGAAATATCGCCTACCTTCATCATATTATCCATACTAGCAGGCATTCTAGCTTCTTTTGGTCTATTGTATGATAATATTATCATTATTATAGCTAGTATGATCATTGCTCCACTATTAGGTCCAATCGCTCTATCGGTATTAGGAACGATGATGCCTAGTAATGTTCATGTTAAAAAAGCTTTTCGTGCAGAATTTTTTGGACTTTTTTCTAATATTCTTATAGGTTTATTTATAGGTTATATTTTTAAGCTAGATCTAGGGAATATACCATTTCAGATAAGTGTTCGAACACAACCAGGTATTGCAGAAATAGTTTTTGCAATTATAAGTGGCTTTGCGGGAGGAATATTTATTTTGCGTGGTGAAAGTGCAAATATCGTTGGTGTTGCTGTTGCTGCATCATTGTGTCCACCAGCAGCTAACATAGGGGTATTATTAGCTAATCAACTTTTTCCTCAAGCTTTAGGATCTTTGATACTTTTGGTACTTAATGTAATATCCATCTATGCATCCTGTGCCATAGTATTTTGGACTTCCCGTAGTTTGGTTAAAGGTGGATCTGTTTCCTCTAGAGAATTTCAGATTATCACTAAAAGATACGCAATAAGAATTGCATTTGCCATTACAATACTCATAGGGATAATTATTGCAATTATACTACTATATTAATACAATCAAAACTTTTTTTGCTTGTGTTATCTCACTTTTTTTTCTTTGAGTGTTCAGAAGAAGTTTTCTTTTTTTTGGATATTTCTTTAGCAGTTCCATCAGGAGATTCAGCAATAGTCTCTTCTGACTCTTTATCAGGAGATTCAGCAATAGTCTCTTCTGACTCTTTATCAGGAGATTCAGCAATA
>CAZHRF010000002.1:53295-54622 GCA_964534625.1 uncultured archaeon | reverse complement strand
GTCTCTTCTGACTCTTTATCAGGAGATTCTTGTACAATAAATAATCTGTCCTTTACAAGCTCTAACTTTGCGTCTATTTCGCCCTTTAATATCATATCATAAATCATTTTTTCTGCATCTTCAATTCCTAATCCAGATTTATCTGCGAATATCGATAGAGGTATTGAACCAACTTTGCTGAGACTATCAATATAACGCCTTTTAATCATACTGGTTTCAATTATACTCGGTATTTTTTTATCTCCTAAAGCGTTTCGTAAGATTTCATGATTTCCTGTATTAAAAGCTTTGATTATGCCACCGAGAATATATATATATCCATCAGAAAAATATTGTTCCTTTAGTAGAGTATTCTCTATTTTTGATAGCTCCTTTGGTAACATATTCTTAATTATAGTTTCACCTAAAGAAATAGCATCAAACATTCCAAAATAGAAAACTATTCTGTTTAATTTCGCTTCATTTGGTTTTTTCTTGTCAATTTCATTAATATATTCATGCAACAAATACTCCGCAATAGGGTCAATAAAAGAATCTTCAAGTGAAATTAAGGACATAAGAATTCTTCTTAATCTTTCTTCAATAAAATAATCTTCAGTTTCTATGTATTTAGGTAGAATCTTTTCTAAAATACTTTCACTTATAGGTAGAGAACGACCTAGGATCAATGTTGTGGTTTTTAATCTTTCATTAAATAAAATTTCACTTTCAGATAGTAATGTTTTTTCAAGTAAAAACTCAAAATGAGATTTATAAAAATCTGGTTTATGGGCAGCTAAGTAAGTCAAAATAGATACAAGCTTTTTTTCAGGACTTGTAGTTTTTAATTTGACAATTTTTCTCACAAGATTTTCAAAGATTTTTTTCAAAAATAGTGGATTATTCTGTAAAGTTAATAACTCTGAAAAAGCAATCTCAATTCCACCTTTAGGCGCAAACATGGCTTGATCTAAATATGCATTAATAAATTGATCATCAATTTCTGATGAGGCAAGATCATCCCAATCATAGTTTTCGATATTATTTAAACTAGGCAAAACTATTTTTTGATCTTCCATTGGTTCTTTTTCTTTTTTTGTAAGTAATAAAAAGTCAGCTAACACATCTTCTTCAGTCTTTGTTTTTTCTATACGTTTATTCACAAAATTTTCTAATTGTGTCTTGGCTGAATCTTTTTGTAAATCATTTTCTTCGATAGAAGCCAACTTGGATAAAATGTTACTATCAAGTATCGGCTCTTTATGGGCACCCTCAACTTCAACGTCTGCAGATTCTTTATGGGCACCCTCAACTTCAACGTCTGCAGATTCTTTATGGGCACCCTCAA
>CAZHRF010000002.1:0-53195 GCA_964534625.1 uncultured archaeon | reverse complement strand
CTTCAACGTCTGCAGATTCTTCATGGGCACCCTCAACTTCAACGTCTGGAGATTCTTCATGAGTACCCTCAACTTCAGCGTCTGGAGATTCTTTATCTGATTCAGAGCGTATATTAAAAATATTGATTAGTTTTTCACCAATCCCTTCCTTTTCTTTTTTCTTTTCAACTCTTAAATCATCTATATCTAGTTCAACAGATTTTAATATTACATCGATAAACTCATCTGAATACTGGTTTTCTGGAGATAAATTCTCGACTAACACGGTAATATTTGAATCTCTCAATTTAGAAACAGAATCACCCTCTTTTTCATCTACAACGATAGTATCAACAATATCTTTTACAAGTTTCGTAATTTCTTCTATAGTAGGGTTAAATCCTGTTTTTTCTAGTATTACTTTCTCTTGTGGAGATATTTTATGATCTTCCCAAAGTGGCGATATAATTGTTATTTTTCCTGAAGTTTTTTTAATTATTTCTTTAAAAACGGACGAATGAGTTAAAATAAATAAAGAAATTACATCAGTGGGTACAATAATAACAGCATCTGAATTTTCGATTTCTTTGGCAGCTTCATTACATATTTTCATCTTTTTAATTTCATCTAAATCAATAATACCAGTTATCTCTTCTTCCTCCTCTCCTTTTCCTTTTGAATTCGATTTTTTCTTGGTGTCTGCTTCAATTTTTTCAGATAAAAGATACTGTCTAACAGGTACTTCTACTTCACCTTTTTTAATATGTAATATCCTAGGCTCATCAAATAAGGGTAGAATAAACTCTTCATCAAATATTTTTGAAGATATTTCTTTCCATACTTCAGAGTATTTTTTATCTTTGGTTTTCATATTTGTTGCGTATTTGGATATTAAATAATTCAATGTCGAGAGATGTAAAGGATTATAAAAATCTAAAAACTGACCCAAAGTCTCAAAAATAGTCAATGAGTCTATACTTTTTTTAGCTTTTTGTTCAATTATATTTGTAAATTCAAGATGATAATCTAAGACTTTTGAAGGATCTGCATGGTGTATCTGAAAATCACACGCATTGTTTGTAATTAGCTTATAGGCTAGGCTATCATGGTCAATTATTCCTTTTATGAAAGGGCTAATTTCCGAACCTATGGATAATATTGTGATGTTTTTTTTACTAGGCATTAGAGAACCACGTTTTTAGTAGTTTGTCTATGTTTAGTGTTACAAGTTACTTATTATTGTAGTCTATTGATAAACATTATGAATGAAACCAAATGTAATACAAGGACTTCACACCCCCATTATTTCATAAATGCCATTTCCAGAGAGTTATACAGAGGGGTTATTAATGTTTTTTGTTGTATATATCTAGTTAAAAAAAAATCACTCAACCTTTTACAAGTATTTAAAAGAGTTATAAAAGTTTATATTATAGAATGATTCAAAAAAGTGAAATCAAAAGGGATAGAGAAAATAAATTAGAACAGATAGAAGGAGAGATTTTTGATCTTTTAGTAATTGGAGGGGGTATTAATGGATTAGGCATAGCAAGGGATGCGAGGATGAGAGGATTAAAGGTCTCCCTCGTAGAAAAAGGAGATTTTGCTGCAGGAACTAGTTCAAAAAGCGCAAAATTAATTCATGGTGGTATCAGATATTTCGAAACATTACAATTTAAGATGGTTTTAGAAAGTGTTAGAGAAAGAAATATCTTGAAAAAAATAGCCCCCCACATTATTCATCCCTTACGCTTTGTTTTTCCAATATATAAAGAAGACAGAATACCCAAACTTTTTCTCTATATAGGTTTGTTTTTATATGATCTTTTTTCAGGGTTCAAAAAACCCAGACATGAAAGATTCTCTAAAGATGAAATTTTAGAGTTGATCCCTTGGCTCAAGAAAAAGGGACTAAAGGGTGGTGGTGCATTTATTGATGCAGTTTCTGATGACTCCAGATTATGTATAGAAAATGCCATAGCTGCAGAGAATAATGGGGCTACTATACTGAATTATGCAGAAGTTAAAATAATTAACACAGAAAATGCAATAAAAGAGATTACTGTTAAGGATAAAATACTCAATAAAGAATTTATCATTAAAACAAAAACAATAGCTAGCGTTGTGGGAATTTGGACAAATGAGTTATGGGATGAAAAATTCAATCTCCCGGATATTACTGCTTCTCTAGGTATACATATTATGCTCTCACAAAAATTTGCAGAAGATGCTATAGGTTTTTTTTATCAAAATAGAAAAAGTGGCGGATTTATTGTACCTTGGGGAAAATACGCTCTTGTCGGTACCACAGATAATGTTTACAAAGGAGATCCAGACAATATTAACCCACCAAAAGAAGACATTGATTTTTTGTTAGCCGAAACTAAAAGAATTTGTGAGGAGGAGGATTTATTTTCACGTGATAAAGTCTACTCGGCATTTGCTGGTGCTAGACCATTAGTGAGTGCAAAGACCATAGTTACAGATATACCACGAGATTTCAGATTTTTTGTACCCGAGCAAGGAATTTTAATTGTTGTTGGAGGTAAAATAACCACATATCGCTTATTAGCAGAAAAAGCAGTAAATAAAGTATCAAAGTGGATCAAAAAGGGTTCAAAATGCCAAACAGATAAAATCAACCTACCAGGCTCAAAGAGCCAAGATTATGAAACTTTCAGAACTAACATGTTAGACATGCTAATTAAAATGCAATTTAAAGTTACAACTGCACAACATTTGCTAAAAACATATGGAACACGTGTTGAGGATATTATTGATTTAATAAAGAAAGATACAACACTAAGAGAACAAATAAGCAGCGAATTACCCATCATAAAAGCAGAAATACCCTATCTAATTGAAAACGAGTATGTTTTCACATTACAAGATATATTCATCAGGAGATTACATTTAGATTTAGTTCCAAGCCATGGAGAACCATTAATTGAGTATGTTAAACAACAATTGATTAATCATCCTAAATTTTCAAGATATGATAAAAAGCAACGGAAGAATGACGTAATAAAACAGGTTGAGGACTATTATAATTATATCAAAAGAAATACAAAGTATATTATATAGAGAATAACACATCTAAGTTAGATATCAGTGATAGTGTTGATCTATGACTTTGTTTTGAATATTTCTTGCTCTCTCTAATATATCAACATTTTGTGGTTCTTTAAATATTGGAATGTTCATCTGTATCACTTGATCTATCCAATTTACATAGGGTTCAGATGCACAATACGCTGAACATTGTAATTTGCATTTTATTTTGTCAATCAATATTTCAACTAATTTTACTGGATCATTAACCCATGTATGATACTCTAATATATCATCAATTATTATTTCTAGTTCTTTTCTATCATCACTTTTACTTATATCTATCAATCCTTGATGTAAATCATATAAGAGTAAATTCGTTTGAGTATAAGAATAGAGCCACCTAGAAGAAAAACTTTTCTTTTCTTTTTTTTCAGTATTTAGACTTGTTTTAAAATGTTCTAGCAATATGTGAGCTTTATCAATCTTATCATGTTCAATTAGTTTATTTATAAAATCTAATACTATTGGTGTTAAATGGCATTTTAAGGTTTTTTTATATAAACAATATTCAAATGCCGTATCAAGCCCTATTTGGGATAATAATAAATAAAAAATCTCCTCGGTTTTATCTATGCTACCATGTGTTTCCGACAATCTACAAATTATCCCTAATGTTTTTTCTAATTGTTCAGAGCTTGGTTCTGGTTCTAAATGTTTTATTTCAAGCAATATTTGTGCAAATCCCTGGTATTTTTCGCTTTCAAACACATTTGCCATTTCCAGAAGTTTTTTTACTAATTCCTGTGATATTATATTGGTTTTTCTATACTCATTTATAATTTGGAAGAATATTACTTCTAGTTTCTTTTCTTCGCTATGCAATGTATTTGCAATTTTTTGCATTCTCTCACATAAATCTAATTTTTCTTCTAGAGACTTTCGCTCATCAAACAATTCTGCTTTGAGTTGCAACCAAGAATAATTATGATAAAATTCCTCTAAATACTCTGGACTAGATTTGCTTATAGCCTTTTCTAGTATATCTACAATGAATTGTTTGAATGTTTTAGTATCTAAATCATATCCATATGCATCATTTATCATGTTCAATAGAGGTTCGATGTTTTCTGTTGTTCTAAGACTTAAATCAAATAGCGTTATTGGATCAATATCAAGAATTTTTAGAAACTCATTGTTTTTAACTATAGGATACTTATCAGCCATATCTCTCGCTATTTTCTTAAGATGCACTTTTAATGATTTAAACTCTTTATCGTATATATAATACCTTAAAATTTTTAATTGGGAACTATCTTCTGGAAAAATCAACCTTATTGATGAAATTGGACAATTCATTGCTTTTTGAAGACGTAATAGCAATTTTTCAATATCATAGACATCTATTAACGGTTTTTCTTTCTTTTCACTTATCTGTCCCATGATTGTATAATGTGGTAAAACCGTTGCTTTAAACTGTCCGTCATGTTCAATATCTGTTCTATATTCTTGTTTTAGTAACAAAGAATATTGTTCTTCACCTATTTCCATTTCAAGTATAAAATACTCGCGCTCTTCCTCATCAGGTAATCCTTTAATTGAAAACGTCTTATCGTATAATATTGGTTCTTTTACATCTTTTAACATGGTTATGAAATGAGAATAAGACGCTGAGGGGAATATCCCTGAAGGAAAACAATATGGTTGAAGATACCTTTTTGAAGAAATACCATTAATATGTATTTCTAACTCATCAATTCGCTCTGTCTCGAAATAAGGCTTAATTGGAACAAAATAAAAGACAATATTGGATAGTTCTATTTTTTTAACTTTAAGAGAATACAGGATCTTATCATACTTTTGTTCTTTTGCATAATTAATAGCCAATTCAACAATTTGTAATGCTTTTTCATTCTTT
Organism: uncultured archaeon; assembly: GCA_964534625.1. Classification (GTDB taxonomy): domain Archaea; phylum Asgardarchaeota; class Heimdallarchaeia; order Heimdallarchaeales; family Heimdallarchaeaceae; genus CAZHRF01. The sequence goes on along the minus strand of CAZHRF010000002.1, from coordinate 48,247 downwards.
TCTAGATTGACAAACACATCGATTAGTTTTAATGCCAGATAGAGATAACGAGAGGGATTCATCCATCTTGTAGTTCTTAAAAGCAAATCAGCAAAGTCGTCTAAGAAGGAAGGTTGAACAATAGCAACAGATTCAGCGAACAATATATCCAAGCTATCTATGACTTCTTCTAAGTTAGTTGTTTGTTTTGCTATAGAAGACATCACCTGTTCTATCTCGGATCTAATTTGAGAAAGTTTGTCCTCTTCCTTCGACAAATCAACAGAAGACATCACAGTAAGTAAATAGACAATAACAATAAACAATGTAATTATATCATCAGAGTTTTTTACAAGGGATTTAAACCATTCATAGGTTGCTTCAAATCCTTTTTTGTAATCGTCGAGCTGCCAATAGATACGGGATTTTAATTCATAATACGCCTCTCGATCTACTTCTGTGATGTCTACTTTTGTCTTGATATTTTCCAAAGTTTCAAGAGCACTATCGTATTTTTTTTCTTTAAATTCAGTATCTGCAATTTGTAATAATATCCCGTGAGAGATGTTTTGATCACCAAATTTCTTAGAATGTTCAAGAGCTTTTTTTAGGTAATGTAACTCGTTCTCATTTAATAATGAAGATACCTGGGCTCGATATAAATAGTATTTTGTGTAAAGAACATCATCTGACCAATGTTCTACTATCTGAGAGAGATAATCTGAAATTTTTTTTACCTCTTCTGCATTTTCTTCATACATGTAAGAATATCCTTTCAATGCAAGTTTTATGACAAACTCTTCTCTATTATTAGCATAGCTTATACCATATCGTTCTTTTATCTTCTCAAAGAGTTTAACATCAAAAACCATACTCACAGATCCCCAAATAAATAGGTTATTATTTACACGTTAATGCCAACGTATAACCAACCTTTATTTGTTCTTTTATCAAGATTTTGCTTTCACAAAACATTTAACGAGTTTTAATCTAGATCCTTTCTTAATATTTTACCAGCTGCACTAATTGGGAGTGAATCAACGAAGGCTACTTTTTTAGGGATTTTATATGATGCTAATTTATCTTTGCAATATTCCTTTATATCTTCATAAGAAATATTTTGGTTTTTATTTTTCACGATATAAGCCTTTACTGTCTCTCCGAAATAATCATCAGCCACCCCCTTAATTGCAACCATTTTAATTGCATCATGACTCTGTAAAATATTTTCTACTTCTGAAGGATATACTTTAAAACCACCTGAATTTATCACATCTTTTAATCTATCCTTAATATAGGTATATCCATCATCGTCAATTAGTGCAATGTCTCCGGTTTTTAGCCACCCATCATCTGTAAAAACTTTCATGGTTTCCATACTCTTTTTATAATAGCCTTTCATAACTTGAGGACCTTTTATGATCAGCTCTCCTATTTCCCCATTTGGTAGGACAACACCTGTTTCAGTGCTTATTATTTTACAGTCTGTATCAGGCAAAGGATAACCTATTGAACCAACTACTGGTTTGTTAATTATATTTACATGTGTTACAGGACTACACTCCGTTAAACCATATCCTTCGGTAATTGTTAAACCTGTTTTTTCTTTGAAATTATTAAAAACTTCTTTAGGTAATGCTGCACCTCCAGAAATACAAACCTTTACCGAAGAAAAATCATTTTCATTAAAACTTGTATTTAAGAGAGCAATATACATTGTAGGTACAGCAGCAAAATATCCTACTCCTTCTTTTTTTATGACTTCAATTATTTTTGTTGGAATAAAAGAAGGCACCATAATAATTTTTCTAACAGCGATTAATTGAGACAATAATGAACATTGAAGACCAAAACTGTGGCTCAGAGGTAAAATCGCTAATGTTTTATCTTTAATAGTAAGTGCAGACTGAGTTAACCATGAATGAAACTGTATAGCATTAGCTAAGACATTTTGATGTGTTAAAACTACTGCTTTAGGAACACCAGTTGTTCCTCCAGTATAAAATAAGAATGCAGGAGATTGTGAGTTAGAAAGATCTTTTGTATATTTCTCTTCTTTATCTAGTATACTTTCAAGCAGAATATAATCAGACACGCAATCTTCTTGTTTCCCATTAGTAATAATTTTGGGTGTAACAATTTTCAGCATAAAATTATATTTTTCATCCAATGTACCGATTTTATTACATAATGAAGGTGAAGTTATCAATACTTTTGATCCTGAATTATTGACTTGAAATAAAACCTCACGCGATGAAAGGCGAGGATTGATTAAAGTCACTTTTGCACCTATTTGAAAAGATGCAAAAATTGAGACAACCATCCATACAGTATTTGGTAAACATATACTGACACTATCATTTTGTACTAAACCAGATTCTTTGAAAAATTTGGCTAATTTGTTGCTATGTTCTCTTAAAATAGTGTAGGTGTATTCTTTTGTCCCTTCTATTATTGCTATTTTTTGAGCGTTATTTTCTACAATGTCATTAAAGAATGAATATAGAGATTGATCGGGATACTCTAGGTTTCTTTTTATATTTTTAGGCCAATTTTTGTATCTATTTGTCACAGTTAATCATTTACAAACAAAAATTACTACTACTTAAAATTTGTCTGTTGTTAATTTATTTTAAAAAACATGAACTTCTAAGTTCAGCTCCGTATACATTTTTCATTCATTAAATCCTACTTAGATGGGGATATTTAATAACTAAGATAATTCTAAGGTTCATGAAAAAAATAGATGATAAATAGTGTTATCATATTTTTGGTTTGATAAAGCCTTCTTCCATCAAACTATTAGTCATAGAACGTGCATGTCTAATACGTTTTTCTGCCATTTTATAGAGTTCCTCTTCTTCAAACTCTCTACGGGCAATACCTTGATCAATGGCTTTAAGGGCTACACTCGTAGCTTCTTTAATAAATACTTTAGGATCTGACATTTTTGGTATCACATATTCTGCTGTTAATCCTTTTTCTTCAGCATAATCAGCTAGAGACTTAGCTGCGGTAACACACATTTCGTCTGTAATAGTTTTTGCACTTACATCAAGTGCTCCTCTAAATATTGCAGGAAAAACCAAACTGTTGTTCACTTGATTAGGGAAATCACTTCTTCCTGTTCCAATAATTTTAGCACCTGCGGCCTTAGCATCCCAAGGCCAGATTTCAGGTAAAGGATTTGCGCATGCAAATACTATAGGGTCTTCAGCCATAGTAGAAACCCATTCTTTTTTAACAGTTCCAGGTTCAGGTGTGGCTGCTGATATCATAACATCAGCACCTTTCATGGCTTCTCCAAAATCTCCAGTAATGCCTTCCACATTTGTTTTTTGTGCCAAATCATATTTAAAGGGATCATAATCTTTTTTTTCGACTATATCAGCTCTATCAGAAGTTAAGATACCAGTAGAATCACACATTATTATGTTTTTTAAATCCATCCCAGCAGTGTTCAAAACATAAGCAGTACGAGTGTTTGCCGCCCCTACCCCTAATATGGCGATTTTAATTTGATCAAACTCTTTTCCCACATATTTTAATGCCCCAAATACCCCGGCAGTTATTATGGCTGCAGTACCTTGAGCATCATCATGCCATACAGGAATATTTAACTCTTTTCTTAGAGTTTCTAGTACTTTGTAACATTTTGGTTTAGATATATCTTCAAGATTTATACCTCCAAATGATGGAGATAAGTACTTAACTGTTTGAATGAGTTTATCGGGATCTTTAGTATCTAAACAGATAGGAACAGCATCCACCCCACCTAAATACTTAAAAAGAAGAGCCTTTCCCTCCATTACAGGGAGTGCAGCTTCAGGTCCAATATCACCAAGACCCAAAACTCGAGTGCCATCTGTAACAATGGCAACTGTATTACCCTTGTTGGTATATTTGAAAACTTCTTCTTTATTTTTATTAATAGCTTTACAAGGAGCAGCTACACCAGGAGTGTACCAAACACTAAAAGCATCAAACCCCCAAATTGAACATTTAGGAACAGTTTGTATCTTTCCCTCATAATACGGATGTAATTTCATAGCTTCTTGAGCTGGTTTTTCAGCTTTAGCAAGTAATTCTTCTTTTGTAAATTGCTTTTCTTCAGTCATTTTTATTTCCTCTAGATTTAATTAGAATAATAAAAAAATGATTATTAAAATTTTTAAAATTTGTTATAGACCAAAAAGACCAATAAGATTATTATATTAGAGGTTTAATGTTAATAAAAAAGATGATTATCTTTTTTAAAGGTGGAAATATTTTGTTTAAACGTGATGGCAAACCTTTCATTGAAGAAGACAACATTGAACAATTAGAAGAATCACTCAAGAACGAAGACCCTTTTGTGAAAATTTTCACTATAAATACTATCGTTGACAATAGTAAACGATCAAAACTAGTTCCTAAACTTAATTTATTATTAACAAAAGAATCTGACCCAACTGTTAGGGCACGCATTTGTTGGGCACTAGGTAAAATTGGTTCTGAACGAAGCATACCCTTCCTTATTAATGCATTGGAAGACCCTAACGCAGAAGTACGTAAGTACGCGATTAGAGCAATAGGTGAGATGGGTTCTTTTGAGACAATTTCGGTTCTTATTGAAGCTTTAAAAGATAGCAATTCAATTGTTAGAAACGAGGGGGCATTAGTCTTAAAAGAATTAGGATGGGAACCAACTAATCCACTTGAGGAAACATGTTCTTTAATCGCACGAGGAAAGTGGAAAGATATTCCCAATATTGGAGAGCAAGCAATTATACCGCTCTTATATTTTGTAGAAGACGACAATGTTGAAGTTCGTATAAATATTTGTGAAACATTGGGAAAAATAAAAAGTGAAAGAGTTATCCAGCCACTCTTTGACATATTAATGCAAGATCCCAATCAACATGTTAAAGAAAATGCTGCAAAGGCTCTTGCTAACACACGCAATCCTAAAGCCTTAGAATTGCTAATCTTAGCTTTAAATGCAGAAGATTGGAGAACCAGAATGTATGTAGCAAGTGTTTTGGGTGAAATGAATGATAAATCAGCCATTCCGCCCTTAAGCAATTTGATTAAATCAGAAGAAAACCAATATATACTAAAAGCTGCAAAAAGATCACTTAAAAAACTCATTAAAAATAGGTGAGTTTCCCAACTGATCAAGCATTTCTTCAGTAATAAGTCCCCTAAGTAGAACAAATGTTAATCGTTGGTGCTGTACATTCAATTTATATACTAGCAATATATCTATGAAAACATGCCAAATTTTAAAATCAAACATATGGCGTTAGGACCGCTTGAGACAAATTGTTATTTGGTACACGATGAAAGTAATGAAGCAGTTCTAATCGATTGTCCTGACTCTGATGAATCACTATACAATTATATCACAGAGAATAAACTTATGCTCAAATATGTTTTCTTGACACATGGCCATTTTGATCATATTATGGGCGTAAAAGAAATAAAGAAAAGGTTTCCTAAAACCCTTGTAGCCATATCTAAAATAGAATTAGATGTAATTAACAATATGGGTCAGGTTGCAAAAATGTTTGGATTTGATTATGAGAAAGACTTTGTTGACCCTGATATCTTTTTAGAAGATAATCAAATATATTCCATTGGAAACAAAGAAATTACAACAATAGCTACACCCGGTCATTCTCCAGGCAGTATAAGTTTCCGTACAGCCGATTCGCTTTTTTGTGGAGATGTTCTATTTCAATTAGGCATAGGACGAACGGATTTATATAAAGGTAATTCAAAGCAACTAGAAAAAACAATAAAAAAACTATATATGTTATCTGATCATACTATAATTTATCCCGGACATGGACCACTTACAACTATTGGGAACGAGAAAAAGAATAATCCATTTGTACAAGTAGAACAGAATAAATACTAGATACAATGTTTTTTATTTGAACGTCTTCTTGAAAACCCCGTCCTTGAGGGTGGGGTAGTTCATGATTTCTCTCTTTATTTCGTTGAAATTAGAAAAATTTATCAAACGCTTATCTCCTTCTAAAACATGGGATAAATCCTTATTTTTTCTTGCAAAAATTATATCTGCACATTTTTTTGCGGGTAAAATATCAGATAATCCATCGCCTATATATATCACTTTATCATATCTCTCCTTCAACTTTTTCACATGAGATATTTTACAATTTGCACAACCATGTTCGCAAGGTTCTGTATTGAATTTTAATTCAATTTTATTATCTTTTATTTCCATTTCATTGGATAGGATAGTTATTTCTGTTGGATCAATACCATGGTTCCTAAATATCTTTTCAATATAACTTTGAAAACCATCTGATATTACATAAAATGATATTTCTTTTTTCTTGATCCAATCGAAGAAACCGATAAATGTTTCATCCACTTTTATTGATTGAACAATTGTAGTATATTCTTCCTCTGTAGTTGCAACAAGACCATATTGTTTAATCAATGCTTGCCGTGTGCCTATTTCTCCTTTGATAACCAATTCATCATATTTTTTCCAATCTCCATCTGCTAGTTCATTTAGAAGCGCTTGTCCCGTGTCCATTTTGGTTATCGTTCCATCAAAATCGCATATTATTACAAAATTCATTAAAAGTCTCTCTTCTCTCTCTCTCTCTCTCTCTCTATAAGTTTTCTGTTTTTGTATGACATAATAAATTCCTTTCAAATAAAGTTAGATATATATAGTTGTATATATTTATACTCCAAGATACGGAGGTTTAGAAGATACCCGAAACTATCGCCAAACTTTTCCAATTAACAAGTGAAAAGAATGTTGATTATACTGATATTCGTTATGGAAGGATTGAAGAGAAAAATATTCAAGTTCTCAATGGCGAAATAATTAGCGAAAATAATTGCATAAACGCTGGATATGGTATGAGACTATTAGTTAATGGAATAATAAGTTTTTTATCATTTCCCTCCATTAATAATGCAAAGAATCAGATTAAAAGTATAGTCAAATCATCTGATATTGTTGCTAGTTGGAAAAAAGGTAATTCAACCCTTGCTGAGGCTGCAGTTACGAATACCTCTGTTACCGAAAAGCCTAAAGAAAATTGGAAAGATTTAGACAAAGAAGATCTTGAATCACTTATTTCTTCTGTTCATAATTACATTAAATCGAATATTCCAAACGATGTTGTCTTGGAAATAGATTTACGACACATTAATTGGTCAGAATTATTCTGTAATTCTGAGGAGTCTAGAGTATATCAAGAGTATCCTTATACCATTCTTACAGTAACAGCTAGCTCTGAAAAGAATGGACAAAGGGTACGTTATTATCAAAATTTTGGGGGTCTTGGAGGTCTTGAAGTTGTGCCCTTTCGAAATTTTACGCAATTTGATAAATTAATTGATATAGCGCAAAATTTTAAAAATTCCAAAATGGTAAAGGCTGGCAATTACAAAACTGTAATGAGTGAAGATATCACTTGGACATTGATTCATGAAGTACTAGGCCATAGTCTAGAAGCTGATAATGTTTTAGCCGGAAAATCATTTACTGCTGGACTATTAGGGATGAAAATCGCCCCACCTATAATTAGTGTTATTGATGATCCATATATACACACTGTGGGTTATTATGAGTTTGATTCAGAAGGTGTAAAAGGAAAAGGCACATTGTTGCTTGAAGAAGGTATTCTCACTGATTTTCTTCATAGTAGAAAAACAGCTGCAGCGATGGGGGGTTTATCTACAGGTAATTATAAAGCCCATCTTTTTGATTCACTTCCTCAAGTTCGAATGAGTAATATCTTCATTGAACCCAGAGATTACACAGATGAGGAACTAATAGAAGATGTTAAGAACGGTATATTTATCGGGGATGGTTTGAGTGGCTCATCAGAACCACAAACCGGGTATTACAATTTGAATGCACAATATGGGAGAGAAATTAGAGACGGTGAGCTTGGGGATTATCTATATGGTTTTCAAATAGGGGGGCAAATGATGAAAACCTTGTCAAATATTTCAGGAATTGGTAAAAAAATTTATACCCAACCAGCAAGTTGTGTTAAGAATCATCAACGGATATACTTAGGATCAATATCTCCAAAGATTTCTATTTCAGATATTAGAGTGAGTTAAAATGTATGACGACAATGAATTAAAAAACATAGCAACTAAAGTATTTAATATCCTAGAAAAAGAATACAATTACAAAGAATCGGAAGTGTTCATACAAGTATTAAGCCAAATGCAAGGTGGGACAGAATTTCGAGTACCCAAAATTCTACAAAAAGTTCATCGTACAGGATGTGCCATAAGATTTTTTGATAATAATAACCTATATTTTGCCTGTTATCCATTGGCTAATATAATAAATGAAATCAAAGATATTACTAATTTCGTACGTTTTCCCTTTAAAACTAATAAATTTGAATTTCATGATATAAATCCAACGTATCCTGTTTCTAATATTTTTGATAAACAAATAGCAGAGTTAAAAGAAGAAGCTCTTTTTGATATTTCAAGAATAATAGTGGAAAAAGATATGGAAAACAAAGAGGCCATTCTTGATGGAACAGTATTATTAACCTCAGAGAAAAGACTGATAGCAAACTCTTCCAGAAAACTTGCTTTTGAAAAGGCAACTTGGTTTGATCTAAATTTAAGAGCACTTTATAGGGGGGCTAGTATGATCGCAACTTCTGAAAAAAATCTTACAACAAGAAAGATTCCTTTATCAATTGACAAAATCGTCGAACAACTTATTTCGGATACAATTCAACGTGCCTCAATAAAATCAAAGGTCTTTCATGAAAACCCCGCTGTAATTTTTTCTCAACAAGCATTTGCCGACATACTTTCTTTTGCATTTATTCCCAATTTTTCTAGCCAAAATATAGAGAATATTAAAGATATTTCCTTTGCAGATAATCTTACGATAATAGATGATGGTACAATTCCAGGTCTTCCCAACTCTACAGCTTTTGATGATGAAGGAGTACAACAGTCAGAAACAAGATTAATTGAGAAAGGCACATGTGTAGGTCATTTAAACAATGTACAATATGCAAAAAAAGGAGAAGAACTAACAGGAAACTCATTTAGAGTTAAAATGTTTGAACGCTTTCCACGTACATATCAAGCTTATCCTTCAGTTAATCCATCAAATATTCTGATTCAAAAGGGTAAAGATAATCTTGATGAATTATTTACTGAAGATAGTGAAAGTATCTACATCCAGTCTATTCAAGGTCAAATGGCTTCAGATTATAAAAATGGTTTGTTTAAAGTCGTTTCACTTGAATCATATTTAGTAAAAGATGGACAGATACAAGGTCTCCTTCCTACATTTGATATTCAAGGAAACATTTTTACAATATTATCAAACAATCCACTTTTTTCAAAAGAGACAAAAGTAATCAGACCAACCCATACTCCATACAGTTTTTTATTGCCTACAATTAAGACAAACGATGTTTTAGTCAAAAAGTAATGAATACCCGACCCCCTATTTTTATAACGAGTTCGAAAACATTTAAAAATAACGAGGAACTCACAAGTTTGAAAAGAATACGGTGACGGTGGTAGAGTGAAAAAAATAAACTTATTTGTCCCATTGATTATAGCAACTATCGTTTTTAACTGTTTAGCTGTTAGTAGTTTAATGAATAATAATGAAAAAGAATCTTTTAACTTAGAACAAACGGTAAAAAGACCTCAATTTGTAAATGAGATTGAAGGCGGTAGTTTAGCCGTTGAGAGAAATGATATAGATTTCCAAGGTGCACTTATTTTTACAAGTAAATATAATAACGTCACAATATGGTATTCCTATGATGGAGGATCAAATGAAACAGTTCCTCGATTATATGGGGATGATGGCGGATTCAATTTGACGTGGGATACTCCAGTAATTATGTCTTATGATCAAGTTAAAACAGAAGAGATGAATAATGGTAGAGGATATTATAATTATACATTGAATGTATCATCTAATTTTATTCTCTTTAGAGCATGGCTAGGCGAATATGAAGATGCCCTAGGAATTGTAAACATAATATCTACAGGTATAAGAACAAAAGCATATTTTCTTGATGAGTACTATACTCAATTTGATGAGATTAACATGAATATTACCCTCTATAGATATAATATCACAGAATATGGGGTTCAATATCGAAAATTCACTGAAAAAGGAACTAATGAATTTATAAACAAAACTATCTCAGAAAATTTAGTTGGGGATGATCCTAAAAACGTATCCATTAGTTTCAATCATTCATTGGATGTTGGAGATGAGATAGAAATTGTTCCATTCATAAAACATTATGATAATGAAACAGCCGAGATGAGATTTTTCTATGAGAATAAAGCTTACGTGATTCCTATTATTGATGGAAATCCAATAATTGAATTAGAGGTTCCCAAATATACCAATTATTACAATGTTTCAATTAAATGGAATGCAACATCCAAAACTGGCAATATCTCACAAGTTGATGTAGATTGGGGAAATGGAAATGTTCAGACACTAGCAAACGTATCCAAACATAGAGTCACATACGACTATTCAGATAGTGGAGATGGAGAGTATAACATAACGGTTACAATCTCAGCTGAAGAAGCAGTTGGTAATATTACAGAGAAAGTAAGAATTGATACAGTTCTTCCTGAAGGGTCAATAAAAATTAAAGGATATGAAGAGGGAGACGATTTCAAGATATATAATAGCAAGAAAAAGGCAACTGTAGTATTCAATGGTACTGATGACTTTAGTGGAATAGATAAATTTGAGATCTCAACTGATGAAGGAAATACATACGAAGTTTTACCAAATGTTTCAGAGCATACAATTGAATTCTTAAATTATGGTCTCCATATCATAACACTTACTGTTTATGACAAGGCAGGTAACACCTATTTTACTTCAATTACAATTGAACTAGTTGAACCTGAAATACCAAGAGATACACCAGTATCATTTCCTTTTGTTTTAGTCTCTTTTATATCACTTGTCACATTCTCAATCATAACAAGAAAAAAACTGAATAAGTAATCAACATTTCTTTTTCTTATTTTTCCTTTTTTATTACACATAAATTTTAAACAGTATACACAATAACTTTTAAATTTAGACTGAATTATCAAATATAATACAAAAATGGTGAGAATAGTGCAGTCCACTCTTGATGGAAACGATAAAGAATTGGTGGATTTTCTACTCCAACAGCTTGATAATAAAAATATAGACAGAGTTCTCTTTAGTATTAAACAATTAAAGTATTATAAATCGCCAAAAATTACTGATAAATTATTACTGAAATTACGAGAGACAAAATCAGTACAAATAAAAGTGGAAATAATTTATGTTCTTGAAACACAAAAACCCATCCCCTATCTTATAAAAACATTGATACAACAACTTCTTTCTACTGAACAGGATGTCATTCACTCAGCTGCATTGTCTTTAAAAAAATATCCAACACTAATCTTATCAAAAATCAGAGATTTGTTTTACAAAAACACAAATAAAAATTCAAAACTTAAAATTGTCTGGTTATTGGGGCAAATAGGCTCAGAAGAAGATTTAGAGAGATTAGAATCAATAGATAAAGAAGATGAAAGGTTATCTTATCAAAGAGAGGATGCGATTAGATCATTAAAAGATAAAAAAGTCCGATTGAGGTTTCAATCTAAATAAAAAACAGAAAAAAATCAATTTGATTATTTTCTTAGCTTTAGTGTTCAAATAACTTAGTTGGTAATTTTGTTAAATTTTCTCTCGTTCTTGATTTTTCAAGTTGTGATTTTTCTTGTTTATATAAAGCAACTTTGTTGTGAATAGAATTAGACCTATCACGAGCATCACACTTAGAATAGTATAAGCGGTAGTTATATCCCATAATCCATAAAAAAAACCATTTTTTGAAGAAAAAGGATAAAAGAACATCATTTCGGGATAAATAATTGCATCAAAAAAAATGTGAGAGAGTAAACCAATAAAGGCTGAAACCATAGCAGAAAACCAGCTAAAAGAATAGTTTAAGGGGTATTGACCACCTAATTTATTATATATAAAACTCAACATGACTATTGGAAAAATTAGAATAAGAACGCCTAACAGACTATGAAACTTTCCGTGCAATTCACCAATATTGCATAGGATGTATAATATTCCCTCTAAATCAATAAGAATACAACCTAAAGTGATCGAGATCGGATCTAGTTTATTAATAATAGCAAAAAGCAGAATTGCGAATCCCAGATGATAAGGCGTGAAAGGCATAATTTCTTTTTTTTTGGATTAGTATAAAAACATACCCCATAACCATCTGATATTATATAAAATGAAGGACGCTAATAATTTGACACTTTTTAATGAAAAAATCCTCTTCTAGTCTCTAAGATCAATCTATACTTCATTCTTTATCAAATTCTTCATCAAACTCAAAATCTACTTCATCAACTTCATCTTTTGAATAAAGGCTTAGGGATTCTTCAATGTCTTTTTTGTGATCAATGACCATATTGTATAAATCCAACGGTTCATAAGCTATGAAAGGGGTTTTTAGTTCGCTAGGTGGATTATATCCCCATGAGACGCCATAAAAAGGTATATTCAACAAATCAGCAACATAGGCATCATCTGGACTATCCCCTATAAACACTCCTTTTTGTATTTGTTCTATTGGGAAATGCTTGGAAATTTTATCAAACTTATCTTCAGCTGACAACATGTACTCAAATGGGTTTTCACCAAATAAACTATTAAGAATTTTTTTACCTAATGTCTTATCTTCAAAAATTGGATTACGAGTAACAAGAATCAAAACAATACCTTCGATTTCTTTAATTTTTTCAAAGGTTTTCTTTATATCGGGATACAAAGTAATATACTTTTCGAATAACTCTCTCTGTTTTTTTCTAATTTGTTTCTTTTTCAGAAGTAGTTTTATTGGATTTATAGGATATTTAAAAAAAAGATACATACTCTGTCTATTATGTTTTTTAGTATCCAGAAAGAACTGTTTTATTTGCTTTTTTGTTAAATCTTTGTCAAACACTTGTTTAAAGACTTTACGAGTTATCTCGATCGAATCGCCAAGAGTACCTCCAAAATCAACAAATACAGGAATATCCATTATTAATCACACTAATATCTGTGATAATAAAACAAATATTAATATATTGGTGGACATTGAAAAGAAAAAGACTTAAACAGATTAATTTTTTTTTGACATTCATCAAATTATTTGCAATAGTTTTTTATTGTAAAAGTACAAACGATACATATGAGTATTATTAAGCATTATCAATGTCCCAATTGCAATGCACCTTTTGATGTTGATCCAGAAAATCAAATTTTCAATTGTATAAACTGTGGTCAAGCTATACTCGCAGATGGGACTGCATTCAAAGATCAAAGGATATTGCAAAATACGATATCTTTAAATGAGGTACATATAATTCTAAAAGATTTTATAAAGAAAAAAGGTTTTTTACGAGGTATTGGAAACTACTCTGTCACCAAGTTAGATCTTTTGCTCATGCCTTTTTGGGTTGTTTTAGCTCATGCTTTTACTAGATATCTTGGATACAGAAGGTATACAGAAACTCGCACAGTTGGTACGGGAAAGAACAGACGTACAGAACATGTAACCGTATATAAAGAAGTAAAAGGAACTATCGATCAAAGGCGAATAGAACCCATACTTGGCAGAAGAATAACAACAATTTTTGGTTATAACAAATTGATGCATTTTGTTAAGAGAGATTTTCATAAGGCCGAACCATTCAATCAAGAAACTTTAAAAAAGAAAATAAGAGATTTCAATTATCTTAATTCTGAAATTTCCTTAGATTACGCTAACCAACTCGCAAAAACAGAGATATTTGAAGATCATAGAAAAAAGGCTGAAAATAAATGTACTAAAGTATTCGATTGTTCTACTCAAATAACATTTGAGGGAACGGTGTTCATGCACATACCAGTTTGGCAAATACAATATACTCATAAAAAAGAGACGTATCGTATAACATTAATAGGCCATACAGGTGAAATCGTTAAAGGAGAGTTACCCGTAACCCCTAGATATAGAATTACCATGCTAGCGATTTCTCTAACTGCTCTTATAGGCGGTGGTGTTATTGTGTATTTCTTTTTGTTACCATATGTGTTAGGTGCAATTATAATAGCAGTTATTGTTTCAGTCTTAGGCTTTTTTACAATTAATAATGTATTCAAAGAAAAATCGGTGGTTAATTAAATGAATGAAAGTCAAGTTATTTCATGTAATAATTGTGGTGCTCCATTGGATATACAAGAGGGACAATTAGTTGTAACATGTGTTTATTGTAATGTGAGAACGAAAGTGACAAATCAAAAGGAAAAATTTGAACACTATATGCTCCCTGTGGAGTATAATGTAGAACAAATCCGTCTGGAATTAATCGGTGATCTATTCAAGTACCCAGGAACTCCCGAAAACTTACATGAAAACCTCAAATTTACCAAAATTAATTTGAAATACTACCCCTATTGGATAATCACTGTTCATAATCGTACAGAATATGCCGGCAAAGGGAGATATGCCACTTATAGTGGTCGTTACAAATCAGGTTATAGGAATATTCGTTTCCATTTAAAACCGGAACAAGGAGTATTTGATGATAAGCGTGAGTTCAAAATATATGCAGCAGAAGAAATTGAAGATGAATTATTAGACTTTGAAATTTCAACTAGATCAAAAAGATATTTCCAAAAAAGTGAAGCAGATAAAGTCAAAGCTGAAATTGCAGGTAGTATATTGAAAGCAGATCAAGCAAAGGAACAAGCGATTAATGTAATGAGAAATATGCATAAAGGCTTAGTACTAAAAGAGATAGAGGTCATTGAACAGTTAAGAGATAATCCGGCAATTGAAGGAGCGTATTTATTGCACATACCCTTCTATTTTATTGAATATTCTGTTGGAACGCGAAATTACAAAGCAATATTGGGAGCCTCAACAGGTAGAACAGTTTTTACTCAGATCCCTCGAAAGAAAACGTATTGGGCTCAAGTTATTGTGCTTAGTATTATTTTTGGTACTATGACCATTTTAGGCGGATTTTTTGTCATTAATGATCCAGGTATGTTGTTTAACTTGGCATTATATACGGGTATCGTTGGTCTAGTATTCACCGTACGTACATTAGTATCTGGCATACGTTTAGCATATAGAGAAGAAGCAACCTAACTGATTTTTTTCACCTTTTTCTTTTTTATAGAGTTCTAATATTCAATTCTTTTCTTTTCACTTTTTCCAAATGTTTTTACAGCAAATTTTTATATAGAGTTCTTTTACTGATATATTAACGAAAGAAAAGAATTAATTACATTCTCTCTTGACTTGTTTAAACGGGATTAAGATGAAAATATTATTTGACACAACACAGAACGAACGAGGACAAATTTTTGTTAATTTTCGCATTCTATCGTCTACTCTCCAGTCCTTAGGACATCAAATTGGTGCTCTTGACAGTTTTCCCATCAAATATAGCAGTATAATGAATGCAGATTTGCTTGTATTTCTTTGCCCTGATGGTTCAAAATTGTATGAACATGAGATCAAAGCCCTTCTTAGATTTGTTGATAAAGGGGGAAGGATAGCTATTTTCAGTAACTCAGGGGGGGATAGAGGTTTAAATACTAATCTAAATGAGTTTCTCAAACATTTCGAGCTAGAACTTATATCTACCCAAGTCATTGATAGGAAAAATAATTGTTTCAATAGTGAAAATATTCCCCTTATCACCAATTTTACGGGACATCCTATCAACGATGGTATTAAAACTTTAGCGTTTTCTTCTGGTTGTTCTATAAGAACAGGTAAAAATGCTGTTATACTAGCAAAATCTAGCGAAACAAGCGATCCTCCCCATTCAACTGTTTTTGCCCTTTCGGCACATAAAAAAGGAGAGATATTTATTTCAGGTTCTTATATCATGTTTGCAGATATAGAAGCGGGTATTTCATCATATAACAATAGAAAGTTCATATCAAATGTTTTTAGGTGGTTAGATCCCAAAGATAAGCTGTTAGAACAAACATATAAACTAAGAAACCCTACAGCTGTCTTAAGATCACAAATAGAAGAAAAAAAGGAAGATAAAACAATGGATGAAAAATCGAAAAAGTTAGAAGAGGCAATAATGATTCTTGAGGAGATTGAGAGAGAAATAAACGAATTAGAAATAGAAGATGCAGGATATAGAGAGATACTGCTTACAAACCTTGCAAAAAAAAGAGGGATAGATTATGCTCGATTGGCTTCAATGATTGAGCAAAAAGACCAAAAACAAAAAGAAGAAACAACTCATCCTACCAGTTCAGTTTCCGCTAAAGAAGATCAAACAAAAAAAGCACAACAAGCAAAACCTGTTGAAGAAGTCAATAAAATACATGAAACAAGGGTTAAAAATGCTGCCAGTTCCAAATTAGAAAGAAAACAGATAAACAAAAATCAAATTAAGGAAACAGAATTTGATAAACAAAGGCGTACTATAACTTTGGATAGAAATGAAGAGAAAAATAATAAAGAGGTATTAGTTGCCATAGAAGCGTTGAATAGAAGAATTTCAGGATATAATAAAACAATAATAACTTTACTAAAAGAGATTCTAAAAGAACTTAAAGATAAATAAGCGAACTAGAATATATACTCATATCGAATAAAATAGGTTGAGTTTAAAAAATAAAAAAATAAATTCAGAATGTGCAAAAATATTACAGAAACAATTAATGTACAACATAAGAAAATTTACGGAACATATTTAAATAAGATTAGGGAAAGGTATATAAGATGTTTAGCAATAAAAGCGAAAAATCCCAACCAGATGGAGAAGAAAAAAGCGAAGCCCTTAAAATCCTTATAGCTAATATTTCGGGATATTTAGGATATAAAAAACAAGAGTTTAGAAAACAATCTGATGTGGCTTTTAGAAAAAAGGTTTTAAACATATTACAAGAATCTGGTGATTTAATATCCCAAGTTCAAGAATTGCTCATACACTCACAACTTCTCACAACGTGGGGACCTGCAGGCATGATTTCAAAGTTAATCGCAGATTTAAGAAAAGAGGTCTCTGATACTGATTATGAATATTCAACATTTTTTGATATTAAAGTTATAGAAGAAGGCGGTATAGATTTATCGATTTTATATATGTTAGAAATCGATATTATCGATTCATGCGAGGAGTTTAGAGATACAATCAAGAATATTTTAGAAAAATTGGAAGAAATGTACTTAGAGGGGATAGAAAACGAAATAAATAGATTGTTGATGAATGGTCGTTCGTTTGCCTCAAAATTGAATGATAGAAATGAGTTAATACGTTCGTTTGAAATGATGAATCTCTAATCTATGTTCAAACTTCATATAATTCTGCAATTTTTTCCAATTTCCTTTCTAAAAAAGCAGGATCTATATTTGTAATCTCTATTATTTTGTTTCTTGAAGTATGTCCATGTACGATGTTGAAAGACGATGATGGTATCCCTAGTTCTTTCGATAAAAATTTCACCAAACCTTTATTTGCTTTACCTTTCGTTGGTGGATCGAAAATATATACTTCAATCGATTTTGGATACAAAACTATTTTTCTTTGTGATGATTTAGTATGTACATATAAGGAAAGAAAAATAGATCCTTCTTGAACATTGAAGGATGGATGGAATGACAAAATTGTGCCCCTATCCTACTTTTGCTGCCAATCTTGCAGTAGAAGCATATGCATAATCTTTAGGTACTTGTTGAGGGGCCCAAGCGACTACAACTCCATCCCATTTGTGACATTTAGCAACTAGGATATGACCATTATCGCCACCTAAATTAGAGGCTATAAGACGTTCTTGATTCATATCAAGCACAGTATATTTAATACCGCCAAGCATAATAGATCCAGATTGGTTCTTCCAAGCCTGAAAGGCCAGAACAGGATTTACATCCCATTCTCCATACGTATAATGAATTTGCTGATCATTACCTATTAACCAGCAAACACCTAATGTTCCTTCTTGAGCTAATCCTGTAAGTATTTCTTCGAAACTCATTTTATTACCTTCGTGTGAATATTTGTTATTCTAGTAGTAATTATAGTATTATTTATTTATTGCTGTTTAGGAAAGACATATGGAAAAAAGTAGCAGTTTTTTATCTAGCGAATTTCCTCTCTATTCTTACTTCAACAACAATTTAGAGGGACATATTGTATTGATAATTACCCTTTCGATTTATCTTTTTTGTTATGCTAGTAATTTCTATTCTTCTATTGTTAGCAACATTTTTTAGTCCTTAAGTATATACATATATGAGAGTTAATGTCCAAAGTTGGGAAAAGACAAAGGATACAAAGATTAATTCGTGATCTTGATATCCGGTATATAAAGGGTTCAATAGATAGACGTACCTATCAGATATTAAAAACAAAATACCAGAATATGCTAAAAGAACTTCCAATGGAAGGCGTTCTAAATAAAGAAGCAAATAGAATTCTGATTGGAACAGATAATTTAGAGCAGATGGAAGTTGATTTGGAACAAGGAAAAGCCACATCACCCCAAATAATTGAACCAACCATAAGTTTACCAAATATGGCTATAAAAACTATTCCTGAAATCGCAATGAAAGAGTTGAAGATTAGATATGTCATGAATTTAGCGATTCTTTCAGCTTCAAATCTTCTTCAACAAGAATTACAGATTGACCAAGAGTTTACTGATAATAAAAAAACCAATTCTGCTTATTTAGAAGAAAAAAAGAAACTAGAAAAAAAGGAAAAAATTATTTTTGATAAATATTATGCACTCTCAGATTTACTTTCCAATATTACGGTTGATCATATTTATAAAAAAACACACAACAACTTTCTTCTATTCAATAACGAATTAAGCGAGAATTTGAATAGACTTAGAAGGGGAGAGATAGAACGTGAAGAAATAAAAGGAATAATTTATGAGATAAATAACAGAGTATTAAGACATCGTCCTTTATTGAAAAAAGCAATCGAAGATACAAAAAAATGGAAAATAGCTGTAAATGATAAAATAGAGGTATTGAATCGTTTTAAAGAAGAAAATCAAAAATCACTAGTACAAAACCAATTAGAGGGACTGGAAAGGAGAATACGTCAATTCAAAATCTTTGAAGAATTATTAGAAGAAGATATCAACGACTATATTATTGACTTGGAAGCTATTGATGAGATATATGGAGAGCATCTACGATTTCAAGACATATCATCAAGATATTTTGCAGACCTTTCTGATGATACTGAAGCAAGGATTAGAAGATACTGCGAAGTAGTTAGATCAATAGCTTTTCTACCTAACCTTGAAGTCATTGCCAGTTCTTTTTCGACAAACATTGACTATACCTTAATGAAAGAACTCAAGCGAATATGGGATTATAATGGAAGAAGTGTGATAAATACTGATAATGAACTCATTGGTTTTATGGTTGGTCCAGGAAAATCAGGAGATGATTATGGATTCATTATTAGAAAACAGCAAGAAATCTCTTCTTCTTTACTTAGAAGGACTTATGATCATGTTATTGCACCAATCATACAAAGCACTAGGGCAATGAGTGAAGAAGATAAAAGAACTTCTTTATTAAATGAGTTTCCTCGAGTTCTACCGCATATTTCTCACGCCTTTTTAATCCCAGATAATATCATTGACTATTGTAAAAGTATTGGAGCCAATTTATCATCCGAATTAGAAGATCTCTTAAGACAGCCAATACAGTTCTTATTTGTTCCTATCGAAGATATTATTGAAAGAAGTCGAAATATAGTTATTAAAACTCAGAATATTAGAGAACTAGGATTACTTCTTCCTTTCTTTGATCCAAAGGCGAGCCATGAATTTAGAGTGTTCATAGAAGAAAATGAACATATTGAAGTTGAAGATATTTTTGGTAAAAAGATTGGAGAGGCCCATTCGATTTTATATCACCCTAAAGAAGGATATTTCTTAGTAGTGGAAAGAGAGGTTCTTCCAGATAGATTTTTTGCAATGGTGTATGATCTATTATATGTTGATCAAGAGGATAGTCATAAACATTTCAATCTGAGTTTTAGAGAAAAAAAATGGCATCTACTGTTCAAACTATCTAGGGAATACAAAATTATGGAAACAAAAGTTGAAGATCCAGAATTTCTTAAACAGATATTAGTACAAAAAAATGCAGGTATACTACCCCATGACGTTGAACATGCCAAATATGCACTTTATAGCATTGGAACATTAAAAATAGTCGGTGATGATATTAAAGTTGGCTATGGTTCTCCTTCATTCGATTTAATTGAAGTTTTTGACATTGAAGGAAAGATAGTGGAAAATGTTAAGGGAGAAGATATTGGTGTTGTTCATACATTAAATTTAGAGCCTGAACCAGTAGTGAGTATATGGACAAAGATAAACTTGCTCAAGATAGCTTCTTTTATTTCTGATGAACCAGCAAAGGTTTTGAAAGAGGATAAATACTTTTTAGATAACCTAGCAATATCCATAGGGAAAAAACTCAGTTTGATCCCCCAAGCAGCTCTTTATCCAGAAAATGTTTTAACTTTCATGAATTTAATAGGCAAAATATCCCAAATGAAAGAAATAGAAGAATTGTTAAAAGACTTTAATCCCGCTAAAATTGAATTACCTCGCATTATTTCAATAGACGATAGTAGTTTGTTAGTTGATTTATCAATACAAGATATAAAAGATCAAGAAGAACAAGAGACTGAAACAGAACAAGTAGAAGAACAAGAATTTGTTACATCACCTGCTACATTACTTAATAAAAAAAGAGAGTAGAGAAAACAGACTGATATATATGGGAGCGATATGAGTGTGTGAACCATTTGTAGGCTTTTTTGATTCAAGAGAAGAAATGAAGGAAATCAAAGAACAAAGTATTATTTTATATGGAATACCATATGAAGGTGAAAAACAAACCCCAAAAGGATGTGCTAAATCCCCTAGTTTAATACGAAGATTTTCGGTGAATAATAGTGGGATCTCTGTTAACTACAATATCCACGAAACTAAAACGATGTGTTATGATTTTGGTGACATAGACATAACGAAGAAAGGAGAAAATAAAAGGATTTCCAAGATATGGCAATTAGCAAAAAAAACCAACTCGAAAATCATCATGATAGGTGGTGACCATTACAGTACGTATTTCTCCCTTAGTAAAGCTGAGCTAAAAAATATAGGCCTTATTTGGTTAGATGCGCACGCCGATTTGGCAAAAGAATACCCCCCAGGGGTAAAAAGGTCTCATGCCACTATATTTCATAATCTTTTGAAGGACGAAAAAATAACAAGCGAACAATTAATGCTCATCGGAGGACACTCATACTCTCAATCAAAAGAAGAATTCGATATAATCAAAGAAGATAAAATCAATTTTATTCCAACAAGCAATATTATAAAGAATACAAAACAGGTAAAAAACAAAATTCTTTCATTTATGGACCGATACAATAATGTCTGTTTAAGTATTGATTTAGATATTTTGGACCAATGTTATGTTCCCACGTTGAGCGTACCCGAACCATTTGGTCTTTCCCCTCATGACCTATTAGAAGTATTGGAACTCATACTGCCTAATGCTGTCTATGTTGATATCGTAGAGACAAGAGTCTCTCAAGAAAATAATTTGGTTCTAAACCTAGTTGTTCATCTTATATATGAAATAATACGAATTTGGGATAAAATATAACATAAAGTAAGGCTTACTCCAGATCTTTTATCATACCCGTTTCGAACTATTTCATCCACTTTTTATCCCGAAGAATATATCTTAATAACTCTACGATTATATTCACACCTAAAGTTAGAGATAATATCAGCAACCAATCTAGTGCCCCTAAGATATAATAGAACCCAGGTGGAAAACTAGTAAAAATCGCTTGTAACGGTGGAACATATACAACTATTAACAATAGAATAAAAGATAAAGATACTGATCTAACAAGCCAAATATTTCTCAATGGTTTTGATTCTATAAATGGTGTCTCATCATTACATCGGATTAAGAAAATAAAGATCAATTCATAAACTATTGTAGCAACAAAAGATATTAATTGAGCATAGGCTAGTACATAATCATGCATTGTATACTCTGCAGGTATTGTATAATTTAACGCAGTCATTCTTGCTTCTATCCTTCCTTCCCCTATTAGCAGATAACCTATCAGAAAATCTCCTAGTGAGGCAATTAAGGCGATACATCCTGTAAGCAAAGAAAACCCATATATTTCTCTCAAAAAATGTTTCCTATTAGCAGGAGGTCCTTCCATTAAAGAGGGATCATGTGGTTCACTAGCTAAAGATAATGCAGGTAACGAATCTGTTAATAAATTTAGAAATAATATCTGTAAGGGTAGTAATGGTAACATATTAAATAGGGACAAAATTATAAACACTTCAAATATTTCGTCTATATTCGAACTTAGTGCATAATGGACAAATTTTTTCATATTATGAAATATTGTTCTCCCTTCTGCTACTGCCTCAACTATTGTATTAAATGAATCATCTTTCAGTATCATATCTGCTGCTTCTATGCTTTGATCTGTTCCTGTTCCCATTGCTATTCCTATATCTGCTTTTTTTAACGCTGGCGAATCATTCACCCCCCTTCCCACTACTGCAACTACATGTCCCATCTCTTGGAGTGTGTTCACTATCCGGTATTTATCTTTGGTATCCACTCTACTGTAAACTTTTATCCTTTCTATTTTTTCTTTTAACTCATAATCTGTTAATATACTAAATTCTTCCCCATTAACTATCAAATCAGATTCTTCTGTAAGAATTCCCACTTCTTTTGCTATTTCTATACATGTTTCTTTATGATCACCTGAAAATAATACCGTCTTTATACCCGCTTTTTTGCATTGTTCTATTGATTCTCTAATTTCAGGTTTGGGTGGATCAATCATACCTGTTAATCCCACAAATACCATTTCCGATTCTATTCTATCCGGTTCCTCATATATCATTTCTTCTGGCACTTTTCTATAAGCCATGGCAAGTACTCTTAAAGCTCTCTTTGACATTTCGCCTTTTCTTTGTAATACTTCATCGTGAATTTCCTTAGTAATCAATATTTCTTTTCCATCTTGCATTATGCTATGACATCTATTTACTACTGTAGAAGGAGCACCCTTCATAAAAGCATAGTATTCATTGTCAATTCTATATATTTTTGTCATTCTTTTTCTTCTACTTTCGAAGACAATTTCACGTACTCCTTCTTCTTGATAGTTTTTTGCTATACCCGCTTTTTCAGCCAATACAATTAATGCTATCTCAGTTGGATCGCCTCTTAACTTTATTTCTTTTCCATTTTTTATCAAACTTGCATTATTACACAAGTATGCGCATTTCAACAACCATTCTAGGTGTTTAAATTTTCTAGGTTCTATTTTTTCTCCATTTATACAAAATTCACCTTTTAAATCATACCCTGTTCCGCTTACTTTGAGATGCTTTTTTTCATATAACCATACTTCTTCTACAGTCATTTCCCCTTTTGTCAATGTTCCTGTTTTTCCTGTACATAAATAATCCACAGATCCTAGAGTTTCTACAGCTGGTAACCGTGTTATTATTGCATTCCTTTTTGCCATCCTTGTTGCTCCTATAGTTAACAATATAGCTATTGTTACGGCTATTCCTTCTGGTACAGCTGATACTGCTAATACTATAGCTATTTCTAGGCTTTCAAAAAATGCGTCTAAAAACTCCTTCTCATATACTGTTATCAATGAAACCACTCTATATATCATTGTAAAAGTGACTAAAATAAGCACAAAAACAGCTATGCTTTTTGCAAACTTGTCGATTGTTTCTTGTAGGTAAGTTTTTTCTGGTTTTATTTTTGTTAGAACAGTCATCTTACCCATCTCACTATCATTACCAGTAGATATAACAACACCTGTCCCTCTGCCATAAACTACTGTACTACCCATAAAAGCAATATTTGTGAGGTCAGGTAGTTGACATTCTTCTTTGTTCATGGTAACTATTTCTTTGGTAACAGGTGCAGATTCTCCTGTTATCGGTATTTCATCAATTTTAAGGCTTGTAGTTTCAATTAATCTCAAATCGGCAGGTATGTTATCTCCTGTCTCAATTTTTACAATATCACCAGGCACTAATTCCCATGAAGAAATAATCTTTTCTCTTCCTTCCCTTATAACTACAACTTTACTTTCAAAATAGTGTTTAATGGTTTCTAAAGCGTGATCACTTTTATATTCTTGAACAAAACCTATAACTATATTTAGCACAATAATCACAAATATAACTATAGCCTCGTACAATTCTTTGGATATCTCATCACTTGTTATGGTGTGTTTAATTCCTAAAACCAAACTGATTATGAATGCTATAATCAATAATATCAATAAGAAGTTTTTGAATTGAGCTCCAATCATTTTTAGTATTTTGTATTTTTCTTCATACTCTATTTTATTGGGGCCATATTCTTCCAGTCGTCTTTCTGCTTCTTTTTTTGTTAGTCCTTTTTCGCTTGTTGATAATTTTTCATAAACTTCTTCTATCTCTAAACATTGCCACCGTATTCTCTTTTTGGCCATATCCTCTTCTAAATACTTGTTTTTTGGCATGTTACTCATGCTTTGACATTTTTATCTAGTTTATATTTTTTTCTTTACTATTAGTACTTCCGAAATAGTGCTTTATTGCTATAATCTCTGTAATCAAATAGGCAAAGATGCGTTCTAAATGAGTAAAGTCTTTAATATTTTCGTTAATTCGGAAGTACTAACTATTTTCTTTAGGGATTTATTCGGTTTAAAGAAATAGAAAATATTTTTTATGAATAATTCCAAAATAGGAAGAGAATATAATACATATAAATCGAAAATCTCGAATATGTCGATATGATTTTTGTTCTATGAATAACAATACACATGATACAAATGACTATCCGACAGTAATTTATGCCTGTTTTGGTGGGTTTTCAAATACTGGTATAACAACAGGGCATGCTGGCGTTCGAGCAGTAGAAGTTACGCTAAACCAAGCCTCTATTGGTTTTTTAACGGCTCTATCCCAAGGTGTTAAGTCGGTTATTAACAGTACTCAAAATGCTGAAAAAGTGTTAACAATAGACGGGTGCGCGATGAAATGTACGACTAAAGAAGTTGAAAAGCAAGGAATAAATCCTGAATCTATTGTTCTAACAAAAGATCTTGGAATAAAGAAAAGATCATTCAAGGAAGTCTTTAAAGGTGGTAGCGAAAAAATTTCTGATTATCTAAATGATAGTGAAATTGAAAAAACTGCAAACATAGTTATTGAACGCATCGTTAATAAGGAGAAATTACAATGAAAAGTAAAATTATTGTGTGTAATGGTTGTAGCAAACAAGTTCCTTGGCGAGAGTCAAAACAATTAACAATCCAAATTTTTGTGGTTCTAGGCGGGTTCCGCTGTGTAATGATTGCTGGGGAAAAATATACAAAAAAATGAATTGACTCCATATATTTGGCTATAAACTATAAACAGAGAAAAAGGCAAAAAGTAAAAAAGAGAACACTTTACAACTTTTCGATGAGTTTGCTGGAAGTTATTAATCCCCCTTCTACAATAGTTTGATCCTCTATTTTCAATGCTGGAGTAATAAATACATCATAATCAGCAAACTTTTCAATTTCTGTGATGTATTCTATTTCATATTCTGCTTCTTTACCTGCCTCTTTAACAGCCTTTTCAGCTATCTCTAGCAGTTTTTTGCATTTCTTACATCCTGTGCCTAATATACTAATTTTTTTCTTTGTCATGTTTTCATCTCCTTATTGTTACCACAAGCTTATAGGCTCACCTGCAATTAGTAGACCATATAATAAGCCTGCTATAACCGTAAACAGTATCACAAGTAACACATAAACAAAGTTTTGCTTATCGCCAATATATTTACGTGTAACTAATATACTCTGAATAGATAATTCAGGATCAGCCAATAGATAGGCAAGTAAAACACCTTCTGCCATACCTTTACTCAAAAACATTTGAGCTATAGGAACTTCCATTAACGTTGGGAAATACATGAATACACCAAATAAAACACCAATTAAATTGGCTAAAACACTATTTTTACCTACTGAGTTTTCAATTATTTTATCAGGGATTATGACATCTAGCATCCCGGCTACAAATACACCAACTATTATCAATGGAAAGATCTGTTTGAAGAAAGCCCATGTTTCTTTCATCCATTCTTTAAGAATTTCGTTCTCAAAATTCTCTTTACTATAAAACCACGTTCCAATAACAATTATGAGGGTTAGAACTGCTTTTCCTGCCATATTAAAAATTGACGCTTTTAGATCAGCAGTTCCATTGAACATTGATGCATTGAAATAATTTATCTGAGATGTACCAGTAAATAGTACATAAGCTAACCACAAAAACAAGTTTAACCCACGATTTGTGTCTATAAAAGAAATTATAACTAATGCAATTGTGCCTAACACCCAAATACTTGTCTGTAGTATAACAGGAGTACCTACGCCAATAGCCAGCAATATTTCTTTACTGAAAATAGCTAATACTAATCCCATAAGAGGTGCAAAAATCTGTAGAGTCAATGTTAGTTTTTCTTTATTAGTTTTTTTAGGTTGTTTAACTGCTACAACTTCAGGTTTTTCTCCATACGCATCTTCAACAGCTTCACCAAGTTTTGTTTCAACTTCCCTTTCCCTTTCTTCGTCTGTTTCGCTTTTAAGTTTCTTATCTTTGCTTTTTGGTGCGAAAAGCAATTCCATCAAATAGCCTATAAGTATTGCAAAAACAAGTGCCAAAACAGCTCTTGCTGCTGCAAGTTTCATACTAATAAGAACACCTGTATAGGTGATAGCTAAGATGTTTACAGCAGGTGCCGCAAAAAGAAACGTTATAGCCGGACCTAAACCCGCTCCTTTCTTTTTTATTCCAACGAATAGAGGGAGAACCGTACATGAACACACTGCTATAAGAAAACCCCCAATAGCTGCCATGGGATACGCAACAATTTTTTTGGCATCCGCTCCAACATATTTCATAATGAAATCCTTTGGAATAAATACTACCATTGCCCCTGCAATGAAAAAGGCAGGAACTAAGCATAACAAAACATGGAATGAGAGATAGTCAGCTAGAGCTAGCACTCCTCCAAAAAGTATTTCACCAATTTTTTTTAGTATTGGACTAACCATTTTTATTCATTCATATCGAATTTCTTCGATTTATAAACATATCGATATTTCACGATATGTAGATATGTTTATAAATGAGGTGGACAAGAATCAGTATAGCGGTAAAAATCTAGTGAATAAAGTGAGCGAAGAAATAAAAACAAAAATTAAAGAATTGCATGAACAAGGAATAATTTCAAGTTCACCTAAGAACCGCCTAGAAAAGTTAAAACAAGTGGAAAAAGAGTTTGTAAAGTGGAAAAAAAAGAAAGAAATCAAATCATTATTAAAACTATTCAAATCACTAGCAAACAAAAACAGATTATTAATGTTAAAGTTAATTATGAACGGTATATCCTGTCCCTGTGAAATCGAACACATTACGGGTTTATGTCAATCCACTATCTCCCATCATTTAAATCAGTTGTTTGATGCTAAAGTCATAAAATTGGAAAGAAAAGGAAAATGGAGTGTAATTAGCACAACTCACAAGGAATTTTCATCAGATTTTTTTAGAGAGATTATTAAAAAAAGTTAGATTCTGGAAAATAGAAAAGATACAAAGTAAAACATGCTTAATTACTGACAACTTAAGACCATCAATTATGTAGCCAATTGCCGAGATTTGAACATCTTCTTTGAAAATGTATCTTTTGTTTATTTTTATGTTTCTACTCCCGAATTTTCATCTGAAATTCCCAAAATATATATACAACTCTAGATAGTATTACAAGTGTTTAACATTTCTTAAATAGGGCTTTAATCACTATTTTTCGATATTCTAAATCTTCAAAAGAGGATATTTAGTTTAACTTTTCATCCATTTGGTTGTTAATTTTGCAATTGAACATACACGCATTGATATTATAAACAGATGATAATTCAGGAGTAAAAAGAGTAGAAAAAAAAGAAAAGCAGGTATTGACACTTAAAATCAGAGCATTTCTTTAAGATTCAGTAACCGAACTTGACCCCAATTTTATTACAAATTCTTCGTCAAATATTTTATAATCATGCTCATTAAGAAGGTAAATTACAACTGTTTTTATTTTGGTTTCTTTTTCTTCAAAGTACTTCTTGAATTCATTAACAAAGATCTGTGCGCATTCCCTTTTGGGGAATTCTCCTACACACGTACCAAGGGGAGGAAAGGCAATAGATGTCAAATCGTTTTCTTCTGCTAATCGCAAAGAATTTAGTATGGACTCTCTTAAAGAATTTTCCGTTGGTTTATCACCCAATTTCATTGCAGCTGCATGGATGACTTTTTTAACTTGTAAATTCCCAGCTGTTGTAATTGCAGCTTCTCCTAGAAATATTGATCCATATGCATTACATTCATCTTGGATTATTTGTCCTCCTTTTCTGAATATTGCACCAGCCACTCCTGCCCCTAGAACCATATCAGTATTTGCACAATTAACTATTGCATCACCTTCAAATTCAGTGATATCACCTTGTTCTAGTTTTAATGTTGTATCTTTTATTTTCCACATGATAATAAGCATTTACCCTTTATATTTATATTTTTTCTCCACCTATCTAAAAAAATTTTAAAGCCTCTCTATAGTGGTAATAACATAACAACAATTAATTACATATTATGCCTAATTTTGATGATTTTTTTTTGAAGAAAGAAAATATTAAAAACTCTCGTTAATAATCTATTTGTTGATTATAAAAAGGAGAAAATTGAATGTTATTATTACCAAAAGAAGATGCAGATATCGAAGATATGCCTGTGGTTGAGAAAGACCTAGGAATTATTGGTTTGGGTCCCGCAGGTTTAACAGCCGCTCTATATGGTGCTAGGGCAGGAATCTCTGTGGTTGCCATGGGTATGGATTATGGAGGACAAATGGCTTTAGCTTTAGAAATAGAGAATTATCCTGGATTTGAGATGATATCTGGCGTTGAACTATCAGAGAAAATGAAAAATCAAGCTGAAAAATTTGGGGCGAAAGTTGTATTTGCTGAAGTAGACAGAGTTGATAAAATAGAACCCAATCGTTTTAAGCTTATAACAGATAATGGAGTATTTGTTGTGAAAGCACTAATATTGGCTACTGGAGGAAGACATCGTGAGTTAGATGTCCCAGGTGAGAAAGAGTTTGTTGGTCGAGGAGTTTCATATTGTGCTACATGTGATGCGTCTTTCTTTAAAGATAAAACAGTTGTTGTAGCAGGATCAGGTGATGCAGCAGCAACAGGTACTCTGGCTTTGAGCGATGTAGGGGCAAAGAAAATTTATTGGACATCACGATCTGATTACTTGAAATGCGAACAAATCTATATTGAACGGGCAAAACAACGTGAAAACGTTGAAATTCTCTATAACAAGCAGATTATTAGAATAAATGGAACAAATACAGTTGAAGAAGTTGAGTTTGATGATGGCACGACACTCAAAACCGATGGTGTGTTTGCTGAAATTGGTTCAATACCCAATGTAGAAATTGCAAAAGAGTTGGGTTGTGAACTTGAAAATGGATTAATTAAAGTTGACCTTAATTGTAACACTAACGTTAAAGGCGTATTTGCTGCGGGAGACGCTACATCACTTATTCAGAATCCGCTTCACAGACAAATTACAACAAGCACAGGTCAAGGGACAATTGCAGCCATAGAGGCAGCAAGTTATATCCAAGAAATAAGAGATAAGGAAAAACAAACCGATTATTCAGCATCAATATAAAACAATCGCTCATTTTTATTGGGCTCCTTTTTTTCTAATTTTTTAACTATTTCATGGACTTCATCCGTGAAACCGATTCTTATCTTGAACTTGATCCTAACGATTGATGAACTCAATTTTATTGAGATCCTTCTTGTAAAACCCTCTTTTTTAGCCTTTCCCGAAATCAAAAACCAATCTAATTAAATAGATTTAAAAACCCGTATAAACAAAGATTACTTGCAATTTCTTAAAACAACAGAGGTTAAAAAAAATGCCAGAAGTAATAGATTGGAAAACAGGACGTGGGGATGAAATAATCTATAGACACCCTCGTCAAACAATTAATTGGGGTGATACTGTTAATGTGTTACCTAATCAAGTAGCAGTATTTATCAAAGATTCAAAAGCATATGATGTCCTCAAACCAGGTCGTCATTTGATGAAAACAAAAAATATTCCTTTATTGACTAGATTTTTATCCGCCATGGTGGGTTATGATAAGAATCCCTTCGATTGTCAAGTTATATATGTTAACATGGGTAAATTTCAAGGTAAATTTGGCGGTAGATCCCAGACGAAAGAATTAGCTCCTTTACAATTTTTTGGTGACTATTTCTATAAAATTAAAGACCCCCAACTATTTGCGTTTGAGATTGCGGGTAATCGCAATATCTATAGTACTGGGGCGTTCAATGAATTCTTCCGTAATTTTGTAGTTCAAGAAGTAATTAGCGTATTAAGTGAGAAGAGCATAGTAGATGTACTTTCTAATTTACAAGTTACCTCTAACCATGTTGAAGATGTTGTGGCTACAGATCTTCTTGAGATGGGTATAAATCTAACTAATCTAAAGTTTGGAGGGATAGACACTACTCCAGAATATCGTGACCGTTTGTTCTGGATGCGTGCTGGTGTAGATGCAAAACAAATCCAACAGTATGATGGAACAGCTAAAGTAGCATCAAAACTCCCTTCAGGTGGAGGAGCTAACTTTGGTGTTGGTGCAGCTGTTATGAACAATTTATTTACCCAAAAACAATTGAATCAAGCTGAAAACATCAAAGAAACACACCATACTGAAGAAGCATTCCTTACTTGTAATCAGTGTGGGGCTAAGTTTTCTCCAAGTGCTAAGTTCTGCCCAGGTTGTGGAGACTCGACAGAAGATGAAAAAAAAGGAAAACACAAAAAATTCTGTATAAATTGTGGATCAGAAGTTGATTCAAAAGCTAAATTCTGTGGAGCATGTGGAAATAAACTCAAATAACCCCCTGTTTTTTTAGTTTTTTACAGAGGAGGGGAAATTCTTTATTTTTGACTGTTAAGGCAAAACGTGATGATAATGAGGATCTTTTTTAATATACTTTTTACCATCGAAAATAAGATACTCAGCATGTACATCGTGAACATCAGCATATTCTTGATACCAAGGAGATTTAGCTATTACTGCCCATTTTTCAGCTAAGGTAGGTGTAACTTGAATATGTTTAACCGCGCCTTTTTCTTTTTGTTTTATAGCCTCAGCTAAAGCCAGCGATGCAGCCAACACAATAGCAGTAGGTGTTCTACGGAAACTATTATGATTCCACAAACGGGTTTTATTAATTATAATCTCTTTACTTTGAGTGGGATATACTTCTTCTGATATGTTTGACCTCTCAATTAAGGTGTTTAGTAGTTTTTCATACGCTTTTTTTCCAAAGGTATATTCTTTACTTATATCATAAATTTCAAAAGATTCATTGACAAAATCAGGTATCTCTTTTGCTGCAGATATAATCAGATAGTGACCAGTTTGTTCTTCAAACATATATTCGACTAACTCCAGATCTATGTCTACTTCATCAACAAATAGCACAAAAGAACGGTGTTTAGGAACTTTACACTTGACCCATTTTGAGACCATTTGAGGTTCATTCTCTTTGATATACCCCGATTTATAATTCCCAGCATCATCTTTCCAAAAACCAGTTCTATAAACAAACGCTAATCCCTTTTTTTTGCATCTTTTCATAAATGAGTACATTAGTTGTGTTTTACCTGACCCACCATCTCTCCCATAAATATGAACATGGGTCATTTTACGATTCGATTTTTTTCCTTCTGCTAGTTTAACTAAACGCTCTTCAATTAGTGATTCTATTAGATGTTCTACAGTAAAATTATGTCTACTCCAGCAAGTTTCTGGTGCAATAAGAGGAGTATATTGAGAATATTTTTCTGCTATCTTTTTTACTTCTTCTCTCTCTAACCCTGGGTGTATCTTGAGAATTTCGTCTTTATCGTGAGGGAAAGATGTTTTTTCTATGATATCCGCTCCATAAAGCAAAACCCTTGTTTCTAACACATTTATCATATCTTCGGGCATAACACATCCCACTCTTAACATATTAACATGCCAGAGATTTGTGGGATTTCTAATGTAAGCTCTTGAAAAAGAACGGGCAAAAGCCGTGCCTTCAGGCCACCCATATTGATCTTGGATTTTATCGTAAATAAGATCAATCAATAATAAATTCTGTCTAGTATAGTCTTGGCTGTCAATGATAATCAGATATCCTGTTTTATCCCTAGTAAATTTATCAAATAAAGCCATTTTCTTTTTAAAACGATAGACAGCCAGAGGTTCTGGGATCACTAATAACAATTTATTAAGAAAAGTTTTCTCTATTTCAGAACAATTAGTCATCATAGATATTTCTAAACGTTATTACAAAAGTTTTTGCAAAACAAACTCCTCCCTCCTTCCTTATCTTACCTATAACTCTATTTTATAACAATGAACATACTCATAGATGGGTAAATCAATCCAGAATTAGTATGAAACAGTGTGTGACAGTCTCCCTCCATCCCTGTCCCCATCCTAATCCGTTTAAATATACTTTGTAAGGAAGGCTTTTATAGACCTATTTTAACACTATCTCAGAATGAGTAAGATTTCCCAGAATATTCAATTTTTTGTTGATGTTGCTAACAAAATGGTTGAAATGGAAAGATATGATAAAAGTTCTGAACTTTTAGAAACCGTTTATAATATTGCTAAACAAACAGAAAATGAAGATCTAAAAGAGGAAATATCCAATTTGATTCAAAAAACATATGAAAATGCTAAAAGCAATTTATGCAAGCTGGATAAAGGAAAAACAGCAGAAGAGCTATTACAACTAGAAAAAAGAGTTAAAAAAATTAAAGAACCAGAACTATTTTTATAAGATAAGATAAATTATTCAGTTTAATTAACTTTGAGAGCATTTTAATCAAGTTAACAGTTTCAAAAGATGAACATTTGTTGGATTAACTATACACACAACTATGAAACCACAATAAGTGTTGCATTACACAAATATCGATCAATACGAGTAATAAACTTAACACATAAAAAGAGATAAAGCCTTGCTCGTGACATATTCACCTATTCTAAAGAAAGATTTTTTACCCGGGTGACTACGTATCTAAGCACATTATCTGTTCTTTCTATGGCCCAGAGACATCCTGGTACTTGAAGATAACTTCCCGCAAAAAAATCAGTACCGAAAAACAGAGAAGGGAGGAAGATATAACCACGACATGAAAGTATTTAGTAAAATTGACAAAACAAAGTGAAGGAAGAATGAAGAGCGACCAATTTGTTCCCTTCGCGGGGCAAGAATGAACAAAGATGGACGGGTCACCAGAAAAAACCAAGTTTACCAACGATGGAATGGTTATGTATGCAGTAAGCAACAAAGACAAAAAAATATGAACCTTAGAGTTTATCTCACTAACAACCAAAAATACTTCTAAGGCAAATAAAACTAGTATTGAAAAGTCCACAAAGATGAGCTTTAAGGTTCATGAAAAAAACAGAATAAAACGAGGAAACAAGTACAAAATACCAAATAGGGGGAATAGCAACCGAAACGCAAATTTTTCTAATATATTTAGAACCGCTTAACACCTACTATGTGAGAATCGTGAGAATCTCTCTTTTCTCTTGGTCATTCCTTCCGCCCTCCGGGTTTCGTCCATAGGGACATAAGTTAGAATCACACTTGTCCAAGTATTTCACGGAGTAGGTTTACCACGGACAATAGACGATAGAATCCTACTAAAACTCTACCTAAACTTCTTGGGTTTTTGTGTATCCCTGTGAGTGGGTACCTACTCGCAATCTAAAACTGTACCAATTGTCTACCGTGACAAATGGTACCGAAATTACCGAAATGGTCATTATGTGAGAAAAATAAAACGTCTGTTGATAGAACGAAACGTGAGTATGTCTGAAGTTAATGGAAAAAAGATGCAAAAGAGGAAAAATAAGAAAAAGGCATTAAACAGAATAGGGGTATCCACTAGTCCAAGCACCATCTATGTAGAAGTAAAAGGTGTATATACCACTCGTGACTGTTGAATCATAGTTTGGTGATGCACCCTTCTGTTTTTTAAACTCATATCTCAATGATATTGATTCGGATGCAGCAACTGGTAACGTTCCAGCATCATAAGTAATAGAAACTTCTACATTTTTACCATATCCAGGATTTGCTACCGGATCTACTGCATAATCTGTTCCATTTTCAAAAGCTACACAAATGTATCCATCCACAGTTGAAGTCCAATCAACCTTAACTTTTGTTACACTAATTTCTGTTGTTCCTTGATTTGACAATGTCAGAAAAATGCCTCCACCTTCACCATCAACATGATAAAAACTACCAACAGAAATAATACTATTATCTACTGTAATATTGACTGATGTTGTATTCGAATTACCAGCATTATCCCATACAACAGCTGTTAATTTCATATATGCATTTTCAAGTGTCGTGGTATCTATGATTACTGACCACTCATTACTAGTTGTAGAATAACTAGCTGTGCCTTCTACACTCTGTTTGAATGTATAGTACACAGTCGATGGAGATTCAGCATCTACAAACCTTAACCTAAATTGACTTGTATCAATACCAGATATGTCATCAGCATAAACTGTAAATTCATAACTTCCGTCTATGGTTGTACCATTTACTGGGTCATCAATCCTCACATCAGGAGGGATTATATCGGTTACAGTTAACGTTCTTCCACTTTCTGCGGTATTTCCTGCTTCGTCTCTAGTATACAATGTTACCGTATAATCACCATGTAGTAATGCTGAAGTATAAGTTGAAGAGAGTATATAAGTTGTTGTTGTATTATCAGAAGCTGTAAATAATTGGTCAAAATAATCTGTTCCACTTAAAACAACGGTAACATTCGAAATATCAGATCCCGTATTAGAAATAGACCATTCAATCTCTACTGCTTCTCCTTGATTTATTGTTAAGGACTCTGAAGAATTTAATTGAAGACTCTCAATAATTGGATCACTATTATCAATTCCAATTGTTCTATTTTTAGAGTTAAATTGACCTAAACTATCATTTACTTTAAAAACAATCACATACCCATCAATATTGTCATATTCGATAGTATCTATGGTACTAGATAAAGGTTGATCACTTTTGTTCTCATCTAAAGTTCCATTTGGAAAATAAAAATCATAAGTAATTGCGGATCTATTATATCCACCGCTAGCAGTAGCATGGGGGTCTAATATACCATTATACCAAGAACCATTGATTGGATTTACAATACTTAGTGATAATTCTGATATTTCATTTATCCCCCTGAGACTTGGTGATAAAAAAGAAGATATATCCCCCTCTGCATATGTTATCCTTACGTTAAATTCATTTTTACCTAGTCGTATATCCTCAGTTGCATCAAAATTTATTTCTAAATTCCTAGTTTCTCCTACTGTTATAAGCAATTGTGATAGATTACCCGTTAATATTGCATTTTCAATGATTTTATTACTATACTCGCTATTTGTTAGAGTTATATTTATTGCTTCTATGGTTGATGTAGCTGTTCCTGTATTTTGTATTCTCACATATACTACATCAACTATTGTATCACCATCACTATCAAACCATTGGGCATTTACTATTGTTAAGTCTTCATTTCCCCTTAGCATTGGTACAACTAAGAAGTAGACCATACTACTGGCCACCACTACTAGACTTATTAACAGCATTGTAGCTAATATTGGCGATACAGCCTTCTTATTTTTAATTTTGTTAATAATTTCCATTTTTATTCCTCTTCTCTTCTCTAAGATTCTCTCAGTTGTATATAATCACCTAATACTTAAATTTTTATTGGTAATACTAACAATCAATAGTAATATTTTTTTCATGAACTTCAATGTCCATCTCTGTTGTCATTTTCTCACGCTGCTAATCATACTTATACTTAGCTGACCATATTTTTATTAGGTAAGATGTACTCTAAGGTGCATGTTTTTCCATAGTTCAATCGAATGGTTTATATTATTCTTGCATTTTATCCCCTTAGATTATGACAAAGGATAAAAAAGTTCAAGTCAAAAAGAATGCTTATGCTGTTAATGATCAGTTAGCTGATGAAATTCGACAGACGATGAAAACTCACAGTGCTCATCATTTTAATATTATGGGTTCTATTGGTGCAGGTAAAACCTCCTTATTAGAAAAACTATCTGAAATTCTTTCTCCTCACTATAACATTTTTGTTATCAATGGTGATGTTGCCACTAGTATTGATGCTGATCGGATTGCTTCTCATGGTGCTACTACCACTCAGATTGAGACTCATGGTGGTTGTCATTTGAATGCCAAACTTGTCAAAAAAGAGCTTGATAAAATCAATATTGATGAGTATGATTTATTCTTTACTGAGAATGTAGGTAATCTTATTTGTCCTGCCAATTGGGATGTTGGTGCAGAACTTAATATTGTTGTTATCAGCATTACTGAAGGTCCCTATGTTGTTAAGAAGCACCCAATTATTTTCAAGGGAGCGGATATTGCTATTATTAACAAGTGTGATTTAAAAGGGATAGGGTTTGACATAGACGAGCTGATTAATGACGCTAAAAAAGTTAAATCTGATATGAAAGTTATTCCTACTAGTGCAAAGACAGGGGAAGGTATAGACGAACTCCTTCATCACTTAGGTCTTATCATTCCCCGAGAAGTTTAATATGCACGAATATAGCGTAGCATTTGCAATTGTTGAGCAAGTAAAAAAAATTGCTTTAGAGCATAATGCACTTAAAGTGAAGAAGGTTACTGTTTCTACTAGTCCTTATGAGATGATTGTTCCCGATTTACTTTGCGACGCTTATGAGATTATCATTCAAGAACCAGAATTTGAATTATTAGAAGGTTCAATCCTTCAATTATTAGAACAGGAAAAAGAGATAGTTTGTTTAAAGTGTAACTATAAAGGAGCTCCCGCTTCTGAAGGGGATCCCGAATTCACTTATAATTTTAAGTGTCCCGAGTGTAGTTCTAGAGATACGCAGATAAATTTCAAATCTATGATTATAGAGAGTATTGATTTAGAACTGCCTTAATATTTTAACAAAATTTAGAAGAAAATTACTGCAAGTCTACAAATCTCAAGACTATTCTTGCTGGTACTTTTAGTTTTTTTTCTACATCAATATCTTGCGAAGCAATGTTTTCATCTACATAGTGAATTGCTTGGTTATGCATCTTTTTATCAGCTGTCCAATGAGTTGATAAATAATTGTTTTTTATTATTTGATATACTTCAGACAGCAAAATGTCGGTTTTAACTTCTTTTTTCTTTAATTTTATTTTATAGCCTTTATCTTTCACAAATTCTTGAAATGCTTCTTCGCTTCCCTTTCTCTCTTCCCATCCCAGTTCTTCTAATCTACGGACGTATGCTTTCCTTACTGGATTATTATAAAGATCAGTATATGCTTCTCCCTGAACAAGATAATTACTAATAGTTTTTATTTCTGAAAGTAACTTTTCAAAGTTGTTCATTAAATGTGTAACATGAATGAGTGTACATAGGTCAAATTTCTTTCTAAATGGTAAAGTATACCCATCCGCTTGAATAATATATGAATACTGATTATTTACTTTTTTTTCATAATTTCTTAACATTTCGAATGAGAGGTCAATGCCAAACAGTTGTACTTCTTTTGACACCAGTTCTTTTTCTATTCTTCCCGTACCCACCCCTAGAGCTATTATTTCATAGGGTGGTCTTCCTTCTTTTTCCAGATACGACATAAGTTCTTTTTTATAGAATTTCTTTATAGCCTTTGGAATTGGTCTGGTCTTATCGTAAACCTGTGCTACCCTATCAAACAGCACATAATCGTTTGTCATTTTTCCCAAAAGCTTTTCCTCTCAAACTCATAAATTCTAGTAGATTTTTTCCCCACTAAAATATCGTCTTCTATTCTAATACCAAATTGACCGGGGATATATATCCCAGGTTCATCAGTATGCACATTCCCTGTTACTAGTTGTTCTTTGTTTCCTTGAACGATATAGGGTGATTCATGTATTTCTAGTCCCAACCCATGCCCTAGTCTATGGGTAAAGTACTTTCCATATCCTTTGTTCTCTATTACTTCTCTTGCTGCGTGATCTACTTTTTCTGCTATGACACCCGTTTTTGAGGTCTCTAAAGCTTTCTCATTGGCTTTTTGGACAATATTATAGATTTCCATAAATTTTTTATTTGGTTTACCAAATACGGTTGTTATTGTTATATCTGAGAAGTAGTCATCTACACTTGTTCCAGCATCTATTAATACCACATCATCTCTTTTTAACCTCTTATCAGAAGATGAAGCATGGGGTATTGCGCTATTTTCTGCAAATTGTACTAATGCCCAACTTATTTCTCCCGATAAATCAGTCATTTTTTTTAAGAGTATTTTCTGTATTTCTTTTTCCGTCATACCAACTTTGAACTGTGCAACAGTATCTTTCATTGCTTCTACTGTATATTCCATAGCTTTTTTTATTCTTTGTACTTCAGCTTCTGACTTCCTAGCCCTCATCTTGTTAACTATTTCTGTTCCACTAACAAATTCTGCATCTGGAAATTTTTTTTGTAATCTTAGATATACTTCAAATGGTGTAGAAGGTTCTAGGGCTATCCTGTTGACTGCTTTTTCTGCGTTTTCATGTACTTTTTTGTAAGGATCTTCGTTTTCTTTCCATGCAATTATTTGTTTAATATTTGTTGATTTTCTCATTCTTTCTTCTTCAAAAGAGGGAGCTACAAGTTTAGGTTCTTCATCAATAGCCACCATGCCACAAATCAATCTTTCCCTCATTGATAGATTTTTTTTAAATAGATAACCAAAATTTACCGATGGAGTTACTAATAACAGATCTATCTTTTTTTCTTCCAAATCTTCTTTCACTTTATTAATTCTTAAATTATAATTTAGGTTTTTCACAGCTTATTTTAAAACATGACACGATAAAAATTTTCGTACGATACAATTTTAAATGTCTTCACTTATCTTTTATTTATGCATTTATCCTTACTCGAAACTCGTATTTTCAACAAGTTTGTTGAAATGGAAATGGAACGCGATGAACTATACATTGAGTTTACCAAATTGGACGAGCCCCAAGAAATCTCTTCAAAATGGATTGAATTTGCCGAATCTTGTTCTAAGAATCTTTCCTCTATTAACAATTTAGCATCCATGGCATTTAACCGATTGTCTAATGCTCGTACTACTGAGGATAAAGACAATCCCATACCCCTACATACTCTTTTACATGGTCCCATTGCCAATCAAATGATATCTTTGACAGATTTTCAGTTAAAATTATCAATTTTATCTTATGTCTATAGTCAAGTACGTAATAATGGCGTTTTTGATTATGAACCTGAAGACGAGGTATATACCTATTATATTCAAGCCAAAGAAACTCTTGATACAATTCTTTATCGTATCATTGATGATGAGTTACCGCCTATTAAAGAACACCAATCATTAACGCCCAATCCCACTAAAAAAGATTTACTAAAGATTTTGCGTCCTTTATTACATCTTGAACATAAAAAAAGGTTAATCCCCACTTTATACAATCTCCCCAACGCAAAAGAAGATCCTGCTATTTTATCCAAGATTGGCGATTACGATCGCTTACAAGGTGAAACTCTTCTCTCTCACATTGTTGAGATAGCAGAACAATCTGCCAAGGATTTTTGGTGGTCTGATCCTATTTCTCAGCTATCCATTGTAGATCACGCAAAAGAACATTTTGAAT
Source organism: uncultured archaeon (assembly GCA_964534625.1). GTDB lineage: Archaea > Asgardarchaeota > Heimdallarchaeia > Heimdallarchaeales > Heimdallarchaeaceae > CAZHRF01. The sequence continues at coordinate 8,239 of CAZHRF010000002.1, read as the reverse complement.
CTGTAATTGAATTATGGTCTGACATCCCAGGTGATTTAGGTAAGCAAGCAATGAAAATTGAAAATGTTTTCCTTCCTTTGGTTAACGCCCAGATTAATTACTTCTTATCAAATCACTATAAAAACCTAGCAGAATATGCTTTGGAATCTGGTGATTTAAAACATCATGCTATCTATTTAGATTATACCCTTGAAAAGATGGTTGAGATCCACAAACACCTGGGACAAGCTTCTTCTATTCCTATCGATATTAACAAGATTGTTGATTTGGATTTAAAACAAGTAAAAGGCTTAGCAAGACTTTCCCGTTTAGCTATTTATTATAATCAAACCTTTAAATGCTTGTCTAATAACGACAGAGAAGGTGCACTCAAATCTTGCGTAAATATTGTTGCTGCGTTGGATAAAAAGCAATCTAATATAACTTCTCCTTATTTATATGGTGTTGGCGTTAATTATGCTTCAGCTACTCATTTACTGGAATCTTTACTGGACAGAGATTATTCTCCTCTAAAACTGATTGATATGGTTTTATCTCAGTTTAGCTATTCTTTAAACGTTCTTTCATCAATACTCGATGAAATGAGTTTAAAGACTTTAAGAGTTAATGATGATAATCCTAGTTTGAGTTATCAGCAGATTACATCGATAAATAAAAAATTATCTTCCGTAGAAAGAGCCATAGAACTCTTACCTGCCTTCCTTGAACAAAAAATCAAAGTTTTACATAGAGTTCATTCAATGAGAGACTATCTTCAATCTTTATTGGCTGAAAACAAGATCTATTTGTATGCTGATAGTAATATTGTGTTGGATCTCATTTTACGTGCCAAAGCACACTATGCTGCTAAAAAGGCCAGTAAGAATCTTAAAGAGATAGATAATAAAGAAATGGAAGAATTATTAAACAACCGCCTTATTGAAACCAAGATTACTGGGATGATTACAGAAACCAATTTGGCACTCCTTGGTATCCAAGAGTCTTATCACAAAAAAGTACGTGAAGTCTTTTCAGAAATAATCTCCTTTTATTCACGATTAGAAAAACCTCCCGAGTTTATTATAGAATCAGTCGAGAATCAATTTAAAGATATGTCTGATTTTGTTGAACTACTTGATTTAATGGAGATTGACACCCAAGAGCTCATTTCAATGAAACGTGATGTTTCTATAAAAGGTAATGAAGTTAATTGGGACTTTATAGATCGTAGAATGGCTTTTATTCCTGCTACTAAAAAGATGTTTAAAGCTATTAAATCTATTATTTTAGCTGAATTAAATGCTATGCTGAAGGAACACTTAAAATCGGCTAATCATTACAATGAAGCTAAAAGTGAATTATATGAGATTAGTGACATATTAGGCGGGGTTATTGAGCTTCTCGGAAAAAGAGAAGATCTTCATAAGATTGTTTATAGTATGGCTCTTTTCTGTCAAGAGAATGCTAGAAGTGTTGAAGATAGAAGAAAAAGGAAAGATGTGCCATATAAAGAGTTTGTGAGCGTTTTAGATTACTTAATCTTGCATATGTGACCCAAAAAAGTAGAGGAAAAACATGAATAATTCTGTTCCAGATATTGTTAATCTATCAAAAGAAGGTGTCCCCATAGTTATTCTAGGCCTTCCTTGGGTTGGAAAAACAACATTAGTCGAATATCTTAAAGACGGTAAATTTCATAGACCCCAACCAACCATTGCTCTTGATTTTGAGCGAGTATCTATTGGTAATTTATCGTGTCATGTTTTTGACATTTCGGGTCAAGATGTTTATCGCGATACTTTATGGCGTTCATACATCAAAACATCTGTTGGAATTATATACATTCACGATACATCCAAAGCTGGAGACATAGAAGAATCTGCTTATTGGTATTGGAAAATAATCGATGAATGGTTAGAAGACAATTATATGAATAAAGTTATTCTCTTCCTAGCAAATAAATCTGATCTTAAAAAATCGGTTAGTTTGGAAGAGGTCATCAATAAATTTGATTTAAATAAAATGACCAATTATCCTAATATAACTTTTAAATGTTTTAAGACCTCAATTCGCAAAGGTACCAACATAAACTATGCTTTACGATGGTTTTCTTCTAAGGTTGAACAAGCAATTCTAGATTTTACAGATAAACCTGATGCTATAATTATTGGCACCAAAGAAGGTAGATTATTGTATTCCTATGACCCTTATAACATCACTTCTCAGAAGAGAGAACACACAGAGTTATTTTCTGGTTTCCTAAGTGCAACAAGTAGTTTTAGTAACGAGATCCTCGGAAAAGAAGAGGTTAAAGTCTTAATAATAAAAGACTGTTACTTCTTACTATCTGAAGAAAATAATTTTTTAACAGCAATTGCCTTTAGAAACGAAAAAAATCTTCCAGAAGCCAGACGTTTAAGTCACGTTATTTCCAAGGAAATAAAACAAATATTTTCTTCTTCTAATTCTTTGGAACAAAGCAAAGAAAAACTAGAAAGGTTTATAGACACAATAGTTTAGTAATCTTAGAACTATCATGTGGTTTATAAAGCAAACCACAACATAAAGATTATAAATATACGAATAAAAAACACAATAAGAAATAGGTGTAGTGACTATGCAATGTAAATTTTGTAAATTAGACGATATTGAGCAAGAAGGAGAAAAACAGTTCAGATGTAGTCATTGCGGGTACGTTTTTACAGTATCTCGCTGGGACATATTTTATGATAAGGTATTAGAAATGCCCCTATCATCAGCATTAATTGCTTCTATGATGTGGGCAGCAGCAATGTTAACTGGGATAATATTTGGAGCAGGGATTAATAACTCATCCCTTAACACCACAATAATCTTTCTCTACTTAATCGGAGGGACAGCTTTTATATACGGAATATCCTATTCTCTAGATTTGTTAGAAGCAATTGCCATCTATATTTTGCGTAAAATTATCGGTAAATCCCCTAATTTTTATGACGTTAAAATGGAAGTTCAAAAGAAACGCAAAGAAAGAATAGTTAAAGAGATGGGTGTTGGTAAAGCTTTAGACGAAGCTACTGGAGAACATATAGAGACTGATATCCGACCTGGTGAAAAAAGAATTCCTCAGTTAGCTCCATCATTAACAGCTGGATTATTAACCTTATTACTAGCTGTATATATGTCAATTCTATTTGCCTTTATGTTTCAACCTATAGAATTTCTTAATATATAGAGAGAGTTGCTTTATTTCTTTTGTAACTTTTTTATTTTCTTGAGATCAAAAAGCTTACTTTGGGATAGGTGACTTGTCACCCGCGAGGTTTTTTTTTAATTTTCTTACTTTTCATGTTTTATATACTATGTTGAAATTATGATAAAAAACATACACCTTAGAGTTCATCGCACCTGACAACCAAAAGTACTTCTAAGACAAACAAAACTAGTGTTGAAAAGTGCACAACCATGAACTGTAAAGTTCATGAAAAAAATTTCCTTGGTTCATTTTTTATTCAAAAAGATAGGAGGGAATATTCTTTAGTACCTTCGTGTTGAATAGGTTTGTTCTCTCACTTTTTCATGTATCAACTCAAGAATTTTATCTCTTCCATCTCTTACATCAACACTAAGGTACGGGATCATTATGGGTTCGAATTCGCTTTTTAGACGCCTATAAATCTCTAAGTTAGCATCACTAAGTGTTCTTCTTTGTCTTTTTTGTCTTTCTTTGAACCTTTTTACAATGACTTCCTCAGGACAAGTTACATGAACCAAGATGAACCGTGCATTAAATCTTTCACAAATTCTTTTAACTTTTGTTCTTAACCTAGAAAGATAAAATGTACCATCCAATACACACCCAACTCCATTTCTAAGGAGCGTATAAAGAACATAAAAGATAGTATCATAGACGATTACCCTATTATTTTCAGTATAATGACCTTTTCCAAATTGAGATTCTTTTACATTACGGAAAATTCTTTTCCGTACAGAATCTGTACTTATGTGTTCTAAATTATACCGTTTCATAACTCGTCTAGCTATAGTAGACTTCCCTGTACCCGGAAGCCCAGCTAATAATATTACTAAAGGTCTACTTTTTTGTCTATTATATCTACCGATTATTATCACTTCCAGATATTAGCTATGTTTTGGACAAAGATAAAGCGTTTCAGATTTAAACAATCCTTTTTTTACTTTTTTTGTTGTATGATCTTTACAAATGATTTTCCCACACTCTGAACATTTTTCGGTATGTTCAGTACATAACACGTTTCTACAAAAATCACATTGTTCTATCGTTTCAGAGGAGACAATTCTTTTACAAATAGAACATATCCGAGCATGTTTTGAACATAATTTTTTGTTACTAGTGGACTCTAATATTATATGATCATAACAAATGACTCTTTCACATACACTACATGTATTAGGAGTTGTAACAAAGTTCATTTTTTTAGCCTTTTTATCCAAACAAGTATCACATGCAATAGATATATTCGATCCAAGAGCAGATTCTGCGATAACATGATACGTATTTTCTTGTCCCTTACTTGTTAATAATGCTATCTTCGCTAAAGAGATAGGTATATGTACAATCGCAGCATAAATATCCACCAATTCTTTTTTAGTAGGAATTGTAAACTCTCTTGAACTAATTATATCATCAACATTTTGTACGATTGTAACCTTGTTTGGTTTCTTAAGTTTGTCATCTATTTCTTTAACCGCTTGAAGGTCTGTTTCAAGTTCTTTGATATAATTTTGAATAACTTTTGGACCATATGTTAAATATTTCTTGGCTTTCTGAAATTCACTCTGGTCACGTTGACTTTTATATTTAAATTTGTCTCCCATCAATGGTTTTAACGTCGCATAAATTGCTTTTGAGTTATCAATTTGATTCTTATATTGGTTAACTTTGGCTCTTTTTGCTTGTATCTCTGAAAAGAAATTATCTCTTTTTTCTTTGAGTTCTCCCATCCAATCAATTATTTCTGCTCTTTTTTCATATTCGATTTCGTCTATTTTTTGTTCTATAACTTTTTGCCACTCGCTCTTGTAGAAATTATAGTCATTAAGCAGAACATCTTGAAATGATTCTAATATGTTTGATGCTTTCTTTTGGGGTTCAATCTGAAGAATATTGGAAGAACGAGGAGCATATAATGACCCCAAGTTTTTCATTGGTAGGATTGATATTAACTCACCAAATACTTCCTCTGATTGTAAAGGAATTTTTTTGAGACCCCATATTTCTTTTTCTTCTTGTAATGAAATTTTATCAATAAGGGGGAATAAACGTTTAATGGGTAATTCTAGTTCAATTTTTTCTTCTTTTTTCTTACCCGCATATTCAAACATTATATATCTCTTGGCTTTTATCGTCATTTCAACAAGTAGAAACGGAACATAAACCAAAGAGAGATCATCCATTCCCAAATAACCTATATTTTCATCGTCAAAATATGTTTCCATTAAAGATTTAAAATCAACAGGTTCATACTTTACATATTGATTTTTCATTGATTTAATAATTTTAGACAAATCAATTATCTCCACTTCAGGAGCCGCCGTCTTATGTTCAGCGGTTTTAACAACTGAGGCTCCGACTGTTTGTGTATCTTTAACTTCCCCCTCGTTTAGATCGGATAATTCGGGAAGCAAATCAGCTAGATCATCAGAACCATACGTACCTTCATCTTCCTCGATACATTCACCATCAATTGAACCATTAATGTCAATATCACCTAGACCAGTAAGTTCTGCTTCCAAATCATCTAAAGAGAGAGAATCACTTACTTCGTCTAAATTCATTGTTTCAACTGATCGTACATACTCTCCCACCTCTTCTGCCAATGTTTCGGGTGGATTGTCATATAGTTTTTCGATATCATTATCAGTCAATGTCTCATGGGTCGTATATAACCACCTAGTTTTTAGACGAACGGGTTCCTTATAGAATTGAGAAGATAATAAGTAAAACTCTCCTTGTTTCAATTGAGCTAATTTATCAGCGATGTAACTTGCTTCAGGATAACTCTCCAACATTTTTTCAACAATCTTACGGTTCTGTGTCGATTGGAATCCCCCATAAAGAAATGTTTTTACCTGATCAAATGCTTTGTAATCAACATCAGAGATATTTTGTGTTGCTACCAATAACGCTAACCCATATTTTCTTGCTTGTCTAAAAAGTAATTGTAACCACTTTTTAGTAGGAGGATTTCGTGGATAGGGTGGAATCAGCCCAGCCAGTTCATCTATATAAAATATCATTTGAGGGTCGGTTGAGGGATTAGTTAATATGTATGTATACAGATTTTGTGCAATTGTTGATATGTAGAGTTTCTTTAATCTTTGTGATGTTAAGGTATTTAAAAAAATGATTGAAAGTCTTACTTTTCCTTCTTTGGCTGGCTTTATCAGATTTGGAATAGAGAGTTTAGCGCCTAATTTAAAGATTAATGCATTGGCTCCCACTGTAAGAAACCGTAAATTTTTGATTAAAGAACTCTTCATACGACTACTTATTAAACCTTGTACTTTGGAAGGAATTGTCGGTGAATCAATTAATTCAATCAATTGTTCAAAATCTTCCACTTCTATATCATTTTTCATACAATGTTCAAGAAGAGAAACAAGGTATGTGTGAATTTCTCTTCCTCTTTCAGTACTTATTTTGTATCCCAATGCTTCTGAAATGTTATTTGCTATACCATCTAGAGTTAAAACTTTTTCTTGGTAATCAAGTTCTTTTGGAGGCAAAACTAATGGATTAATTGAAAGGGGAACACCTTTTTCAGATCCTGGAGTCAATAAAACAACTTCTAGTTTGTCTTTAAAAGTTTCATAAGAATCTTTATCTAAACCATATTTTTCTAATATTTCACTTTCCGCAACTTGAGACATTGAACAAATATCACCTTGTGGATCAATTATTATTGCGGGTATACCGTTTTTTACTGCTTCTTCAATAATAACTTTACAGGCTACTGTTTTACCACTACCCGATTGTCCAAAAATTGCCACATGTCTTTTAAGAGCTTTTGCAGGTAAAGAGATATATTCATCATTATCAGGATTTTTACCTAAAATTAAAGTGTCGGTCAATAAGTCTTCACTTGATTCCTCAGTCATAGTATTTTCATTGATAAAATGCAAAACCTACTATAAAAGTTATTCTTTTTGTTTGGAATATCTAAATAATTAATACAAACTAACTTTTCTTTCATCTAGTGGAAAACATATGAAAAAAATAAAAATTAGGTTTTATTTGAGGATAATATTGAATAATTTAAGAGATACAGAAAAAAATGGAAGATTGGGAAGGGTTATCTGTTGTTTTTTTTCATTGAAGCTATGATAAACAACATGCCGCCTATAAAAACAAATAAACCAGACAGACCTAGTCCAGCAATCCCAAACACAAGCAATAATAATCCTTTAATAAAATTACCCAACTCAGTATTAGGAATTATTAATGAAAGAACTCCAAGTACAAAACCAACTATAACCAAAATAATTTCTGTTTGGACAAAATAATTTGATCTCACTATTGTTTGGGTAATTACTTGATGGACAGTAAAACTATCAAGAATCATATCCATTAGTAGTATTACTGCACCTACAATAAAGAATATGCCTCCAAATATAGCAAAAAATTTCCCCCATTTTTCATATTGTCTTTTAGTTGCCATGGTTTTAACTCAAAGAATTAACTAAAAAATGTTATGGAGATAGAAAAAGAAAAAGAAAAAGAAAAAAAGAAAAAAATTATATGATTTCAACCTTTTTTTGTAAAATATGGGGTGATACAGGTCTATTCATCCTTACTAGAACACTGGGTGTATCAGATTTTTCTTTACCATGAACTTTGACTATTTTCCCACGTATCTCTTTTCCTGACATCTCTATTTTTACTTTTTTACCGATATAACTCGGTGTGGGATAACCTTTTTTCCTTAGTGAAATAATAAGAGTTCGATTTCCAGACCGCCCAAGTTTATCATGAACTATATCACTAACAATACCATAGGTTTGATTAATTTCTATTTCATGCCTTTTCTTTGTTTTTTGAGATCTATCTGGCTTAATTGTGGGTTTTTTATATCTTTTAGCTAGCTCACGATTAAATGGCTTTCTTATAGCTATAGGAAGTTTGTCTTGATCATATTCTTTTGGTTTTGGTTTAGGAGCTGGTGGTTTTTGTTTTTTCTTTTTGGGCTTAGGCTCTGGTTTGGGTTCCTTCTTAGGCTCTGGTTTGGGTTCCTTCTTAGGC
>CAZHRF010000001.1:172038-209756 GCA_964534625.1 uncultured archaeon | reverse complement strand
GTGTCTACAACAGAATCAGAAACGTCAGTGTCTACAACAGAATCAGAAACGTCAGTGTCTACAACAGAATCAGCTGATGACTCTTTATTCAACCGCATTTTTTTTCGTTTAATGTCCAAATTAGGTTCTAATACTGGTTTTGAAATATGTGTTGAGAAATTTGTTGTTTCCGTTTTCAATTCATTAATATTCTTGGAAATAATCTCAATCTCTTCCATATTAAACTCTTTAGAAATAAGGTTTTCAATGGTTTCCAACAAATAGATATTTCTCTTCTGAAAACTTTCTATCTTCCTCTTAATATTGCTTATTTTAAGTTCTAATGAATCAATTTTTACATTTAAATATTGTAATTCTTCATTATCTATTTTTTTACATCGCTGATATTCTATTTGTAGCATATTTGCATAAGTTATTACATTATATATCGTGTCCACCATTTCTGGCATTTCTCTGAACCACGGACCAGCACCATCAAATTTTAAGAGTATATTTTTTGCTTGATTAAATTGATTTTCATATTCAATTTGTTCATCATCTGGTAAAGATGTTTTAACATATGCAGTTAATGTGCCTAATGCAGTTATTAAGTGCCCTTTTACCTCTTCTTCTTCGTCAGGACTATATTGTCCTTTTAATACTCCCCAAAAAAGTTGTTTGATTTTATCAATTGTACTTTCAATATTCATTACTAAAACCCTAAATTCAATGTTCTTCTTTTTGTAAAATCTTCTGGTTTATAAGGTTCTAAGTATATTTTTTCTGCCTTCAAATCATCTCTCAATTTCAAAGCTATATTTAACCTATCGATTGTGCTTACATCCCACAAAAGTAATGAATAATTTACTCCAGAATCTCCATATTGTTGAAGTAATTCTAGTGAATTTAATATTTCATTATACTCAGGATCATTGGTTGAACTTGGTAAGTCATTCCAAGGATTCAAATGAACAACGACATTGTTTGTTATACGAGTCAGTTCTGTAATACTTTGTCCAAAGTTTTCGTGGGCTCCTTTAAAGAAACCAGTATCTTTATCTGTTTTAACAGTAAATAAAATGTCAATGTTTTTTTGACTTTTTATGTGATCTGTTACCTCCCTTAAAGTTTGATTAATCCAATTAGAACGGAAATCAGTCCAATCCACCATTATTCTTTGAGATTCAAGATATTTAAAACTAAAGTCTCGTTCTATATTTACCTTTGAAGAGAACCTTCTTCTACATCTATCACACAAACATGTTTTCTTTGAAGGGTACATCATATCGTCTAGTATCAAAGAATCTATAGGATAACGCGCAATTTCTGAAGCAATAGCTGCAGTATACTGACTCAGATACTCGTGACTGGGACAAGCGTAAAGAGGAACTTGATGTCCTTCACTTGTAATAACCTTAAAATCAGCGTTTTGTGATAGGAATGTATCACCATGAACATACATAAGAGCGTCGACTTTGATACCCATATTATCTGCGATTGTACAAAATGAATGAAAAAATATATCATGTTCTCTATCCTTAGGAGCACTATTACTTGGATAAAACGTATATCCAGAACGATCTTTTGCCACTAGTGCTATTCTATCCAGCAAATGTCCATAAAGGTCTAAAAATTCATCAGGACTTGTATCAAATAATTTGGGGTTCAAGATAAGGATAGCGTTGTTTTTCAATATTTCTTTTACTACTTCTGACAACATTGACCACTTCTAATCAGTTATTATGATAACCAATTTAACCTTATTAAATTTTGTTAGCTTAATTTAGTAGTTTGGAATAATAATTTTTACAGCTTAGAGAGATTTGATTATTCCAAACTCTGCAGATATAATCCAGTTCGCTTGTCTACTTTTCTTACAATCTCCTTTTGAGTTTCTAAAATTTTAAATTCCCCAGTAACACTAATAGGAGTATTGTCTTGAACATGCCCTCCATAGGTCTTTCCATTTATATCACCAATTGTTATATGAAGATGTACTATAACTTTGTTAGTATCATTATTAATCGCTATATTGCCAGTACAATTTACAATTTCCGCATTAAAATCGTAACTATTGCTAACATATTCTTTTTTTTCAATATCAAAAAAGCCAATATTTGCACGTTCTACGGCACCAATACCCATTATTATTCCACTCTGTATTTTTTTACTCTCACAATATTTTTTTAGAGTAAAAAGAATATCTTCGCCTTTTTCTAAATGGATATAATGGACTTTTTTTATCTTACTTGTTAATGTTTCCATATAGAAAATTATATTTTCTTCCATAAAAAATCTTTTTATTATCTTACAATGAAATCTTTTAATTCGCACTCTAAAAATGTTTTTATTTCATTATTCTGGTATGTATTTGGAAGATACTAATGGAAAAATCTGGTTTAGATAAATTTTTCAAGAATAAAAGAGGAAAAGACGAAAAAAAACAAGAAAAAGAAAACATTAATACACTTAAAGCAGAGAAAAAAGCAAAAAAAGAACAGGAAAGAAATATTGATTTTTTTGTCCAACATGCTGAAGATAATAAAAAAAACCATGAAAAAGTAAATGTTCCAATTAAAAACACTAAAAAACAGCATTTAGATTATTTAGAAGATCTTGAGGACGAGGAAGAAGAGGAAGACGGAGAGGGAACAACTATTTCAATTAGAGGTTGTAGGATCAAAAATGCCCCATCAAATTTATCCCCGTCTTACCTTATAGATGTTAAATATGATGGTGATTCATCAAAAGCATACTTAAAATTATATAATCCGGAAGATAACACCATCTACCGGTTTTATGATAAATCCAATCACAAACCTTACTTTATCACAACTCAAGAACCAGATAAAGTCAATTCTGCCTTATCGTATCGAAAGGATTACATAGGTTCTGAATTGGTCAAAAAACATGACATGCTGGGTGATAAAGATCTTAATTTAACGAAGGTTTTTGGTAGCAATCCTTTGGCAATTGGAGGTCGAAATAATAGTTTTAGGGAAAAAATAAAACCAGCTTATGAAGCGAATATCCGTTATCATTTAAATTATATTTATGATCAATCATTAGTTCCTAATTTATTGTATAAAATAGAAGATGGAGAATTAATACAAGTCACGCCAAAAATAGACAAGAATGTTAAAGAATCCATTCAATCTATTTTTAAGGATCAATCAAATGAAGTTAAGAAACTTGTTGATGAATATCTTCCAACATTTTTCTCTGATATTCCGCGTATGCCCCGTTGTGCTGTGGATATTGAGGTTGAAAGTGAGAAAGGTAAAATACCCAATCCTGCCACTGCAGACAAGAAGGTCACTTCAGTTGGTTTTAGTGACACCAATGGATTAACCTCAGTTTATGTTTTAAATGAAAAAAAACAGTCTGTCAAGGTGAATGACACCTCTATTGTTATCAAGCAATTCGAATCAGAAAAAGACTTAATTGAAGCAACCATTGAGAAAATCCTCCAATATCCAATTATATTAACGTTCAATGGTGATAACTTTGATTTTCCTTATTTAGATAACAGAGCAAAGAAACTTGGGATCAAAGAAGAAAAAATACCATTTATACAAACACACTCTGCAACTAATGATACTTATTTAGAGTATGGTATCCACATTGATTTATACAGATTTTTTAGACAACCTGCTATGCGCATATATGCTTTTGGTGCAAAGTATGATAGAGTAACATTAGATGAACTTGGGATCTCTCTTCTTGGTAAAGAGAAGCTGAAATTCGACGAAGATATTTGGGATTTAGACATTAATGACTTAATCATTTACAATGCAAGAGATGCAATTATAACCCTTGAACTCACCACATTTAACAATAATCAAGCTATGGAAATTATTTATATGTTGTCGAGAATTACTAAGATGCCTATTGATGATTTTATAAGATCAAGCGTTAGTATTTGGATTCAAAGTTGGCTTTTTTATGAACACAGACAGCGAAACTATTTGATCCCTAGAAAACAAGATATTCTTTATGCAAAAGGCGAAGCATCAACACAAGCAATGATAAAAGGGAAGAAATATCAAGGAGCTATAGTTATTGAACCTCAAGCAGGAGTTTGGTGGGATGTTCATGTACTAGACTTTGCAAGTTTATATCCTTCAATTATTAAGACAAGAAATCTTTCTTATGAAACTATTAACTGCGAGCATGATGTCTGTCGAAAAACCAATAAAATTCCTGAAACGAGACATTGGGTTTGTATAAAAAGAGAAGGCATCAGTTCAATGTTAGTTGGTTTTATTAGAGATATGAGAGTATATTGGTTTAAACAGAAAGCAAAGGATAATAGTATTACTGAATCAGCGAGGCAACTTAGTAATGTTATCCAGTCATCATTAAAAGTACTAATTAATGCATGTTATGGCGTCTTTGGTTCTAATAATTTTTCTCTATATTGTCCACCTGTTGCAGAATCAACAGCTGCATTAGCTAGAGAAGCTATTTCCAAGACAAAAAAATACTGTGAGGAAACATTAGACATTCCAGTACTCTATGGGGATACTGATTCAATATTTGTTCATAAACCAACTCAAGAGGATATTAAGAAACTCGAAGAATGGAGTCTTAATACCTTTCAGATTGAATTAGGTACTGACTATGCATTCAGATATTGTGGTCTTTCAGATAGAAAAAAGAATTACTTTGGAATTACTAAACTAGGTAATCCTATAGTTAAAGGACTTATGGGTAAAAAGAAAAACACACCAACAATAGTAAAACGTGCATTTAATGAGATCCTCAATATTTTAACATCTGTTAAAAATGAGAAAGAACTAGCAATTGCAAAGAAAAAAAGTATTAAAGTGGTCAGAAGAACAATTAAACAAGTAGAAAAACGATCATTCGATTTAGAAGATTTAACAATCAGCGTTACTCTCTCAAAAAAATTAAATGAATACGATAGTTGGACACAACCCTTACAAGCAGCAGTTCAATTAATCATTGATGAGAACATTACAAAGAAACCAACAGTAGGATCAACAATTACTTATATTAAAACACGACCCTTTAAAATTAATCCCCCAAATCAAATATTAAGTGATAAATTAAGCGGTAGTAATGAATGTTCGGTTAAACCTATTGAATTAGCTCGTAAAAGAGATGTTGACATAGATAAAATGAAAGAATTAGTACAATCTACATTCGTTCAGTTATTGGATACAATAGGCATATCATGGAATGAAGTGCAAGGAATTTCCGCACTTGACACATACTTTAATTAATAGTTATAAGGAAAGATGTATTATGGTCAGTACAAGAATGATTAGAATCTCTCAGAAAACATTTCCAATAGATCAGCTTAAAGAAGTTTATTCTGCAATACAAAAACAATATATTACAATTAAACGTGTATTTGACCCAAGATATTCTATTTCTGGAGATGATATAATTATTGAAGGTGATATAGATAAAGTTTTAGAGAACTTATCACATGGACTATTAAATTTTGAAGCTGTTCGTTTTTCTTTAAGTGAAGGAACTATTCAAGATAAATTAGAAAAAAAATCCGCCATAACAATTCTAGAAAATAATCGCCATTATTTCTTTGGCACTGCAATGGTTGATTATGATCAAATTACACAGAATTTAATGATTACAGAACGCGATAAGATACTGTCATTATTGTTTAGATCTAAATTAGGATCAGTATTTAAACCATTGATGCCCGTAAAAGTCAAAGGATTAGTAGTAGTTAATAATGAAAATAATACTGTTGAATTTGTTCTTCCTACGCAAAGAATTGAAACTCTTAAAAAATGGATATATGAACTTATGATTAAAGATTCAATGACATTTAAAGATTTATCTAATATACTAGAAAAAACAGATTTAAGTATGAAAAGAGAATACGAAGATTCATTAAATTGGATTCAAACACAGTTGCCTGAATTGTTACAGAAATCAACAACAATTGAAAATATAGACATAATTAGTGTTTATAAAAAAGCTATGCAATTAGTAACAATATAAAATGCAATAGTAAAATAGAGGAATGTCTAATTGAATATATTGTCACAGTATGATTTCTAATAGTTAAAGTTAAAAAGTAAGATACCTCACGGTGTATAGGAGTAGTAATACACATGAACAAGCCCAGACGTTTACTTTTGTTTACAACAGTAATAGTTACTTTATTATTAGTTAGAAAAAGTTTAGCCTACATGCCAGAAAATGAATTGGTTTTTCATCAAATATGTGAAGATAACAGAACTCAAGTGGGTTCTGATTTAGAAGTAGCCATTATCATCAAAAATTATTTGAACATTACAATAACAAATATTACGGTTTCAATTAACATTACTGCAATTGAAGCTTTAGAATTTACTGGGTGGGAATTTAATAGCACAACAGATGAAAATGGAACTTTGACATCAAATATTCAATCAACTACCGAATATGGGTTTAGTCCATTAAATATAACTGGTGGAAAGATTAATCGTAATTTCTTGTCTTTAAATATCTCAAATATGATTAATGGAACAAAATTACTCTTTAGATACAATTTGACATCAGATACTGCAGGGGAGTATTTAATTCCCCTAGCCAAGATTTCCTATTATGATAACTGGAAAGACAAACAGACTGCTGAAAGTAGTGCGAGAATAAGGATTGAATTTTCGGAGGAATCAGAAGAATGGCCAGAATATTTGCCTCGGTGGGATAGTGGGAGAGAATTGTCAAAAGACTGGGTCATTTTTATTTATTATATCGCACCAATTGTTACGGCAGTTGCAGTTGCTACTATATTTTCTTATATTAAAAAAATTTAAGAAAACAAAAATGATCCAAGTTTAAATTAGTTCAATTCCATTTTTTTAATGTCTCTATTTTCGCGAAATGCTTTTTAAGAATAAATTGAATATCAAGATACATGGAAAATCCAATAGATCAATACTAACGAGAGAAAAAAAATGAGAGACATAATATGCATCTACGGGGATGGAAGAGGGAAAACAACTAATGCTATCGGAAGATTAATGCTCGAATTGAATAATAATAAAAAGGCACTTGTCATACAATTTCTAAAAACCGGTAAAGATTGTGGTGAATGTAATTTTTTCCAAAATATACCAAAGGTTAACTGGATTTGTTTCGGTAAAAACCATTTTTATGACCCCAACAACGATTATGAAGAATTTCACCTACTGATTCAAAAAGCTTTGGAAAGCATAAAAAGTGAGATAAATCAAGAAAAACCAGATTTACTACTTTTAGATGAACTAGGTATTATACTCCATTTTAATTTGATTACTTTGAAAGACTTTTATTCTCTTCTTGAATGTTTATCTAGGCATGCAAAAATTATTATAACAGGTAGAAAAATGCCTAAAGAATTAAAAACACGTGCTAAAACCCTTGTATTTATTGAAGAAAAAAAACATCCTTTTCAGAAAAAAATTATTGCACGTAAAGGATATGATTACTAAAACTGAATATCCCACCCTTGTCATTATTTTAAATAAGTATAAGTCTATTAAGTTTTAAGTATTGATGAACGATTTGAAAAACACGATATAATTACTATTATTGTACTTATCTACATGAAGATTATTCTTTGTGGTATTCCAAAAGAATTATTTATCTGTAAGAGTCATATCTTTATATATTATAATCTATGTTAATTATTAGGAGTAATGGTGCATCTAAATGGCAAAAGAAACCGAAGATGAAAAGAAAATATCTGAAGAAATGGATCTTCAAGATGTTCCTGGACTGGGATCCAAAACTTCAGAGATACTTAAAGAAAATAATATAACAACAATTGATCAATTTATGACAACTAGCTTGTTAGAATTACAGAAAATGGGCGTTAGGAGAGCTACAGCTAAAAAAGCAAGAGACAATATCACGGAAATCATTCCTAAATACAATAACTTCAAAGAGGAAATAGGTTTACAAGATATTAAGGGAGTAGGGAAAAACACTGCACAGATGATGCGTGACAAAGGTCTAAATGTTATGTTAATTGAGACCACCCCAGTTAGAGAATTAGAGGAAAAATATGGTATTACTACTAATTCAGCTAGAAAATATAAGGAAGCTATTCGTGAATTACGGGGAGGTACTGAATTTCTTAATGCATTTGATATTATGGAAAAACAGAAAAGAGTTGGTTCTTTTACCTATGGAACAAAAGGATTGGATGCATTAACAACGGTAGAAGAGTTAGGCGTGTCAGGAGTACGTTTAGGTGAAACAATCGAATTATTTGGATCTTTCCGTTCAGGCAAATCTCAAATATGCCACCAATTGTGTGTTACTGTTCAATTGCCAGAAGAGCTAGGTGGAGTGGATAAAAAAGCAGTCTTTATTGATACCGAGGGGACATTTTCTCCGAGTAGGATAAAGGCAATCCACAGTAGATTAAAACGAGAATTAGGCTGGAAGAAAAAATTTGATGATGTTCTTAAGGATATTACTTATGCAAGAGCATATAATTCTGATCATCAAATGGAATTAGTGGAGAGATTATTAGAATTATTTTATCAACAAAGAGATGAATATGGATTAGTAGTAGTGGATTCGTCTACTGCACATTTCCGTGCAGAATATGCAGGTAGAGGAACACTCGCAGAGAGACAACAGACAATCAATTATCATTTAGGTGTTCTAGGCAGGATAGCTGACACATATAATGTGGCCATTGCCATAACAAACCAAGTACAAAGTAATCCAGCTGCTTTCTTTGGCGATCCAACTCAAGCTATCGGAGGAAATATTTTAGCACATTGGGCAACAACAAGATACTATCTAAGAAAGTCTAAAGGAGAAAAAAGAATTATTAGAGTTTATGACTCTCCTTATTTACCAGAATCGGAAGCAGTGTTTGCAATTACTTCAGAAGGTTGTGAAGATGCGGAATAATTGAAAAAAATAATCCAATATTCCTTTTTTTACTTAATGATGTACCCATCTTTCGGGCAATATTTCCAAGTTTTACTAACGATAGTACCACAATAAGGACATTTTGTTTTTAGATGATCAGGAATGGATTCGATAGGAACCCGGTTCACTTCAGGTCCAGTTCGTGTTAATGGGTTAACTCCAACCATTTTTTTTGGTTGGGGTTCTTTATTATACTGTTGTTCATTACTTAGATCAAGAAAATTATCTAAGTCAGAATCCATATTGGGGTGACCAGACAAGTCATACATATCAAATTCATCCATATCAAAATCTATCTCACTTTCATGATAATTATCCTTTAAATTCTCACGTAATTCATCTCTAATAGAAAACATATTATCGACATCTATCTCGGAAACGGGTATTCCTTCATTTTCATAAATTTGATCTCTTAATTTACAGATTGATGATAATTTGCAATAACCATTGATGTCTCTTTCATTGGAAACTGGTTTTAGAACAATTTTACCCAATTTTAAATGTCCATCGCTTAATCCAATGTTCATCTTTTGTTTATACAGTGCAGTGAGTAAAGAAAATGCGGTATATTTCTTTCCTTGTATTTCTATATAGCCTTTAATTTCATTCAATTTCATTTTTATTCTCCATTCATCTATAAGGAACGATGTTGAAGATGTACAACCTAAATAATTTGTTAATCATCTATTGGTCAGTTTTGCTCTCTAAATTAACGTACACACTTACTTACTATCTCATATGATAATAGAAAATAGAAATATAAAAGGTAAGTAATACTAAGATATTATAAAGAGTTATAGCAAAAACATAAAAGATATGAAAATTATCGGGCATATTTACTTTGAATAACCTTTATTGACCTTTCTAACCAATCTTCCATTTTTTCACTAAATTCCGTATGAAACTCTGCGGGTAAAACCTCTCTACTATCTGGAACTTTTTGTACTTTTTCTACCCATGAACGTACTTCGAATAATAAGGGAGACATACCTACAGTACTCTCCAATTCATCTCTGAGATCAATCATCAACTTAACAACATTTTCTTTAGTGAAACTGTCTTTAGGTGTTAATTCTTGATTTATTTTCCTAAATTTTCTTTCTAGTTTATGTTGGATTAGATCTGCTTCTGTATCACCAGATGTTGGTTTATCGATCCCGGGAGACGTATAACCTGTTTCGGTTTGTTGGGAGGTTGATACGGGACTTTCAACAGGTTGAGGAGTTGGAGCGGGAGTCGATTTAGGGGGTTCAACAGGTTGAGGAGTTGGAGCGGGAGTCGATTTAGGGGGTTCAACAGGTTGAGGAGTTGGAGCGGGAGTCGATTTAGGGTCTGAGGTTGTTTTTACTTCAAACTTAGGGTCTAATATTTCTGAACTAGATAGGGGTTTTGCTTTATCTTCTTTGATAGTTTGTTTTTCTTTGGATGATAATTCATCTAATCTCTCAATTACTGAATTCATCTTTCTGTTAATAGTTGAGACATCATCTAATCTGTCTTGTGCAGATTTTAATTCACTTATCATATTTCGAATAGTAGGAATTTCAGCAACATATTTAAAACTATCTTGTAATTCGGGTGAGATCCGCGAATTGGTTTCATAATCGTCTATTTTTTGTAGGATCGTATCAAGTTTTAGAGCATCAAGTTTTAACTCTAATGCATTAATTTTTGATTCCAAATTATTATGACTTTCTTCAATTTTTGTAATTAATCCGGATAAAGTATTTATGGCATTAATTAGTTCGCTCAATTTTTCTTCGGGATTACTCATTTTAATACACAAAGAAAATTAACTGCAAGCAATATAAAAACATTTTTAACAAATCAATATCAAGATTTCATTTGGGTAAACTTAATATACATTCATAATACATCAATATTGAAGTTTATGTCACAAAGAGATTTAGCAGAATTATTGATTACTTGGCGTAATATAGCTAAAGCCATGGATCGTCTTTTTGAGAAGGATGAGTATAAGAAACTAAAAAGTAGTGCTGATGAGCATAAAGGTATAATTGCAGCCATTCTATTATTAGTTAATGAGCTTCAAAATAGACCTTAACACAAAATGAAAGATTGTCTCTCAGCAATAGAAAAATCATTAAATTGCATTTATCCTTTGAAAATAAGAGAGGCACAATATCGCTTTAAACACTAATAGAGGTATTAAAATGAGTCTAAATGAACAAGAGTTTTGGGCAAGAATTGCTGTGGAATCAAATGAGATAAAGCGAGAGCTTCCTACTTTCTTACCAATTGACAATAACACATTAAATTGGAGAGGATTCATTTTTGGAACAGGACTTTATGAAGGAGGAGTATTTGTTTTAGAGATTAAGCTTCCACGGGAGTATCCATTTAAACCACCAAAAGTTTCATGTATTACAAAGATATTTCATCCTAATTTCTTTGATACAAAGATTTGTGTGGGTATATTGGGAGTAGATTGGACACCAGCGAGTAATTTAGTAGATGTAATTGAGAGTATTAGATTTGTTCTTACCAACCCCAATCCAGATGACCCACTAAATAGTACAGCAGCTAATCTAATGAAAAGAGATCCCAAAGTATTTGCGCAAAAGGTACGTGAATATGTTGAGAAATATGCGACATTTGACCAGATACAAAAATACGGTCTTTAATCATAAATTAAAGATCCCATTGAAAATATTAACTAAAGAAGGAACGCTTATTTATACATCTTAGGTATTTAACTCATGACATTTGGACATCTACATGAAATATTTTCAAGTTTTCAAGGTGAGGGTGCATCTATTCCCGGAAGCTGTTATGGTTTAAGGCAAGTTTTTGTGAGATTTGCAGGATGTCCTTTAGCTTTAGGCGCAGAAGGAACAAAAGGGTGCATATGGTGTGATTCTCCTTATTCAAAATTAGAAGAGATAAAAAAATGTAATGTCGAAACAGCTCCTGGGTCTAGAACCTTTTTTGAAACAAAAAATCCTTTGAAAGCCACAGAAGTATTAGCGTATATTAATAAACTAAGAACTCGTGATTTACACTCAATAAGCTTAACGGGGGGCGAACCTTTACATCAAGAAGCTTTTTTTTCTAGTATTGTAAAAGAACTTAAAAAAAATAAATATAAAATTTTTCTTGAAACAGCTTATACTGGTAGTTTTCCTTTCTTAGAAAGTATTGCCCCCAACATCGATTTCGCTTGTGTTGATTTAAAAGATTCCTCCGCAAAAGCTTCCACCAATTGGAAGAGTTTGCTACGACGAGAAGTTGATATGTGCTCGATATTGTTAAGAAATCAAGTAAAGGTTTTTGCAAAAGTAGTAATAACTAAAGCTTCAAAAATCACAGATTTTGATTTTATAGCGAGATTATGTGGTAAAGAAAAAATTCCGCTTGCAATTCAAATAGTTACCCCAGATAAAAAAAATAGGGTTCAAAGGCCTTCTTGGGAACAAATAAGCCAGTTCTCAATCATTGCTGCCAAGTATCTACCACCTAGTTATATTGGTATTTCAACTCAAGTTCACAAACTAATAAATATATTATAGCCATGATAGGAGTTTAACATTAAATGAAAAATAAAGATTTACCCGATGTTCAAGCATCTGACTCAAAAATTAAATTTGGTATCAAGCGAGTTGGTGTAAGCAATATACCAAAAATTATACGAAGAAAGAGAGAGGGACAGTACAACGAATTATCTTCCCTAATTGATGTCTATGTTGATCTGATGCCCGATCAGAGAGGCATTCACATGTCAAGAAACATTGAAGCCATCAACCATATGACAGCCAAGCTTATTTCTGAAAAAATTTTGACAAGTGATAGTGAGGAACTCTGTGCCAATATAGCTGAAAAGGTTTTAGCTGTACAACCCGGTGCTACTCATTCTGAAGTACATTTAACTGCACCTTATGAACTAGAAACTTATTCAAATGCTATTGAGAAAAACAAAACTAGTGTTTATAAGATATTAGCGGGTGCGAATGCTGAAAAAAAAGGAAAAAAAATCATTTCATCAAAGATAATTGGCGCAGAAGTTCAAGGAACTACTGTTTGTCCTTGCTCTCAAGAGTTATCTAGGGACTATGGAAAAAGGAAACTATGTGAATTAGGTTATGAACAAGGAGAAATTGAAAAAATATTAAATGTACTGCCCTTAGCAGCACATAACCAACGCTCAACCGCCGTATTAACTCTCGAAACGCCAATAGAAACAAAACGAATAGAACTAGAAGATATAATTAGATTACTTGAAAATGCAATGAGTTCCCCTTTACATGAGGTTTTAAAAAGAAAAGATGAACAAGCTGTTGTTCTTTATTCTCATAAACATCCAGCTTTTGTTGAAGATGTAGTGAGAACAATCTTAAAAAAAGTTGTTGAGGAATTTCCTCATCTTCCAGACGAAACTATTGTATATGTAAAACAAGTAAATTATGAAAGTATTCATCAACATAATGCAGTAGCGGAAGTTAGAACCACAATTTCAAGATTAAAAGATCAATTAAATGGATTTGAAAAGAGGTGATAAGATGAAAATTGAAGATTATTTAGGTTATAAAATTGTTTGGGCTGATTTTAACAAGCCGACTATATATGACGGGTCTCAATTTTCATCCCATTATCTAGCAGAAAAACTAAAAATCATTGGAGATAGTGTATATATCTTTCGTGGTCCAATGAAACTTTCAAAGACAGAAATGGTTGACTTAAAAGATATTATTCGTGAGTCTCACCTAGCAAAGATTCTAATTAGTTCGGATGACGCATTAAATATTATTATTGAAGAGTTTGATGTACAACCACCAAATATAGAAATCGCCTATTATAGACTCAGACTGCTAGTTTTTATTGTTATCGAAGAATTAAATAATTATAATGTCGAAATAAAAAGAGAAGGAACAGATATTTATATTCATGACAGAAAATTAAATGTTGGTATAGCAAGCATAGGGAAAACAAACTGCAAAATCCATTTGGGTATTAACATCAACAATTCTGGAACACCAAACCATGTACAGACTACCTCACTATTAAATATAGGAATGAAAGAAGATAATTTAATGAAATTTATACTGAAAATTGTTAAAAAGTATATTGAGGAAATATATAATATTAAACAAGATATTAGGAAGACCCGCCCAATTTAGGATGATCATTATGAAACTTAAAATTACTGGAGATAAATTAACTATTTCAGCTGCCCATATGTTATCAAGACATGATAAGTGTTCTCGGTTACACGGCCATAATTATAATATAGTAATTGAGATAGAAGGAGACTTGAATGAAAAACATATGATTGTTGATTTTAGTGAGTTCAAAGAAAAAATTGGTATAATGCTCAAGCAATTCGATCACAAACTCTTAATTCCTCAATACAATGAAGATTTTATCATTGAAGAAGGGGATAAGGAAGTAAAGGTAAAAACATGTGAGGGTAAGTACTATCGTTTTCCAAAGGAGGACGTAAAATTGTTACCTTTACAGACAACGACAGTCGAATTACTTTCCCAACACATTCATGCTCTTATAAAAAAAGAATATCCAACATTCAAAGTACAACTTGAAATGTCCGAAACCCCCACTAGTTTTGCAATATTCAGCGATTAAAGATTGGAGATATAACTATGAAAAGAGCTATAATACTATTTTCTGGTGGACTTGATTCTACTTCTTGTCTTTATTGGGCAAAGGATAAGTATGATGCCATTATATTGCTGAGTTTTTTGTATGGCAGCAAAGAGGACCAAGTTATAGAAAAAACAAATAAAAAGTTCCAAAAATTATTATCATTGGAATCAAAAATTATATCAATCCCATTTTTAAAAGAGTTTTCTCAATCGACAGAAACCACACTCATAGAAAATGGGGATATTCCACCTGTTTTTTCAAATTTTAATGAACTAGACAACAAAGATTTAACAACTAAAAGTGCACGTCAAGTTTGGATTCCAGGCAGAAATATACTGTTCTTATCTATTGCTGCTTCTTTTGCTGATTCATTTTCAGAACCAATAGATATTATTTTTGGAGCTAATAAAGAAGAAGGACAAACATTTCCAGACAATACACAAAAATTTATTACAAGAATGAACAAAGCCATAACATTAGGATGTTTAAATGATGTAAAAATTCTTGCTCCATTTGTCAATCAATCAAAGTTAGATATGGTATTATTCTTACATAATAAAAATGTACCATATGAGTTCTCATCTTCTTGTTATAGTGTACAAGGATGGACAAAAGATAATAAACCCATACACTGTGGAAGGTGCGAAAGTTGTCTAAGAAGAAAAAGAGCTTTTAATACAAAAGAACTTAAAGATAAAACAATTTATAGGACACCTTAGACTATACGTTTTTATAAAAAAAGCAATATAGTTAGTACTATGAGTCACAAGAGATTATTTGAAGTTAAAAAAGATGGCAGCTATTATGAAATCCCCTTAAAAGTTCAAAATCTCCAAAAAGATTTGTGCGCATTTTTAGTTGTTGATGCTAAAAATAAAATTATTTACATATACAGAAAACCAGGTATTAGCAATACTCTCTCTTACTCAGCTGGTAGGGCTGCTACAAATATTAATACTCGCAGAGGTAATAAGTATCAAATTATTAATATTGAACCAGATGAAACAAATGAGTTTTTTGAAAAGATTTTCCCTCAACAAATAAAATCAGTTCTGATAGAGACAGAAAGCACAGAAACAGAAAAAAGAGAGATAATTACAGGTGAAATTGTAAGAAAAAAAATAGTTCCAAAAGATACAATTACTAGTTTAAGAATAGAAAAAGATAAACAAATCATAAAATCAAAATTGGATAATAAAAACCTAATAAAATCCTTAGCACTAAAAATGTTTTTAGACCAGAGTATAGTGGAACTAAAAGGAGAGATTAATATTCCTCGTGATGAGCTTAAGAAGATTTTAATCAATGAAATCAATGCATTGCTGGATTTACTTTATTGATTCTCACATCTCTTTAACTTTGCGATAAAGAACCCTTCCGTTTTATCACTATGAGGAAACAAATATTGACATTTTCGTCCATTAATATCTACTGGTTTACCAATAATAGGAACTGCATCTATCACTTCAAATCCTTTATTTTTATCTAAAAATGCAGTTATAACCGCTTGATTCTCATCTTTAAACAATGAACATGTAGAATAAACTATATATCCTCCAGACTTAACTATTCGTCCTGCTTCTTCTAACAGTTCTTTTTGTAAATTTGAGTACCACATTAGATCCCTTTTTTTTATGCGCCATTTCAATTCAGGACGTGATGCAAATGTCCCAGACCCAGTACAAGGGGGATCTAGTGCCACTTTATCAAAATACTCACCATATAGGTCATATAGGCATCTAGAATCGGCTTTAATACACTTCACATAATCTACCCCCAAGTGTTTTAAACGGTCTTTTAATAACATCATTCGTTCTTGGTCGATATCAACTGCAATTAGTTCTCCTCTTTTTTCCATCATTGATGCGATATGTGAAGTTTTACCTCCAGGCGAAGCACACATATCAATGATTTTTTCATTTGAATGAGGATTCAAAATTTCTGTTGCTAATACAGAAGATTTTTGTTGCAGTATTATTTTTCCTTCTTCAAACTCCCTATAAAGAGGAAGTGGTTTTGGACTATTAGTAATTTTTATTAAATTATTTATCTGCTCATCAACCAAATATTCAGTATTATTCAGTAAAAAACCATCCAGTATTTCTTTTTGTGAGCTCAATAATGTATTGATTCGCACATATATAGGCAAGCGTTGATTAAATGACTGAAGTAAGTTTTTTGTAAAAGTAGCACCCCATTGAGAGATAAATTTTCTAACAATCCATGTAGGGATTGCTAAATCAACCGAAATTTTTGTCTCAGTATCTCGACAATGATCATACAATATTTTTTCTGATATCTCAAAAATATTTCCTATGGCTTTCAATAAAAAGTCTTTTTCTGAATAAAAGTCATTCTGTATTTTCTTCGTAATTTTTTGAATAGAATATTGTTTGAACTTTAACCAATAAGTCAATAAGCGGATTCTAGCTTTTTTGTGTGTTTCTAATTTTTTAAAGGAGATATCCTGCGTCCCCTTTTTAATGTAGAGATCTATTGTATTCAATCTGCGATAGATATCAAACACAGTTTGATAGATTTCCGTTTCGGTTTTCTTAGGACAAGAATAACTACCAATTGCATTTCTTAAGCCATATCTAATAGATTTTCCATTTTCTATTTCTTCTAATGCCATTATAATTGCTGAAATAATTTTTTCCACTCTTATCACTTATTGATTTACAGATCTAGATTTCATCTCGTACAGCATTTGTTGACCAAGCTTGAACTGGTTGATTATAATAAACTGTTTTTACCTCTGCTTCAAGTTGTAACATTTGAGAAAATTTTCTTAATGCAATATTGCAATATTCCCAATAATCTATAAACAGGACATTAAGTTTTTGAGATACATAGTTTTGAAAATTTCTTGAATCTACCTTGAAGGATATCATTGAATTTATGTTCTCTCTTTTTATTTTTACAATGTCTGTTTTTGTCAATATTTTATCAGCTAACACCATCCTTACTGAATCATATGCATAACTTTCTATATTAAGAAAGTTTGTACTTAGATGTCCTAAAGACATTATAAATTCACTCCAAACCACATTTGGTAGGTCTATTACCAACAATTCTCTATTTTGTTCTATCGTTATTACCTCCTTTTTCACCTTATTTATTCCCAGAGTCTGAAGAAAATAAGATGATGAACCGTTTTTAGAGAATACCCATATTGAAGGCAATCTTACTGTCCAATAATTTTCTTGGGCAAGTGCTTTAATCAGTTCAAAATCCCCCTCCATGAATTTTTCTTTTTTTTCAAATATAGGGAGAGGTGCAAGAGACAAAGCTATATTTAATCCATTTTCTTTCATGAAGTGAAACAAATGGAGATTTATGAAAGAAGAAACTGCCACTCCAGACACTTTTTTTCGCTTTAAGTGATCTAGAGAATGTGAGCCAAATTCTACACCAAAGCTAGGGGAATGATTTACAACAGGATCACATAGTTGTTTTATGTTTTCTAATAATGTATCAACATTGATATTCATCATATTATAATAAACATATAACACTAATAAACCATTGGGAGACCTACTTGAAACTGATTTCGTGATTAATGGAAATGTATAACAGATTGTTTTATCTTCAAATTAAGAAATAAAATCAATTATGACAAAAAACCCGAATCTTAAATTTCCTCTCGCTGAGAATAACAACATATCTAAGGCTAGTATAGCTAAAGCTGAAAGTGCGCGAAGTTAAACTTTACAGTTGATAAAAAAAAGAATTATGGAGACGACATCACATACGGCGTCCACGACGACCGCCTTTTCTTCTACAACCATCATGTGGTAGTGGTGTTACATCTTCTAATCTTATTATTCTCATACCTGCTCTTTTCAATGCTCTCAGTGCAGCTTGAATGCCCGGTCCAGGTGTTCTACTTTTATGACCACCCGGTGCTCTATATCTCACATAAAGAATTTCAATTCCTTTTGCTTTCGCTTCATTTGCTGCTGCATTTGCTGCCTTCATAGCTGCATAAGGACTTGATTCATTTCTGTCTGCTTTAACAAACATTCCACCACTTTTTCTACTAAATGTTTCAGCACCTGAAATATCTGTAAGATGGACTATAGTATCATTATAACTAGAATAAATATGAGCAATACCATATTTTTTTTCTGATCTCTTGTTCATTTAAATCACTTTATTTATTGGACTTTGGGCGTCCTCTGCCTCTAGATCTTTTTTCATTTTTTCCTCTTGAACGACCTTTGCTTTTTTCTTCTTCCTCTTGAGGTACTGTTGGAGGCGCACTTGGACGTGCAGGATGGGTTTCTTTTACTAATGGTGAACGAGGGCTATATGATATTAAATTTTCCTCATTACGAGTAATCATTTGACTTGGAGAAGTTACTACTTGTCCATCAATAGCAATATGTCTATGAGTAACAAATTGCCTTGCTTGATATATTGATGCTGCTAATCCTTTTCTTAGAACCAACGTTTGTAACCTTCTTTCTAAAATAGCTTGAACATCTAATCCTAGAATTGAATCTAGATCACTACTTTCTGGTAATATTCCGTATCTTTTTAGACTACTAATGAGCGCTTTTTCTTGGTCTTCTCTTATACTAGTTGTTAATGCCAGTAATGCTCTCGCTTGTTGCCTAGACCTAGATAAAAGAGTACGAGCTTTTTTTAATTCCTTTTTATTACGTAAACCATACTCACCAATAAGAGGAAGCTCTCTTTCAAGTCTATCCTTATCATAAGGATGACCCGAACTTATAACTTTCTTTCTATGACGTCGAATTCCACCCATTTATATCACCTTTTCTTCTTTGACACACCTATGGTGCCACCTTTCTTTGCAGTATGAGTACGAGTCTTTTGTCCTCTCACTTTAAGTCTTAACTGATGACGAATACCTCGCCTACAACGGATTTTAATATAACGTTCTATATCTCTACGTTGTTGAAGAATCAAGTCATTTTCAGATAAATGCACATCTTCACCTGTTGCACGATCTTTACGTCGATTATAAAGCCACACAGGAATATTATAATCCTGTGGATTATTAATAGCATTTTCAATTTCTTTAATACGAGTATCGGTTAAAGTACCTATCCTAGTATCAGGAGAGATATCTAAAACGCGAATAATTGCCTGGGCCAATCTAATGTTAACTCCTGTGACTTTGGAAATACCTAGTTTGACAGGTAATTCACCTTCAAGATCAGTCCCGCGAACACGAATTAAATGACGAAATCCTTTACTTTTATAACTCATTTTATCACTTTCATTTTATTTATGCAATATTACGGCCCTAACACCGTAATGCTACAAGCAAAGAAATCAATAATAGTTGAATTCTTACTTGAGCTCCGCCATTTTTTATTTTATAGACAAATAGCTGTCTAAGAACAAGGAGAAAAATCTATTTTTTTAAAGATTTTCTTAAGAGAGAAGGAGATATTTATAAAAAACATCTGTTTAGTCCAGAAAATATAAGGTGGAGCCAGGAGAGGGACTTGAACCCTCGAACCGTAAGGCACGTGCTTTCCAGGCACGCCTCATACCGCTTGAGTATCCTGGCATTACAAAAAATTTTTATTGGTAATTGAATTCTATGTCTCTTTAATTTAAATATTATGATTACAACCAGTCTTCAGAATAAAAAAGATGTACTCGTTTCTAATTTATATTCATTAAATTTTTGACAAACGCCAAATTAGGAACCTTATCTTTCAACAACGCCTATCAAAATAGATAGGGTAATACTTACAGATTCAATAAAATCTGTAGAGTTTTCAATCTTCTATGTATAACAGAAAATTTAAATATACTCTTTTTTACTCAAAATCAGTAAATTTTGATGTGATACTATGAAAAAACTAAATATTGCTGTGATAGGTACAGGAAGTTGGGGAAAGAATCATGCAAGAGTCTTTAGTGAGCTTCCCAACACAAATTTAATGGGAATTTATGATACTTCTGAATCCAGAGCTAAAGAAATTTCAAAAATGTACAATGCAAAGCCGTTCAATTCTTTAGAAAAACTTCTTTCAGAAGAAGAACTTGATGCTGTGACTATCGCCACACCCACAACATTTCACGCAGAGATTACCCTAAAAGCAATGGAACAAGGAAAACATGTTCTGATTGAAAAACCCATGACTAGTACATTAGAAGAAGCAGAAAAAGTTATAGATTTAGAGAAGTCTACGAATCTTCTTATTTCAATTGGTTTTATTGAACGATTTAACCCAATTAGTCAACGTTCTCAACAACTTGTTGAAAATAATGAATTGGGAAATGTTGTTCTCATTAATGCTCGACGCTTAGGACCTTTTTGGCCAAGTCGTCTTGAAGATGTCGATGTAATTCGGGATGTTAGTATTCATGATATTGATGGTTTTCGTTTTATTACAGAACAAGACCCTATCTCGGTATATGCCCGTGGGGGTAAACTCAGACATACTTATTACGATTACTCTGAGATACTACTTGACTTTGGAGATGGTGTCACAGGGTTCATAGAAAGTAATTATTTAACCCCACACAAATTCCGAAAACTTGGCATCACTTGTGAGCATGGCATTGTAGATGCGGATTTTATGTCACAAGAGTATATCATAGAAGATCAGGAGTTTGTGAAAAAACGAAAACTTGAGTGGAAAGAACCGCTCCTAGCAGAACTTAAAGCTTTTGTCAATGGATGTTTAGATGGAAAACAGAGACTAGCTTCTACTGAAGATGGATACAAAGCACTAAAAATTGCTTTTGGAGCTATGGAAAGTATAAAAAACAACAAAGTAATAGAATTTGATTTTTGAATTTATTCGGTTCACCTCACTTCTGAACCAATATTTTATAATATTCTTTCTTTCTTTCCATAATATATGAGTAATAAGAAAAACAAAGTTACAGATGTGGTAAAATCTTATTCAAGTATTGCCCCCATATATGAAAGACTAAAACGAAAGCCTTGGAAAGACTTCAAAGAATATTTATCTTATTTAAAAAAACGACATAGTATTCCAAAACATGGTTTGTTGGGTGATTTTGGGGGTGGAAATGGAAGAAATTTACTACTGTTCGATAGTCATAAATGGGAATATATTTCTGTAGATATTTCTTTTGAATTATTAAAGAATCATGTTTCTCTTTCCAATTCAGCAAATATTATTAATGGAGACATAAGAAATATATCACTTCATAAAAATATTATTGACTTAGGGATCGCTATCGCTACTTTGCATCATCTTCCATCTAAGAAACAAGTTATTCAAACCCTCAATGAGATATATCGTGTGCTTAAACCTAATTGTTTTCTTATTATATCAGTTTGGAGAAAATGGAAGAAAAACACAATGATACCTATGTTAAAAGAATTATTTCTATTTCCTTTTAAGAAATTGAAGAATAAAAACTGGAGACATGGAGATATCCTTATACCTTGGCATAATTCATCGGGCGAGATAATTTCATTCCGATATTATCATCTTTTTACCGAAAATGAACTAAAACAGATTATAAAAAAGGTAGAATTTAGTATCTGTGATTTATCCGTATTAGGTGGCAAATCTGGAGCAGATAACTTCTTTTTATTACTCAAAAAGAAATAGTTTACAAATTTATTGTTGTCTTTTTGAATATATTAAATACTACAACTAATGCCAATTATAAATACTCAAGTTAACAAAACCTTTTAAATGAAATTTTTTTCACAGTTAAATAGCAAATTAACATATGGTATGTACTATGGCACCGTGGGATTCATTACTTAACAATATTGCTTTATGGATTAGTTCAAATGGATGGGCAACAAGACCAGCATCAGCTGTGTTCATATCTTTAACCAGCATTACTATTGGTTTGTTCTCAACATTGGTTACCAAATTACTAGTTGATACTAAATCTTTGAATGAAAAGCAACAAAAGGTAATGGAATGGAATAGAAAACGTAAAGAAGCCATGGAGACAGCAAATAGAAAACTATGGATTGTTGTTAAACGACAAGAAGATTCAATTAAAAAACTTCAAACTCAGATGATGACAAAAAGAATGGCACCTATGTTAGTAACATTTATACCTTTCTTGATCATTTTTTCTATTCTTCGGCGTACTTTTCAGGGGCATTATTATGCATGGTTACCGTTCAATATTGGTGATTTTCCATGGATCACTAAAAGACCATGGAGTGAAGTAAGTGGTAGTCAACCTAATCCCCCTCGAGATGAACAAGGAGAGTTCGCTGGTTATTCTAAGCTGAGTTTTACTTTTTGGTATTTCTTAAGCAGTTTTGCTTTTGGTAGTTTAATTGGTCGAATATTTGGTACTACTGCAACTCCTACACCCACAACTGACAATAAGAAAAAACTTGAGAAACAGCGTATATCTAAAAAATAGTACAAAGTTTTCAATCTCACGTACATACTTGAAAAAAATATATAGAGGAATACTAATGGTCAAACCATCACTTCATGCGGCTAAAACAAAAAATACAAGAGTTCCTGGAAGAGGAAAAGTCATAAATAAAGTAGAAAAAACACATTCTCACCCCCATTGTGGAGTTTGTGGTGCAAAGCTAAATGGTGTAGTTCATGGACCTCAAAGTAAGGTCAGAAAAACATCAAAGTCTCAAAGGCACCCCAACCGCGTCCATGGAGGATATTTATGTCCTAGATGCTTGAAATCAGCCATAAAAGCTGAAATTCGAGAGTAGTCTTGGAGGGTAATTCTCTTGCCAATCATTGCCATTTCTGGGCCACACGGTTCAGGAAAAAGTACTGCTGCACGTAAATTAGCTGATCGTATTGGATATAAGTATGTGTCTGCAGGAAAATTATTTCGAGAAATGGCAAATAAAAATAATTTATCTCTTGAAGAATATAGCAAAAAAGCTGAAACTTACGAAGAAATAGATAGACTTATTGATAATCGAACTCTAGAACTAGCAGAAAAGTTTGACAATCTTATCATTGATGCCCAGCTTTCAGGTTGGTTACTTCGTGACAAGGCTTGTTTATTAGTATATATAACGGCTCCATTCGAAGTAAGGGTAAATCGGATCTCAAATCGCGATGGTAAAAATTTAGAAAAGATTCGCCAAGAAACAATGTTAAGGGAAAAATCAGAAAAAATGCGTTATAAATCGCTATATAATATTGATATCATTGATACATCAATTTATGATATCATCGTTAATACAGCACGTTTTAGTGCAGAAGATTGTGCAGAAATCCTTTTTTGCGCATCAAAAACAATAATAAGGTGAAATACATGACAATTAAAGTCGGAAGGATAATAGTTAAAACAAATGGAAGAGAAGCTGGTAAAAAAGCAGTCATTGTTGATATTATAAATCAAAACTATGTACTGGTAACTGGACCAAAAGAAATTAGCAAGGTTCGCCGACGTAGATGTAACTTAAATCATTTGGAACCTACAGAGAAGGAAATCTCAATCAAAAAGGGTGCAAGTGATGAAGAGGTTATTTCTGCAATCGAAGAATCAAGCTTAAAAGAATATATGTCGGAACCCATCGTTCCTAAAGCAATATAATATTCTTATTTACGTTAATAAATGACAGTTACTATCATTTTTTTATTTTTTTATTAGTATTAATCTCAAACTACTGGATTTATTCGCTCTATCTAAACTCTCCATATTTCATGTTTCGAAATTTTGGTAAAATGTTACACCTATAAATAAGTAAACATATTTCAGCACCTTTTTAATGAATAGTTTTCTACGATATCGTGCACTAATTGGTGGATAATAATGACAGTTAAATTCAGCAAATCTTCTATTAATCTGGATAATCATGATTTGGATTTCACGATTATTACCGAAGAACCAACTGATTATAAATATGGTAAAATCCCTACTGAAAGAACAATCAAAGAACTACTAAATTATGGCTTAATTAATCTTGATAAACCAGCTGGACCTACAAGTCATGAGGTGGTTAGTTATGTTAAACGTATTTTAGATATCCCCAAAGCGGGACATAGTGGTACATTAGATCCTGCAGTTACTGGAGTTTTACCCATCGCATTACAAAATGCAACCAAAATGTTGGACACTTTATTACTTTCTGGAAAAGAATATGTGTGTAATATGTTTCTCCATTCAGAAATGGATAAAAATATTGTAAAAAAAATAATGAATAAGTATATAGGAACTATTTATCAGAGACCACCCGTTAGAGCTTCAGTAAAAAGAGTACTAAGAAAAAGAGAGATCTATGATTTAGAAATACTCGAGATAAAAGAGAGAGAAGTTTTATTCAGAATAGAAAGCCAAGCAGGTTTTTATGTAAGAAAATTTGCACATGACATTGGTCAGAGCCTGGGCTGTGGCGCCCATATGAAAGAACTTCGTCGAACAAAAACAGGTCCTATTACTGAAAATAACCATTCTGCAACATTACAAGAGTTATATGATGCATATATGTGGTACAAAGAGGAGAATAATGACATACCGCTTAGAAATGTCATTTTACCCATGGAATACGGCGTGACACATGTTCCTAAAATAGTTATTAAAGATAATGCCGTTGATACAGTGTGTCATGGTGCACCGGTTGCTTTACCAGCAATAACAAAATATAATCCAGTATTTGAAAAAGGTGATCTTTTGTCGATTCATACTATTAAAAACGAACTAATAGCAATTGGTGAAGCCCAGTTAGAAGCAAATGCAATCCAAGAAAAGAAAAAAGGATTAGTAGCAAGTGTAAAGAGAGTACTTATGCCTGTAAATACCTATCCAAAATATAAACCAAATTAAAGCAAAAACCTTTTGTTTTCTGCAGATAATCTATTTGTTACGCCTTGGTTTTATTTAAAACAATTTCCCGAAAGATTCGATAAGAGATATTAAAACCATTATATGGCCAATATCTATCTTCTGTCACAACAGCATAATTTGCTCGTGCTATTGATATCCCTATTCCCAAATCAATTTCACGCTGATCTCTTTCCATAAAGTTTCTCCATTGTCCTAAGTCTTTGTCTTCTTGTTTTTTCTCATTGAAAGAAGATATTAAAAAACGGTCGATATTATTAACTCTGAAAAATCTTGTTCTTTGTCTCGCATGAAACGCAATTACAATAACATTTTTCTTTCCAAATTTGTTTTCCACATATTCTATTTCTGCAGGTGATTTAATACCATTAAAAACTAATTTATCAGAGTTAAGATACCTTTGTTGTTCTATATTCAAAATTTTTTTTGCAAAATAGAGTGGATCTTCAGAAAGTAAATCCTTTATGACTTTCGATGTGTTTTTATGATTAGCTTGTAATTGTTTTTCTTGAAGAGTTATATAAACAGCGTGCCCAGTTTCAATCATTGGTATCCCAGATTCTTTCATTAATTTATCACCATGAGAGGATTTCCCAGATAATTGTAAACCGACAAGTATATACACAATCATTTATTCAAAATTATATATGGTATAAAAAAAGGTTTTCGACATAGTATTGAATAATCAAGTTAAAAAGAAAAAAGGGGGGATTATTTGGGTTATTTGACTCCCAAGAAACCAGCTAGTGCCGGCGCCGTTTCTGCTATTTGTTCACTTGCGAATATCTCATAATACTGCTTCAAGATTCCTACAGTCAACAATATACCTGTACCAGTTCCCAATGCTCCCATGAAATCCGCAAGTGCAGCCAATAGTCCAATAAAGAAACCACCAAGCCATGCAGCTGTCGGAATATAACGTTCCAAGTAACGTTCAATGATACGAGGGTTCCGTCTAAATCCAGGAATTTGCATATCAGCTTGTAAAAGTTGTTGAGCTACATTTGCTGAACTCATTCCCGCAGTATCTATCCATATACGGGAGAAAGCACCACATAATATAACCATCAATATAAGGTACACCACAGCTTGCCATGGTCTTTCTACTATCTGTTCCGGTCCATATGGCGCAGTGGTAAATGAGGCTAATCCACTTATAGGTTGTTGTTGACCTTGTGGATTAGCTGGATCAACTGGGCCCCATTCACCAAAGAATCGTATCAAGAAGCCCTTAATACCAGGGTCACCTACTTCCCAATTATTATTCATCAAGTTGCTAACAAAATAGATGTTAGCAAATAAAGCACTAACTAGAATAACAGGGATGTTAGATGTGTAAAGGAATTTTATTGGATATCTAGCAGGCATTTTGTACTGAGAATGTTGTACAGGAATTTCAATTCTAATTGAATCAACATAAATGACAACACCAAATACAACAACAGTGGCAAGTAAACCCAACATATCTGGCGTTCTCCCCGTTCGAAGGAAGGGGGTCCTAATATCGTCATGTACAAATATACCTTGGAAAAAAGCTAATATTGCCCCACGATACCACATTTTGTCTCCTGACATTTCCTGTGTTAAATTAAACATCCCGTCTACTATATTAAATGACACGCTCGCAGCGATAAATAGACTGATCCCACTACCTAAACCGTATCCTTTCTGTATAACTTCATCCATTAGTATAATAATAAAACCCGCAGCTATTAGTTGAATAAGGATAAGCATTTGTCTCTCAAATGCCAAATCCTGTCCATAAGCTCCACCTAAAATATAAGCCAAAGCTTCAGCTATGGTCATAAGAATGGACAATACTTTTTGTGTTCCAGTATACAATCCACGTTCATTTGTATCAGAGAAATCAACTTTAATAATTTGACTACCCACAAGCAACTGCATAATAAGACCTGCAGTAACAATTGGACCAATACCTAATTCAGCTAGACTGCCTCTTTGAGAAGCTAAAATGGCTCTCATGGCAAAGAATGGGTCAGTTCCTTGCTCTTGTTCAACACCTACAATAGGAACATTCAGCATTGCAAGGTATATCCCAAGTATACCAAAAGTCCATAATAATTTTGCTTTAAATGAAGGTTTTTTTGCAGGTTTCTTTACTTCAAAAACGAAACGTTGAAACGGCTGAAACAGTTTCAGAAATATGGATGTCATTTTTGTCCTCAATCCTTTCAATTTTTCTTGAT
Organism: uncultured archaeon; assembly: GCA_964534625.1. Lineage (GTDB taxonomy): Archaea > Asgardarchaeota > Heimdallarchaeia > Heimdallarchaeales > Heimdallarchaeaceae > CAZHRF01. Next base: position 182,271 of record CAZHRF010000001.1, on the reverse strand, counting down.
TTAAAAATGTTTTTTCATCTGATTTTTTAAGTTTAAGCTAAAAATTCACCAATTAACATCTAAGTTACTCATATAGTTCACTCACCCTTTACTCTAAATCAGGGTACGTTTTGACTAACATTGATTTTATACAAGAAATACTTTACAACCATGTTGAAAGGAAAAATAAACTTTTTAGGATAGAATCTGTTTATAGAAGAATTTTATCAATAAAAAGTAAAATTTTTGTTTTATTCTGGAAGGATTAAGAATAAAAAGATAAAAAAAAGAGATTATTTTTGTTTTTCTTCAAGAATTAGTTCGCCACCAACTTCTTCAATTTTTTCAATTGCTCTTTTAGAAGCTTTTTCTATGGTGATTTTCATAGGAGTACGGATATTTCCTTGAGCTAGTAATTTATCATAACCCAATTCAGTTAGATTTAATTCATAGAGATTATTTTGTTTTTCTACTATACCCTCGTTTTTAAATTTAAGTAACATCGCTTCAACATGAGATACATTAATTGTATCTACTTTTTCAACTAATCTTTGAGGCCTTGTGAATCCGTGTTTTCCTAAAGGTTCTCGTTTGCCAGAAGTAATTTTAAGCCATTGATGCTTATCAACTCCACTTCTTCCGACGCCGCCCCTATCTCCACTTTTTCTATGTGGATTAACTTTTCCATACCCATGATGTTGAGAACCTCTCTGTTTTCTAACTCTTTTCTTTTTTCTGTTGGTCATAATTATCACTTGTTTAAGCCATTCTAACTACTAATTCATTGATGGCAGGACCTCTGTATCCTAAGTCGCCACCTTGAGTAAAGTAATACTTGATTTTTTTGAAACCTTTCTTAGGTGGATGCAATCTGAATACTTTTTTCAACTCTGGGATATCATTTAAGGTTGCTTCTCCTTTTATCATAGCTTCTGCTAAAGAACTTATACTTTCATACTTTGTATTGTCTTTCAAATATGTATCACTAAGGTTCTTTCTCCCAGGTAACTCTGCTCGTTTTCTTAATACATACTCTAGGGTTTCTTGGGTCATCTCACCCCAAGTAATAGCTTTACTTGCCTGTTTTAACATGCCTTCATATGTTGATGTTTTGGGTACAATAGTCATATAATTCGTACGTTTTAAGTTCAACATATTAAGAGTACGTCCTATCTTGTAATTCAGGTTCACTTTACCCCTTATTCTTATGACAGCGAGTAATGTAAATTGTTTTTGTTGACTCATTTTCTTCACCTATCATTTTGTCCAATCATATGGGGTCATAACACCATAAGTATTCTTCAATGCGTCAAATGTAGCCTTTGCAAAGTTACTTGAAGTTCTTGTTTCACCGAAGGTTTTTGACCATACATCCTTAATCCCTGCTAGGTCTAATACTGTTTTGGCAATATCACCGACTACCAGTCCTAAACCACGGGGTGCTGGAATTAAAATTACTTTTGTTGAACCTGTTTTTCCTCTTACTTTAAAAGGTACAGAGTGAGGACCATTACAGGTACATTCCCATGATCCACATCCTCTTCTTACAGGTTTTATACTAAGTTTTGCATTTGTGATTGCTTTTCTAATTGCGGGGCCAATTTCTTTTAGTTTGGCTTCTCCAACGCCAACATAACCATCTTTATTTCCGACAACTACTGTAGCACGAAATCTTCGCTTTCTTCCTGCATCAGACTGTCTTTGTACAAGTTTAATATCAATAACTTCATCAATTAAATCAGGTAAAAGGATATCTACAATTTCTGGTTCAAGTAAAGGTAATCCTAATTCAAAGATTTCATCCATGGTACTAATTCGGCCTTCTTTTACTAATCTACCTACTCTTGTTTTCGGTTGCCAATCTTCCATACTAAAATATCTGTTTCTACTCATCTATTTCACCATCTCATAGCTCATTAATTTTCTCTTTAGTTTTTTCAAAGTATTTAGGAGCGTCTTCTGGTTTCTTTTTTACAGATAAGTAGCCTGAAAATAAGCTTTCATACTTTTCTTTATCTTCACTAGATAGAACCTTGCCATATTCTGCAATATGTTCTCCTCGTATTCGACTCTCTTCGGGAAACATAGATTTTTTTCCACTTTTATTACATGGCACATTAACTCCAGCGTCAATCACACCTTTTAATGAAGCAAAAATTCTTGTTCCTGGTATAGCTTCAAAAATACCTAGGTCAAGAATAGCGTCATCAATATCGGCTTTTAATGCTTTTTTACCAGCTAAATAACCAGTTAAATAAGCGGCGGGTAGATTGGATGTTGAGATATCCCAATCATATTGTTCAAGTTCATATGAACGAGTTTGAACAAGAGTTTGATCTCCACCAATTTTTGATTTAACAAACTGAACTATAACATGCTTGCTAGAGGGTCGTATAACTATACGGGTTCTACCTGATCTGAGTAAACGTTTTCTTTGACTATAATCTGTTTTTAGTTCTCTACGTCTACGGAATGGAACTTTGTATAAAGGTCCATGCCTTTTCTTTGGAGGCACTCCTTTACGTTTTTTATAACTTTTTCTTTTAGCTTTCTTTGATTTTGACATCAAAACCACCTTTCTATTCTAAATCAGGTAATCGTTTTTTGGCTAAGCTGTGTTCCACAATATAGTTACGCAAATAGCGAACATTACGGAACAAACCACCTTTTGCTTGAGCATATAACCGACGGTAATGAATTGTTTCTATATACCCTTCATCACGAAGCATCTTTAAGAACTTACGTTGAGCACGAATTCGATTAATCCAACGACGTTTACTAGATAAACGAGAGTATTTAGGTCCTTCGCGACTACCATGTCCTCGACGTTGTCCTCGTTGCTTCTTTTTTGTGACTTTGCGAGCTCTTCCCCTGCTTACACCTTTTGTTCTTCTCTTACGAATATCACCCATATCTATATGTTTTCGAATATCTTCTCGAGTAATAGCCAAAGAGAGATCATCAAGAGAGTCAGGATCAATTTTCACGCGATTAACACCGACTTTCAGTATTTTTGCAGCTAGCCTACGTTGATTTTTTACGTCCATTTTTTCACGTCCATAACCAAGCTTTATTTGATTTTAATCATTTCATAGACAACAAGGAGATTTATTCATCGCCTAAGTCGTCATCAAAATCCAAATCTTCATCAAGATCAAAGTCTTCATCAAGATCCAGATCCTCATCTAAATCATCTTCTAATTCAAATTCTTCGTCGAATCCCTCTAGATCTTCATCTTCAAGAAGTTCATACTCATCCTCAAGCACAGCTTCCTCAAAGATTTCTCCACTGACTTCACGAGCAGGTTTGTTAATTACCTTAATACGCAGATCATCAGCTTTATCCAATATGGCTTGTTTTTTTCTTCGACCAACTGTGCTAGAAATCACAATAGCTTCAAGTTCGGGATCTACGCCATCTAAATTAGAAGGATTTGTGACATAGACAAGCTCATAGCCAGAAGGATGTAAACCACGAATTGCTTTTGGTGTTCGATAACCAATGCCAACTTTTCTAGGATAACCTTTTCGCTTTTCTTGCATCTTGTTATCGATACCTTTTGGTCTTCTCCAACTTTCTTTAACGCGTTTATAACGCCAGCTTTCTTGTCTGACGAAGTTTGGTCTTCGACGTTTTATTTTTTCTTTTAATCGAAGTAATCTTTTCTTGTCTTCTGTCATCTACATCACAACAATGGTTCATTCAAAAACTTCTTACAGTGTTTTTAATACTTTTTATTGTGGTTTTTTTAAAAAAGGAAGAAAGGAGTACACAATAAGCAGAAAACACTAGAATATTCAAAAAAAAGGAAATGAAAAGAAAAATGTCAAAACTATATATTGTTCCAGATTGCTTTTACTTTCTTGCCAGTTAACTCAACAACAGCATCCATCTTCTCTTTATCTGCTATTCCTAGTTCACGACCTATTTTCATAATAGAAATATGAGAAAGCATTGTTTTTCCATCCTCTTCATAGACTACAAAACTACAAGGAAACAAAGTACTCATGTTAATAGATGCATCAAGCGCCTTGTCAGCTAATATTGGATTACAGGCCAAAATTGTTGTACACTTTCTATACTCATCTAATTGCAATTTTTGTTTCAAAAGGGTGCTTATATCAATAGTAGAGAGAACGCCAAAACCCCCATCTTGTAAAGCAGACTTCACTTTGTCTATCGCTTCATCAAAATCCATATTAAGTTCTTGCTTTAAAATATCCATAAATATGAAATGATTTTTGTGCATATAAATATTGTACAATTACAAAAATATTCGATACAGAGTTTATGGTTTATCGGATAAAAAAAGAAAAAAATAACCAATTTATTTAACAGCTATAGCAGAGATTTCTATGTCCACATCTTTTGGTAGTTTACTAGCTTCTATAGCTACTCTAGCAGGAGGACTGTCTTTGAAATATTGTGAATAGATGTCATTCATGGCCCCAAAATCATCAAGATTCTTGAGATAAACGGTACAACGAACAACATTCGCCATTGTATAGCCAGCTTCTTCAACGACAGCTTGTATATTATCTAAAACAATTTTAGTAGCTGTTTGAATATCACCAGTTACAATCTCACCAGTATCCATATTAACGGGAATTTGTCCAGACACAAATAATAGCGTTCCAGTATCAATGCCTTGAGAGTAAGGACCCACAGGAGCGGGTGCTTTTTCGGTTTTAATAACTTTTTTTGAAGACATATGGAACCATTGCATTAGATCATAAAAAAATCTTTCTCATATTGAAAATTGATAAAGCACTTTGTTTCCAGTGGAAAAAAACAGTATTTCTATTGCCGATAAGGTAGGAACATATTATTACCACCCCCATATTAGAATGTCACCTTCACAAAAGAAAAAGTATAGTAACGACTTATCTAGGAAAAACTTGGCGTGCTCAGATATTAATTTACTATATTCATGTTAAAAATTATTCAAACTGTACCAGTTTGGGAAAAGTTTGCAGAAATATTAAATAGTGGTATTAGATATATATTTTAATCCAGTCATATCTATCTTATTTCAACTATTAATATTTTCAGGAGATATAGAAAATTGAATGAAATAGCTATAATATACCAATCAGAGAAAAATGTTTCCGTCGAAATCGCATCTAAGATGAAGCTAATGCTCGAAGAGCAATATAAGTTCAATGTTGAACTAAAAGACATCGACAAAAATCATATTCCAAAACTCTCTACCTATGATTTTATTATAATCGGTAGCGATAGTGATTTGCCTCAATGGGCTCAAATTAGTAAAGAACTCCTAAAGAAGGCTCCCCAACAAGCAAACATAGCCTCTTTTTATTGTACAGCTAAAGTTGGAGAAACTAGGAAGGATATTGAGGGATATAAGGCGCATGTAGAAAGCACTTTACAAAATTATTTACCGTTGGAACTTGTAGACACAGCAGTATTTGGATCCAAGATTAGTATTAATAAGGAAATTATAATCGAAAACATTGATTGGGGAGAAGTAATTAATTGGACAATAAGAATAGGTAAAATATTTTCAAATATTAAAATTGAAAAAGAATAGTTAAAAAAAGAATATCAAAAAGAAAAAAATAGACGGATTATTCCATAACTTCGGCTTCATATCTCCATATTCCGTCCATGAAGACTTCCGGATCTTTCTTTCTACTTCCTCTTAACCTACATATTTCTTGCATGTTTGCCACTGTTTGTCCTACCGCTTCTTTATCTATTCCTTCTGTTATCACGTCGTCTCCATCTACTTTTACTGTTGTTTCCTTTCCTACTATTGGTACCATCAGTGGTTTTCTTCCTCCATATAGGTTTTTTATTGTTACTTTTCCTTTCTTCACGTCTGGTTCTACTGTTATTGGGAAGTGACTAAATACTATTTTTGATTTATATCTATATCCTTTTTTTACCCCGTATATCATATTCTCAAAGTATCCTACTGCATTGTTTATTTTTGCTTTTTTTCTTTTTGTTATGAAATATGTTTTAAATGTCATTTTATCTTTTTCTAGTTTCATTTCTACATCTGCAAATCTTTGAAAGCTTTTTGTCAATTCTCCTTTTGGTCCTTTTACCGTTACTATTTTCGTTTCCATTTTTACCGTAACATTTTCTGGTATTTCTACTTCTTTTTCTATATTAACTAGTTGTACCATTTTTACCACCTAGTATATATATGCCAACAATCTTCCTCCGATGTTTAGTTCTTGTGCTTCAGTATGAACCATTACACCTTCTGGAGTTGAGATAACGAGTATTCCAAAATTTCTTGCTGGGAGATATTCTTGTTCCCATTTTTCAAACTCATCTTTTTTTACTGAGTATCTTGGTTTAATTGCTCCACACTTGTTAATTCTTCCTAACAATTGTATTTGTAGAACCCCTCCTCGCCTATTTGCTATTTCCTCTACTTCACCGATATACCCTGCCTTTAATGCCGTTAGCAATACACTCTTAATTAAATTACTTGCTGGCTTTATTTGCACTTTCTTTTTACCCACTTTTTCTGCATTATATATTGCAGTTAGTGCATCTGCCATAGGATCTACTTGTACCATTTTAACCACCTATCCGCCTCTTGCTCCTGTCTTTTTAAACCCAAGATTACTGTATACCTCACGTATGCACCTTCTACAGAGTAACAGGCCTCCTCTTCGAATTAATCCTTTATGTGTTCCACATCTTCTACATTCTCTTGAGCCCTTGCCGTATTTTATTTCTCTTTCTTCTTGCATTTTATCACTATCTTTCAATTATTCTTATATTAAACCGTTTATTTGCAAATTCCATAGCCTCTTCAGGTGTCAACCTATGATCTTTAGGGACTTTTTGCCGTTTTCTTCTTCTATATTTTATCCTATATCCTGGTCTCTCAAGTTTTACTATTACATTAAAACCTATTGTTCCCAATGTTGGATCAAACTCTGCACCTTTTATATCTATGTGCTCCGATACACCAAAACTAAAGTTACCTAGATCATCAAATGAAGATTTTTTTATTGAATAATCCACGGCATATAGAGTCCTGTCAAGAAATTCTTTTGCTTCTTCATCTCTTAGTGTTACTAAAACGGCAATAGGTTCTCCTTTTCTGACTTGAAAACCTCGTAGGGTAGCTTTTGCATATCTTTCTACTGGTTCTCTGTCTGTTAGTTGTTTTAGGATTGTTTTTGCCCTTTCAAATTGTGGTCCAGATTGACCTACACAAGCATTAACTATCACAGCCTTTAATATTGGTTCTCTCATTGGATTTTTTTCCCATTCCTCTTCAAAATGGGTTTCAATTTCCATTATATTAATTATCTCGCCACTCATTGTTCTTCACTCTTTTCTTCGACGACACTCACCATAGGAGAATCATTCCCAACAACAAAGATATATCTGTATAATGTCTGTATAACTTGTCCAGAAGGCGTTCTTACTGTTGCATTTTTTGTTTTCATGGTTCCATGTTCTCCAATTTCTTCTATTATTCCATGGGTTCCCATCCATCTTCCTGAAGTAATAATACCATAGTTTCCAACAACAGGTTCATATTTTTCTTGAATTTCTTGATCGGGGATAGTTATTTTTAGGGTATCATGTGTTTTATAGTTATGTTTCTTACTTTCATCTGATTCTACAACAATATTTCTACCATCATGTAAATTTAATTGCATTAAACCTCCTTTTAATGTGGTTTTGTTTGTAATTTGACATAATTTTATTGTTGCTTCCTCTTCCTCTATAGGTATAACACGTAAACCTAATTTTTTATAAACCATACGATAATATTCGTTTATTTTAGGAAAACCTACTATATCCATAAAACCTACAGGATATTTTCTGTTATTTCTTACACGACCGTCAACTGTTGCATTGCGTTCATGTAAAATTTTCTTTACCTCAGCCATTGTCCGTGCATATCCCAATAATTCCCTAATAATAATTGCTAGGGGTATACATTCATCAGATGAATGTGGTCCTGGTGCAGGTCGAACTACAAATTTTTCTGCTTTTTTACTGACTGGAAAATGGTTCGGTACTACTAATCGTTTAAGATGTTTTTTTCCGCCGCCTTTTGTCATTAGTTATCCTCCTCCTCTACATCAAAATCTTCAAAGTCTTCTTCGAAATCATCAAATGCATCATCAATATCATCAAATTCTTCCTCTTCTTCGATTTCCTCATATTCTTCTTCTTCTTCAAAAATACTTTCAAACTCTTCATCAGAAATATCTTTTTTGGATCGTCTTTTTATTATTTCTTTTCTCTTTTTATCTCTTAAATTCAATGTTGTTATTATCACATTAGAGGGAGAAATTGGAAAACTAACAATCGTACCATCGGCTTTTTCTTTACTATGTCCTTCAACATGAATAGCATATTCCTGGGGTAACACGCGAATTACTTTACCACTAATATCTTCTTCTGGTCTTTTTCCTCTAAATACCTTAACTTTATCGCCTTTTCTTACCGATAATCGTTTTACATCATATTTTTCTTTTAAGTCATTAGAAAGTCTTGCAGTCATACGACGATTTCTTTGATGAAGTGGTGCAGAATATCTTCTTTTACGTTGTTTTCTTGGTTGTGTTGTTTTATTTTTTCCCATAACTATCATTCCTATACTATTATTGAAGCAACGTGTGCTACACGAGGCCATTTTTCTGCAGCTTCTTTTGCCACAGGTCCCCTGATTTCTGAACCTAATGGATCTCCTACTTCATTTGTTAAGACAACTCCATTCTCCTCAAATTGGATCCAAGTTCCATCAGGTCTTCTATAAGCTTTCTTTTGTCTTATAACAATAGCCGGATGAATTGTTTTTCGCCTTTGAGGACTACCTTCTTTTACAGAAACCATCACCATGTCAGCTACTGAAGCCCGAGGAATTCTATTTAATCGACCCCTATACCGAGAAACAGCTATTATCTGAACAATTCGTGCTCCAGAATTGTCAGCACATTTTATTCTACTTCCTACCATTAAACCAGCAGTAATGTGTTTTTGTGGTCTTCCTACTGTTTTTCTTTTCGCCATCAATATCACCTTTTGCTTTCAGTAATTTTCTCTACAACTACAAAACTTACAGTCTTAGAAAGAGGCCTGCATTCAGCTGCACGAATAAGATCTCCTGTTTTTGCATCAATACAAGGAGGATTATGGGCACTTATTTTTCCATTCTCTCTTTGATAACGTTTATATTTCTTTACATATCGCAAGAAATCTCTTCTAATCACTACAGTACGCCGTTGTTTATCTGATATAACGCGTCCTACAAAAATACGTCCCCTCACAGATAGTTTACCATGATATGGACAACGCATATCATCACAACTTGTTGTGGGAGGTTCTGTTTCTAATCCAATATTATTTACTTTATTTTTAACTTTTGACATCTAATATCACTCCGGAATTGCGTCTTGTACCCATGCACCAATTTATTGGAACAATTTTGGCTTGAATTTACAACTCAAGTAAGACGTCAATAACCTTAGTTCTAATTATTTTCTAATTCTACTTAATTTAAACTAGGATAAATTACTCGACCATTTACCTTTTTTAATCCTTTTTATTGTTAAGTTTTTAAAAATCAAACTCAGAAAAAACGACTATCAACAGATATCTGAAAAAGAACATAAATGAAAAAATAAGATAGGACTATAGATGAGATGTATTATATTATTAATTACTACTACCAAAACCACAGACGTTTTTTTATTCTCATTTCTGGTGTTCCAATCAATGTTTTCCCTTTTACAAGAATGATTATATCTTTTCGTAATTCTAAAGAAAAGAGCTGATCTTTTTTTGGAATGGTAATAATTTTTGATCTTTCTTCAAGTTTTATTGAACACATGTTTTTTGTCTCATCGATAATAATTCCTTTTTTTCCTATCAATTCTTCTGAACTACTATGGATTATTTCAACTTTAAGTCCATATAAACCGGTTAACATAACCTTCCAAACATATCTTCTTTTCTCTTCATTAGACATGTCTGAAGAGGCCAATTAGATCACAAAAATTAAGAAAAATTAATAGATTTCTCCTAATTCTGTCATTATAGTGAGAAGCCTACTGATTGCTTTTTTATATTCTTGAATTTGACCGGGATTTTCAATGCTCCCTCCACTTGCCAATTCAGTTTTTACATTAAAGAGTTTACTCTTAAATTCATTGAGCTTTTTTCTCCGTTGTTCAGGAGACATTTGTCTAATTTCATCTGTCTTGAGTATTGCCATTTCTTATCACCATTTATTTTTCTGTCTC
>CAZHRF010000001.1:140315-171938 GCA_964534625.1 uncultured archaeon | reverse complement strand
TGATTTTTCTGTCTCTGATTTTTCTGTCTCTGATTTTTCTGTCTCTGATTTTTCTGTCTCTGATTTTTCTTCGTCAATTTCATCTAATTCATCAAATTCATCTTCAACGATTTCTTCTTCAACTTCCTCTTCGTCCATTTCTATATCTGGGTACTCTTCTAGTTCTTCCATTGTTTCTCCGTATAATTCATCTTCTTCAGAGAGCTCTTCTTCAACTTCCTCATCTTCCTCTCCCTCTAACAACTCATCATCCGTAAATAACTCTAATCCATCAGCTGTTGGTTCAGCAAGAATTTCAATATCATCAGGTAATTCGGCATCGGGTTGCATTAATCTTACTTTTACACCGATTAAACCTCTTCTTATTAAAGCTGTAGCTTTTCCTACATCCACATATTTTGAAGCAGGATACCCACATTTTGCAACAAAGCCAGATCTAAATGTCTCTACACGAGCTCTTTGGCTCGTTATTTTTCCACTAATAATAATCTCTACACCTTTGGCACCTGAACCAATTATACGTCTCATGATCCCATGTGCAGATCTCCTAAAATGTCTTCCTCGTTCTAGGGACGATGCCAATCGAAAGGCCATTATCCTCGCGTCAAGTTCGGGTTCTGGTACTTCCAAAACCTCAACTTGCGGATTATCTAAGCCAAACTTAGTGCGTAAAATCTCTGTAATCCGGCGAACCGTTTTTCCTCTAGCACCAATTGCTAATCCAACTCGGCCAGCTCTTAAAACGACCCTATCACCTAAGGGAGTTCTTCTAATCTCACACCCCCCATATTCAGCATTACGCAATTCATCCGCTAAATACTCGTCAATATGATTATCTCTAAATTTACGTTGCAAAAAATCTTTAGTTGTTGGCAAACATTACACCTCTGGTACTTCAGCAATCATTTCAATATGCACAAATTGTTTTGTTTTTGGACTTGATCGTCCATGAGCTCTTGGAAACGACCCTTTTTGTCTTGTTCCAAGAAGTGTAGCAGCATGAATGATAATACATTTATCTACTTGTAGTTTGTTAGCTTCTGCATTATTTTCAAGGTTATTTAAAACTTTTAGAACCTCAGTACAAGCCTTTTTTGGGTATCTACCAGGTCCCCAACCCTTTAAATCACTTCTATGAGCTACATTTTTCTTATATCTTCTATAAGGCACTGATCGCTTCTTGGCTAGAACATCTTCTAAATACTCTATTGCTTGATGTATCTTCATCCCTTTGATAGCCTTGCATACTTCTCTTGTTGCTTTTGGCGACACATCAATATTACGTGCTGACGCCTTTGCAGATCTATCTGGATCAGTTTTAATTGAATACTTATATGGCAATCTTGAATCTCCTCAAATATTATTTAATTTGATATTATCTAACTATATATAAGCGGGTAAGATAGGATTTTTAAGGTTTATTAACGCTTACTAATTTCACCCTATTCTAACCAGCAAGTTATTTCATTGGTGCTCATTTAAAATAATTTGCTTTCTTGAGCATTTATAATAAAAACAAAAAACAAAAAAAGGAGAATTTCCGGAGGATTTAGAAATCTAACAGAAGTTTATGGCTTCTACTTATATCTATTTTTATCACGTCTGAACTAAACTGTTCTAACTTTGGTTCTGTTATGATCTCCTTAATTGAATGCATTGAACGTAAATCAACAAAGAATGGCCTCAAATCTTCAGGTAAATAGGCTTTAGTTATATCTGCGTTTAATGGAAGACTATTTTCCTTCTTTTGTTTCCATATGGCAGAGTTAACCTCCATTATTAATTCGGTTTTATCAAGAAACATTGACTCTGCTATTACATCATTAGGAGCCGGGAATAATTCTGTGTGTACCGATTTTTCAAAAAGATCTCTATAAATGAAATCAGTAACAAACGGAATTATAGGGGCAAAGGCCTTTGTTAATATATTAAGTAATACACCCAATGTATAATGGGCAGATTTTTGTTCTTCTTCTTTAAAGGCATTATCCCTATTATAAGCTCGCCCTTTTACCAGCTCTATATAATGCGACGCAAAGATATCCCACGTAAAGTTTCGTAATTCACGGGCAGGTACATGGAAATCAAATACTTCATAACCTTTAATACTTTTTTGTAGAGTTTGTTTTAGCTCCGATAATATCCACTTATCAGAGGCCTCAAGTTTGGTATTTTCCATTTTGTCATTGATGAAATTCCTTGTGAAACGGGCAATATTATAAAATTTATTAATAAACTTTGAAGCACCTTGTAGACGTTGTTGATTAAAGCGTATGTCACTACCATGACTTGCTTCTAAAGCGCCAAACAGTCTGAGAGCATCTCCACCATATCTTTCTATCATAGCTTCAGGTTTTACGATATTACCTTTACTTTTAGACATTTTTTCTCCTTTTTTATCGACCACATGACCAGAAATCCAGACATGTTTAAAGGCAGGTTTTTCATACAACTGGTGTGCCCTGAGCATTGTATAATGAAACCAAGTGCGTACTATATCCTTTCCCTGTGGTCGCATATCACCGATATAATCTCTTTCCTTAATTAAACGAGTAAATAAATTCATATTTAGTTTATTATGAGGATGCTTAATTGTATATATTTCACTAATTGAAGAATCCATCCAAGTATCAAAGGTTCTTTCATCTCCCTCAAATCCTTCATTACTTCCACATTTATCACATCTCTCAAATGGTGGGTTATCATTCCAAGGTTGATAATAAGGACCAGGTTCAGGTAAATTGGATGCTCCACAACCTTTACAATACCAAATAGGTACTTCAGTTCCATAATATCTACGTCGACTAATTGGCCAATCAATAGAGATTGTGTTAAGCCAATCGATCCAAATTTGTCTCATAAACTTTGGATAAAAGTTTAAAACATTCAAATAATCCCTAAGATTATCAACATATTTTATTTGTTCGAGATAGTATTCGGGCATAGCGAGAAATTCAATTTCTTTATGACACCTTGAACATGTAGGAAAATTATGGGGTACCATTTTTTTGTTTACAGTGTATTTTTGTTCTTCTAAATCATTAGCAATGGTTTTTCTAGCTTCTTTTATTTTCATGCCTTTATATTTTGGAACGTTTGGTTTTATCTCACCGTTTTTATCTATTACAGTATTTGGTTCCAATTGCAGCTCTCTAAATATCTGAACATCAGCGATATCTCCATATGCACATACCATCATTATACCAGTACCAAAATCCATTTTTGCATAATGATGAGCTTTAATCGGAACTTCATCCTCAAATATAGGCGTTATAGCAGTTTTACCTTCAAGATTTGTGTATCTTTCATCATCCGGGTTATAAATTACCACCCCTATCGCGGGAATTAGCTCGGGTCTGGTTGTTGATATTACTAAGTCTTCTCCCGTCTCTTTTATCTTAAATTTAATATCATATAAATAATGGGAGCCAGATTCATAATCAATTTCAGCATCAGCTATTGTAGTTTTACAACGGGTACAGTAATTATTTGGACGCTCATCCTCATAGATTAGTCCGTCTTTAAATAACTGAATAAATGTTGCTTGTGTTAATGCTCTATATTGTGGTTGATCTGTCTTGTAAACTTCTTCCCATTTAAATGAATTATTACTGAATCCTAGTACTCGACATATATTAAGTATCATATCACCTACTTCATCCAAAATACTTTTACATTTCTTCAGAAATTCCTCTCTTGGGATTTGATGCATTGATATGTTAAATTTTTTCTCTGTTTGTACTTCTATTGGTAATCCATTTCTATCAAGTCCCATCGGGAATAGAACATTATAACCTTGCATTCTTTTATATCTTGCAATCATATCTATTCCACTATAATGTATAGCTCCACCCATATGCCAAGCAGCATTTGCATATGGTGGTGGGGTATCTATTGTAAAGACAGTAGCATTAGAATCATCATTAAAGGCATATATTCTTTCTTCTTGCCAAAGGTCAAATATTTCCTTATCACATGTCTTTGGGTTATAACGTTTTTTAGTTAATTTATTCACGTTTTCACCTTCTTAATCAAATTTGGAAATAATCACTCATTAATAGTTCTTCCAAATATACTCATTCTACTGAAAAATTCAATCCTATTTAAACAATCGGTTAATGTGTTTAAGTTAATTAATACTCACAAACAAAGTTGATGCTTAGTAAATTAATGCTAGTTTTAAATACTCAAATAATAATGAGTTTTCTAGTACTAAAATATGTTTGTGGTTTTGAATGGTACAACAATCATATATCAATGATCATCCACTAATTAAACCGAATAAAGTTGAGGCTAGGCTTTATCAACAGACTTTATTTGCATCTTGTGTAAATAAAAACTCACTTGTTATTCTTCCTACAGGTTTAGGGAAAACAATAGTTTTTATTATGATAGCGGCACATCACTTAAATAAAGACCCGAATGCAAAAATAATTCTTTGTGCACCTACAAAACCGCTTCTAGATCAACATGAAACAACTATTAAAGATACACTTAATATTGATGAAAGTGCAATCTATCAAGTCTCGGGTCAAATAAGGCCCTCACAACGTAGTGAGATATGGCAAGATGGACAATTATTCATTTGTACTCCTCAAACACTTCAAAATGATATTATACAAAGAAGAGTCAATTTAGAAAATGTCAGATTACTATGCCTAGATGAAGTTCATAAAGCAGTAGGGGATCATAGCTATGTTTTTGTTGCAGAACAATATCTTAAACAATCTAAAAAACCATTAATTTTAGGAATAACAGCGAGTCCGGGTTCTAATCCTGAGAAAATTCGTGAGATTCAGGAAAATATACGTGCCAATAACATTGAAATGCGTGATGAAACATCAGACGACGTAAAGCAATACATACATGACATTGATGAAGAATGGCGAATAATACCATTGACTGATGACTTCAAGACCATTATTGATACACTTAATTCAATATTTAAAGAAATTCTTCAAGGATTAAAAGAATTAAACATAATACAATCATCAAGTCCCCGAAATAACCCTAGACGTGATTTGCTCAAATTAAGATCAAAAGTTAATGAGATTTATGGTAAAATTGATGATAGCAAGCCTGAAAAAAGGTCAGAGTTTTTTACTGCAATGAGTCTTGTAGGGAATTCTATTAGAGTATCACATGCTATCGAGTTAATTGAAACCCAAGGCATCCCCTCTTTAAACAAATACTTAGATGGAATAGTGAATGATGTGCGAATGGGTAAAGGTAGTGGTGCACTTAAATCTCTGGTCTATCGTGAAGAATTTCATCAGATTCTCGAGGCAGTAAAAATCTTGCAAAAAAAACAGATTATTCATCCTAAGATTGACGAATTAAAGACTATAATTTCCAATGAGGTAAGTAAAAATCCTTCGAATCGTATTCTAATATTTGCTCATTTTCGTGTAACCGCCAAAACAATTAGTGATGAGATTATGAATTTAAATGGCGTGAGGCCTCACTGGTTTGTTGGTCAATCATCTATGAAAGACGATAAAGGCCTCAGTCAAAAACAACAAATAGAGATAATGAAACAATTTCGTTCAGGAGAATATAATATATTAGTTTCTACTTCTGTTGCTGAAGAAGGATTGGATATTGGACAATGTGAGTTGGTAATCTTTTATGATGCAGTTCCAAGTGCTATTCGACTTATTCAGCGTAAAGGGCGTACAGGAAGAAGAAAAGAAGGTAAAGTAATTATGTTAATTGCAAAAGGAACAAGAGACGAGGGATATATGTGGGCGTCAAAACGACAAGCTAAAAAGATGCGTAGAATAGTTCATGATTTTAAAACAGCAAATAACAAAAAGAAAAATAGTCAAAAGGAAATTTTAGATTTTATTAAAGAAGAAAAAAAAGACAAATCAAAAAAATCTGTTGCTTCTTATGAAAAACCAAAACAAGAAATAGCCATAAAAAAAGAAATTAAATCCCGGGATTCTAAGATAGAAGAAATTGAACAAGTTATTAAAGTGATTTGTGATTCGAGAGAAAGAAATTCAACTATTGTGAAAGAACTCGTTTCAAAAGGAACAAAAATAGGTTTTGAGAGGTTAGATATTGGTGACTACATTTGCTCGGATCAAGTTGTGGTTGAGCGTAAGGAAACTGATGATCTTATTCAATCAATAATTGATAAAAGATTATTTAAACAAGCGCAAATGCTCACAGAAAGTTGTGCTAAGCCACTCATTATACTTGAGGGAGATATCAATCTATTCCGTTCATCTCTACACCCCAATGCACTAGCTGGAGCAATTTCCTCACTTACTATTGACTATAGAATACCAATAATTTATACTAAAAACCAAAAAGAAACAGCTACTATTCTTTACACCATTGCAAAAAGGGAACAAGAAGAAAGAAAAAGAAGGATATCTATCACCAAATCAAAAGCTTTTGGTTTGAAAGCCCAAATTACAGAGACAGTTTCTACTTTACCACATATAGATTATCGTATTGCAACAAGATTACTCAAACATTTCAAATCCATTCGGAATATTATGAATGCCAAACTGGAAGAATACATGGAAGTAAAGGGAATAGGAGAGAAAATCGCGCATGACATTATTGAATTCACTTATACACAATATGACGAATTAGAAGAAAAAACTGCCGAAGACACATTAGAAGATCTTGAGTGGCTAAAGAAACAAAAGAAAAAAAAAGAGTAATGCGTGATTGGTAAAGTTTAGAAGAACACATGTCTATAGCCCTTATAATCTTACACAAGACGGACTATGCTTCTGAAGCAAGCCGCAGCTGAAGCCTTGGGCTGTTGCTTACAGTAATCAGCTTAACACTCACTAGATGATTTAAAAGACTAAAGTATACAAAAATCAAAGAATGAATAAAGAATAGAAGATAAATAGATCATAACTGTTTTAATGCCTTTATTAGTGAGTTCAAAGCTTCAGATAGTTCTTTAATTTCATTCGGGTCTACACTGGTTTCTAATTTATTGTTGATTTGCTGAATTTTTTTTTGAAGTATTTTGGCTGTTTGTTCAAAACTATGTGAACTAATAATTACATCATTACGACTAGATATCTGAGTAGATTGAATAGCGTTTGAAGTCAGATTAGACTGTTGGTGTTTTTGCGCCATTTTTATTTGTTCCAATTCTTCGGACGTCTCAACAAACTTATAATTCTTTTTACATGAAGGGCAAATAATCCTATCCTGGTATTTATACAATGGGGAACGGCATTGAGGACAAGCTTTATTTAACATCTCTGCTCCTTTTAATAATAATTCTGCTCCAGATTTAACGTGTTCTTCGCTTCTTTCTTTTTCACTCATAGTGATAAATCCACGACTAAACTAAAAGAACTTTATGATATGCAATATTAAATTATAAAAATAAAACGTATCCTTAGAAAGTGTAAGAAACTACTACTAATTGGCATCATTTTGAAATTTACAATTATAGGACTTTAATTTTTTATTTTTAGTGACAGTTGAAAAAAACCTGAATACTTTGTAAGCTTCATCAATTTCTTTTACACTCCTTCTCGGTTTTTGTGTAATTATTTCTTCTAAGTTCCATATAGTAAACTTCTCTTCCTTTTCTTTTTTTGGAACTACAGGTATAGAATTTATTTTCGTCTCTATATTCATTATATTCAACTCTTAAACTCTTATTTTATATTAAAAGTATGGTTTAATTACCAAATGTAATACTTGAGTATCATATCAAGAGGTTTTTCTTTCCAATTGATTTAATTCCCATTCTTCCTAAAACCAATGACATTTGTTAAAAATGTATAATAGAGATTTATTTTGTTACAATATTTTGATGTTTAATTAACCTTAAAAGACTTGACGATTATAGTAATAATTGTAAGTGTGTTTGTACAACACACAACCCAATAGCTACTCTTATGAGATGAGATTAAAATGCAACAAATTATTAATGAAAATGGGAAGATCATTGATCCAGAAAATGAACCAAAACTATCAAAAAAAGAACTACTAAAAATCTATAAAACCATGGTTCAGTTACGTTTATTAAACGATAAATCGTTTAAACTCCAGAGACAAGGCAGGATAGCATTTCATGTGCCCGTTAAAGGACAAGAAGCGCATGTTGGAGTTGCAGCTGCCTTACAAGATAAGGATTGGGTCATACCAGCTTACAGAGAACACGGGATTGCGCTCTATAGAGATTATCCTATCAAAAATATTATCAACCATTTTTTTGCTAACCAATTAGACCCACAAAAAGGTAGAAGATTGCCAGGATTATTTGGAGACAATAAAATTAATTTCGTTAATCCAAGTGCACCTATTGGTACTCAGATCATACATGCAGTGGGTACTGGTTATGCTTCCAAGTATAAGAAAGACGGGAGTGTTTCTGTTGTCTTTTTTGGTGATGGTGCAACATCAAGTAATGATTTCCACTCAGGTATGAATTTTGGGGGAGTATTTAAAACACCTACAATTTTCTTCTGCCAAAACAATCAGTATGCCATTTCTTTACCTGTTTCTAAGCAAACGGGGGCAAAAGAACTCGTCGATAAAGCCGTTGGTTACGGTATGCCGGGTATAGCGGTTGATGGTAATGACGTTTTAGCTATATATGCTACAGTCAAAGAAGCTGCGGAAAGAGCTAGAAAAGGAGAGGGGCCAACATTCATTGAATCTCGAACATATAGACTGGGAGCACATACTAGCTCAGATGATCCAACAAAATATCGCTCAGAAGAGGAATTAAAAAAATGGCAGAAAAGGGATCCAATTCGACGTTTTAAGATATACCTAATAGATAAAGGCATACTAACAGAAGAAAAAGACAAGAAGATTATAGAAGAATATAATAAAGAATTATCACAAATTATTAAGGATGCAGAATCAATACCAAAACCTACT
Organism: uncultured archaeon; assembly: GCA_964534625.1. Lineage (GTDB taxonomy): Archaea > Asgardarchaeota > Heimdallarchaeia > Heimdallarchaeales > Heimdallarchaeaceae > CAZHRF01. The sequence continues at coordinate 163,058 of CAZHRF010000001.1, read as the reverse complement.
ACCAAAACAATATTTGATGACGTATATGAAGAACTACCTTGGCATTTAGAAGAACAAAAGGAATATGCACTTAATTTTAACGAGAGAGGTGATTAAAATGGCAGAGATGACATTAGTAGAAGCAATAAAACACACTTTAGAAAATGAGATGGACAATAATAAAGATATCATTATATTGGGAGAGGATGTCGGTATCAATGGCGGAGTATTCCGTGCTACAGATGGGCTTATTGATAAATTTGGAGATGATAGAGTTTTAGATACCCCGCTCAATGAATCAGGCATAATTGGTTTTGCTATAGGTATGGCTTTATATGGTTTAAGACCTATTGCAGAAATTCAATTTGTAGATTTTACTTGGCCAGCTTTTGATCAAATTGTTTCAGAACTTGCAAAGTTTAGATACAGATCAGGTGGTCTTTTTAAAACACCAGTTGTTATTCGAACTCCATATGGAGCCGGCGTTAGAGGTGCTCACTATCACTCACAGTCACCAGAAACATATTTTGTCCATACTGCTGGTCTCAAAGTAGTTATTCCAAGTGGACCATATGATGCAAAAGGCTTGCTTACAAGTGCTATTAGAGATCCCGATCCCGTAATATTCTTAGAGCCAAAAAGAATTTATCGTGCATTTAAAGAGGATGTACCTGAAGGAGAGTATCTTATTCCATTTGGTCAAGCAAATATAATGAATGAGGGAGAAGATCTTACTATTCTCTCATACGGTACGATGGTTCATATCTCAATGGACGCAGCTGAAATAGCTCAAAAAGAGCATGAAATTAATGTCGAAGTAATAGATTTGCGTACACTTGTTCCATTAGATATTAAGACAATTGAGAAATCAGTTAAGAAAACGGGTAAAGTGATAAGTGTAACAGAGGGACCAAGAAATAATGGTTTTCACTCTGAATTGAATGCTTTAATAGCAGAACGATATATCGAATACATGGAATCACCAATATTGAGAGTAACAGGATATGATATCCCCATTCCTCTTATAGGTGAAGAAAAGTATATGCCATCTAAAAGTAGAGTATTAGATGCCATCTTAAAATCATATAATTATAGTTATTAAATAGAGTGATAAAAATGAGTATTTATGAATTTAAACTAGCAGATATTGGAGAGGGAATTCACGAAGCTGAAATTTTACAAATTTTTGTTAGTGAAGGAGAATTTGTAAAAGAAGAACAAGAACTTCTTGAAATTAATACAGAAAAGGTTTCTACTGATCTTACCTCTCCGCTTTCTGGTGAAATTGTTTCTATCGAAGTAAAAGAAGGAGACATTGTAAAAGTAGGAGAAGTTTTAGTTAGAATTAAATCAGAGGAACAAACATCTGATGGAAAGTCAAGCATCCAAAAAAAGAAAGACGAAGTTCAACACAAAGAAGAAGACCCATCTCTTTTTAAACCTGCAACCCCATTTAGAAAGGTTGAAGGAAGAAAAAAACAGAGAGAACAAATAACTGCAAAAATTCTTGCAGCACCTGCAGTTAGAAAGAAAGCAAGAGAATTGAACATTGATTTAGCCGAAGTTAAAGGTTCAGGTACAGCAGGTAGAATAACATTTGCAGATATAGAAAAATTTGAAGAATCAACAAAAGAAGGGCATAAAGTACTGAAAGCGAGAGAACACACATTTGAAGGAGAAGAGGAGATTATTCCACTTAGAGGATTAAGAAGAAATATTGTTAAAGCTATGCGCTATTCAAAAAGTACTGCTGCCCATTATACATTTGTTGAAGAAGTAGATATGACAAACATGGATCAACTAAGAGACAAATCTAGGTTTCTATTAAACGACACAGATACAAAACTAACTTACTTACCAATCATAATAAAAGCAACAATTGCTGCACTTAAAGAGTTCCCCATATTAAATGCTTCTTTAGACGATGAAAAGGATCAAATTGTTATCAAACATTATTATAATATAGGAATAGCTGTTGATACAGATGACGGTCTGATTGTTCCAGTTATTAAACAAGCCGATCAAAAAGGATTAATTGAACTCTCAAAAGAAATAAATGAACTAGCTACTAAAGCCAGAGAAGGAAAATTGTCACTTGATGATGTAAGTGACGGAACATTTACCATTACTAGTACAGGAAACATTGGGGGTTTAATGGCAACTCCAATTATTAAATGGCCCGAAGTGGCGATATTAGGAATAATGCGAGGTCGAATGCAACCTGTTGCAATCAAAAATAACTCTGGAGTATATGAAGTAGCTATAAGAAAGATGATGAACATAGCATTATCATTAGACCACAGGGTCGTAGATGGTGCAGTGGGGGCTAGATTTACAAAATTATTAATCTATTATTTAGAGAATCCCAGTTTGATATTACTATAAAAAAAAGAACAAAAAAACATGCAGAAAGAAGTGTATAATTATGTCACAAAAATATGATGTTGTTGTAATAGGAGCAGGGCCTGGAGGATATCCTGCTGCCATCAGAGCTGCACAATTAGGTAAGAAAGTAGCTATCATAGAAAGAAAGTACATTGGTGGAGAGTGTCTTAATTGGGGATGTATCCCAACTAATGCGCTTATATCAGCCACAGATTTTTACTATAAGGCTAAAGAGCAGTCTAAAAACATGGGAATAACTTTCGATAATGTTTCTTTTGATCTCAAACAGATGCAGAAATGGAAAGAAAGAATACAAAAAAGATTAGTTGGAGGGATTAATCAATTGTTAAAGGGAAATAATGTAACAAAAATAATGGGTGTTGCAAAGATACTTTCGCCAAATAAAGTAGAAATAAGTGAAGATAATAATAATAATAATAAAAGAGTGATTGAAACAGATTACTTAATTATTGCCACAGGTGCCAATGAAATACAAAAAAGAGGACTGGAAATTAATGGTACAACCATATTTGGTCCAAAAGAAGCGGTAAATATTAATGAAATCCCCAACGATATATTGATTATTACGGGGGATGGTATTGGAATTGTATTTGCAACACTTTTTGCGAAAATGGGAGTTAAAGTAACATTGGTTACTGAAAATGATAAAATTATAGAAGGTATAAGTCAAGATATAATGAAAACTCTTGAAACAAGACTCAAAGAGTTGAAAGTTTTAATACTGAAGAATACAAACATTCTCAAAAATGAGGTTAAAGGAGAAAAAATAAAAGTTAATTTGGAGATATTGGAAAACAAAAATAAAATAGGAAAGGAAATCGAAGTTGAGAAAATATTTGTCTATTTAGGAAAGACTAACGAAAATTTCAGCAAACTAGGTTTAAATAAATTGGATATAAAGCATGACAAAAACAATTTCATAAAGGTTAATTCTAAACAACAAACGACAATTCCCACTATTTTTGCTGTGGGCGATTGTACTGGAAAACCATTTTTGGCACATAAAGCAACAAAACAAGGCATCATTGCAGCAGAAATAATTGCAGGAGAACCTTCAGAAGCGGATTTTAGGGGGATGCCAGAAGTATTTTACACAGATCCAGAAATAGCTTATGTGGGAATGACTGAAGATGAAGCAAAAATAGCAGGATTCCAATTTATAACGGTTAAGGCACCTTTCAGAGCCTCAGGTAGATCCATGATAAATATGCAAACCGAAGGTTTTGTTAAAGTCATCATTGACGAAAAAGAGGGGATACTACTTGGTGTTGAGATTATTGGAGGAAATGCATCACAATTGATTAGTGAGGTCACTTTAGCACTTGAAATGGGCGCAACTGCCGAAGACATAGGATTTACAGTACATCCACACCCAACTTTACCTGAGATGATAATGGAAGCTGTTCAATCTGCACAGGGGAAAGCCATACATATCGCCAATACTAGAAGAAAAAAGAATTAGGGTTTTGGTACATTACATTTTATTTTCAAAGAGGCTAAATTGAAAAATGAAAAAAGGAAGATTTTTACATACAAAATCATTTAACTTGTCATATAATTTAGCATTGGAACATGCCATTATGGAATTACATGAAAAATCCGATTATGCAATAACTATTCGTATCTGGCAAAACAAACAATCTGTAATTATAGGACGAGGACAGCATTTAATTGAAGAAGTAAATCAAGAATACTGCGAAGAGAACAATATAGAGATAAATAGAAGGATATCTGGTGGAGGAGCAGTCTTTCAAGATGAAGGAAATTGGAATATTAGCTTATTTGTTAATACAGAAGATATCCCAATAAAAGAAAAAGATGATATACAAAAACTCGAAACATTTTTTACAAAAATAATAGTTAGGAGTTTAGAGGATATGGGAATTAATGATCTTCAAATCGAGAATAAGACAAATATCCTTCATGAAGGTAAAAAGATATCGGGAGCTGCATGTTATAAAAAAGGCAATAATATTTTACATCACGCGACATTATTAGTAAATACAAACCTTACAGATTTAAACAATAGTTTAATTGCCAGATTACAACGCCCAACAGACCGTAGAACAAGCAAATATCGACCAACAAAGAATTTAGATAATTTTAATGTCTATCAATGGTTAAAAAAATTAATAGAAATAATCAGCTTAGAATTCTCGATATCGATATACACAGAAACCATCTCTAAAGAAGAACAAAAATTATCGCTGGAATTAATGAAAATCATGTATCAAGAAAGTTCATGGATAAAAGAAGGGAGAAAGAAACTAATTAAAAGATATCAATAAAAAATGGTGGATCTTGGCAGATTTGAACTGCCGACCTCACGGTTTCTGCACACAACCAATAAGAAATTATTATTTATCAGCCGTGCGCTCTAACCAAGCTGAGCTAAAGATCCTTGAAAGTCACTCCGTATCATTTTTTTAGAATGATGGTGTGCAATTGTTCCTCTGTTCTTTTGTTTTTAAGTTTTTTCTTCTTTTCCTTGTCTTTAAAGTTTACAAATTAAAATCTAAGGGATTGGGGATCACTAAAGGTGCCACTGCATTTGGATGCTTGATTTGTGATTCATAAACAGGTGTTCCTCTTTTCATATGTCTCCAACTATTTTGAGTTGGTTCTAGTTTCAACATAGGAATTTCATCATACTTCGCGTTATATTCCCACCTTCCATCAGTTAATTTATAATAACTTTCACCTTGTGTTTCTTCAAAAGGTTCAACTATTTCCTCAACCTCTCTAGATCTAATTCTTCCTACTACTGCATTTTTATCTGCAGGATTGATAAGTGTCACTCCATAAGAAGGTGGCACTGCAATTATATCCATCTTTTGAGCCCGTATAACTACAATATCATTCACAATAGTATGCTTTTTAGTAGGTTTTTGAAGAAAAAACTCAATATATCCTTCTGCCACTTGAAAAACCTCTGGATAATGAACTCCATTATCTGCAATTGAACGGTAATAAGCTCTTGTTTTTTTAAATTCATTTCCAATTTTTCCCGAAAGAATCATCAAAATATCAAACTGAACTTTTTCCCAATAACTTTTATCTTCTATCCGTTTTACATCCAAATATGTTTTATATATCAATTCTTCTTTTTCTTTTTCCGTCCATTTCTGTTTTTTTGTTAGTGTTTTTAGGTCATTACCTTTGTATGAAATTATGCCCTTAGTCTCAACTAAATGTTCGGGTAATAATAATTCGTCTTCCTTACTAGCAATTGGTAAACCTAAGTTTTCATTGAGAACCATGTTTACTATTTCCTTCTCTTGTCTTTAATGGGTATAGAAAAACTCTTCTCCTTCATCTGTTATTTTGTAACTTGGTAATGTACCTACCATGAATTCTTTAATATAACCTTCGTTTTTGAATTCTTCCAATATTGATTCAACTTGTTCTTGATTTGGTTTTTCTCCTATTGGCGCATACAAATTTGCCAATTGCATCATTAAATCAGCTATTGAATAACCTTTTTTCATGGATACCATTATGTCCAGTATATCCAATTTCATTTTGTCAATTTCTACCATGAGCCTTTACACCTTTACTTATAATTCAAAATAAAACAGATAAAAAAAGATTTCTATTTTTCCGACAAAAAAGTATAAAACAGATATAGAACCCCATTAGTATCCATATAATTTGTATCTCAGAAAAGCAGCTATCCCTCCAAATGCGCTGTAAAGCATTTCACCGTCCTCATGTGCAACTGATATGACTTCAACTTCAGCTCCAGTATTTTTTGCCATATCATTGAGTTCTTTGATCAAATCTCTTTCTTCTTTGATCACCAATCTTGCTTCTCCACATTCTGGACACTTTTTATCGGATAAATCGTTGACATAATCATCATATCGCTTTGTCTGTACAGAATCATTTAATTGATATCCGCACCCCTCGCATTCTATTTCCATATTTACACGATCAACTTCTTCACTAACTATTACTTTGTCTACTGCTGCTTTTTCTAGTGCCTCTTTTACTTCATTTTCTCCATACGTAACAAGTCCAGTATCTTTTCCTAGATGAGACATGAATTCTTTCATTAATTTCCTTTCTTTTACTAACTCAAAAGCACCTAATCTATCCTCAGCTTTTTCTACTAATTCTTTTAATCCTGCCATCCCATCATATCCAACATCATATACACCAATTACTTTATCTTTAATTCGATAATCAATCTCATTACTATCTAAAAATTCTGTTTTAGACATAGCAGGACCACCAACAACAATAGCTTCAACAGGGATATCATCTAAAAAAGTTTTATTCATAACTTCTGCGACCTTATTGTACCAGTGACTTGCGGCTTCTTCAACCAACCTTTGAAATCTTCTTTGTGATTGCCCACCCATTTTGTGCTTTTTTGGTACATTACTTTCCATTTCACGGATGAGATTAAATCGAGAACCTTGAAGAGTGGCTAAAGTTACTCCACCACGCGAGACAATAATTAAACCATAACGTAATTTACTTTCCAGCATATCTTTTAAATGATTAACATGAAAAACATTATCACACATATACAATTTAATGTTGATTTTCTCGGGTGGTACGATCGCATGGTATTCTATATTATTCAAACTTGTTTGACCCGCAAAAATCGCTAGACCATTTTCAGGTACTTCTTGGATATATTTCATACGTGCTAATATCGAAGAGATAGCCGCTTGTACCGCTTTTCCAGTGTTTTTGTCTTTAATATTAGTCGCAGTTCCTGCTTCATCTCTTAGTTGTTGGGCTATATCAGATATCCTTGTTTTTGGAGGAATATAGAGTGAAATTAAACTTGTACTCATATTAAAACTCCGTTTTTTTTCTAATTTTTCAATTTCATTTTTAAGGATATAACGTTCGACGGATGATCTTTGTTCTGTTGATGAGTTCATTTTTTAAACCTCTAAAATTCAAGAGACTTTAATTGTCTTTCTCTACCTGTTATTTCAAGCTTTTTTTCTAAGAAACCTTTTATTACTTTTGCATTCTTGACAATAGATTATTAGAAAGTATGTCTCTCGATATTTCCACTATTTATTATTTATAAGTGTGTAAACCATAATAGTAGTTATGATGAAGTACAGTTATTTCATAATAGTAACCTTTCTCATTTGTTGTAATTCCTTCCAAGTAACTAACGAACTGAATATGAGACATAACAACGTGATTACTCTTCTTGGCTGAAAAATTTAACATTTAGCTCTTATAATTTATGGATGGACCCTATTTGGATCTCTTGGCAATAACCTTGCCTCTCTTATATTCGATAAATTCAATAATTGTTGAACAAAACGCTCTATACCTGTTCCAGATCCCCCATGTGGTGGTGCTCCATTTTTAAAGAATTGAATATAATAGTTTAGATCACTAGGTGATGCACCTTTTTGTTTTGCTTGTTCTATTAGTTTTTCTACTCTGTGCTCTCTTTGCCCACCTGTTGTTAATTCTTGTCCTTTGTACAATAAATCAAATGATTTTGTCAAATTCTCATTTTCTTCATCTTTCATCGTATAAAATGGTCTGACTGTCCAAGGATATTTATCGACAAATACAAAATCAGATTGGTATTTTTCTTTTGCATATTGACCGATTATTTTTTCTGCTTCAGGATCTAAGTCATCATTTATACTTAGTTCTTTTCCTTCTTTTGACAATATTTCATGGCATTCTGTTATCGTCAGTACTGGCCATTCTTTTGGCTGATCTACTATTTCAATTTCCAATTCTTGAAGAGAATCTTGTTTTTCTTTTTTAATAACAGCTAAAACATGTATTATAGCATTCTGTAAAACATTTATTACAACCGATTGATCTGGTATGTAAGCTATTTCAAAATCTAATGAAGTATATTCGCATAGATGTCTTGTCGTGTGGTGTTTTTCTGCTCTAAACACAGGACCAATTTCGAAGACTTTTTCAAATCCTCCCATTAGCATCATCTGTTTGTAGAATTGTGGAGACTGGGCAAGATAGGCCTTTTTATCAAAGTATCCAATTTCAAAAACATTTGCTCCTCCTTCTGTCGCCGCTCCACTTATTTTTGATGAAAAAAATTGTAAAAAACCTTCTTTATGAAAGTACTCTTGAAAAGCATAGGCTATTTCACTTTCTATTTCAAATATTTGAGCAATCCGCCTATTTCGTAAATCCAAGTATCTATAATCATATCTCTTATCTGGATTTGTTTCTATTTTATCCGTAATCGCAATAGGGTATTCTTCATAACGTTGATTCAACAATTTTAGATCTGTGGGGAGGATTTCCCTACCTTTAGGAGCTGTTTTATTTTTAACAATTTTTCCTTGAATTAGAATAATGTCGCCTTCATTAAGTTCTATTGAAAAAATTTTTTCTGGTATTTTTTTCTTTGGCATAACAACTTGAACTATTCCTGTACGATCTTGAACTCTAATAAAACGGATTCCGCCTAAGTTCCTAACGTGTTGAACCCAACCTGCAATAACAATATCTGAAAACTCGTTGGTAAATACATTGCTAATTGATTTCCTATTTTTAAGATCCAAACTCATCATTACTTCCTCTTTTATATAGGTAAAAGGAAATACTTGAGAAGTAATTAAAAAGATTCGCTTTTCAGTTGTTAATTAAGACTCTAAATTGTAATAAGTTTAAGTTTTAAGTTTATTATAATTACTTTATAAAGATGAGTGATCAATAGACAAAATATATATAAATAAGTCAAAACCCTTCAAAGATGGCAAATATAAGCGATGATTATTGCCTTTTATCCAATGATGACAAATGTACAATTCTACTTGCATTTCATACAATAAGTACATAAGAAATAAATATTTTAATGAAAAGAAATAAATTATTTTAGATACGAAAAGGGCGATAGTTTTGAAAGTAGTACTAAAAATAGGTGGATCCATATTATACAAAGATAATTTTGATTTAAATGTTAAGTTGATTCAAGCGTATATAGATACAATTCAAGAATTGCTTACTAAAGGACATGAAGTTGCAGTTATAGTTGGAGGCGGAAAATTAGCAAGAGTCTTTATCCAAGCAAGTGAAAAACTAGGACAATCTAAAGGTTATCAAGATTTGATGGGTATAGAAGCTTCAAGAATGAATGCCATGTTACTAATTGCAGGTTTAAAGGACAAGGCTTTTCGTTTAGTTCCAAGATCTTTTGATGAGGTTAGTTATGCCCTATCATCAGGGAAGGTATTAGTTACTGGTGGTTTGCAACCAGGTCAATCTACAAATGCAGTTGCAGCTTTAATTGCTGAATTTTTTGAGGCGGACATACTCATTAATCTTTCAAATGTAGAAAAAGTTTATTCTCAAGATCCTAAGATATATCCAGAGGCAGAGGCATATGATCGTATAACAATCAAAAAATTACTGGAAATTTTACAAAGTAATGAGGAAAAACCAGGAAAATATGACTTATTTGATAGAGTTGGTTGCGAAATTATAAAAAGATCAAGAATCAAACTGACTTTTACGGATGGTAGTAAGCCCAAAAATATTAAAAAGATACTCAACGGAGAAAATATCGGAACAATTGTAGAATGAAAAATCCAAAACCAGTCAACCTACACAAATTTTAAAAAAAGGAAGAAAATCAAAAGAGTATAAAGGTTCAAAAGAGATTAACTATTAATCTTTTATCCTTTAATGCCTGCGGGGGTAGCCAAGCAGGTCAACGGCGACGGACTTAAGATCTAGAGATAAAGGGCTAGAAAAATTAAGTTGCCGGATAAGAAATCCGTTCCTTAGTGGTTCGCGGGTTCGAATCCCTCCCCCCGCACCAATTTTTTAAAAAGTATTATACTGCCGAATCATATAACAAAACCTAAAATTATTTTTTTAAAGTAGATGCAAATCATTACTTTCTCTATTTTATATGGATATTTTTACTTTAAACATATTTTCAGACTTAAAATTTTAAACTTCATCTTTTTTAGAAAAGGGGAATTAAACTCTTTTTTTTCTTTTGAAACGTAATATTCTTTAACCTCTATGCTGATTTTGATATGATACTTCATGTTAGGCAATTTAGGAACTAAAATTCGTGATTCACTCTCTCGACTGATTAAACGAGGCCCACCTGACAAGGAAACGATAAAACAGCTTAAAAACGAAATTCTTCGTGCCTTACTAGAAGCTGATGTAAACTTTGATATTGCAGTAGAAGTTGTTAATAAGGTTGAAGAACGGTCTTTGGAGAAGGAACTTGCACCTGGCCTTTCTAGGCAGAAAAGTATAATTTCTATTGTATATGATGAACTTACACGAATTTTAGGAAAAAAGCATTATCCGCTAACTATTCATCAAGATCAACCCACAGTTATTGAGTTAGTGGGTATACAAGGTAGTGGAAAAACAACTACTGTCGCAAAATTGGCTAAATATATTAAAAAACGGGGTAAAAAGGTAGCTGTTGTAACAGCTGATAATTTTAGACCGGGTGCTTATGATCAAATCAAACAACTATGCGAACCAATTGAAGTATCAGTATATGGAGATCCAGACAATGATGATGCAGTTAAGATAGCTGCTAGAGGGGTCAAGAAGTTTCTTGATGAAAAGTATAAAGCTATTTTAGTTGATACTGCTGGTCGTCATAAAGAAGAAAAATCACTCTTAAAAGAAATGCGAGATATTAATAAAAAAATTAAGCCTGATGAAGTGATACTTGTTATTGACGGAAATATTGGTCAAGCTGCTTATGACCAAGCAAAAGCTTTTGTCGAAAATACACCCGTTGGTTCAATCATAATTACAAAATTGGATGGGAGTGCAAAAGGAGGAGGAGCAATTTCTGCTGCAGCTGCTGCCGATGTTCCCATTAAGTTTGTTACAGATGGTGAGGGTATAGATGCAATTGAGGAGTTCAAACCAGAATCTTTTGTTGGCCGTTTATTAGGTATTGGAGATTTAGAAGGCTTACTTAAAGAAGTAAGTGAGATAGAAGATTTACCATCAAAAAAACAAGCAATGGATATGATTAGTGGAAAAATCACACTAAGACAGATGATGGAACTACTAAACCAGTTTGGAAAAATGGGTTCCATGAAACGAATGATGTCAATGGTTCCAGGTTTAGGTATGACTATGGATCAAGAAATGTTTGATATGTCAAAAGAGAACATGGAGAAATTCAATATTATTATGTCATCCATGACGGACGATGAGTTAGATAATAAAGTTAAACTTAACCAATCTCGGATTCACCGCATATCACGTGGAAGTGGTCGTCCTGTCTCTGAAATAAAAGAATTAATTAATCAACAAAAAATGATTCAACAATTGATGAAAAAAATGAAAAAAAGCAGACGTGGAGGATTTCAAATTCCAGGATTACCAAATATGTTTGGTTAATGTTAATGTTCGTGTGATATCAATGGTCAAACAGTTTTTTGTTATAAAAAGTAATCCACTTAATATTAATAAAAAAAGCATCTTTGATGTATCAAGTCAACTCCATGAACTTGGTTCTTATATAAAAGCTATTTCAGATACTTTTTTCCTTTCAAACAATTTTCGTAGTGACATTATACTTTATTTTATCACAAGGTATCAGAAGACCGGATATATGGTAACTTTCAATGGTAATGATTTGAGATATCTAGGGCCAAGTTTTTTTTCTGCAGCTCATCTACTATTGCGTGCTTTTACTCATACCAAAGAGCCTAGATCAAAAAGGGGTCGATTAACACCAGGTCTTTCTATTCGAAAATCAACTATCAAAGATATTTTCAACACTCACGAGGATGTAAAAAAATTTAGAGTAGTCAGATCCAAAGAAATAAGAGTAGACAATAAACTGGATAATCGGTCTCGGAACATGTTTATTTTCAATTATACTGGTGGTGATAATAATCAATTTTCTGATCTTTCTTTAGGAAATGTGGAAATAGATGAACAAATCATTTTATTAAATTATTATCTCGATAAAAGTGATTAGAATGGAAGTACTTCAGAAAGCTATCGAAATTTTGACACAATATTCTTTATGTCATAGGTGTCTTGGACGACAATTTTCTAATGCAGGAACAGGAACAACCAACTATAAACGTGGTAAATGGCTTAAAAATGTTTTAACCATGGAATTTTCTAACCAATCATATAACAACGACATATTAAAGATACTTGCGGGTTCAAATACAGATATAGCGTTAAGTGTTCTAGAAAAACAACACGTTGAAATTCCAAAGAATCAGGAATGTTATATTTGTCAAGATAAACTTGATTTAATTCAAGAAATAGCATATAAAATTGTTCAAGATTTAAAGGGATATGAATTTGATACCTACCTTATAGGTACCCGGTTACCTAAAGAGTGGTATGAAAGGGAAAAAGAACTAAAAAAACAATTTGCCGTTATCGATACAGAATACTTAAATCAAGAATTTAATCGTGAAATAGGAAAAATATTGGGTAATGAAACCAGAAAGAATGTGGCATTTAATAATCCCGATATCACTGTTCAGATTAATCCCTTAAAAAAAACAATAAAAATTAATCCTAGATCAGTATATCTTTATGGCAGATATCTCAAATATGTCAGGACAATACCTCAAACTCGTTGGTATTGCTCCAATTGTAATGGTAAGGGTTGTAAAGAATGTAATTTTACAGGAAAAAGATATCAAGAATCTGTGGAAGAATTAATAATGGCGGTTCCCATTACTGTTTTTAGAGGCGAGGACGCCAGTCTTCATGGCGCAGGAAGAGAGGATATTGATGCAAAGATGTTAGGCACCGGTAGACCTTTTGTTTTAGAAATTAAGAACCCTAGCATACGTTCCTGTAATCTTGATAATTTACAACAATTAATCAATAAACAGGCAGAGAGTAAAGTTGAGGTAAAAGATCTAAGATGGTCATCTAAGGAAGAAGTGGTACACTTAAAAGAACATGCACCCGACACAGTAAAAGAATATAAAGCAGAGATTAAGTTTGATAATCCCATCTCAGACAATCAGATAGCAACCATTGAAAACTATTTTCAAAACATTGTACTAGACCAACAAACTCCAACAAGAGTTGTACATCGTCGTGCAGATAAAATCCGTAAAAAAGAAGTTTATTCCATCAAATGCAAAAGAATATCTGAAAATAGCCTTATTGCCTACATGAAGTGTGATGGGGGATGTTATGTCAAAGAATTAATTAGTGGGGATAATGGTAGAACAAAACCAAGTATCTCTGAAAAAGTTAAGATTCCAGCTGTTTGTACAAAATTGGATGTAATGTTGGTTCAAGAAGAACCTTTATCAGAAAAATAGAAAATAGAAACTTAATTACTTTCAAATAAAAAAAATATTACACATACGATAACAAAAATAGAAAAGATTAAAAATTCCATTGTGTTTGCTTCACTTGGAGTGTTCTTAACTTTATAATAGGTGGAAAAAAATGAGAAAATCAAGCGGTTACCGTAGGAGTACCAGAAATATATTTCGTAAAAGACCTCGAGAACGAGGAATGCGTTCTTTAGATTATTTATTAGAAGAATTTAAAGTAGGAGACATCATTGATATTATTATTGATTCTAGTGTACAAAAGGGTATGCCTCACAGAAGATATCATGGTAAAACCGGTACTATCACCAGACATCAAGGAAATGCTTATGTGATCAATATTAAACAAGGTAATATTACCAAGAAGATTGTTACAACAAAAGAACATATTCGTTTAAGTCGCTCCACAATTCACAAGTAATACAATAAACTGAAAGTGTGATTAAACTATGCCTCGTAAGGTAATTGATAAGAAACCTTTGACTATTCCAGAAGCTATGGAAATTTTACAAGAGCGAAGTGAAGATGGTGAAATGTCATATTGGCAAAGAGTTGCTTATGAACACTCAACTCAACATTCTCATGTTCCAGCAGAGAATTCCAGAAAACTTGTTCAAAAGTTAATTGAAGAATTTGATTTATCTGAAATTGCTGCATATTCTGTTGTTAATATCCTCCCCAATGATCCAGATGAATTAAAAGATTTACTACAAAAAGAGCCGATCATTCTTACTGAAGATGTTATTAAAAACATGTTTAACCTTCTCAAACCATATCTCTCTTTAAATGACGAGGAAAAAGAAGAGGAAAAAGAAGAGGAAAAAGAAGAGGAAAAAGAAGAATAGTTATTAATTTATGATTTTTTGTTATAAATTTAAATAGCCATAGCAATGCAAAACTTTTTTTTGATGAATTATTTAACTAAGATGAGAACAATGGTAAACTCAAATCAAAATCGTAAAGACACAAGTCCTGAAGATGATTTTTATAGGGGTCCAAGTAAACGCTCAAGATCACAAAAGAAACATGAAAGCCGTGTGCTAATACTTGATTATTTACCTGAAGGAAAAGTATTTAGGCAATCTAAAGGTAGAGAACCAATCATCCAAGCCATAGGTACAACATGGTTTACACTTCTCGAAATTACACCAAAAAAAAGAGCAAAATATCAACAATTTGATAAAATTATACTTCCTGAAGATAGTAGTGAGAACAAACAGGTTAAAATTAAGCAAAGAATTACCATAAATGATCTAACCAATACGTCTTATAACGCATTAGAAAAGGCAATAGGGTTGATCATAAAAACAAATGAAAAACGATTTGTAACTTTTTTCAACCAAGCTCAACCAATAACCAACAGAATTCATAGTCTCCAACTTATTCCTGGCATCGGAAAAAAGCTAATGTGGGATATAATAAAAACAAGAAAGGGTTTACCATTCATTTCTATTGAAGATATTGAAAATAGGGTTAAAATCTCAGACATTCAAAAAATGTTAACAAATCGAATAATGCAAGAATTAGAAGGCGATGAAAAGCACAAGCTTTTTACTGCATGAATTTAAGTATTTGATAAAATGTCTTGCTGGAAATCTCATAATGATCTTAAAAGCCATGTTTTTCAAGCTATAAAAGAAGTAGGTGGTTCCCTATCAAAAAAACACGGACAACATTTTTTAGTTAATGCGAATATACTTAATTTTCATGTTAATAAGGCAAATATTCAAGATACTGACACTATATTAGAAATAGGAGCAGGCACAGGTAATTTAACTATTTGCTTATCTAAACTAGCGAAGAAAGTATATACTATCGAACAAGATCTACGATACGTAAGATTCTTATCAAACTATTTCAGTACATTTTCAAATGTAGAGATTATTGAAGGTGATGCAATAAATGTGGAATGGCCTAGTTTTAACAGATGTGTGTCTAATCTACCATATCAAATATCTTCTCCTGTAACATTCAAACTTTTTGATCATGAATTTGATGCAGCAACACTCATGTTTCAAAAGGAATTTGCGCAAAGAATGGAAGCAAAAGCTGGTTCAAGCAACTATTCAAGGCTTAGCTTAATGACTAAGTTCTATAGTGAAATTGAATATCTAAGAACAGTCCCAAGAAATGCCTTTTTACCAAGACCTAGAATAGATTCAGCTATTGTAAAAATAATTCCTAAATCTGTAGCAAATGATGTTAACAAGGAAGATTTTGGGTTTTTCGTAACAACTTTATTCACGCTTAAAAGAAAAACTGTTAGAAGTGTAGTTAATAATCTATTGAAAAATAGTAGCAAAGAAGGCATTTATCCTGAAGACAATGTTATGGACAGACTTATCTTTCCTAAGCGTAGAATATTCACACTAACACACCAAGAAACTTTAAGGTTATATAATAATTTAAAAAAAAGTATAGGCGAAAAAAATTGGTCGAATATAATTTCCCTAAATACAAATTAAAGTTACAAATACCTGATGAAGTATATGAACCAGCAGAAGATACATATCTGCTGTTAAGTTCTATTAAATTAGCATCAAATCAAAAAAGAGTTATTGAGATTGGTACAGGATCAGGCATAATCTCAATATTTCTCGCCAAAAAATATCCCAATGTCAATTTCTTTGCAACAGATATATCATTAATTGCATGTCAAACAGCTTATCTGAACTCACGAAATAATAATGTATCAAAGAACTTAGAAATCATATGCGGTCATACTTTAGAAGCATTAAAAATAAAAGAGGGAGACATTATTATCTGGAATCCACCTTACCTGCCATTAGATAATGAAGTTTCAAAACTCCCAATTATGGAGAGAAGAAACTTGTTTGGGGGTAAATCAGGATATGAAGAAACCGTTCATTTACTAATCCAAATAGCTGAACAGATCACTCATTTTGATTACTTTACGATTATATCTTCTTTATCTACTGATGCTAGTTTTGTTCAAAAAATCAACAAACTTGGAAAAAGGCACATCAACTATAAAATAGTTGATAAACATCATTGTTTTTTCGAAGATATATATTTGTATAAATTTTATCGGTGAATAAAATAAAATGAATGATAATCTTAAACTAAACTTTAGTGTTGTACTCGTTCAACCACAAACAGCGGGTAATATTGGCGCCATAGCTAGATTATGTAAAAATTTTAATGTGAAAAAATTAGTCTTAATTGATCCTCAAGCTGATCATCTATCTGATAGTTCCCTTGCCAGAGCCATGCATTCACAAGAATACTTGCAAAGAGCAATTGTTTATTCCACTTTTAAACAACTAAGACAAGAATATGAACTATTAATTGCCACATCAGCAAAAGCAGGTAATAATTATCATATTACCAGACAACCTGCTTATCCTTGGGATGTTGCTAAAGTTTTTTCTAATAATGAAGAGATGGCTTTTGTATTTGGTAGAGAAGACAAAGGTTTATTCAATGTTGAATTAGATTTATGTGATTTTCTGGTCCACATCCCACTAACAGGGGAACATATTGTTCTAAATTTATCACATGCTGTTGGGATTATACTTTATGAAATTTGGCGTTCAATTTATTTAGATCATATAAAACCAAAAAACCAAGAGATTATTGCAGAAGTAAAATCTAGAGCGGTATTGTTTGAAAAATTTGATAGTATAATTGACTCTTTGCAATATGAGACATATAGAAAACCCATTATTAAACAAGCTTTTCGGTTTCTTATTAATCGAAGTTTTATCCGTCCAGTAGAAGTACACTCTTTTATTGGAGTATTCAATCACATTTTAAGAACTATTAAGAATGGAACTGATGCAAATGAAACAAAAGGACATTGAAATTTTTCTTTCAACAATTCAAACCTTTACCAACCCAAAAATTCAACTTGAACAATATCAAATACCGGCTAGACTTGCAGCAATGATTAGTTGGAGGGCTTATCAATTAGGTGATGTCAAAGATAAAATCATAGCTGATTATTGTACGGGAACGGGTTCATTTGCACTTGCTGTGGCTTTATTAGGAGCAGAAGAAGTGATAGGTATTGATATTGATCCTAATGCGATTGAAATTGCTAAAATTAATGCTGAAAAAGCAAATTTATCTATTAAGTGGATAACAGGAGATATAAAAGAGATAGGAAGAGATTTCGATACAATTTTTATGAATAGTCCGTTTGGAATTCAAGGAGACAAAAAAGACCAATATTTTTTGCAATATGCCCTTAAGCATTCCAGTGTTTGTTATTCAATGCATCTTTATCAACAAAAAAATTTAGCGTTTTTAGAAGGGTTTATCACGTCCTTAGATAAGAAAGTGGATGAAAAAATCATTGCAGAATTTGAGATCCCTAAAACATATTATTTTCATAAAAAACGATATCACGTGATCAAGGCACTCATTCTTAGAATTATAAATAAATGTTAAGAAGATTCTTTGTTTATTTTATCTTTAATAAGTTCTCTTCGATATTTAGAATATTTTTTCTCTTTTTCAATTGAGAATCGTGCAGGATGAGGGTTTTCCACATCACTTCCACAAATTGGACATATATCTTCATTTAATGTATACTTATTGCAAGATGTACAACGAAATATGGACTTAGTCATTCATCTACCTACTTAATATCAGTTACTTTTAAAGAGTGATTATACGGTTCAAAACCTTTTTCTATAGTTTTTGAGACTCTAGAGGATAAATCCATTGCAAGACTATAATCTCTCGCAGTAATCTCTAAACGATAGATGGGGGCACCACGTGCATATATTTGTATACCCAATTCAGATTCTCCCGCTTCAATTTTGTCTCTTTCTTTTAATGCTTCCATTAATACTTTTCTTATGATTTCTACACCATAGCTTTCCCAACAAACAATTTCCAAGTTTTGTTTGATTTTAACTTTAGGAATCGTTAAATTCTTTTGAGCAAGATCAGTTAAAACTTTAGCCCATTTTTCTGGAACACCAGCCTCTGTTAATGCCTTTTTCCCAGCAAACAAGGATTCTTCTAATGCTTCATATAATCCACCATAAGTGTCTATACAAGGATCCTCAACTTTACTTCTGGCTTCTTCGATGTCAATATTTAGTTCTTCAGCTGCCAATGATAACAAAGCTAAGGAAGTCTGATAGTGCTTCCATTCTACAATTTTTTCTCTTCTAAGCCCGTCAGATACTCTTTTTAGACTTATATCAATTTGATTTTCTCTTATTCGCATCACTCTACCAACAACTTTCTTTCCTTCGCGTACAACATTTCGTATGTTTCTAACCCACGTACTAGAAAGCTCTGATATGTGAACATAAGCAGTTAAATTTTCATACTCATCTAATCTAACATAACAACCATGATCATAAATATCTGTAATTGTACCCAGAACTAAATCACCATATTCGGGAAGTTTTCTTCTATGACTCATATATCTCTATTAGATTGTAAGAAAAAGTCTTTAAAAATCTAATCAATGAGTATATTTGTGGAGTATAAAAAAGACATTCGGACATTAGGGATTGATGATTCAGCTTTCATAAGGGATAAATCAACAAAAACCTTTGTTTTTGGTGTTGTTACCAGAGGATATAGTATAATCGAAGGTATTTTGAGAACAGAAATACTAGTTGATGGTTTGAATGCAACAAAGGCTATAACAGACATGATTAAACAAAGTAAATTTCGGAATCAGATTAAGGCCATATTCTTAAGAAGTGCAACTATTGGAGCGTTTAATTTAATAAATATGCCAAAATTATTTGAAGAAATCCAAATCCCCGTCATTACAGTCTTATCTCAAGCACCCAATGCGAATAAGGTGAAAAAAGCATTAATAAGGCTTAAGGATAGGAAGCAGAGGGAGGAAATAATCTCAGTTAATCCCGCTATTAAATCAATGCAGTTTTACAATAACTCTGGGAGACGATGTAAGATATATTTCCAACAAATTGGCATAGAATATGATTTACAAGTAAAAAAGTTATTAGAAATTTCTAGTTATGTTGCATGTTATCCCGAATGCTTACGGATAGCAGATTTAATTGGTAAGAGTTTTAAAAATTTTATAATCTAGCTTATTTTATATTCATTTTCTCACATAGTTCATTCAATAGTTTCGAAAATATTAACGAACACATTTCTTTTTCTTCCTTCTCTGGTTTACTGAGTTTTGAAAGCGTAATATACTGTGTGAGTATATTAATCATATCAGTAAATTTATTTTCATCTCGAATATAACAGTATGCCAAAAAAGCTTCTGTTGCATCAGCCAACTCTCCCTTTTTCTTTCTTGATCCTGCAAACTTTCTTAATGGACTGTTTTTAAGTGCATCAGCTAGACATTGATCCCATACTTTGATTCCATTTAGCTTTTGTGTCGATTTGTAAACACTCACATTATATAGGAAGTTAACTAAAGAATCACCAAACTTGGCTAAATTATGATTACTTAGAATTTCAGCAAATGTTTGTTCATTTATTTTATTTTTCAAAACTACACCAGATGGATATTTAGGAAATTTTTGATTTAACAACATCTATGAAAGTTTCTGATATTTCATTAATTCTATCCAACGCACGATTTATTGCATCTACGGGATCCATTTCTTCTTTTTTCATTCTAACTTGAAAAATGTATGACTCATAGAACGACTTATCACGCCAGTAACCAGCAAAGTCTACATCCTCATCCTCTAATAACTCACTATAAACTAGATTTGGTAAAGTATGAGGATCAGTAAACTTTCCATTAAACTTTATATATCCAGGTTCTTGCTTTATAATTTCAATTTCCATTTTCTTTCCCATTTTTGTTTTTTTCCTTTGATTTATATAGTTTTTTAGATATGACAAATTATAAGATTATCAGTACTAAAAAAAAGATAATAAAAAAGATTTCATAAATCTCTAAAGTCCAGATGTTTTAATCTATTATTTAGGTTGTCTTGATCTATTTGTTCTGATTCCTTAAATTCATTCCTAACTTCATTACTTTCCATTTTTTCGAGGAATTCATCAATTATACTTTCAGGTGACTTTGTTACAAGAATTTTTTCTTCATATTCCCTAAATAGATCCCACTTCAATCCCTTATTTACTATGAAATTCACAGGTAAGTTTGTCATATATGCTACTGTAAGTAGAATTGTTTTTACTGCCTTTGCAGATATATCTAATATAGTAATTTCATCCATTATCTTATTAAGGCTGATTAATACATCTTGAACTTCGTACAAAGGAGCTCTTGTTATAATATCTAAACCTTGCTCTATTGTGTCATAACCTTTGTAATTAAGCACAGTTGAAAGACTATCCATAGAAACTATTCTTGGTACTAATTTCTGTAGTAAGGTAATATTATGTGCAAAATTTCCATCTAAATCAGGCGTTGTTGACCGTGAAAATAATCTTTGGAGGGTTTTTACCCGCCCAATTGATTCTTTCACATCGCTTCTTTCTCCAATTATTTTAATTTTTATTTTATCAAATTTATAGTTAAAATAAAAGTCAACAAATTTTAGCTCATCAGTAACTAATTCTATAAATTGTTGTAAGAACTTTTTTTCTGGGAAACCAATTGTTATCTCTTTTGTCGATGTTCTAGCCACTTATAATCACGCCAATTATTTTCTTATAACTTAAAACCTGATCTATTTATTCCATAGTCAAGAGCTAATTTTCTTTTTTGTATATAATTACATTGAGGACATTTTAGTTTGTCTTTCCCAATTTTTTCTAATTCCTCTCCGCATTTTACACAATAACCTATTATGACTCCCAACTGATTGTCAACCATGGTTCCTTGTAATGGAAGCGTTTTAGCATCGATCAGTTTACATCGGATTATATCACCAGGACAAATAGCATCCCCTATATTATCAAGATATTCTTTGGATATCTGGGATATGTGTATTAAACAAGTATAACTCGGGTGTACTTCTGTATTATTTATGTAGTTTACACTTATAGATGCAATCTGTCTTGAAACATGTGAAACACTGCCCATACATATAGAACCTTTTTTTGGTATAGGGGCTGATTTTGGTTTTGATATAACTGAAATTTCATATTTAGACATATTTATATTAACATGACCAGTTGTTGCAGAATAAACATAATCATCTGTAGAATAAGTTCCATTACCCGCATAAAATTCCTCTATAGTTGCTAATTTTGTGCCAGGAAGGACTAGTTTATCCGAATCTTTTATTCGATTGTAGGTTTCATCACTCAAATTCAACTCATCCTCTTTTTATGATACCTAAACAATAGATTATTTATTCCTTTTGAATTCAGTTATTTATTTATTTTGAATCCCAATTATTTCCCCAGCCCAGTGTAAATTAAATTCACTAATAATTGTCAAAATTATGTAAATAAAAAAAACTTGCAATATATTATATTCCTCCAGCATAAGACTTAATAATTTGATCCTAATAGTTATCTATCTATAAAGATTTAATTTACTCTTACAACAAAGAGATAACAAGAACATTTTAAAATGAGTACGATTATACTAATTTAGTTATAATAAGGAAAAAGATAAAAAGATAAAATAACTACATGTAATAGGGGAAGTTATATATGGCAATAATTGATTGGTTCGTAAATTTACCTCCAGCGAGTGTACAAGATACTGGATTTAAGATATTAATATATTTATCTGGTTTTTATATATTATTAATTGCTCTTATTGTATTCTTTATAACAAAAAATACAGAGATCGAAAAAAAGGGATCACGTTTATCTTTAGATATTACAGACGATAAGCCAATTCCCAGTAATATTCCTGCAAAAGAGAGAGTAGCAATTCTAGATATAGAGAAATCCAAATTTATCGCTGCTAAAAAAGCATTAGCTGAAAAGAAAAAGAAAGAAGAAATTAGTGATGCAATTTTCCAAAAATTGGCAGTTAGATATGAAAAGGATATTCAAAAAATAGAAAACGAGATAGAGAGAACAGCACGAGAAGAAGAAGTATCAAAATTAGAAGAAGAATTAAAACAGATGCGTGGTGCTTATATAAGCAAGATTAAAGGAAAACCAAAAAAAGAACAAAAAACCACAGCATCCACTGCACCGCCTACAACAAAACCAC
>CAZHRF010000001.1:0-140215 GCA_964534625.1 uncultured archaeon | reverse complement strand
CAACTGCACCACCAACTGCACCGCCTACAACAAAACCACCAACTGCACCACCAACTGCACCGCCTACAACAAAACCACCAACTGCACCACCAACCGCACCGCCTACAACAAAACCACCAACTGCACCACCAACCGCAGCGAGTGAAACGGAAGAAGGAGATCTTTTTGCCAAAAGCACAAGCATTGCGGCATTAAGAAAAGAAATGCTGAAGGAACTTGATAGGCTTAAAAAGTTTATGAGCGAACAACAGTAATAAAAAAATTAGTTTAAAATTAGTTAAATATAGCTATAACATCATAATGTAAGTTATAGCACCAAATCTTTTTTCAATATACTTATATCACACATAACACTTATATTAATGGAGATTACATGAATAATCCAAAAAACAAAACACAAACTAAAGAAGTCTGTAAAAACAATGCAGCAAAAGTAGCAGTAGAAGATTTTATTTATGATAATATGGTAATAGGAGTTGGTACAGGTACCACAATACAATATTTTATTTCTCACTTAAAAGAATTAATTAAATCTAATAATATAGATATAGTGTTAATACCTTCCTCCTATAACACAAGGTTCGAATTAAGAGATTTAAATTCAATTATCAGCAGTTTAATCGAGTATCCTGAAATAGATCTATATTTTGATGGAGCAGATATTAT
This sequence comes from uncultured archaeon, assembly GCA_964534625.1. Lineage (GTDB taxonomy): Archaea > Asgardarchaeota > Heimdallarchaeia > Heimdallarchaeales > Heimdallarchaeaceae > CAZHRF01. Next base: position 139,549 of record CAZHRF010000001.1, on the reverse strand, counting down.
TACAACCGACTTCACTTTAATAAAAGGTGGAGGCGGCGCTATGCTTAGAGAAAAACTTGTTGCATCGGCGTCGCAAGAATTTATTGTTTTGATAGACGAAACAAAGTATCCTAAAAAATTGATAGACCATCCCGTCCCTGTTGAAATCTTCCCAGAAGCGTGTAATTGTGTAATTAAACCCATTTTTGAATTGGGTGGGAAATTGAAATTACGTTATGCAAAAAACAAATCAGGTCCCGTTATTTCTGATAATGGAAATATAATTGGCGATGTGTACTTTGAGCATATATTTAATCCAAAAAAAATGGAAACAGATTTAAATAACATTCCAGGTATATTAGAAAATGGTTTATTCCCATCATCTTGTGATAAAATAATTATGGGAAAATCTGACTCTGTAAGTATCACTAATGTTTGTTTGAACACTTCTACATCAAGGCAGATATAACCGAACCACTTCTATACGCTTCAGTTAATATTTCACCAAGGTCGGTGTTTTTTCTTAGTTTAATATCACTTGATTGTCCTACTGTTAATTGTGCCAAGGATTCTCCGTTGATTAATATCTGTACATCTTTTCCCATACAAATTGAGGGAAACACCAATACAATATGTTTTTTTGTTTCATAGACATCTAAGATGAATTCGGCCTCTTCTTGATGTAGATCACTCATTTCTTTAAATGTTTTAACATCAATTCTAATATCACCTAAATCCCGTTCAATTTTTGAGATTGTTCTACCTTCTCTCCCAATAACCATTGGTTTGTCCTTCTCTTTGACATATAATATTAATGTATTAGGGGGATCAAAGCTATATTGATATTGATCTATTGAATATTTATTCATAACTTTTTGGATGTCATAAGCAGAGATGGAGGGGGGAGAATATTTGGTTGTCTTTTGTTTTTTTCTAACTGGTGCAACAACTATCTGTTCACCAAATGAATAAATCTCATATTCAAGCTTATTTGTATCAAAATCTCTTACCTCAATTACTGGCCGACTTAAGTCTTTTTCTTGCATACCTGTCGGTACTTTTACAGTTAATTCTAGTGTTAATGCTTTTTCTACATTACCTTTAGCAATGAAAATGACAGTATCCACTATAGAAGGTATAACACCCAAGTCAACTCGTTTAATAAATCTTTGAATACCATCAATTGCCTCTGTTGCATGTAAAACCCCCACAAGACCAATACCCGCTAATCTCAGATCCGCGTATGTTTCAAAATCGCGAGTTTTTCTCAATTCATCAAACACAACATAATCCGGTCGCATTAATAAAACCAAGTCTGCGGATTCACCAATATCACCATGTACTCCACCTAATTGAGTTATTCTTTCATCAACTTGTAAATCTCTAGGGTTTTCGAATGTTTTAACGATTTTTTCCTTATCTGCATAGAATTCTGCTAATGCTGTAGCAAAAGTTGACTTACCAGCACCAGGAGCTCCAGCTATTATAATACCATCTGCTCTTTCTTCAATTCTTTTCAGTAGTTTTTGATCTAATGTATAATCATCCATTTTCATTTTTAATATGGGCCTAACAGCAGTAATTTCATTTGCATCACTAAATGGAGGTCTCAATATAATAATTCGCATGTTTCTCAATTGGATGACAGTTGCCCCCTTATGGTCTATTTCAATAAAACTATCTTTATCCCAAATTGCCCTTTCCATGATGTCTTTTGCAATTTCTTCTAACAAATCTTTTGTTAAAATCTCATTTTCTATTGTTACAAGTTCAAAATTTCCTGGTGTTCCCTTTTTTGCTAATGGAGGGTTATTTTCTCTCAAATGAACAGACATGGTTTTATCGGTAAAAAAATCTTCAATTTTTTTCAATTCAGAAGGGGAGGTTTCTTTCAAAAATACAACTGCCAATCCTTCCATCTCTCCCATTTCTGCTTGTATTCTATCAGAAGTGACAAGAATTCCTTGATACTCCTCCGCAAGAACTCTAATTAAAGAATCTAATGTGCCCATGGGCGCATACTTGATATCATTGTTAGAAGGTCTGTCGCCGTCAATAACCAATGTTATTCCATTTTTTGCACAATGCAATTTTAATTCTTTTAATTCATCAAGTGCAGTTAATCCAATTGTTTTAGCTTGATTAGCCATGTGTTCTACTTCGGCTAAGACAACACGCGACAAGATTATCTCATCAACGTCTTTCTGCTCTACGATATATTTTAAAAATGTACCATTAATTATGGCTGAAGAATCAGGTATATATTTCATCTATTTTTTGCATCTCCTAATATCTTATTTTGATTAAATTGAAAGGTTAACTCTTTGACACTATAGTAGGAAACATCTCCTAAACTATCAATAACAGCAAATATTAATTTTAGATCCAGATTTTTTGCTCTTGATACCACTTGGTCAATTTCATTTACATTGAATAATATTCCTTCTGTCATTGGCAATACCAACGCAAAAACATATTCTTCTTTCTTATTGGGACTTGCTCCTCGCTCATATAATAAAAAGGACCTACTAGTAGGTGTTTGTTTCTTTATAACATATCCTCTAGTTCTTAAATCTTTATACAATAAATAATGTGAGAGAAAATCTGGAATTATTTCAGAGAACCTAGTAACTACATCGGATAATGTCAAACTATTTTGATTATCATCAAATATCTCAAGTCTATTACGTTCAGCTAATATCACAGTTTCGAAAGGATCTAGTTTTAAATTACCATTAATTGTCAATTCTCCGTACCAACCTTGACTATAAATATTATTTGCTTCATTTCCTGTTACTAAAGTATAACAATCGCCTAATGTAGCTACAACACAATCTCTCATTATGTGTAATCATTAAAAGATATATTAAAGAATATACATATAAGATTCAAAACGAATTACTGTGAAAATTAAGAAACAAATTCAGCATAGATTAATAGATACTGTTCCCAAACACATATTAGATTCAATTCCAGCTGGATACGCAGTAACTGGAGATATTGCAATTATTAGATTTATAAAAATGGATATTAAATATAAACAATTGATTGGACAAGCAGTTATCGAATTAGATCCCAAAGTTAATGTGGTAATAGAACAAAAAGACACTTTAACTCAGTATAGAACCCCAAAAATTATCCATATTGCGGGTGAAAAAAGAACTACAACCATTCATAAAGAATTTTCTACAATATTTAAAATTGATTTAAACAGATTAACTTTTTCTCCAGGTAACACAGGCGAAAGAGAGAGAATGATAAATATTGTCGCCTCTAATGAAGTTATCTGCGATATGTTTGCTTGTATTGGGAATTTATCTTTACCGATAGTAGTTAATAAGCCAACCGTAAAATGTTATGGGATAGAAAAAAATCCTTATGCATATAACATTTTAAAAGAAAATATTCATTTAAATAATGTAAATAAAAGATATATACCTATTTTGGGAGATAACAATGTCAAAACCCCACAATTGTTTGCGAATAGAGTCATAATGGGTTTCTTCAAAATATCGAAAAATCAATTCCAGAAAGCAGTTTTTGCGTTAAAAGGAAAAGGACATATCCACGTTCATGTACTTATTCCTAGGGGAGATACAGAAAAAGCAATTAATAATATTAGAAAATGGATTACTGATATTAATGGGAAAATAAAAGAGATAGAGACACGAAAAGTAAAAAAATATTCACCTCGGTTAATACATAGTTGCATAGACATTTTTCTTGAAAAAACTGTAATGTAGATAGTTTTTAAAAGAATATTAGAGAGTACATTCTTGATGTCTTTGAAAGGTAAGCCAACAAACGTTGAAATGGATCTATTAAAATCAGTTGCAGACTATCAATTTGGAAAAGGAGCTGGAAAGGCATTATTTTCTAGTGACACAACAATTGAGCGTTCGCGCTCCACTAACAGAATACGTTATGTTTACAAAAACAAAAAACGAATTTTTTCTTTTCGAGTTAATGATGGTTTTCTCATTCCTTCAATTGAAGGAGGAAAATTACTTCATGAAAACAAACTTGGATTTTCTGTTACTGCGAATGATGATGCAGAACCTTTTATTCGCGAAGGTAAATCTTTATTTGCTAAACATGTTGTTCAAGCAGATCAAGGTATATCACCCAAAGACGAAGTTTTTATAAAAAATACAAAAGGAGAGATTATTGCAATAGGCACTGCCAAATTATCAACTAACCTCCTTTTAGAAATGGACATGGGCGTCGGAGTAACGATAAGAAAAGGCATAAAAAAATAATTATCTTTTTTGCAACCTAACAACTGCACCAGCCAAATCGCCATTTTCTTCTTCCAAAGCGTTTCTTACTTCTTCTTCGGAAGCATCTGTTTGGCCCATAATCAGTTTTACATCCTCGTCAGATATTGAAACCTCAGGCATAGCACTTGTTTCAGTTACGTCTTCAGATCTTAATCTTTCTGTCCCCTTCCCTATTACTTGATATACTTCGCCACCCATAATAATTTTACTAACATCAGGAGCAGGAATGTATATCTCCTTATCAGCAAAGCGAATAATCACTTCCTCTACTCCCTCCAATTCTACTGTTTTCATTTTACCCCGCATTTTTTTCATTTGTCTGGGGCTTAAGGGACGTCGACTCATATTTTTCACGTTCTATTTTCTAATTTTCTTCGTCTGGTGTCTCTAGTTCCTCTTCTGTTGTGTCTAAATCCGCGTCATCTTCACCTAGAACTGCTTCTGGTGCCTTTGTTGTCAAAAGTGTCCATCCAATCCAAGTTGATAACAACATGGCTATGAGAACGGCTAGAGAGATGATAACAGCTATTGTCCAATAGCCAATAATAATATCAGCAGTTAATAAAGGAACGATGATAGTTAAAGCAATTACTGCACCAAGTATTCCCAAAGATCCAATTATCAATAATAATCCTATTAGTTTATCACTCATATATTTTAAACCTCAATTAACAAGAAAGATAAGGTTAATTATATAGATTTTGGTATTGATATTTTTATTAGAAAAAACATGAACTTCAATGTTCATCTCTGTTGTCATTTTCTCACTCTACTAATCTGACTTAACTGACCATATTTTTGTTAGGTAAGATGAACTCTAAGATTCATGAAAAAAACAGTTTAAAATCCGAGATAGACAACAATACACTAATTTTATAGTTGATTTACAAAAAACAATCCCAAATTCTTTTAAAATGATTATAAAAATTCTTATCTGTATGAAAAAAAAGTATTTTGGTACAAATGGAATAAGAGGAATTGTTGGAGAACTATTTAATCCACTATTCATCACTAAAATGGGACTATCGATAGCAGCCTTTATTGAGAATAAAGGTACTGTTATTGTTGGTTCCGATGCTCGTTTGAGTAGTCCTTATATTAAATATGGAATCATATCTACTTTATTGGGCACAGGTATTGAAGTGATAGATGTGGGTACAGTTCCTACTCCTTTAACACAATTCGCTGTAAAGACTACTGGTGCCAAATTAGGCGTTATGGTTACTGCTAGTCATAATCCCGCTCAATTTAATGGGTTGAAGATTATTTCACATGATGGAGTGGAGATTGGTATAAAAGATCAATACAAAATTGAAAATTATTTTGAAAAAGAACAATTTTCTTTTGCCAATTGGGAACAAACAAAGAATCTAACCACCATAGATTTTAAAGATAGATATATAAACCAAATAATGGCTCAAGTTGATGTTGAAAAGATTAAAAAAAGAAACTTGACAGCAGTAGTTGATGCAGGAAATGCGGTTGGAGGCATTATAACTCCCGAATTACTCAAAAACATGGGGGTTCGGGTTATTTCAGTTAATTCACACTTAGATGGCCGTTTTCCAGGAAGAGATTCAGAACCAATTCCCAATAAATTGTGTTTAATGGCTAAGATAGCACAAAAGACGAATGCTGATTTTGCAGTTGCTCATGATGGTGATGCAGATCGGGCAATATTTGGTGATGGAAAAGGTAATGTTTATTGGGGGGATAAATCTATTGCTATATTTGAGAAATGGGTTTTAGAGCGTGAAGATAAAAAAATATTTGTCACTCCTGTTAGTTCATCTAAAGCGATGGTAGATATTGCTGAAATTTTAGGAGGAAAAGTTGTTTGGACCCCTGTTGGCTGTATTTATGTAAGTCGTAAGATGTTAGAACTTAATGCTAAATTAGGTGGTGAAGAAAATGGTGGGCTTTTCTATGGAAAACACCAGCCAGTCCGAGATGGGGCCATGGCAGCTGCCTTAATGGCAAATATAATTGCAGATAAGCAGAAAACCATGGAACAATTAGTAACCCAGATCCCAGAATATGTTCAACTTAAAGACAAAATACACTGTCCTAATGAAAAGAAGGAACAGGTAATGAATTCAATAAAAAATAATGCACCAACAGATAATGAAATAAATACTATCGATGGAATAAAAATTATTGATGACGAAGGATGGATTTTAATTCGCCCTTCAGGTACAGAAGCTATTTTTAGAGTGTTTGTTGAAGCAAATACTATGAAAAAAGCTCAAGATAAGATGAAAATGGGAAAGAATTTAGTAAAAGAAGCGTTAATACCTTAAATTATTCGTTTATCGTTCTTATACCGAAAAAAAATAAAAATACCAAACACTAAATATTACTTTTTACTTTCATTAGTTTGAATACGTGGTATATGACACTAAAACATTAAGCAATAATTTTCATCGAAACCAAAATTTTAAAACAAGAGCCGTTAGTATTAAAATAACCAATAATATAAGAGGTCGAGTGGCCCAGCTTGGTAAGGCACTTGGTTCGGGATCAAGAGAACAAGGATTCAAATTCCTTCTCGACCACCATAAATTTTTCTCTAACCATTCATCAACCGATATCTACACATTTTTTATATATTCCTCTTACATATACAAGCATATCAGGATAATTATTGTTTTTCCATTTTTCATCAATATGAACATCAACAACTTCTCCAATAAACAAATCATGTAATCCAATTTCAATGACTTGTTTTACTTTGCATTCAATATTAACTGGACATTCGTCTATATAATAAGCATCAACCTTTTTTCCTTTAATACGACTAAATTTACATTCTTGCCATTTATCTATCTCTCGTCCTGACTTTGTTCCACACAATTGTACTTCATCTTTCATTGATTTGGTGGGAATATTTACAATAAATTCTTTTGATTTTTTAATTAGTTCATAAGAATATCTTGATTTGGTTAAAGATATTCCAATTGTTGGTGGATCTGAACATAATGTGCCAACCCACGCTAGTGTAATAATTGACTCTTCCTTTTTATTTTTTGACGACACTAAAACCACTGGATTTGGATATAAGGCGCTTGATAAATTCTTTTGGTTTTTTTTCATATTTGTAACCTCTTTAGCTATTTTTTTTATTTATAGCTTCATCTAAACTATTGAAAAAAACAATTAATTCCCAGAAATTAATTCCCTTGTCTTCTTCTTTATTTCTTTTAGCTCGTTTATCTTCATTTTCAATACTTGTTTAATTTGTTCATTATCAAATGCTTCTAGTCTTTCTCCACAATTTGGACATTCAAAATTTAGATCCATTGCTTCTTGGAATTCAATTCTTGGGCAATCTGGATTCTTGCACGTAAAAAACATATTTTCTTCTTCATAATTAAGACGTGTTCGTAGTTTTTCTAGAACTTCATTTTGTTTGTTTTCAACAAATACATCTATTTTTTCAGGATGTAACTTCCAGAAGTAGACAAACCAACCGGTATTTTTGTCCCTTATTCTTCTAAAACTTGCAAGCTGAAGATCATAAAGTTTGTATAATGATTTTCTTACTTGGTTTAATCTCATATCTAATTTTTCTGATATTTCTTCGTCTGTTGTTTCTTCCTCCGAATTAAGAAGTACTAATGTTACTTGTTTTACCTCATCACCACAAATATCTTCTATAACGCCGATTAATGTTTGCCTTTGTCTTTCACTAATATTTATGTGTGAAGAAAATTTTTGCGCCCCATCAACATCAGGTGTGTCTTTGGCTTTATTTTCTGCCATATGATATCCCTTTTCTACTAAATCTAATTTTGCATACATATATATTTTCTTTTTACAGAAAACTATATTCTCTAGTATTTAAAAGAATATATATTGCCACCACTTCAATTCTATCTTCAATCCCAAAAAACAACTATTTAAAGTTCGATTTATAGGACTTTTAGATATTCTAAATTTTATTTTAACTAATTCTATATTTCAAAAATGAAACATAAAGAAAAAATTAAAAGGGGCAAAAATAGAGTGGTTATATCGATACTAGATACATAGTTAATTTATCATAGTGGAGATATGGGAACATATCTTATAAGTGTAAAAAAAACACCTTAGGGTATTAAAAAAAATAAACTTCAAACCTCATAATGCGGGGGTAGCCAAGTTGGTCAACGGCGACGGACTCAAGATCTTAATACTTGTTGTCGTTGATGAGCCATCCGTTCCTTAGTGGTTCGCGGGTTCGAATCCCTCCCCCCGCACCAAATTATATTGCTTTTTCCAATTATCTTCTTATGAAAATATCTAATATTATCATTTTTCACAACTTTTTTAAATCATCTTCGCTCTCTTCCAATTATGTCAGAGATTCCGTTTCCAAAAACAAAATTTCTTAAAGTAAAATGTCCCAATTGTGATAATGAACAAACTATTTTTAATTCGGCAAAAACTGTCGTTAAATGTGATATCTGCGATTCTGATTTAGCACTCCCTCGTGCAGGTAAAGCAAAGATTTTAGCAGAAATATTGGAAGAATATCATAAATAATAGAAAGTTGTATTAATCCTTTATTTCTATTTCTTCTGCTACTTTTCTTTTTACTAGTCCTATTGCATTAATTTTTGGTAAAACACATACATCTTCCTTTTGAAAAGGACCATATTTCTGACCATCCAATCCCATTAATGGTTGTTCTATATTTTGTTTGATTTTTACAACAACATAATCTATTTGTTCCTCTTCGATCTTTTGTTTTTCTGTGTTTTTGATTTCTACTAAATCATCTATATCAATAAATGCAACCTCTTCTGGTTCATGCAATTCTTTTAGATAATAATTGTAAATTTTTTGTTGCCTTTCAAAAAAGTCTCTCTCTTCAGAAGCTAGGTTTTTTTCGGGTTCTTTTTGTTGAATTAATAACTCAAAGATTTTTCTTGTACGTATCTCTGCCAAATCTTCTATTACAAATTTAATTCTCTTCAACCGAGCCTCATATATTTTTTTTCTTAACTCGTTTTTTTCTCCTAATACTTTATCCTCATTAAGTTTTAAGAAGTCACGTACTGCACCATAAAAAGACAAGTCTATTTTTTCTAGATCTTTTTTTTCCCTTTCTCTTTGCCACTGTTCATGTATTTTTCCAAACAATTTCTTGCCTCTCATTTAGTTTTAAAGAAATAAAATAAAAGACTTCCAGTCTCAAGCAGTTTGTTCAATCCGTTGTTTTTATTTCCTTGCGCAACCTTATATGTCATCATCAATATCTTCGCTTTCTTCAATTCTTGGAGCAACAAAATAAAGCAAGTGTCCCTTATCTTCTATATAGTATATTATTCTCACAGGTAAATCTTGCCCAAATGAAACTTTTATTTCGTCAGAAGATCTAATTCCTTTAAGGAAATTAGAAAGGAATTCCAAGGAATATACTGACTCGAAAGAAGGTGCTTCGTCCGATACTAACACACTAAACTCTTCTGTATCCATTTCTTCACTTTCAGGTTCTATAAATGTGTGCATCGATTTTGTATCACTTTCACTCTCAAAACTTATCCCTTTTTCATCAGCATAAATTCTTAAATAATCACCAATCATTTCTGCATCCTTCAGTACTTGTTGCAAAAAACCACACTGCATTCTGAAATTGGCATCAAATGAGATGTGGATTGTATCAGGAATGCTTTCATCAGCTTGTATATCTATAATAGATAGGGCAAAGCTTCGCTTCCTTTTCGCGCCTATAAATTCAATAATAAAACGTTTGGCATCATCATCAAAAGCAAGTTTTAATCGTTCACTAGACTTTGCTGTTTTAAGTATCTGATTCAATATTTCTAGGCTCAGTCCAATTGAAGTTTCCTCTGCAATTTCATATTTGCTAAAAAACTCTTGTTTCATTAAGAAATCGATCATTGAAATCCTAGTTGCATCAAATGCTTTGATTTTAATTCCTTCTTCATCAATATGTAATCTACTTTCAGCAACGATAGAGCTTATAACAGAGCACATATTTGCCATTAACTTTGCGTCATCCAATATTATTTCAAACGTCATAACAATTCCTCTTGTTTTTTTAATAATTAATCTTAAATTCTCATGTATTACTCTAAGATATCACACATCTAGTAATTAGAAAACACTATTTAAGATAATCGTCATTAACACATTTTTTTATTTTCAAAACTAAAAACATCCAAGTGATACATTTTTACGATATTTCTTCTACCGAAATAACGAAGCTTCTAAATCCTTTACACCATTATAAGTCTGTATGTCCACAGATGACCAGTTTTGTATAATAATCGCTTCTATCTGTTTATTTTTCCCACCAGAAAACTCACCCAGTATTCGTACTTGCATTCCCTCACTCACTTCATCGATGCTTGCTGTTTCAACAGGAATAACCCTTATTTGATCCGTGCCATCGTTTACTTCAAATGAATTTTCACTAACGGATATAATTGATCCAAAAATACGATACTTACCTGGCGATTTAATATCGGCAATATTTATAGGTCTAAAAGGTTCCCTTTTTGGATAAGAATTCTTATTAGATGGTTTTAATGAAAAATTAAAATTTGACATATTATCACTTCTAATCATATTCTCTCCAAGTGTGAGTACATTCAGTACACTTGAAGAATCTTGTTGGTGACTCATCTGCGCTTCTTGTTTGTAACTGCCAAAAACTTATTTCAGTCTTTTTCTTACACTTGGGACAATACATCTCTTTTGTTGGTCTTGTTTTGTCCATCTCTTTTTGATCGATAATAGCAGTCATATCTCTAACATCGTGTTTAATTTCTTCAGTAAAAGACAAATCTTCATCTTCTTTCATTTTTCTTTTGTATCCACATTTTCCACATTTTAAAACTACTTCATCATTATTTTTTTCACTTAATAAAATTTTACCACATTCGGGACAAAAATCCATTCAAGTTCACCTACTAGTATAGAGAGAAATTTAATGATATATCTAAAAAATTTTCTCTAAATTACTAATTTTTAAGATATTATTTTAGTCTTTAGGGTCAAAAGATAATTTAATTAATAAGTAACAAAAAACACGCCATTTTTCAAAGAAAGTAATCCTGAAATAGCTTACAAAAAAAACAACAATTACAAAAATGTTTTTAAAAACAATATTAGTCCACCAATTTGAAGAAAAATGCCAACCGAGATAAGAAAAGAAGATTTTCAAGATGAAGGATCATTCAAAGAACGATTAAACGAAATCGTCAATCTTACTATTGCTCAAAAAGGGGAATGTAGAACTAAAAGAAGCGAAAATAATATTAAAATCAAATTTAGAACGAAAAAAAGGCTTTATACAGTTAAGCTACCAATTAAAGAAGCAGAAGAGGTTCTTAGTCAGATAGGATCTAGACTAGATATTGTACCTGCTACTAATTTTGCTAAAGAACAAATGCTATAATTTGGTAATAGATAATATACAGGGAAGAAAAGTGAAAAATTCATCTAGGATTTCTTTATTAGATTGATAATTAATCCTCTTTTTTCTTTTTTATTACGACAATATCACCTAGTGTCTGAAAAGATTTTCTTTTCTTTACTTCTTTTGGATCAACATTTGCTACGTTTTCAGTAATTTTTATATTAAAGAATTTTTCAATTAAATCTATTTGTTCGTCGGTTGGTCTAATTTTTCCACTTTCTATACTTTGTAATTCAGGAAGTGAAATTTTTGTTTTAGCGGTTACTTGTTTTTGTTTCATATTCTTTGTTTGTCTTGCCTTTCTAATTATTTCACCATAGTTGGATATCAAGTCTTTTTCTTGTTTCCTTTTATAATAGCGGTGCTTATTTGATGAAGAGGTTGGTACTTTTGAGATAGATGTCCTTTTTGCACTTTTCTTTTTACGATCAACACTTATTTTTTTGGAAGGAGATGGGGTTTGCACCCTTTTGCCATGTTTTGAGCAAGATGGACAAACATACAATTGGGCACCTTCAATTTTAATTTGTATTGGTCTTGTTTGAATTTCTGCTCCACACATTTCACAATTATAGGTTTTTGCCAATTTAATCACCTTAAAAGGTTCTTGTACTAAACATAGGATACAAATTCAAAAACATTATTCTTCAGCCACGAAAAAGAATAATTAAAAAGATATTTTTCCGATGATAAAGCATATAAGAATTTATAAATGTAAAAATGAAGGCGTAAGTGTAAAAATGCATAAAGAAATCGATGGACATATACCGAGTAAAAAAGAGTGTCTAAATATATTAGTGAAATATGACACACCTCCAAATGTCATTGAACATTGTAAAAAAGTTGCAGAAATAGCACTTAAAATTTCTTCTGACATAAATAACATAAATAAAAACATCATAATGGCTGGTGCCTTATTACACGATATAGGTCGATCATTAACTCACTCTATCTCTCATGGCTTAAAAGGAGCTCAAATTTTAGAAAAAGAAAAAATTGACAGAAGGGTTATAAATGTTGTTAAGAACCACATTGGTACAGGTATTACAGAGAGCGAAGCTAAAAAACTTAACTTACCCATTCAAAATTATACACCAAAGAATTTAGAAGAAATCATTGTTTCTTTTGCCGATAAGCTTACCTCAGGAGAAAAAGAGATTGGGGTTCAACAAGCTATTGACAAATTAGGGGGAAAGTTTGGCTATAATTCATCCATTACAAGAGGTTTATACAGGCAGAAAGAGATAATAGAAGAGAACAAAGTTAAATAAAACCAGTTGTATTAATCACAGCTTTTTCTTTTTCTCCAATTATTTTTCTAATTGCATCCTCAAAATCACTAAAAATTACTTTATCTCTATCATTCCTAATTGCAAACATTCCTGCTTCAACACAAATATTTTTGATGTCAGCTCCACTTCCCCCTTCAGATATTTTAACGAGCCTATCGAAATCCATCTTACCAGATATATTCATCTTTTTCGTATGAATTTTGAATATTTCTTTTCTTGCTTCATTATTTGGGATTGGGATTTCAATTATCCTATCAAACCTTCCTGGTCTTAATAGCGCAGGATCTAATATATCAATTCTATTTGTGGCAGCAACGACCTTCACATCACCCCTTGCGTTGAATCCATCTAGTTCGGCTAGTATTTGCATAAGGGTACGTTGAACTTCACGATCTCCACTGGTCGCTAAATCTAATCTTTTACTCCCAATAGCATCAAGTTCATCAATGAATAATATACTTGGTGAGTGTAATCGGGCAAATTCAAAAATTTCTCTTACTAATCGGGCACCTTCTCCAATAAATTTTTGAACAAGTTCACTTCCTATTAACCGAATAAATGATGCATTTGTTTCATTTGCAACTGCTTTTGCCAGTAAGGTCTTGCCTGTACCAGGAGCACCATGTAAGAGAATCCCTTTTGGTGGTTCTATGCCAATTTTTTCAAATAACTCAGGTTTTGTAAGTGGTAATTCTACAGTTTCCTTTATTTCTTGTATTTGTTGATCAAGCCCCCCAATATCGGAAAACCTTTCAACTGGTTTCTCTATCAATTCCATTTTTTGTACTGCAGGATCTAATGATGAAGGCAGTATTTTAACTATCGAAAAAGTGCGTTGATTAAGTGCCACTCTTGTATCAGGTTTTAACTTATTTACATCAATCTTTTTTGATACAGCAACTACTAGATTAGGACCCGTTGTACTTCTTACTATAGCAGTTTCATCACTAAGAACAGCTATTATATAGCCTAGGAACAATGGTGGAGTACGTAGCCTTTCTAATTCAATCTTAAGATTGTTTAGCTCACGTTGTAATCTTAAACGCTCTGAATCAAGCATTTGTTTTTCTGTTTCAAGCTGTCTTGCTTGACGTTCCAGATGGTGGGTATATGATACCAAATACGCATTGTCATCCCTCTCATGAGAATAATTATCCTTAGACAGTGTCGACACCTTTGAGTTTTCTCAATATTAGTTACTATCGGGGACTATAAAAGACTTTATATTTGTAACTTTGAGCGACAAAGACGGAGATACAAGGAGTCTCATTAGGGAAGTAAAAGAAAATAGAACAATAACTAACAATAAATATAATAACACTATTCACATAATTAGATTGAAAGCACAAACTATGCGATTATACCAAGAGAATTAAAGGATTAAAAATTATGAACGAATATTAGAAAACCCCTATTAAAACGTAAAAACAAAACTATATACGGTGCTTACAAATTAGAGAGGTTCAAGAAACTTCTATCGACTACTCGTTTATCATTATATTTAAGTGAATTAAGAATTTAATACAACTGATGGAAGCCACGATTTTACGATTGGGTCACAGAATTGCGAGAGATAAAAGAATGACAACACATGTTGCTCTGACAGCTAGAGCTTTTGGTGCAAGTAATATGGTCTATACGGGAATGAGGGACAAGAATATAGAATCTAATTTGATGCGAATAAACAAAGAGTGGGGAGGGAAATTTAGGGTTACTTATACTAAAAAACACTCTGGTATAATTAAGAAATGGAAACAAAGTAGTGGAATAATCATCCATTTAACTATGTTTGGCATTGAATTGGGAGAGAGTTTGGAAGAAATCAAAACTAAACTTTCAAATGAAAAAAAAATATTAATCATATTGGGTGGATCAAAGGTTCCAGCAGAAATTTATCAATTATCTAATTATAATATAGCTATTGGAAACCAACCACATAGTGAAGTGGCCGCTCTAGCTGTTTTTCTTGATTATATTACAGAGGGAAAAGCTAGAAAGAAGAAATTTTCGAATGCAAATATAGAAATTATTCCTCAAAGGAAAGGAAAAAGAACCATAAAAAAGGATGGTGTAAATTACAATGAAAAATATAATTCTATTAGAGAAGGCATATAATCTCCCTACTCAAAATATAGCCAAGTCTCTGAAATACATCATCAGGGAAGAACTTAAGGAATTAAATGTAGATATTAAAGAAGTGTCTTTTACAAAAAACAATTTTGCTCAAGTATATTTAGAAGGAGACGACGAGGTTATTGCAGCCAACTATTTAATTCAGTATCATGGTACCATTCAAAGTATAAGTGACATAGAAATAGGTCAAAAAATAATAGGTAGATTAAAACGACCTGGAGAGGTAGGTTTTGGAATTTTTGTCGAAGTTGGTGCTAGAACCACTCGAGAACCAATTGATGCCTTGTTCCCTCTTTATGAGATGAGAGACCAATTGGCCCAAGGACAAACTGTTTCTACCAGACAAATAATATATGCCTATGGATTTGTTGATAATTTACCTATGCTTTTTGAAATAACTGAAAAGAAAGTTCTGGGAGGAAAATTGAGAATTAGGTTAGCACCAGAAACAATTGATTGGTTAGAAAATCCACTTATACAAGCTAAAGAGTGTTTAATCGTCTGTGGGGCAACAAAAACTATGATAAAGGACGCATTAAAACAAACCAATCACTATTTAGATATTGAGATTATTGAACGTCTTGGATTATTAGAATACAGACTAATATGTAAAGAGGGCACAAGAGCAGATGGCTTAATCCCTGAGATCGGAGGTCTACTTAAAGGAGTAAAGTTGGGCGCTCAAATCTCCTATAGAGTAGCTGAAATTATGACTAAAGAGTGATTTAATTACCTTTAGTCCATAAATACTCAAAATTATTATAAAAAAGTTCAATTATACCAGGATTTGATGAAAAATGTGGTCTGTAAATAAATTTTTCATCGGATTTTGGCGTCACCCAGATAACAAATACAACTTGTTCTTGATCAACCAGTGTTCCTCGAATTGAAAAACTATCTTCAGGTAATTCACGCACATTAGCGCCCATTTGAGTTAAGAGAGAGGCAATTTTCTTTGATTTTGAATCTAACATACTCATAATAACGCGAACAGAAACAGATCTAGAAAGAGCTTTTTCTATTGCAATCTTCACTTCATCAAACCAATAAAAAACATTAGTAAAAACACACACTTCCTCCTTTGCGGTCTCAATTATGTTAGATGTTTTTAATTGCATTTCATCTAACGAAGAATAAGCTTGTAAAAGTTCATCAGGTTGGATCTTATAATGTGATTCATAATAAGAACTTCCTAATGCTGTTTTTAGTGTATTTGTGGTTTTTGTAATCTTTTTTAGATCGTTTTCATATTCCTCTTTTAGTTGAGACAAAAAATTATCCAATCCAATATTTGGGTCAATACATTCAAACTTTTTTGGTCTTCCAGGTATAACACGCACTAATCCTTTTTTTTCTAGACTATCAATTGTATCGTAAATTCTAGGAGTAGGAATATCTGTTACAACATGTATTTGATCAGCAGTTAATGAAGACGCTTCAAGTAATGCTTTAAAGGTTTTAATCTCATAGACAGTTAAACCTAGTGACTTAAGTAATATATTGACGTCGGGAGCTGTTGACATAAACACCATGAAGAAAAGTAAACTAATATATATAAATTAAGCGAAAGAAAAACAAAGAAAAACAGTTAACCAAAAATTTAAAATTAAAAGAATAAAAAAGGAATATAATACTTGGGGAAGTGATCTAGCTCGGTTATGATACCTCGCTTACACCGAGGAAGTCAGCAGTTCAAGTCTGCTCTTCCCCACCAATCTCTTTCTAATTCGAATTTTATCACCTCATGATAAATCTAATTTGAAAAAGGCTACCTAGATGAGTTATCAGTAATATATAAATAACATTATTTATTGCTTTCTTTATGCTTAATCTTGATGATATAGAACTAATTTCCCGAGTTGATAAATCAGATCAACTTGGAGTTATGGGTAATTGGTCAAAACTCATCAAAGAAGCACGAAAACTAGCCATTTCAGTTGATATTCCATCACATATTAAATGCAAAATGAACAAAATCAGATATCGTGATCCTACGTCCATAGTTATAGCGGGTATGGGTGGTTCAGCTATTGTAGGCGATTATCTCATTTCGTGTTTCAATGATACATTATCTATTCCGGTTATTGTAAATCGGGACTATTTTTTACCAAATTTTGTTGATGACACAACTTTAGTTATCTGTGTGAGTTATTCAGGAAATACAGAAGAAACTCTTGCTTGTTTTCAAGATGCTCTTACAAGAGGTGCACAAACTATAGCAGTTTCATCCAATGGAAAATTGTCTAAATTTTCTTCAGCATTAGGAATACCATTCTTTCAGTTGCGCCAAGGTCAACCTCCTCGTACTGCATTACCACTTATCTATACTACACTAATTACGATTTTAGAACGATTTTCATTATTGCCAGATTTATCTTCAGAGTTGAAAGAAAGTCAAAATGTACTCTATAATCTTTCTAAGGTGTATGAACCCGATTCCACTACTGATTCTAATGAAGCAAAACAAATAGCTAATAAGTTATTTAATACAATTCCTCATATAATAGGTCACAATCTTTCCACAGCCATTGCTTATAGAGCTAAATGTCAATTCAACGAAAATACTAAACTTGTCGCTATTGCTGAAAGTATTCCAGAGCAAAATCATAATGGTATCGTGGCATGGGATGACCCTATAACTGCCCGTCAAGATATGGGGGTTATATTTTTAGTTGACACGGTAATTTCAAAATCGATTCAAATCCGTATAAAAGAAACAATAAAAACAGTAAAAAAATACGCTCGATTCACTATTGAAATAAAGCCTAAGGGTAAATCAAGATTGGCTAGACAATTAAGTCTCACCTATCTCATTGATTTTATTAGTATTTATCTTGCAATTCTTTATGAAGTTGATCCCACAACCACATCAAGTATTGATAATCTTAAAGATATCCTTAAAAAAGAACATACAGTAAAAGATATCCAAAACGACCTATTGCAATAAGATTTAACAGAAAGTTTAAATAAAGAGAGAATAATCATTTACTGGATTTAACTCAAAATCAGATAAAATGTTAAATGTGCAATATTTAGTGATATAAGATGTGTGGAATCGTTGGTATAATCCAGAAAACAGAAACACGTATTGGGGAACAAATAATTGATTCACTTACTAAACTTGAATATAGGGGTTATGATAGTGTGGGTATTGCAGCCATCAAGAATGGGGAGTTGTCAATTGTTAAAGATCAAGGAAAAATTAAGGAAGTCGTTGAACAAACGCAAATTAGAAATATTTACGGAACTATAGCAATAGGTCATACACGTTGGGCAACTCATGGAAAACCCAATCAGAAAAACTCACATCCTCATACTGATTCCAATAATAAAATAGCAGTTGTACATAATGGTATAGTTGAAAATTTCCAAGAATTGAAACAAGAATTGATTGAAAATGGTCATTCTTTCAAATCAGACACAGATACGGAAGTTATACCACATTTAATAGAATATACGATGGAAAAAAAAGGGCTCTCTTTTGAAAAAGCAGTTTTGGCGGCTTTAAACAGGATTGAGGGGGCGTTTGCTGTTGCAATTATTTCAACTCATGAACCAAACCACATTTATTGCGCAAAAAAAGATAGTCCATTGGTGATAGGTGTAAATGATGAACGTATGTTCATTGCATCTGACATACCGGCTTTTCTTACTCATACTCAGCATGTTATTCTACTCAGGGATAATGAATTCACAAAAATTTCTACAGATAGCTACCAAATAATCAATTTACATAATAATCAAGTTATAAAAAGAAAACCATATACGGTATCTTGGAAGCCAGAAATGGCACAAAAAGGAGGTTTTCCCCATTTTATGCTTAAAGAGATTCACGAACAACCCAACGTACTTTCCAATTATATCCGTATCAAACAACCTACTGTAAATAAAATAGCATCAAAAATCAATGAAGTTGATAAAATATTTTTCTTAGCGGCTGGTACAGCTTATCATTCAACTCTTACAGGAGAATATCTAATACGTAAACACGGGAAAAAACTTGCTCAATCTATTGTAGCTTCAGAATATGAAATAATCGAACCACTAATTGATGATAATACCGCATTAATCGCTGTTTCCCAAAGTGGAGAGACCATGGACACAATACAAGCGTTAAAAGCTGCACAAAAAAAGAATGCAACTATAATGTCCACTATTAATGTTGTTGGAAGTACTATAACTCGCTATTCGGAAGATGTTGTTTATATTCATGCAGGTCCCGAAATAGGGGTGGCTGCCACCAAAACATATATTAATCAAACATTAGCCATGTGGGACATTGGTATTGAATTAGGAAAGATAACAGGTAATTTGTTAGATTCTGAGTATAAAAAACTTAGAAAAAAATTCAACGAAATACCTAATTTCGTAAGTGAAATAATAAGAGATAATGAAGTAAAAACAAAACAAATAGCTACATGGTTTGCAAAGAAGAATAGCAGTTTCTATTTAGGTAGGGGCATAAATGTCCAAACAGCAATGGAGGGGGCCCTCAAAATGAAAGAGATATCATACATCCATTGTGAGGCTTATCCCGCAGGTGAATCAAAACACGGGCCTATTGCCTTAATCGAGGATGATTATCCTGTAGTTTTTGTAGCACCTAATGATGCCTCAAATAATAAAATAATTGGTAATATAATGGAGATGAAAGCAAGAGGGGGGAAGATCATAGCAACAATAGAAAAAGGAGATAAGAAAATGAAAGAACTAGCAGATTGGACACTCGAGATACCAAAAGGATATTCAAAAACATTTAGTACAATAGGATATGTGGTTCCACTACAGCTATTATCATATTACACAGCAGTAAAAAGGGGATATGATCCAGATAAACCACGTAATCTAGCTAAAAGTGTTACTGTTATATAAAAAAATTCATGAATAAGGGTATCTATAAGAAGAAAAGAGAACATTTTTATACCTTTTTTGAGTAAAATCAAGTGAAACACATTAAGCATGCATACATATATTAACAACAAGAAAAATAAAAGGGTTAGAAATAAAATGAAGGCAGTAATTCTTGCAGGTGGTAGAGGAAATGAACTTCAACCTATAACGGATACAAGACCGAAGCCTATGATTAAGCTCCTAGGAAAACCTATTTTACAATACATCATTGAAGAACTTAAGGAAACGGGTATTAACGAGATTTTAATAATAACAGGCTACAAAGGAGAACAAATCCGTTCTTATTTTAAGAGTGGTAAAGAGTTTAATATTAACATCCAATATGCAGATCAAGGTAACAAGGAGGGAATTGAACACGCTTTATTGGCGGCAGAAGTATATGTACAGAATGAATCTAAGTTTCTCCTTTTATTTGGTGATATTATATCAGAGAAGGGATTAATTAAGCGGGTTCTGAATGCACTTGAGAATACACAAGCAGAAATGGCCATGTCACTTACTTTACAAGGAGATACCGGAGACTTTGGCGTTGTCAACATCGACTATACAGGACACATCAAAGAAGTTGGATGTACAATTGATGAAAAAGATGATTCGCACTCACATTATGTTGATGCTGGTTGTTTTATCTTAAATACTTCAATATTTAGTGAAATTAAGAAGCAACATAGTCTAGTTAAAGCGCTCAATTCGCGTATTGCCCAAGGAGACAAAATAATTGCTGCTATTTGGGAAAAAGAATGGATAGATATTGGGAAACCATGGAATATACTTGAAGCAAATCGGATGCTACTGTCTAAATTGACAGAATCAAGAATTGCCAACAATGTAGAAATAGAAGCTAATGTTGTTCTTAAAAACACAGTCATCATTGGTGAAAATACCAAAATATCTTCAGGAACAGTTCTTAATGGGCCAGTATATATAGGACCTAATTCTTACATTGGCAATAATGCATTGATAAGAAATAATACAGCAATTGGTGCTAATTCACTTATTGGTTTTGGAAGTGAGTTAAAAGATTCTGTTGTATTTGAAGGAACAAAAATATATCGTATGTGTTATGTGGGCGATAGTATTGTTGGCAAAGGTACTATTATGTCTACTGGAGTTATGACAGTAAATACAAAAACACCAAAAGGCAAGGTTTCGGTTTTTATTAATAATAAAGAAGTTTCTTCTGGATATACAAAACTCGGGGCAATTATTGGTGATGCATGTGAGTTAGGAGTAAACACCTTAATATTTCCTGGAAGAAAAATAAAAGCGGGTAGTCTTTTATTACCAGGTACAAAGGTGAAGAAAGATATTGATTAATTAGAATAAAAAAATATAAGACATGAAATTAGAGCTTCATGTCAATATATGCCTAGTAAATTAATTCAAGTATGTAAATTTGAGAGAAGGATACATTTCTATAGCCCTTACCAATCTCACCAGAGACCGTGAACAACAGTCGATAGTGGGATATTTTTAGTTTAATTTAAAATAAATATAATAAAAGAATATAGCTCCTTCTATGATATTTCAAGTTCTACAATAATATCAAATAAAATTTGCCTTGCATGACTTGGACAATTATGTTCATATGTTAATTCTTCCAAATTTTCTATTACATTGCTTGCTTTTACTGCTATACTCATTTCAGGATCTTCATCATAAATGATTTCTAGTGATTCTGACGCTACTCGGCGTATATTCCTTGGTACAGATGCATCTTCACTTAACCTTTCCAATAGTTTAATAGCTGTTTCTATTTTTTTCAAATCTTCTCTTGTCATTTCTTTTCACCCCATTTTTTTTACAATTTTTTGTCTGTTTTTCTTTAATTCATGTCAATCAAAAATATTCTCATCTGACAAATATAGTTTAAGAATAAAAAAATGAAGCTATTAATAGGATTTTCCTTTCTTTACTTTTCCTTTACTTTCCCTTTAACCATTCAATATATCGTTGAATGCCCTCTTTAGTATTTATTGTTGGTTTCCAGCCTTCTTCTTTTAGTTTAGATGTATCACTTGACATGTAGACAACATCACCTTTCCAACCTCGTTTACCCCCAGTATACTCAAACCTCACCTCATTTAATCCCAAAACCGAACACATTTCGGAAGCAATTTCAGTTACTGTAATTGGTTCCTCTGAATTCACATTATAAACCTCATAGTCTTTTTTCATTTTTTTAAATAAAATCATTGTAGCGTCTATTACTTCATCAATATATAGGTAAGATTTTGTTTGGTTTCCATCACCTAGTATGGTCAATTTATTCGGATTAACCATTAATTTATGATAAAAATCATACATAACTCCATGAGTAGATCTAGGTCCAAATACGTTACCCAATCGTGTACTAACGATACTTAATCCGTACAATGAAGAATAGCTTGAACAATACATTTCCATTGCTGCTTTGGCTGCCCCATAGTTACTAATAGGTCTAAGTGGATAATTTTCAGGTGTCGGAAAAACATCGGGTTCGCCATATATTGTTCCTGCTGAACTAGCAAAAACTATTTGTTGAATGTCTTTTAATCTTGCAAGTTCTAATATATTGAAAGTTCCATCTATATTTACTTCAAAATCGTATCTTGGATTATTTACACTTATTTTTACATCGGGTTGAGCAGCATAGTGGAACATACATTTATAGTCCCTATCTATTTTTATTATCTCCTCATAATTTCTAATATCATATTTGAAGAAATCTGCTTTATTACTAGCAATATAGGGTTGTAGATAGTTTAGATTAGTTCCCGCACTTAAATCATCTATTACTGTTACAAAATAATGTCTTTTTATTAGCTCATCTACGATATGTGATCCAATAAAACCACAACCACCTGTTACTAATGCATTATCCAATTCCTTCACCTTATGCGGTTAATATCTTTTTACTATATTACTCTTGCGAACTCTTCAAGAGATTCTAAGAAAATGTCAATTTCATGTAATGTATTATAGATATATAATGAGGCTCTAACTGTTCCTTCACTCTTACCTGGATTCATTCCAAGTTGATATTGAAATGGGTGGACGCAATGAGCACCTGCACGCATCAAGATTCTATGATGAGGTAACATTTCATTCATATACATTGCTATATCGTTATGGTTTACGGTATCGGAAATGGGCCTAAAAGAGACAAGTGATCCACGTTTTTTGGGATTTTTTGTACCTATTATCTCAAACTTATCTATGTCAATTATACCTTGCAAGAGTTTTTTAATAAGAACTTTTTCTCGTTGTTCAATATTTTTCATACCTATTTTCTGTAGATAATCAATTGCAGCTCCAACCCCCAACATTCCCGCATAATTTTGTAATCCAGCTTCGAATTTATGTGGTGGTGGAAGATACTTCGGTTTAATTTGATTGTTCATATAAACAACATCTTCTATTACATCGCCTCCAACAAGAAACATATCTAAATCCTCCAATAAATCATATTTTCCATATAATGTTCCCATTCCAGTTGGTCCCAATGCTTTATGCCAACTGATCACACAAAAATCTATATCCAACTTCTGAACATCCAGTTTATGATGAGGAACATATTGCGCTTCATCAGTAACAATTAATGCTCCATTTTCGTGGGCAATCTCTACAATCTGTTCTAAAGGAGCAATTGTACCTGTTAAATTAGAAGTATGAACCAACGAAACCAACCTTGTATTACCATCTATTTTTTCTTCAAAAGCAGTGATATCAAAAGTACCATCTTCTTGTGCTTTTACTAACCTAAACTCGTAACCATCTCTTTGACACCGCTCATAAAAGGGTAACATCCCGCTATGATGTTCCAGAGTTGTTGTAACAATATTATTACCTTTTTCCATTTTTATTGTATTTGCAAGAAGATTCAAACCTTCTGTTGCATTTCGTGTCCATATAACTTCTTGTGATCCTTTTGCATTCAAGAAATTAGACACTTTATTTCGTGCTTCTTCTGTTAGCAAACTAGTTTCAGAACCCAAACAATGAGTAGATCTCCCAGCTCCACCACATGCACCTAAATACTTATAATAATATTCAATTTCCTTCCATACTTGAATTGGTTTCAATGCCATACAAGCTGTATCAAAATATACTAATTGTTTACCTTCATATAGCTCATTTAAAACTGGGAAATCTTTTCTAATTTTTGACCATACTACCATAATAAATCACATCTTAATCTTCTATTAATGACCAAACAAAACCAGAACTTGACCATTTCCTCTCTATTCTACCCATTTCTACTAGTTGCTTTCCCGCTAGAACAACATCACCACCAGAACTACAACCAGAACAAAGTTCAGGAAACAAATCTCGTAATGCTAAAATCTCTTTAGTTGTAGCAGGGCTTTGTTTCTTTAATATTGTAAGAATACATTCAATATTTTTTTCTTCATAGTCACTCATAAAGGTCAAATGATAAATGGAATCGTATAATTTAAATTATTCTGTACTTAAAGAATTAAAAAAAGTCCCTTAATGAACGTTGTCCCATCATAGTTGTTTCATCGTTTGACAAACGAATTACATAACCAAAGATATCTTTGATATTAGTTACATAAACACTTTTGTTGTTTTTTGTTACTAGTAAACTACCCTTCATACCCATGATTTTGCCTGTTATCATTTTACTCTTTCTAATATTATTGAAAATTGGTCTTATCTTTAAATTTGGTATCTCACCATAATAATTGGAGAGGCCATACACTTTGTCTTCAATTATTCTACTGCCTTTGTAGGCTTGATTTCTAATATACAACTTTACTTCTCCCAATAATTTTTCATATAGAGATTTCTTGTTTTGATAATCTTGATCCAAAAAGCGTATTTTTTCCTTTACTCTTATGCTCTGAGTTATGCTGAACTCTGATGATATGTTCTTTTCTATCACTCTTGCTTCAAACCCATTTTTTGCTTGAAACACATCACTAGCTAAATCGGCACCTTGGTTTAACCATCGATTTAAAGGATTAAAAGAGACCCCTACTTTTACTTGATTGGCAACTAAAGCTAGGTAAACATAACAAGTATTGTCTCTGCAGAATTCATATGCAGCTTTATTAGAACAATTTCCAAACGGTTTAGTCCCATTGCAAAATAAAAAGCATCGCTGAAAATCCTCCATTTCGCAATGATAACATCGTTTACTCTTTGGATCTTCTATTGAGTTGGAGCAAAAATAATATTCTTCTTTGTTTATTCTATGGCCTATACATCTTTTTTTATCGGTTAGTTCAATAGTTATTTGATTAGAATCATTTATCGGATATAAATCAAAGCTTTTTTTTTGTTTTTGTAAATCTCGATATAAAAAAAAATGAAAAGGAGCAGCTGATGCGTCCCATCTAAAACCAATAAAATGTTTTTCCACTTTAATCTCCATTATTTTTCTATTATAACATATTCCTCGCCTTCTTCTAGGAGATCCTTACATTTTGCTAAAATGGCATCAACTTTTTGTTTAAAAGTTTTTGATATTATGTCTTGCTCTACTAAAGAAGATAGTACATCTGTTTCTACTATTTTAACTGAATCTTCTTGCTTGATTAACATTACTCCTAGATCAATGTATCGAATGAAACCATCACTATATAATTCGACAGGTGTAACCAACTTAATGTGTTCTCCTATATTATTACCATCTCTAATTATCTTTGTATGTATTGTCCAGCTACCTGACTTTGTTAGTAATATGGAAGTATCTCCTGAAGAGATGTCTTTTTCAAGCGCATAATGGGTTCCTCGAGAGGAACGAAAGCTTCGTTTAGCAGCTAGTATTTTATTCTTCCAGCTAATCTGTCCAACAATTCTTTCAATAGGTGGAGAGGTTAACCTATACTCTTGAATAGATAGTAAGGAATTTTCCGCAAAATCTTTTTCCAATATTACTTCTTTTAAAAGGGTCGATAAAATATTATTATCTATCTCAGAAGATATCCTTTCTGCAAAGTTTGTGGTTAATTTTAGCTGTGGGGAATAGGACATAAACCAATGATAATTAGGAATAGTTGGAGTTATGTCATTTCTAATTTTATCTAGTTTTTCTTTAGCTTCCTTCACAAATAAGACATGACCTACAGTATCACCAGGTTGAAGAATACCCGGTCCATATGAAGAACCAGATATAATAAAATCCAACTCTTGTGATTGTTGGACTAATCTTTCAATATCTGTTTGTATCTCTGTTTCTTCTGCCGTTGCAGCACTAGTACGCATAATAAGCCCATGATTTCTTGGTCTTAATTCTTTCCCAAGTTCAAATAATCGATCCCGCTCTTCTTTAGGTAATTTTCTTGAAACACGAACAAAGTTTGTATCACGTTCCAAAATAACAAATTGTCCAGGAAAATGTATAATAGGTGAACAAATAGGTAATTTATCTTGTAGAATATTTAACTGTTTTATCTGGACGACGACCTTTTCACCTCTACGAAACTGTTTATCGAACATAATGGCAGTTATACTTTCCCCAATGTCAACAATACAAAGTTTCTTATCATAATTAACATGCACAATTCGACCATTATATGTCGCATGAATTTGAATTGGATGCTGCATAACAATAACATCAGGAATTTTTTCAACAAAAACGCCCATTATCGCATCTACATATTCTTCCTCTGCTTCAATAGAAACCCCATATCCACCTAAAATATCAGAAATCTCAATATCATAGGGATCTAAGTTTTCCTTTACTCCAAAAAGATCAGCTTGTTCTTTTGTTGCTTGTACAATTTTATAACCTAATTCATCCCTTAATAGTTCTATGATCGGGATGTCATAAATACTACGAACACGAAATGTGGAAACATTCATAATAAACACCCATATGTCAAAAAAGAGAACAATAATAAAAACTTACTGAAATAAAATTATTTTTAATAAAATAAGAAGATTATTTCCAGTAATGTCTATAAAAATCTCTTTTCCATTAAAATAAAGTAAAATGAATACTTGTATTACTAGAAGTTTTATGGAGCTAGGAAGGGGATTTGAACCCCCGAGGCTAAAGCCAGTGGTTTTCGAGACCACCACCGTTGACCGCTTGGTTATCCTAGCTTTTAAGATTAAGATTTGTCTTTTTTTTCTGTTAAAAAACTCTTCGCTCCATCATATTTCAGTATTTAACAACTAGCTAATTACATACTTTAATTAATTTTCTTTTAAAAGGTTATAAACTAATCTTATTATTTTTTTTAAAAAATAACTCATCCAATCCTCGCCATTCGATAAATTTTTATTTTTACATTTTTTCATGTTTACAATGAATCGCAAAATTATCCCTTTGTGTTTAATTGCGTTTGTTGTTTTTGTACCCATGGTCTTTCTAAGTGTATCTGCTTACACTCCAGAAAAGGGCGTAGAATCAGGTGAAATCATCGAATATGGATATGTACTTAGAGCTGGTGAAGACCCACAAATAATTGAAGTTTTTAGTAAAACACAACCTAAAAAGCAACGTGTGGTTCCAGATGTTGTGAGGCCAATAGGATTATATGAACGTATTATAGGACTAAAACTTGGACAAATTTACAGACTCGAAATTCCACCCGATGAAGGATTTAGCCAAAATGATCCTGAATACGGTCATCTTGCAGGAAAAACATTATATTATATGGATCTTCAGATATATAAAGTGCATGGATATACTCCTTCAGGAGAAGAAAGTGGTAATTCTATTGGAAGTATAATTATTACAACTATAAT
The DNA here is from genome assembly GCA_964534625.1 of uncultured archaeon. Lineage (GTDB taxonomy): Archaea > Asgardarchaeota > Heimdallarchaeia > Heimdallarchaeales > Heimdallarchaeaceae > CAZHRF01. The sequence continues at coordinate 111,821 of CAZHRF010000001.1, read as the reverse complement.
CGTTATCGGTAGTATTGCTGCAGGGGGGTTTGTTTCTTTTGTGATTTATCGGTCTGCATCACGAGTTTTTGCGAAACGCTGTAAAACATGTAAAAAAGTGGCAGTAGGAAAGTGCTCAAATTGTGGAAGAGCTTTTTGTAATCGTTGTTATTCTAGTGGATGCCCCTACTGCAAAGGTAGAAAACTAATTTTGTTCTGATCAAGTGTAACAAAAAAAATAATCACCAGCACAGCATTATTGTTAACAAAAAAAGTAATACAAGATGCTTTCTAAATATTTCTCTTTATAACAAGCCTTATTAGATAAATTGCTTTTAATTCCTTCTTTACAACTTTTCTTTATAACCAGCCTTATTAGATAAATTGCTTTTAATTCCTTCTTTACAACTTTTTTGACCAATAACTCATTCGTTTATTATATGTTCTAATCTACTAACTAAGGTATTAATCCACTGGAATCTATCCTTTTTTGGTGATTCAAGATATAATCGAATTTTTGGTTCAGTTCCAGATTTTCTAATGAGTATCCATGTTCCATCTTGCATATCATATCTGTATCCATCAAAATTCAAGATTTTCTTTTGTTCATCATCTAAATAAGTTTTAATAGCATACTTACACTTTTCATATTTTCTGTCTATTTCCTCCTTGTTCAAACGATAAGAGAATCTTTTACAGTAATTTTGTGGTATCGCGTCCATCGCTTTAGATAAGCGCATGTCTTTCCGTTCCAAGTATTCAAGAATCTTGAGTAAACCATATAATCCATCAATCCACATTCCCCATTCAGGAAATATTGGTTTCCATGGTTCTGCTGCAAAAATTATTTTTTTATCTGTTTCTATGAAATCTATTATTTTTGTATGCAACTCACCCAAATTAGTCCTAATTATCTTTCCATGTCTATCATTAACAATTTTATCAATAGTTGTTGACGAATCAATACTAAGTATTATAGTACCTGGACCACATTCTTCAAGCATTATCTTTGCTAATAGTGCATTTATCCTTGATAGTTCTATGTATGTTCCATCTTCATCAATTAATGAGAATCTATCACCATCTCCATCTTGTGCCACACCTATAGCTTTGATTTTTTTGCATGTGTCTATCAACAAAGAGAGATTTTCCGGAACTGGTTCACTTAATCTACCGGGAAAAGAACCATCAACATGTGCATTAAGTGATATAACTCGATATCCAAATTCAGAAAGTAGAAGAGGAGATAAGAGAGACATTGGCCCATTGGCACAATCGATCACTATATCCCTTTTATCTCCCTTTATATTAAATATTTGTTCAATTCTTTTTTTATAGAAATAAGTTCCATCAATACTTTTTTGAGAAATAATCTGAAACCACTTTCCATGTTTTATGTTTATTTCTTTTTTGAAGATATCCAATTGTTTCTCGATCAAATCTTGCTCATATTTTGTAAACTCTCTTCCATTTATTAAAAGTTTAATACCATTATATTCAGGAGGATTATGACTAGCTGTAATATATATCGCAATATTATGATTATTCTTTAAAGTTAGATTTGCGATTACGGGAAAAGAACACAATCCACAGTTATATACTTTTGAACCAGAAATACTTAAAGCAGCACTAGCGTATTGTGCAAGGGTTTCTGAAGAGGTCCGCGCATCATGTCCAACCACCATTCCTTTATTAGGATGCATATCCGAGATAATTTGACTGATTTTAATTACCAATTCTGCTGTTATTTTTTTTCCAAATAACCCTCTTATCCCTGCAGTACCAAATAAAGATAGTTTTTTTTCCATAAAAACATAAAGAAAGTTAGAGAATATAAATATAATTCTTACTGGCTCTTAATTAAAATAATCAGTCAATTTTTTTTGTTTTTTATTTATTTCTAGAACAAAATCTTCAGAAAAACTATCATCCTTTATTTGATCGAATTTCATCAATTCTGCTATCTGTTTAAAATGGGTTTCATATTCATTAAGTAAGTCCTGAGTTTGCCGTCTAAGTAAATAAGCAGGATGATAAGTAATAAAAACAAAATAATCATTGGAAATTTTTCTTAACGTACCAGCCATCTTTGTGACTGAACTTGAAGGAAAGAACAGATTCAGAGAAATAGAACCCAATGTCACTAATAATTTTGGTGATAACAATTCTAATTGTTTATATAACCATTTTTCTGCACAAAATCTTACCTCTGTAACTTTTGGTGTTCTGTTATTTCCATCAACAGTGGTAGGTCTACATTTAACTACATTCAGTATACTCACATTTTTCCTTGAATAACCAATTAGATGCATCATCTTGTCAAGTAATTTACCTGATCTACCCACAAATGGTTTTCCTTGTTTGTCTTCATTATAACCCGGTGCTTCTCCAATAAAACATAAACCATTTTTTTCTCCGTAAAGACCTGGAACGACATTGATTCGACTATCTTTTAAATGACACGCAACACATTTTTTCATCTCATCTGTCAGAGTAGTTAATTCGGGATTGTTCAAAGATTTTCACTTCTATATTACCAAACAGAAAAGGATTTATTAATCTAATGCCCTTTTTTGTATTGCATTGAACGAACTAGTTATTGAATCTGATTATATTGTTACTTGCAATGAAAAGAACCAGATTATTAAAGATGGTGCGCTCTATATTAAAGGTGATAAAATCCTTGATGTTGGTACAAAAAGAAGGATTCATCAAGATTATTCTGCTGGTAAAATTATTGAGGGAAAAAATAAAATCCTCATCCCAGGTCTTGTTAACACGCACGCCCATAGCGTTCAGTCCCTTTTGAGAGGCAAAGGCGATGACCTATCCTTATTAGATTGGTTAAGAAAAGTTGTATTAATTGGAGAGTGTAACTTTAGTCCTGACGAGGTCTATACATCTTCATTAGTTGGTTTCTCTGAAATGATTCGTACAGGGACAACAACGTGTAATGATTTGCTTACAACGCATGATAGCGAGAAGGGCATTCAAGCAGCCATTCAAACAGGTATTAGGACCAGAATTGGTAGAATGTTAATGGATTTGAACGTTGGATTTCCTGATGATATGATTTCTGATACGGAAGAGATTGTTTCTAATCTACATAAACATATCAATAAATTTCACAATATAGTGGAAGCAAGAATAAAATACTCATTGAATCCCCGATTTCTTCTCTCTTGTTCGGCAAATCTCATGACTGAATTGAACAATATAAAAAATGAGTATGAGGATATAATGATCCATACACATGCATCAGAAAACAAAAAAGAATGCAAAGAAGTGAAACAAGTTCACGGTATGAGTTATATCAGGAAATTAAAAGAATTAAATATACTAGGAAAAGATACAATATTAGCCCATGGTATTTGGTTAGACAATGAAGAATATCAGTTAATCAAAAATACAGACACTAGAATAAGTCACAATCCTAGCAGTAATGCTAAACTTGCTTCAGGCATCTGTGATGTAGTGAAATATAAAAAGATGGGAGTAAAAATCAGCTTAGCAACTGATGGTGCCCCATGTAATAATAATTTAGATATGTTTCGAGAAATGCGGTTAGCCACCTTTTTACAAAAATTAAAACACTTAAATGAAAAGGCACTTCCTGCAAATGAAACACTGAGAATGGCCACGATAGAAGGAGCCAAATCGATAAACTGGGCATCAGAGATAGGTTCTATAGAACCCAATAAGAAAGCAGACTTAGCACTAATAGATATAACTGATGTAAATGCTCTACCAATGTATAATCCAATCTCACATCTTGTCTATTCTGCAGAAGGTAAAGATGTTTGGTTGACAATGATAAATGGCAAAATTATTTTCAAAGATGGAGATTTTAAAACAATAAATTATCCGAAGTTAGTTGCAAAAGTTAAAAAATATCAAGAAAAATGGGATTAATCAATGAATAAAATCCATTTTAGTGCACCGGGAAGGATTTGTCTTTTCGGTGAAGATGTAGACTATATGGGACTTGAATCTATAGTAGCTGGAATCAACAGAAGAGTTCACATTAAAGCTTTAATAAATAATCACAGCACTATTCATGTTAACCTATTAGATAAACAAGAAAATTACGAATTCAAGTTTGCTAGACAAGAATTACACAAAAGGGATTATATTAAATCAGCATTTAACATGTATTTTAACAAATTTCCAGATAATTTTGGAGCAACAATATCTATTTATTCTAGCTTACCAATAGGTAAAGGATTGTCTTCTTCCTCCGCTTTATGTTCTGCGCTTATAGCTTTGTTTGATTACATAACTAAAACAGGTTCGTCTAAAGAAGAAATCGCAAAACGCGCCTATGAAGCAGAAGTTGTTAGTTTAAATGAAGCAGGAGGTATGATGGATCATTTTGCAACTAGCATAGGGCAGTTGTTATATATTGTATGTCGGAAGCCCATTTATTGGAAAAACCTTTCAAATAATATTAAAGGGTTATTAATATGTGATACGCTGGAGAGTAAAGAAACGGTTTATAGCATAAAGAAAAGAAAACAACAGATATATAAGGGAATTGAATTTGTAAAAAGAAATGATAGAACATTTGATATAGTATCTTATCCTTTTAACAAAACTCAAAGTTTGTATCACAGATATCCAAAACTTGAGTTGAAACGTTTATTAGGGATACTAGGGATTAGGGATATAGTTAGGGCAGGTTATAAATTGTTAAACAAACCTTTATTTGATGAGCATAGATTTGCCGAATTGATTAATAGACATCATCACTTCCAAGAAAACTTTTTTGATAATGTCACATCTAGAATGAAAAGGTATGTTAAAATTGCAAATGAAAATGGGGCACAAGCTTGTAAATTGTTAGGTAGTGGTCATGGTGGATGTTTCCTCATATTTGCTCCTACCAAAAAAGCTAAAATCAAAGAAGCTTTAAAGAATAGGGGCGCAAAGACTTTTGAAATCAAAATTGATGAAGGTATCAAGAAACACAAATAATACACCTTGAACAATACAAAGTTTTAAAATAAATGTAAATCATTTATATACGTGAAAAAAACAAACACATGGAAAATATTGCATATAGTAATAATCATAAATTTTATTCTCCAAATACTTTATGGAGCGTATCAAGTATTTATTATTAACACGTATGGAGGAAATAGTGGAATCCTTTTTAGATCCGCCACAACAGTGCCTAGAGAGGAAATGACTATTAGACGTTTATATGCAATTGAAACATGGATTGCAATAGTAGGTTTGTCTGTCTATCTTGCGATAGTTTATAGGGATAAACTACAGCCAAGCCCACCCAAACTAGAAGAAAATTGAAGGATTTTTATGGTTAATTTGTCAAATCGAGTTAGGAAGAATATTTTAGCAATCATATTTGCTACTATCTTTGCAACTTTCTTAATAACAATGTTTCGTGTTTTTGCTCAATTACCAGTAGAATATATTTACTTGGGATTGATAATTAGTCTGTTTATATTTTCGCTTGTCATAGTGATTTTTTCATACCAATGGGACGCTCTTTTTATTCTTGGTGTTTTTATGATTGGTTATATATTACTCACACCAATTTTCATTCTATCGACAAACAGCATTATAAAGGACTTATATTTACAGTTTTCTTTTTATCATAGTGTCTTATCCACAACTATAGTCGTAGGGTCAATAATTAAAATGGAAACAGTGTCTTACCTTTCGGATTTCAAATGGAATCTAAGAACCAGTATTAAGCAAAAAAGTTCAAATTTAATATTTAAAGAAAAAGGATTCTTTAAATTCATAATTATTAGTTTTTCTACTTATCCAAGTATCATTACTTATATGTTTCTAGTTTTATCAGTTTTTAGAGAGCACTCATTCTTTACCTTAGCATTAATTGCCTCAACAATAGGTTATGTCCAACTCATAGTGACCACATTGTATTTATTATTTAAAGTCATTCAATCTCTATTAAAGGAAAAAACGATTTTTAAAATCGGACCACAAGGGGTTATAGTCAAAAATCGTCTGGGAAATGTTAAAAGGGAATTAGATTGGGATCAAATAACAAAGGTTGAATTCATACCAGAGACAAAGGACTCCTATTCAATCGTTAATTTCACTTCAGAACTTTCTGAAGATGTGGAGCAGCTCAAACTTATTAATATTAAATATCCAAGTAAGAGAGTATTCGAGTTAATTCTTGCTAAACAGAACAAGCAATAATATTTTTTTGCAATATAAAGGAATAATAGGACGTACTTTTAACTCTATAACAAAAAACATAAAGGTTTTGATGTTTATTGTAATATAGTAGATGTATCTTTAGTATAGAGGTAACAACATGAGTACAGTAAGAATAGAAGAATACCTTGAAACAATATATGAAATCACCAGTACAAGCGAAGAAAATATAGTAAAAGTAAGCGACATAAAAGAAGCCCTAGGATTGAGTAGTCTTGCTTCTGTAACTGAAATGATGCAAAAACTCGCGGATGAGAGATTGATTGAATACGAGAAGTATAAGGGCGTATATTTAACAAATGATGGTTTAAAAATTGCTAAGGATTTAGAAATGAAACATAATACAATCAAACAATTTTTCATTAAACTTGGTTTAGATGAAGATTTGGCAACCGAGGATGCATGTAAAATCGAACATATTATTAGCAAAAAAACTATTAATGTAATAATCAAATTAGTTGAATTTATGAATCATAAGAACTATAAACAGATATTTCAAGAATTTAGGACATATTATATTAAGTCTAAAGAAGAAGAGTAAGATTTTTTTATTTGGAAGATATAATTTCATTATGAATAACTGTATTTTCTGTAAAATAATAACAGGTGAGATACCTAGCTATACGTTGTATGAAGACGAAAAAATCAAGGTTTTTTTAGACATAAATCCTGTATCAAAAGGACATTCCCTTTATATTCCAAAGAAGCATTTCACTGACTTAAGCGAAATACCAGAAGAGGAAATAATATTTCTACAAAAATTACCTTCAATTGCTTCTAGTATAAAAGAAGCTGTGGACGCACCAGCATATAACATTCTACAAAGCAATGGAAAAGCAGCAGGTCAAGAGATTTTTCATGTACACTTTCATATAATCCCGCGACACCCAAATGATGCAATTTTAAAATTTCCCCCTCAAGGAAAACTACAAAATGATGATGCTCAAAATATTCTTTCCAATTTCAATATAAAATACAATAGAAAGAATTAAATCCAAGTAATTACTATCAAGGTTGAAAGGGGAAAATCCAATGAATAAGGATGATATTCGTAAAATCAAAGAAGAACGAAGAGAAAAAGAGGGAAGGAAATATATCTTCAAAATTATTGTTCTGGGATCACCAGGTGTAGGGAAAAGTTCCCTGATCTCTCGTTATGTTCATAATCGTTTTGAGAGCAGCTATATGATAACTATTGGTGTCGATATTCTTAGTAAACAATTATTTATAGACGAAGATGAAGTACTATTTCTTATTAGCGATATTGGAGGTCAACAACGTTTTAGTGGAGTTAGAGAAAAGTTTTATCGGGGGGCTAAAGGATGCTTTTTGGTCTTTGATCTAACAAGAGAGGATACCTTAGAAGCAATTAAAGAATGGAAGAGAGGGTTAGGGGGAGTCGAAGAGGATGTGTTATATTTCTTAGTTGGTAACAAAAGTGATTTGAAAGAACAAATAGCAGTTACAGAGGAGGAAATATACGAAATAGTTGACAAAATTGGATTATCAAAAGATTCTTTCTTCATGACTTCTGCAAAAACAGGAGAAAAAGTTGAAGAAGCTTTTGTTACTTTTGCCAAAGAACTAATAAAAAGCGTAGAAAAAAGGCGCATTGAAGTTGGGTTAGATTAATACGAATTAAAACTATCTTATTTTTTAAGTTGATTTCACGTTTATAGATTTTTAATTTAAGCGACTAAGTTAATATTTATATTATATACATTTGATTCAATATCATGCAAGAAAAAAATCACGAATATCCCATAATTATGGATGGTAGAGAATTCTCGACAAATTATAGCGAGAAAATACTCAAGACACGGTGCAAAGTATTCAGGCAAGATTATGATCGGTTACCTTCTCTATTAACTATTTTAGTTGGCGATGACCCAGGATCTCTTTCTTACCTAAAAATGAAAGAGAGAGTATTTTCTAATCTTTGTATAAATTCTAAAGTTGAACATTTTTCAGAGGATACTACAGAAAAAGAAATTATCGACACTATTATCGAACACAACAATCAAGCCGCAATAGATGGTATTTTGGTTCAATTACCATTACCAAATCATATGCATGCAAAGAAAATAATTAGAAAAATTGCCCCAGAGAAAGATGTTGAAGGTCTTTCCCCTCATAACATTTACTCTTGGGTTGAACATCATCCAGGACTTGTTCCTCCAACAGCATTAGGTGTTGTTGCTTTGCTTAAATATTATAATATACCCCTAGTAGGTAAACATGTTGTTATAGTTGGGCGTAGTATTATTGTTGGTAAACCCCTTTCATTCCTCTTTTTAAAAGAAAACGCTACTGTAACCATTTGTCACTCAAAATCTAGACCATTAGAAAAATATACAAAAAAAGCAGATATTTTGGTTAGTGCAACAGGGATTCCTCATATAATTAAAGAAGATATGGTAAAAGAACAAGTTGTTGTTGTCGATGTTGGAGTGTCAATGAAAGAGGGGAAGCTAACAGGTGATGTTGATTTTGATAACGTAAAACAAAAGGCGAGTTATATTTCTCCTGTTCCTGGTGGAAGTGGACCCGTTACAGTAAATATATTAGCTTCAAATTTACTATTAGCTTTTGAGTTGCAACAAATTGAAGATATGGAAACAAAAAACCGTCTTAGAAAGTTTTATGAAAACTTTTCACTAGACGAAGATTTCGACTCATGAAAAATTTGGTTGTATTATTAATACAAAACAAGTTTGATTGATTTTTGTATTTTTGTACTCCTTTTTTCCTGACAGAAAAATAAAAAATTACAAAATGTGCATAGATGAACTAAAAATGTTTAAAAGTGAAAGAAGAATGTGGTTTCATGCCTGATCAATCACACATTAAAATTCTCAAAATTGAGGAACACGATTTAGAAATTACTTATTTGGAATTCACTAACGGTATATCGTTGTATATCTACATAGATACGCCTAAGATGGGAACTACAAGTCTTTCCGTTCCCGGCTCGGACACTATCCCTCCGTCTACTGTCTTTCTTGTTGGATCAAAATTTGATTACTTTTTACGTATGATTGGTGAAAAAATTGCAAAAGTAACAGGTAAAATGGTCTTAATATCGCTTAACATAACTGAAGAGAAAATGCTTAACAGTATTTGGAAAAAAATTCAAGATGAAATTATGTAAAAAACACAGCCAACTATGCAATTTTTTTATGTAACTCATTTTTCGTTTTTATTGTAGCATCAAATATTACTTTAATAGAAGTACCATCTTCATTTTTTGTGGGATCTAAAGATGAACCCCTTACTTTATTAATTACAACAATATCCCCCTTACCCATTCGGGTAATTTTTGCCCATTCTACTTCTTCTGGATTATGAATATTAATGTCTTTATTTACGACCGTACACCATTTTAAGGACGAATGTGCAGCAAATGCAGCCATTGCAACATTTTTCGCATCGCCTATTTTTAATGGTGTTATGGATACTATAGCATGAAGCCATCCACATCCACCATTAGACAACAAAACATCGTGAACTTCGGGTACAATTTGGGATACATACTCATATATTTTTACTTCCCGAGGAAAACCCATTAAAATATAATGTTCGTTATTAGCTGGTAAAACCGTTTGAAAAACTGCATTGCTATCATTAACATATAGCCTTTCAAACTGTAAAACAGGTTGCTCTCTTATTTCATCTATCGTACCTGTAATATCAACAAAAGGTCCTTCTTTTTCTTTTTCATTTGCTAATATTTTCCCTTCAAGAACAAAATTTACTGAAGAAGGTATTTCAATATTATAATATGGAGACTTCATTGTTTTTAGAGTCCCATCTAATAATGAATTAGCGATAGTTATTTCCGATTTATTAAAAGAGAGAGGGCTTGAACAAGCTAAGGCAATAAGAGGATGATATCCAACGACTATAGCAACTGGGGTGTCTTCTTTTTTATTTTTATTTTCTCTAAAAATTTTATAAAGGTGCCTTGGAACAAGTCTTATGGTTCCTTTATTATTTGATCTAATCATAATACGATGAATACTTCCATTCGTACTTTCGGATTCAGGAAATTTAGCAAAAACAATTCCAGAGGTTAAATAAAAGCCTCCATCCGATTTGAAAAACCTGGGTATGGGAAGCTCAGATAAATCCATCTTTTCTTCCGACAGATGATTGATACTTGTTTTTTGATTGGCGTAAAATTTCTGTGTTTTCTTTTGAAAACCATCATGGATATTATTTGATCCTAATATTAAACTAAGCTGTCTTCTAGAACATATAGTATTTCCCACCAACGGATATTTTGAATGTTCTACATTGGAAAAGAAAACCGTTTTATCTTTATATTTATACAGATATTTTTTGATTTCATATTCTTTTTTAACTGGTTTTTCTATGTCAACGAGTAAATCTTTTTTCTGAATAAAATTCAGATAATCTCTTAACCTCATTACTTTCTCCTTCTAATATATTATCTTACTTTTTCTTAATAAATGTCTTGTATTTTCAGTAGAATGTACATCAAGCAAAAAAATATAAAATGTATAACAATTGGTGTTTAAACAAGCGGGGATTGCCGAGTGGTCAAAGGCGCTAGATTCAGGTTCTAGTCCTTAGTGGTTCGAGAGTTCGACTCTCTCTCCCCGCATTAGTTCATCATTTGTCACGACTATCAAATAAGACATGAAAAAACAAATCAATCAAGACAGATTATAATGAGTACTAAGCCTTACATTACAAACAATGCAAAAAAGTATCTCCATTCAGCACTTGGTGAAAAATTAGCTTCAATATACTTTGATGCAATAATAACTCCTATGACCGACTATACATTGCACTTTTATTCAGATTATGATTTAATAGATAATGTTTCCAAAGAATTTGAGAAACAAGGATTCAAGAATCGAATAAATGAAAAGTTCAACAATCTACTTGTAATTAAGCCAAAAGGTCCATTTAAAATTAAGAAAGACAATAATATTAAAACAATAACAGTAGATAATATTGCATCCGAAATGATTTATCAAGGGGCAGATCTTTTTGTCCCAGGAATAAAAAGGATTAGTAAAATCAGTAAAGGAACTATTGTCAATATTCAAAGCCAGAACAAGGTTTTTGTTGCTGAAGGATTTACTTTAATGAATCATGTAGAAATATCTTCAAAAGAGCACGGTATTGCAGTAAAAAACATCAAATCACCTTATCAAGTCCCAAGTAAAAACGATAAAAAAATTAAAAATAGCTCCGCATACTTTCAGAGTATTCCATCTTATCTCGTTAGTCTCAATTTAGAGCCAAAAAAAGGTGACACGATTCTTGATGCTTGTGCAGCACCGGGAGGGAAAACACTACATATAAGTGAAATAACCCAGAATCAATCAAAAATTATTGCCATTGATCGTTCTTCAAATAGACTCTCTAAGTTGAAAGAAAAAATAAAAAAGTTGAAGCTTCAAAATATTAGTTGTATTGTTGGAGATATACTTAAAATAACAAAAGATTTACCAAAATTTGATAAAATATTAGTTGATCCTCCTTGTAGTGCTTTAGGTGTTAGACCGAGATTACATTTCGATGTGAATAAGAAACAAATACAAGACATAGCAAACTATCAAAAAGCAATATTAACTGCATGTAATGAAAGATTGAAAGAAAATGGAACCATTATCTACTCCACTTGTTCTATTACGCCAGAAGAAAATGAAGAAGTAATAATGTTTGCTCAAAATAAGCTTAACCTAAAAGTGGTTGAACCCTCAGTCCCATATTCTTCCATGGGTTCGATTAAAGCAGATTTTACATTTCCTGTTCTCAGATTTATCCCTGGTGTTCATAAAACCGCAGGATTTTTTATTTCAAAACTCAAAAAGGATTAATTTTATATTTTAATTACTCAACATGGAAACAAACGCTAATGTCATAGACAAAAACGAATATATTAGTTAGAAATAGTTTTAAAAACTAAAGGCTGTTTCAGTAATGGTTGTGATACCTTGATGAAAAAACACTATATTGTTGATTCTACCGTACTAATCCATGTTTTACCAAATAATTTAGAATACTTTTCTAATAAAAATTTCATTGTGCCTTCTAGCATTTATGAAGAGATTAAATCTAAAAAAGCCAAATTTACCTTGGAAATTCTAATTGAACAGAATCACGTACAACTGGTCGAACCAACAAAAAAGAGCCTGAAAAAAGCAAAAAAAATGGCTAAAAAAACAGGGGATTTTACATCTTTATCAAACTATGACCTTCAAATAATTGCTCTTTCTCTCGATTATAATGATTTCATTATACTATCAGATGATTTTGCAATTCAAAATGTCTGCAAGATTAATAATTTATGTGTTGAGGGAACGTCATTTAACATTCAAACAAAACGACAGTATTATTGGAAATGTAGTGTTTGCTCTACTACTTATCATAGAAAGGTTCAGGTTTGTATTGAATGCGGAAGCCCCGTAAAACGAAAGTATTACAAAAAGAAGTAAAATCACAAATTTATGCTAATGCCTCCAATATTTCAACTAAAGAGATAGTAAATCTTTCATTTATTTTACTATTACCTAAGGTTACAAAAAGTGTGTTATCTAAGTTTTTTCCCAAAATTGAATCTTTAACTGTTCTGACTATAATTCCTTTACTCAAAAAATAATCAGTAAATTTAGTTATGTTTTTATTAATTTCTAATGAAATAAAATTAGAATCGCTAGGATATACTTTAATACCAGACAGTACTCTTAAATAATTGATGACTTTTTTCCTTTCATTTATGAATTCATTAATATATTCTATTAATTGGAATGGATTCCTCAATAATGAATTAGTTACTAAAAGATTTATTGGAGGAATTTCTTCAATTACATAGCTGTTTTTTATACGTTCTACTATGGGAGATGAGGCAACAAGATAAGCACAAGAGAATGAACCTAATCCCCATGCTTTTGAAAATGTTCTGATAACAATTAAATTGTCAAAACGATCTATTTGATTTACTAAACTATATGTCCCATATTCTACGTATGTTTCATCAACTATCACTGGTATATCAATACTATCTAAAAAAGTTAATATGGCTTCTTCTTCAAATTGATTACCAATTGGAAAATGAGGAGAAGAGAAAAGAATAATATCCGGTTTTTTTCGTTTCACTTCAGACAGTATCTCATTTGGCGATAATTTGTAGTTAGGTTCTAACTGATAATACATGAGATCATAGCCTAAGCTCATTGAAATATAATAATATGTGTCTTTATCAGGTATTAAAAGCATAATTTTATTAGATGGTTTCTTAAACACGGACAGTATTCTAAAAATTAATTGGTTATGACTCAAACCGGGATATATACAACCTTTATTCAATCCAAGAAATCTAGATAATTCATCTACGAAGGAGTAATAGTCAAACGGATAATTGTCTCTTGGATCAATTAGTTTTATTTTTTTGATAATTCTACGTCTAATAAAATCTGGAGGGATGAACAAATTATCTCCACAACTAAGATCTAATATACTTTCCACAGGTAAATCATATTCTTTCGCTATTTTCTGTTTATATTTTGTTCTTTCAATCGCATGTTTGATTGTTGATACATGATGAGACATATTTTCACCTATAATTTTTTTTCGTGAAATCCCTTGTTAAGACGATTGGGAAAGATTATGGCTCAATAGCACCTGAAAAAAGAGCATCCCATGCTTTTGACCATCGTTCTGGCCTAGCTACATCGATCCAGTAAACATTATTAGGACTGATGAAAGCATTCACTTTTTCTTGTTTTATTAACAGAGGTATAATATCACGAGATAATGATTTCTCTTTTGAATCTTTTAAATACGTCAATATTTCTGGTTCAAACACATATATACCCATATCAATATATCCTTCTTTTTGTTTTTTCGAAAGTTTTTCATCAAAGTTAACAACGCGTTTCCTATTGCCATCATATTCTTCAATTTCAAAAATACCATAATTTGAAAACATTGTTTTATCTTCAAGGTTTCCAATTTTTTGAGAATAATTGTCAATATTGATTCCGCAAACAGTTGCTATGCATTCATTTTTATTTTGTTTATGGCTTTGAATTATCTCAGATATTTTAACATTTGTTAATATATCGGAATTCATTACTATAAACGTGTTTGAAATAAGGTTTTTAGCATTTTCTACTGCACCCGCAGTATCTAACAGAGTAGATTCACTTACATAACTTATATCTACAGTATTCCATTTTTGTCCAAAATATTTCATTATTCTATTGCCCAACTTTCCAATTAATAATATAACATCAGTTATACCATTTTTTTCAAGTAGTTCAATATTATGTTCTAATAATGGCTTATAACCCACAGGTATTAGAGCTTTTGGAATTGATTCTGTTAATGGTTTGAGCCTAGCCCCCTCACCTCCCGCTAAAATAAACGTTTTTATTTTTTGTAGTTCGAACTCTTTCCTAATTAAACGTATCAAAAAGTCCTTAATAGAACCTGGACCTTTTTTTTCTTTTATTTCTCTCCAAATATCTTCAGGAAACTCGACTGTGAACTTATGAACCAATTTAATCACTTTTTTATGTACTATATACTCTATTAAAATAAAGGTTTTTAGTTTTTTCCTTTTCAGTATATATATTCATTGTAAGTTATGGAATTACACAATAGTAATAATATTTAATAACTCTTTAGATTTTTGAGCTTCAATAAAGATTATCGGTGTAATCAGATGAATGTTGATAGAAGCATAAGAATTGCTGTAGATACAGGTGAAGCAACATTTGGTGTAAAAACAACAAGTAATGCACTAGTGAATAAAAAAGCAAAATTAGTAATTCTTGCTAATAATGCCCCAATTGATATTGAACAAGATATAAAACGATATGCCAAACTGGCTGAGATACCCGTCTTAAAATATCAAGGATCTTCATTAGATTTAGGTGCTGCGTGTGGAAGACCACATTTCATTTCTACTCTAGCAATTATCGAAACAGGAGACAGTGATATTCTAGACGTTATTGAAAATTAAAAGGATAAAATCGTTTTTATTCTTTTATTTAAACACCATGAAAGCATTGGGGATATCAATACCAAAATATAATGAGCTATAAATGCACATATTTTGCGTATAATTTATATACTTTCATAAACAAACTATACTACTTGAAAAAAATCAAGAATAGTGTACAGTCAATAAGATACAACTAAATTGACAGGAAACATAATTAAGGCTGATAAAATGGTTGGAGTTAAATTATCTCATAACGAAATGCAATATATAACTATGTTACAAGGTATTGTAAACGTAATGGTTCGAGATTGTATTGTTGATGATGAAGAGAACAAAGTAATATTTGTTGTAGAAGAAGGACAAGCAGGGATTGCAATAGGGAGGAGGGGTTCTAATATTAACCGCTTCAAAGAACTTATTGCAAAAGATGCAGAAGTAATAGAATATTCGAGTAATCCTAAAAAATTCATTAAAAATTGTTTTTTACCAATAAAAATTCAAGATATATCAATCGAAAAAAGAAAATCGGGAGAGGTGGCTCTAGTTTCTGTTCGTAATATTGATAAAGGCAGAGCTATAGGGCGAAATGGGAAAAACATTAAGAAAGTTAAGGAGTTAGTTCAACGCCAGTTTGGTAACTTGGATGTAATTATTAAACAATGATCTTTCATAGATACATCATTCAATTGATGATAATTTATGGTCAAGGTTAACTTATATAGTTAACTTTGCATATTTTTAGTATACTTAACTAAAATGGTTATAAATATGTCAAAAAAGGATATTGACGAAGAAAATATGAAGAAATCACTCTTTTATCTTAAAAAAGAAAAAAGATTAACAGAAATACTGGAAAATGAAATTATTGATGCCTTTAGTCTGAGAGGGGAAAAAGCTATTGAAGTGATTAAAAAAAATGGCGTCAAGAAATTAATCATCTCAAAAAATCAGCACATCTGGGAGGTTAAAGGATCAAAAAAACCTTATTTAATTATTGACTCTAACTTTTGTGAATGCTATGACTTTCAAATTCGAGTAATAAATAGAAAAGAACTCAAATATTGTTATCATCTAATAGCAAAAATATTGGCAGAAGAACTTAATATATTTAGAACTATAGAGATCAGTTCAAATGAATACAATAATATGATCTTAGAACGAATAAAAAATATTAAACAAGAATAAAGAATAAAAAAAGATGAATTAGGCTATGTCTTCTAGTTGTATGTGTGGAGCAATGCCCAAACTCATCAGTTCTTGCATTAACAATTTGAATGCATAACTTATTACAACCTTTGAAACCGTTGTTTCTTCTTTGCATACAGGACACTGATAACGATCTCTATTTCGATCATACATTGCTAAAAATCCACATTTGGAACAAATTAGGGCTTCTGTTTTATCTGATTCATCTAATAATCTTTCTTTAAGTAATATTGATGTTCCATGCCCAATTAAACAATCCCGTTCCATCTCACCAAACCTTAGACCGCCTTCTCTAGCTCGTCCTTCTGTAGGTTGTCTAGTTAGCATTTGAATTGGTCCTCTTGCTCTGGCGTGTAGCTTATCTTGTACTAAATGATGTAATTTTTGATAGAATTGACATCCAACAAAGATTGTTCCTTCTATTTTTTTACCACTTTTTCCATCATACATGACCTCACGTCCTAATGGGTTCATACCTAGGTTTTTCAGCTCATCGTGTAGTTGCTTTGGGGTCGTTTTGCTAAAAGCTGTACCGTACATAGAAGTCCCTTTTTGCGAACCAATTTTTCCAGCCAACAACTCCATAAGATGTCCTACTGTCATACGACTTGGTACTGCATGAGGATTGATAATTATGTCGGGGGTTATCCCCTCAGCTGTAAATGGCATGTCTTCTTGTGGTACAATCAAACCAATAACCCCTTTTTGTCCGTGTCTACTTGCAAATTTATCTCCAATTTCTGGTATTCTTTCTGATCTAACTCTTACTTTAACGAGTCTATTTCCTTCATTTGTATCAGACAGAATAACTAAATCAGAAATCCCTTTTTCTCCGTGTCTTATTGCTTTACTTGTTTCTCTTCGATTTTGTGGAGGAACATCAAATTCCGTATATTCTTCTAAAAATCTGGGAGGACTCGTTCTACCTATAAGAACTTCGCCTCTACTGCCATCAACTGCTATTTCTGGTTCTATTATCCCATCTTCACCGAGATGTACATATTGAGATTCATCCTTATATCCTCTTACTGTTTCATCTGGTATTTCGAATGTATCTTCTTGTCCATTAGGATACTTTCTTTCTTCGGCATCGTAAGTACGATAGAATGTACTTCTACCCAAGCCCCTTTCTATGGCTGCTTTATTTATCAATAATGCATCTTCCATATTATAACCTTCATATGAAAGTAACGCAACCACAAAATTTTGTCCGGCTGGTCTATCTTCAAATCCTATGGGATCCATTCCATGTGTTTTAACAATAGGTTTTTGTGGATAATGTAAAATGTGAGCTCTTGTATCAACTCTAAATCTAAAATTACCAGCATACAACCCTAATGCTTGTTTTGCCATCCCTGCTTCATACACATTCCGATCAGAACGGTTATGCTCTGGAAAAGGTATCAAGGAAGCGCAAATACCCAACATTGTACTTGGGACAATTTCCATATGGGTTGTATCACGATTCGTTTTATTTTCATCAATTGCAATCAGTAGATTTTCTTCTTCCTCTGCATCTACATATTCAATAACTCTATCTCTTATGAGATCTGTCCACACCCATTTACCATTAGCAATTGAATTCAGATGCTCTTTCTTTAATCGGGATTCTCCATCTTCAACAATAATCAATGGTCTTCTTACTCTTCCTGCATCACAATTTATATTTATTTCGTGAGTATCCTCAAAACTAGATATATTTGCGTCATGATAAATCTCTCCTTTTCTTCTTTTTTCAATGAAACTATTAACAAATGTTTTGGAATCATCTATCACACCTAAGAAACTACCATTCAAAAAAACTTTAGCAGTATTAGGATCTGCCAATAATTTAACGAATGGAGAATTTGGTGAGGTTAGATTTTTTGCTTCTATTTTATGAACACCCAGATCATCAACTATTACTTTTTCAATCAGATTTGGATTAATACCCACACTAATATAAGCTTGTAAAGCTAAATTTTTGACTAGACCACAATTAGGTCCTTCTGGTGTTTCACTTGGACAAATTTTACCAAAATGTGTTGGATGAAGATCTCTAGCTTCAAAATGGGGTTGGCTTCTACTTAATGGGCTTACAACCCTTCTTAAATGACTCAAGGCAGACATATAATTTGTTCTATCTAGCAGCTGACTGACACCTGATTTTCCACCCGTCCAATTACCCGTTGCTAAAGCATGTTTTAATCTTTCAGTTATTAAATCTGCACGTACTGCTGTTTTAAGATTTGGTTTTCTACCTCTCACCGTTACTCGCTCTAATTGATATTTAATATCTCTACAAAGAGCATGGAATGCCACACGGTATAGCATTAAGAGCAAATCACCAGCTAATTTTAATCTTTTATTTGCATAGTGGTCTTTATCATCAGGTTCTCTTAATCCTTCTTCTAATTCAAGTAATCTTTGTGCCATTCTTGCCAAGAAAAACGCTTTCTTTATTCTAGACTCTTCATCACTTCCAAGATGTGGAAGCAAATATTTGTCAAGTACTTGCATGGCACGATTGATACGATATTCTTTTGTTTGACCAACAGCCACTCTCTTTCCAATGTAATCGAGAGCATCTTTTGTTGTGTCTACTTCAGATGATTCGCGCATCAAAATAGACATTATCCGTGAACGTAATTCAGGAGTTGGACTAACAGCCATTGCAATCATATCATCTCTCTCAATTCCCAATGCTCTCATTAACAAAATAAGAGAAATTTTTCTTGGCATACTTGGGAAACTTACTCTTAATTGTCCATCTTTTGTATGCTCAACAGTAACAGGAGCACGAAAACCATGATGCACACTAAATACTTTTGCTTCAGAAGTTATGTTACTTTTTTTTGTTAATCTTTCTGTGAGTATTCTATTAGGCGCCAGATCTTCTTGTGTCACAATTACTCGTTCGCTACCATTTATTATGAAATAACCGCCAGGATCCTTTGGATCTTCTCCATATTTAATTAGTTGTTCTTTTGAAAAATTACTTAGAACACATTTACTTGATTTCAACATGATGGGAAGATAACCTATAAATACTTTTGTTGTTTCTCTCTGAGTCTCAACTCCCGTATTTGGATCTCGATGAACAGGAGTCATAATCAAGTTCAACCTTGAAGCATAAGTCAGATTTCTAATTCTTGCTTCCATTGGGAAACAAGGTGTTTGAGAACCATCTGCTTCACGAACGGTTGGGTCTTCAATTTCAACCTCTTCTAATTTAACATAGAATTCTGAATCTTCGGGTTCTATCACATCTATCTCTTCAAGAACAGATTTTAGACCACTTTCAATAAAATTGTTAAAAGAATCAAGATGCTGTCGTACAAGACCAAGTTCTTTGAACATTGAATTCATGATGGTCCAACGGACATTTGTGTTTTTATTATTTAGTTTACTACTCATTTATAACATCCCGGAATATATAAAAATTATTTGTCCTTGTAACCAAACTTTTCTAGCCAATAAAAAGCTTATGAATAACGACTTCTATTAAAAGAAGTTTAATTTTTTGAGTAAAAAATAGTAGACCACGGATATCTAATAACAATTTTACTAACTACTCGTCTAACCTTTGAACGTTCAGGTGTTTCATCATAAAAAAGGATATAAACATCTCCCCCTCGACTCCGTTTGATTTTTTGATAAATTGTCTTTGCTGAGTTCACCACATCAAACACGATTAGAACATCTGTATCTGGTATGTCAATATCTCGTTCTCCAACTGGAGACATTAATAAAACAGCTTTTTTCTTTGCTTCTTTAAAATTATTAATCACTTCATTTTTATTTCTAATCTTACCTGTTACGATAAATGTTTTTATTTGTTGTTCAGCGATTAATTCAGATAACGAATAAACCGTTGATAGATATGAACACAGTATGGCACTTTTTTTATGCTGGTTTACTATGTTCATGATTTCCAGCTCTTTACCACTTCTGTGTGTCAATCCACTTGTAACTTGATTGTTAAAACCAAATCGATTTAGATAATTGGTATAACTCTTAACGGGCATAGAATAGACATACTTTCTAAGCAACAACAATCGATTTATTTTTTGTAATAATTCTGTCTCGATATCAAATAAACCCAAATTTCCATAAAAGTTCTCTTTTGCTTTCTTAAGTTGATGTGGAGCATATTCTTCTAAATCCGCCATTATTTGTGTTTTTACCTTTTTTATTTCTTCAGTTAAAAAAAGCAAAACCGCTTTGGTTTTCTTATCTTGAATAGGTATTAAATGCACCTCTGTATTTCTAATATATTCTTTTAAATCCGTATCAATAAAATCTTCAATTGTAATCAGTTTAGCATTGGGTAATACGTCACGTAGTGTCTTCAATTCATTTCTTATTTTGAGTTGATCATCATCAAAAATTGTATGATTGTCACGTAATGTTCCACTCATACCTATAAATTTTATATGCTTCAACTTTGGAATTAATTTGTTCCAAGGCACACAGAGAACATTTTTTTGAGATACTCTTCGAATAATTTGGTCAATTTCATTTATTATTACAATGTCCAAATCATTAATAATTTTAGGATATTTTTCTAATGTATTATTGAAAACAATTGGTAATGAAAGGATTACTCTATTATTTTGTATTAATGTTCTCCTATAGTCAGAATTATATCCACTCTGTATGGCTACTAAACCCTTAACTCCACCATATTCTTCTTCTAGATAATGTAATGTTTCTTGTAGAGAAGAATAATTTTGTAAAAAAACAATTATTTTTTTGTCTGGAAAAATCCTTGTAAGTAAATTATAAGTTATAACACGTTTTCCCATACCACAATCTAATTCAAGTATAACACTATGGTCCTTTTTCACATGGTTCTTTATTTCTTTCTGAATATATGTTTGGTACTCTCTGTTCTGAAGATCCATATGCACACACACTATAGCTATTATTATTTAAAGTGAACGATACAAAAATAATCTACTATAAACTATTATAAAGGTAAATCATCGAGATGTTCTTGTATATAACAAGCTAAACCTTGTGATTGGTCAGTAATGTCATGTAAATTTAATGAAATAGGTGTTACACTAATTCCTTTCTTCTGAACAACAGCCCATGTGTCACTACCCTCGGGAAAAGTTGTCTTGCGCTCACCCCAAAGCCACAAATAGGGCAGACCCCTTGGATCATCTTTCTGTACCATATAGTTATCATATTTATATAAAGTCGGATACGTGACATGTACTTTTGTTTCAGAATTTATTGTAGCGGGAAAATTTACATTTAAAAAAGCTAAGCCTATGGGCCACTCAATCTCAAGTAGTAGTTCAACTATTGCACCAGACACCATTGCAAATTTACTGAAATCAATACCCTTTTGCTCAATTAATTGTGAATCATGAGAGAGAGAGGTTGAAAAGGCCACAGCGGGTATCTTATTAAAATAAGCTTCAAATGCCGCTGCACAAGTTCCAGAAGTTAGCATTGAATGTATCGATGAATTATCACCATAATTAATGCCACTTACTACAAGATCCGGTTTTTTCTTCAATAAATGTATACCAACGAGAACATTATCTGCAGGCGAACCTGTGGTACTATACCCTTTCTTTCCATCAGGAAAAGTGTATTTGCTATATCTAATAGGTTTATGAAAAGTTAAGGATTTGGATACAGCAGAACTAGGTGATACGGGGGCGACACATATGGTGTTTCCCTTGTCTTTTATAACTTCATAGAGAGATTGTAAGCCAAGCGAATTAATTCCATCGTCATTTGTTAGTAATATTAATTTTTCATGCATTAAATATACTAAAATTTACTAGTTTGTTAAATATTGTCTTAATATAGAGATAATTGGAAGAGATGTTTTTAATAGATATAAGAAGTTATATCTAAAACTTTGGTTACGCATTCCTATAAACTCGAGAGTTATTATACCGCATAAAGAAATATTTTTACGAAAGAAATATGGTTAAATGATAATACTTTCAATTAATAAAAGCCAATACAGTTTTAACATACGTAATGTAATATTTGTAAATAAAAATGAAATGAATCATAATATTAAAAAACAAATACTCCGAGATTGATTTGACTATTATTTAATAAGGAAACCAAACAGGTGCCTATTATTATGAGTGAAAAATACGTATATAAATTCTTTAAAAAAAATATTTGCGAAGCAGACGCTAGTATGAAATCCCTACTTGGAGGAAAAGGAGCTAATCTTGCTCAAATGACCTCTATAGGATTACCCGTACCTCCTGGATTTGTGATTTCAACCAAAGCTTGTTTGCACTTTTTAGACAACAACAATGAGTATCCAGAAGGATTAAAAGAACAGATAGATGATGCATTAGAAGCCTTAGAAAAACAAATTGGAAAAACATTAGGCGATAACGAAGACCCATTACTTGTCTCTGTCCGCTCTGGTGCAGCAATTAGTATGCCAGGTATGATGGATACTGTGCTAAATTTAGGTTTAAATGATGTTTCCGTTGAAGGATTAGCCAAATCTACAAATAATACTAGATTTGCTTACGATAGTTATCGACGGTTCATTTACATGTTTGCTGATGTTGTTATGGGACTATCAAAAGCTCATTTCGAGAAGAAACTTGAAAAAGTAAAAGAGGAAATTGGTGTCGAATCTGACGCTAAGATCCCTGCAGAAGAGCTTAAAAAACTTGTACAAATAAATAAATCCATTTACAAAGAACATCTGGGAGAAGACTTCCCACAGAATCCACGTGATCAACTAGATAAGGCTATTAGAGCAGTTTTTAATAGCTGGAATAATAAAAGAGCTATAGATTATCGGAATTATCAAGATATTCCCCACGATTTAGGAACAGCGGTTAATATTCAAACCATGGTTTTTGGGAATAAAGGCGATTCATCAGCAACAGGTGTGGCTTTTACCCGCAATCCATCAACAGGTGAAAAGAAAGTTTATGGTGAATATTTAATCAATGCACAGGGTGAAGATGTTGTTGCAGGAATTAGAACGCCAGAAGAGATAGAGAATCTTAAAGAGGACATGCCAAAGGTTTATGAGCAACTAATTACTATTGCAAAGGATCTTGAAAAGTATTATAGAGACATGCAAGATATGGAATTCACTATTGAAGAAGGAACACTTTATATGCTTCAAACCCGTTCTGGTAAAAGGACAGGTATTGCAGCGGGTAATATATCTTATGACATGGTGCAAGAGGAACTAATCACTAAAAAAGAAGCTGTACAACGCATTTTACCATCGGATGTTGATAATTCTTTGTTTCCAAGTTTGAATTGGAAAGAAATTGATCCCTATAAATCAAGTGAAGAAATAAAGAAAGATTTAGAAAAAAAACTACTTGGAACTGGTTTAGCAGCAGGAGCTGCAGTTGCTTCTGGTAAGGCGTACTTTGATGCAGATAGAGCTGAAGAAGCAGCTAAAAAAGGTGAAGAAACAATTTTAGTTCGCGTTGAAACAACTCCCGAAGATTTTCATGGTATGGCCGCGTCTAAAGGTATTTTGACATTAAAAGGTGGTTTAACATCTCATGCAGCGATTGTGGCAAGACAGATCGGTAAAGCATGTATTGTCGGAAGTGAGAGAGGGGGAATAAAGATTGATATTGAAACATGCCAATTAAAAGGTAATGGTTTATTGATCAAAGAAGGAGAATGGGTTACTATCGACGGAACAGATGGTACCATTTATAAAGGTGAGCTACCAACAACCCCGGCTGAATTACCTGAAAGTATGTCAAAAATTTTGGATTGGGCAGATGATATCGCAAAAATTGGTGTAAAAGCAAATGCGGATAAAGCAGATCAATTCCAAAAAGCATTAGATTTCGGTGCAGAGGGTATTGGTCTCTGTAGAACAGAACATATGTTTTTTGAAGCACTTGATATAGTGAGATCAATGATTCTTGCTAAAACAGAAGAAGAAAGACAAAAACACATTGATCAATTAGAACCAATTCAACAGAAAGACTTTGAAGGATTATTCAATGTTGCTGAAGGAAAACCAGTGATCATAAGATTAATTGATCCTCCACTGCATGAGTTTCTACCAAAACAAGAAGAGTTACTTATTGAGATATATGAGAAACGTCTAGAAGGAGTATCAAGAGAAGAATTAAAAGAAAAATATGAACTACTAGAAATAGTTCGAGATATGCATGAACAGAATCCAATGCTTGGCCTTAGGGGATGTAGATTGGGGATTACAATGCCCGAAGTTACGAAAATGCAAGCAAGAGCTATCTTTAAAGCTGCTGCTAAAGTGAAAAAACTAGGGAAGGACGTATATCCCGAGGTTATGATCCCTTTAATAGGGTTTGAATCAGAGTTTAAAAACCAAAGAAAATATATAGAAGACGTGGCTAAAGAGGTTTTTGAAGAAGAAGGAGTAACATTCAAATATCTCATAGGAACAATGATTGAAGTACCAAGAGCGACGCTAACAAGTGCAGAAATAGCGGGAGGAGAAAAAGGAGCAGATTTCTATTCGTTTGGAACAAACGATTTACATCAAATGACACTAGGGTTCAGCAGAGATGATGCGGGAAAAATTATTTCAAAGTATATGGAAATGGGATTAATTGAAAGAGATCCATTTGTATCAATAGAAGAAAAAGGTGTCGGAAAATTAATGGAAATGTGCGTAAAAGATGGAAGAAAAACAAATGAAAAATTAGAAATAGGTATATGCGGTGAACAAGGCGGTGATCCTCGTTCAATTGAATTTTGTTACAAAATTGGCTTGGATTATGTCAGTTGTTCTCCTTTCAGAGTTCCTAGTGCTCGAATAGCTGCTGCACACGCTACTTTAAAATATGAGAAAAACTGATTTTTTCTCTTTCTTAATTTTTTACATTTCTGAAAGTTTTATCAATATTTTTTTTCTTATTTCAGGACTATTCTTAAAATATTCTGGATGTTCAATTTTCATTTTTTTTACTATCTTTCTTTTCGTTATCTTTGCACTAAATTTATGTGGGAACAGTTTTTTTGCTTGTTTGTAAAATTTTGCTCGCCTTATGTACTCAAAGAAAATTTCTTTATTACTCTCTTTTGTAGATATTCCGACATAATAAACACCGCTTTTTTCTCTTATTGTAGCTTTTATATTTTGTTCTTTCAATAAACAAACTAACATATCTTGTTCTTTCCATGTAAAATTGTGGGAACATAAGGATATATCTGTATTACAATAATATCCATCTCCAACATACCAATGTAGAAGCACATTTGGCGTTATTTTAACGATATTTGGTAGGATTTTAGACTGTTTGTCTCCTTCAACTCTATACCATTGTTTCCAGATTTTAAATAGTTGTACACTAGATGAAGTATCAAACCCACATGACCATTTTGTTGATTTAGTTAAATTTTTTTTTACAAAAGGCTGAATCTGAAAGTATTCATTGAATATTTTAGCTAATACTTTTACCCATTCTAGTTCCAAGATTGATTTGTGCATCCTTAAGTTTGCTGTATTTATATATCTAATAGTCTGAATGCCTTTATTCCATTCCCTTACATCAGTTTTCGTTAAGCTTAAACCCTCTTTTACCTTTTCTTGTATTTCATTTAACAAGTTTATTGTTACTTTATAATGCTCTAATGTTGGATGATTTGGGTGAAAAAAAGTTTTACTCTGTAATCTCATACTTCCATCACCTAACATGATTCCAGAAATAACTTCTATTAACCAATAAGGTATGGAATTAAGATAGGCTCCTTCAATATGTTTTTTCATTTTTGTCCAGATAGAACCAGGATAAGGTATTTCTATACCTAGTGAAGTTATTTTCTTCTTAAATGTCCTAGGATCTTGATTTGTTTGAAAACCTATTTGTTTGAGACCCATCAAATTACCCATATACAGCTTGACCAATCTTTTTTGTTCCTCACTCATTTCCATTTTCATGATCCACATCTTCAAAGTACAGCTTCTCTTGCAAAAAAACCAATCAACCTCTCTATGAGAAGGGGGACATTTTCACCCCCCTAACCTTTTGGGGGAGTGTTTTTAAACATCATAACATAATTAGTTTGTCTATACTCTCAAGTAAGTAATTTACCTCACCCATGAACTCTTGTACCTTTCTTATTAATGCAGATTTTAACGATAAAGCGTGCAACTCTAGTCTTTCATGCAGCATTTGCATATTTGTTTGAATATTAGCAAATTCCGTGAATACTCCAATAATATCATTTTCTGTTAATGCATTTAGCATCTCATGAATCATTTCCAAGATAAAATAGATTTGATTATTTATATTACCAGATTCTTCATAGTCATGTATGGCTATTTCAGTAGTAATATTTTGTGCTTGTTCATTTAGATCTTCATATGCGATATCAAGCATCGATAATATGATTTCATCTACTGGGGTCTCTGCTTCATTTTGAAAAACAGGAGCGTCTACAACATTCAATCTCTCCTTGGTTTCTTTTAACTCATCCTCCAACCAATCAACAA
This sequence comes from uncultured archaeon, assembly GCA_964534625.1. Taxonomy (GTDB): domain Archaea; phylum Asgardarchaeota; class Heimdallarchaeia; order Heimdallarchaeales; family Heimdallarchaeaceae; genus CAZHRF01. The sequence goes on along the minus strand of CAZHRF010000001.1, from coordinate 84,993 downwards.
ATGAAGGACTGATTGTTGGCTTCATTATCAACTCATTCGCGGGTTTAAAGCCAGAAAGCTTTGGATTGGGATGACAATATTCGTCTTTTATTTCTGACTTTATTGTATAGTCTGGATATTTTTCATATATATATTCAATTAATGCTCTTAATGCTAAATTTCCGAAATTTTGACATAAATCTTCAATTATTGATTCAACAGATTGATTGATTTCATGTTCAAGAAGACATTGTTCGCCATATTCAGTCAACTGATACCGATTAATTTTTTCTCCTTCTGTTAGTTCTTTTTTCTCATGATAAATGTAACCATATTCTGTTAATGTGTCTACATCTTGAGATAAGATTTCACAATAAGGACCATATTTCCAAGGCTCAAAGACATATCTTGTATCTACATTGTACTCAAAATTTAATAAAAACATTAATTTCTGGAATTGTGTGTTCCCTTTGATAATCCCCATATGTTTTAATAGTAATAATGGTAACAAGTTTCTAGACATACTAATTAATATAGTTAGAGATTAGTATATAAACTCATAGGGAGAAAAATACCCTTATGTCGGTTAATCATGATCAGATTTCAAATATGTATCCACTACTTTTGATAGTTTTAGCTGCAATTCTTTGGGGCACAAGCTTTATTGCAGTAAGATGGGGATTAGAATATATTACTCCCGTCCTTTTTGTTTTTTTTCGATTTTCTCTTGCGGTTATCATCTTAACACCGTTCTTTTTATCTAGAATACAAAAAATAAAAAAACTACTTCTGAAGAAGGATGTAATAATTATAGGATTAATAAATGCATTAGCTTTTCTATCTCAGTTTATTGGACAACAAAACACAACAGCTGGTAAAGCATCACTGTTTGTAAATTTTTATGTCATCATAGTTCCAATTTTTTCACCTTTAGTACTTAAAGAGAAGTATCATTGGTCCGTTTTAATTAGTGGAGTAATAGGTGTTTCAGGGGTTTTTTTTATTTCTACTAATCTTAACTTCTCTCAATTAAGTAAGGGTACTATAATGGGAGATTTAATCATTCTTCTTTCAAGTTTAGCTTGGACAGCATATATCATTATTTCAAAGAATTTTTTGAATAAAAATCCAAAGCATTCAAGTTTTGACATTTTCTCTGTTACACTTTTATGGACTACTCTTTTTCTATTATCATGTTTACCCTTTGTATTTTTTCAATATTCAATTAGGGAAATATCCTTACAAATCACTTTTGAGTCTGTATTAGCTGTATGCTATTTATCTATCATCTGTACTGTTGTTGCATTTGGATTATATACGTATGGGCTTAAACAAATTGAAGCAGGACCAAGTAGTATTTTAATGCTTATTGAAGTTTTGGTCGCTTTCGTTTTAGAAGCCATTTTATTTACTGAAATCCCAACGATTTGGACAATTACTGGAGGAATTTTAGTCTTCTTTTCCATTGTTATAATTTCAATAAGAGAGAAGACGAAAAAAATATGAATCATATCATATATATTAATATAGAATAAAAATGATTAATAGTGAAAAAACCCAGAAAGAATTCCCAATAACAAAAAAAATGACTTATCTTAACACAGCGGCAACAAGTCCATTACCTGTCTCCACAATTCAGACCATTAATACTTTTTTGCACGAAAGAGCAGGATATGGAGAGGAGCGATATGATAGCTGGTTAAAAAATATGGAACAAGCAAGAAAAACTGTTGCAGATTTAATTAATGTGCAAAAACAAGAAATATCCTTTTTAAAAAACACGGGAGAAGGGATTAATACTATTGCTTATGCTTTACCATGGAAGAAAGAAGATGAAATCGTTCTTTGTGATTTAGAATTCCCGAGCAATTATACACCATGGGAAGCCATATGTGATAAATATGGGACAAAAATGAAAGTAATTGAAGCCAAAAAAGGCTATGTGACTCCAGAAGAAGTGAACGAGGCGATATCTAATCGTACTAAATTGGTAACTATCTCATTTGTTCAATACTCTAGTGGAGCAAAAATGCCTTTAAAAGAAATAATAAAAGTTTCTCACGATTATAACTGTAAGGTATTAGTTGACGCAATCCAAGGTATTGGTGCGTTAGAATTTGATAACAAGCAAATTAAAGCTGATTTTATTGCCTGTGGGGGACATAAATGGTTAGTCGGTCCATTAGGGGTCGGTTTTCTCTATGTGAAGAGAGAAATAGCAAAACAACTAGATCCGCCTTTTAGAGGTTGGTTGAATTATGACCCCTTGGATAGTTATGCATTAAAAAATAAAACATTTGCTAATACCGGTAGAAAATTTGAAATCGGGAATCCAGCCTTTTCTAATATTTTTGGTTTAGATAATTCCATAAAGCTTATTCAGAAAATCTCAGTAGCAAAAATTGAACGACATATCAAAAATTTAGTAAAAATGTTACTTGATAATCTCATAGATAAAAATTATGAACTACAATCACCAATTGAATCAGATAAAATAAGTGGAATTGTCAATTTTATACCAAAAAAGATTAAATCCAATGAAATGATTTTGTTATTACGAAAAAAAGCTATTAGCTGTGCTAATAGATTCAACGGTATAAGAGTATCACCACATTTTTTTAATACAGAAAAGGATATTCAGAAGTTTATCGATGTAGTTAATATTCTTGATAAATAACGCACAAAAAATATATTTATGAGTATTTGATATGTTTTCTATGAATAAAAAACAAGCCGGAATCACGCTTATAATTACTGGATTAATGTCTTCTATTATATCACTCATTATTGTCTATAGTTCATACCCTGAGAGAAATCAATTGGATCTTTTTATCTCTGACTACTTGTTGAATAATAGGACTACTTTTCTCGCTGAGGTGTTTTTTTACATCACAAATATTGGCGAATTTTTATCTTATGTTTTTATTTTGTTATCACTTTATTATATATGGAATAAGAAAAAAGGGTTCAGAGCAATGTTTGTTCTATTTTTTTCAACATTCATCAATACGAGTTTAAAGTATGCTTTCAATCTTCCTAGACCAGATAGTACTCGACACTATCGTGTTAATGCAACGGATCCAGGTCTTCCAAGTGGTCATACACAACTTCCAACAACATTATTTGGAACACTTATAACAATGATTAAGAGACGATGGATAAATCTTGCTCTAGTTTTACTAATAGCTTTGGTGAGTTTTTCACGAATATATCTTCAAGTTCATTGGTTTACAGATGTTTTAATGGGACTGGGACTGGGATTAATTATCTTAGGTTTGTATGTTCTTTTTGAAGAACCAGTTACAAATTATATGAAAAAAATGAAAATTCAATATCAATTCTTAATAATTATCGGATTATTCAGTATTTTTATTGTTATTTTTACGCTATTAATTGATAATCATGAAACTTTTATAAATAATATCAAATATCTTACGCTTTTTGCTACAGCTACATTATCATATTCTGTTGAAGAACATTTTGTAAACTATGATACAAAGACTGACAAGTGGTGGAAATACATTCTTCGCTTTGTAATTGCAATGCTTACATTTTCAACCATATATTTTGGATTAAAAATATTGTTTGGAACTATAATCGTACATGTTCCATGGTTAGAAATCACTTTAGACATTCTTCGTTATGCACTTCTTGGACCCACAATCATATTACTTGCTCCATGGCTAATTAAACGTATGAAACTTTAACTTTTTCACATCTAAAGTTGGTCTTTCAACATTAGATTTTTAAATATCATCGGGTTTGGCTAAATATCAGAAGAGGACAGTAAAATGAGCAAAGAAGATTCAATTAAATTATTTGGTAAATGGTCCTTTGAGGATGTAGAAATTAATGATTTGGGTTTACAAAGATATATATCACTGAAACCAATCTATTATCCTCATTCTGGCGGAAGAAATCAAGACCAGAGATTTAAAAAAGCTGAAATGAATATTGTTGAGAGATTTATCAATCAGCTCATGAGAAGAGAGAGAAATGCTGGAAAGAAGTTAAGAGCAATCAATATTGTTAAAGTTGCTTTTGAAATAATACATCTTCGAACGGATAAAAATCCAATTCAAATATTAGTTGATGCGATATGTAATGCTGCTCCAAGAGAGGAAACAACAAGGATCACTTATGGTGGTGTTGTACAACACAGTAGTGTAGACATTGCACCTCTTCGCAGGGTTGATATTGCACTCCGTTATCTTTCAATTGCTATAATACAAAAGAGTTTCAATAATGTAAAATCAGCAGAAGAAATAGTATCCGAAGAATTAATGTTGGCAGCCTCAGGAGACTCAAATAGCTCTGCTGTTAGAAAGAAACAAGAACTAGAAAGGATAGCCCTTTCTGCAAGATAATGATATTAATTAAGATAAAATTAGGTGATAATTATGGGTAAAAGACCAGCTAGATGTTATCGACGAGTAAAAGGTCCTGCATATACTAGAACAAAAAAATACGTAAGAGGAGCACCAGATTCAAGAATCAGAGCTTATGATTCTGGGAACAGAAAAGAAACATTTCCTGTTCACCTCCATTTGACAGCTGATGAAAGCTGCCAAATTAGACATACGGCTTTAGAAGCCGCAAGAATGGCAGTAAACCGATATTTACAGAAAAAAGTTGGAATAAAGAACTACCATATGACTATAAGAGTTAAACCACACCATATATTACGAGAAAATAAAATGATGGCAGTGGCTGGAGCAGATCGTATCCAGGATGGTATGAGATTATCATTTGGAAAACCAACTGATAGAGCTGCCAGAGTAAAAGAGGGACAAGAACTAGTTACAATAAGGACATATGCAAGGTTCTATGACCATGCAGTAGAAGCTTTAAAGAGAGCCAATACACGTTTTCCTATTCCTTGTCGAAACAAAATAGGAAAAGGACATGATTTGATACAAAAATATTTAACTAAAAAACAAGAATAAACTTTCATGTGGAAAAAAGTGAAATAAAATGGCTCGGTAGCTCAGACGGTGGAGCGCAAGACTCATAATCTTGATTAAAAGGGCTAGTTCCAGTCTAGAACCTCGGATGGGAAATCTTGAGGTCAGGGGATCGAAACCCCTCCGAGCCACCATATGTCTCAAAATTTTTTACATCTACCCCTACGCTATCTAAAGGGTTTAAAATCAAAAACAGTTTACATATATATCGATTTAAAAAATGTAAGAAATTACAATCTTGTTAACTGATGATTTTTGATCAAATCACTTTCTTCGATAATATTTACTTTTAAGATTTTATCTCCTTGCTCAATTTTGTTTACAGTCTCCATTCCCTCAATTACCTGTCCAAAAACTGTGTGCTTGTTATCCAAATGTTTACAATTATCAGGATTCAAAACTATGAAAAATTGTGAGCCATTTGAATTTGGTTCACCTGTATTAGCCATGGAGATAGCGCCCAAGGTATGTTTTTGTTTATCATTGGCGAATTCATCGGGTATGGTATAACCTGGGCCTCCACGCCCAGTTCCATCTGGATCTCCACCTTGTACAACAAAATTGGGAATTACTCTGTGAAAAGTTACATCATCATAAAAATGGGATTTAGCTAAAACAACAAAATTTTTCACAGTATTAGGTGTTGATTGGTCAAAAAATCCAATAAATATTAGTCCTTTATTAGTTTTTATCTTTGCTTTTGTCATAAGCCATCAATATCATGTATAAAAACTAATTTAATAATATATGCTTCTTTACCAAGTTTCGTTTCTCCATCAAAGAGTAAACAGTTGATGAAATGAAAGTTAAGACTCTTAGAATATATTATTTAAATAAAAGTAAATACACCAAGCTGTTCAAAAACGACAAGTTTAAATGGGAAAGTGTTTCTCATAAAAATAGCACAAAAAAAGCAAAATTACCAAAAAGCTCGAGTAGTTTAGCTCGGCCATGATGGGGGACTGTCAAGACCCCTGCGAGACCGCAGACAAGGGACGCAAAACTCCCTCGACCCGGGTTCAAATCCCGGCTCGGGCGCCACTTTTACTAATTTTTAATTAAAATACATATAATTAAAATACCCTTTAAGTTTAGATCAAAAAGAAAACATTAGTTAAAAATCAAAACCTTTTTATCAAGACGGAAGGGAAATCAATTGAGAGTAATTGATTTGGTTAGTGGAGAGAATCAAAGTTTTTTGGAGAAAGATTAAATGAGTTCAAAAGGTTTTAAATCAATTAAAGGTATACAATTCGGTTTACTTGATCCTGATACGATCCGGAAAATGAGTGTCGAACGTATTATTACTCCTGACACTTACGACAGTGACGGAACTCCTGTCACATCTGGACTCATGGATGGACTTCTTGGTACTATTGATCCTGGTCAGCGGTGTAAAACATGTGGTGCTCGCGTTGGTTCGTGCCCTGGGCATTTTGGCCATATAGAATTTTCTCGTCCTGTTATTCATGTTGGTTTTAACAAACTTCTTTATAAAGTTCTTCGTGCTACTTGTCGTTCTTGTCATCGCATCCTTCTCAACGAGTTTGAGATCCAACAAGTTCGTTCGAAGATGAAAGAGTATGAGTCACAATGGGGACTTCAAGATTACGAACTATCCGATGACATTATGAAACGTGCAGCAAAGAAATCAGAGTGTCCTTATTGTGGTTCTGAACAGTTCAAAGTGCGCTTAGAGAAACCCACAACTTATTTTGAGGAAATACCTACTGAAAATGGTCAAAAACAAAACAACAAATTTAGTCCCCTAGATATTCATGCTTGGCTTAAAGACATTCCAGATGATGATTGTTATTTAATGTCTATAAATCCTAAATACGCCCGTCCCGAATGGATGGTACTTTGGGTTTTACCCGTTCCACCAGTTAGTGTTCGTCCTAGCATCACACTTGATAACGGGATACGCTCAGAAGATGATTTAACACATAAACTTGTTGATATTATTCGTATAAATCAACGTCTTTTAGAGAATCGTGAAGCAGGTGCACCTCAACTTATTGTTGAAGATTTATGGGAACTACTTCAATATCACGTTAGCACTTATTTTGATAATGAAATTAGCGGTATTCCACCCTCTCGCCATCGTAGTGGTCGTGCTTTGCGTACCATCACACAACGGCTTAAAGGAAAAGAAGGACGATTTCGTTCTAATCTTAGTGGAAAACGTGTTGATTTTAGCGCACGTACTGTCATTAGTCCTGATCCCCTCCTTAGCATTAATGAGGTGGGTGTTCCTCGTGATATTGCAGAAATTTTAACAGTTCCAGAACGTGTTACAGAGTGGAACATAGAAGAGATGAAAGAATTAGTCATGAAAGGGCCACGCTCTTTTCCAGGTGCAAATTACATTATTCGCCCAGATGGTCGTCGTGTAGATCTTCGTTATGCTAGAAATTTACAAGCTGTTGGAGATACCTTAAAACCCGGTTTTATAATTGAACGCCACCTTCGCAATGGAGATATAGTTCTTTTTAATCGGCAACCAAGTTTACACAGAATGAGTATTATGGCACATGAAGTTGTTGTTGTTCCTTATAAAACATTCCGACTTACATTACCAGTTTGTCGCCCTTATAATGCAGATTTTGATGGCGATGAAATGAATCTGCATGTTCCTCAAAGCGAAGAAGCTCAAGCCGAATCTAGAATTTTAATGAGGGTTCAAGAACAAATTAGTACTCCTCGATATGGAGGACCAATTATTGGAGCAATTCAAGATTTTATTACTAGTGCTTATTTTCTTACCAGAAAACAAGCAAAATATACGCTTAGCGAGACTTCACAGTTGCTAACAGCAGCTGGACTAGATTCTCTTCCATCTTCAGATTTTACAGATGAAAACGGGGAATCTTTGTGGTCGGGGAAAAAACTTTTTAGCTGTTTGTTACCTGATGGTTTTGATTTTACAATGACAAACAATATGTGTGAAAATCATGAAAAATGTAAAAAAAGGGACTGCCCTAATGAAGGATATATTTTAATCAAAGACGGAAGGTTAATGTCTGGTGTTATTGATAAAAAAGCTTTTGGCGCTGAGGTCCCAGATAGTGTTTTACATCGAATTCTTAAAGAATATGGTGCGGAAATAACCAAAGATTTTTTGGATAGTGTTACACGCATGTTAATCACCAACATTACTCTTCGCGGATTCAGTATGAGTGCTAGTGATGTTGATATCCCAAATGAAGGCGAACAAAAGATCACAAATATTCTTAATAAAGCTAAAACAGATGTTTTAGATATTATCGATAAGTATGAGAAGGGGACATTAGAGAGACAACCCGGTCGTACAGAAGAAGAAACGTTAGAAGCCAAAATAATGGAAGTTCTATCAAAAGCACGTTCCGATAGTTCCAATGTGAGTGCTGAATACTTAGACGAGGATAATGAAGCACTAATCATGGCTAAAACAGGAGCTAGAGGGAACATGCTTAATCTTGGTCAAATGAGTGCGTGTGTTGGTCAACAAGCAGTTAGAGGACAAAGAATCCACCGAGGATATAAAAGAAGGGTCTTACCTTTCTTTAAACAAGATGATTTATCAGCAGAAGCCCATGGATTTGTTGATAGTAGTTTTAAACAGGGTTTGAATCCTATTGAATTCTTTATGCATGCATGTGGTGGAAGAGAGGGACTAGTGGATACAGCTGTTCGTACTTCACAGAGTGGTTACATGCAAAGAAGGTTGGTGAATGCATTACAAGATGTTTCTTCTTGTTATGATAAAACCGTCCGGAATGCAACCGGGGAAATAGTGCAATTTCTATTTGGTGAAGATAATGTAGATCCAGCTAAAAGTGATCATGGAAAAGCAGTAAATGTTTCTATAATTATAAATAAAGTTCTAGAGACATATTCTGATGAAGATAAGAGCGACAATAATTAGGAGAGATAATAATGTCAAATTCCTTAACAAACAATCAGATTACAAAGAGATTAAGAGAACTTCAAGATCAGCAAATTATACCGAATTCCATTATTGATGAATTAAGAGAAGAAATATTAGATCGTAAGGTTACCAAAAATCAACTTGAAATGATAATTTCTGAAATTATAAAAAATTATGATTTCGCCCAAATTGATCCTGGTAGTGCGGTTGGAACAGTTGCTGCTCAATCAATTGGTGAACCTGGTACTCAAATGACTTTACAGACCTTTCACTATTCTGGTGTAGCAGAAATGTCTGTACTTCGAGGCTTACCCCGTTTAATTGAAATTTTAGATGCAAGAAAAAACCCAAGTACACCCACAATGAAAATATATCTCACAGAAGACATAGAAAACGATGAAGATCTTGCAAAAGAGGTTTCAAGAAGAATTGAACTAACAACGGTAAACAAAATCGCTTCTAGTATTAACCATAGTTTCTCTGAAGGAGTTATTCGAATAAATCTTGATCCTAAATTATTAGAGGATAAGGGTATTGATGTTGAAACTGTTGTAAAACGTATTCAAGCAAAGAGAAGACACTCAAAAGTTGAAGTGGATGAAAACAAGGAATATACAATAATTGTTAATCCCATTAAAGAACTAAAGTTTAGTGAATTACCAAAACTAGCAGAAAAGATAAAAGACATACCAATTAAGGGAATTAAATATGTTTCAAGGATCGTAGTTTTAAAAGACAGAGAGGGTAGATATCACTTACAGAGCGAGGGTAGTAATTTTAGCGACCTTCTAAGAATACCCGGTGTAGATCCTACTCGATGTTATACTAGTGACATTAATCAGATAATGGATACTCTAGGTGTGGAAGCAGCGAGGAATGCATTAGTAAAAGAGTCACTAGCTGTTATGAAGGAACAAGGTTTGGATGTAGATGAAAGACACGTAATGCTTGTTTCCGATCTTATGACACACACAGGTGAAGTATTACAGATAGGAAGGCATGGTATTTCAGGGAAGAAAAGCTCGGTTTTTGCTAGAGCTGCCTTTGAAGTTACAGTAAAACATCTTTTGGATGCCGCAGTTCGTGGCGAATATGATCCTTTGGAAGGAATAACAGAAAATGTTATAGTTGGCCAAACAATAGCATTAGGGACTGGTGTAGTTGATTTGACAATGAGCCCTAATTATAAAGAATTTGCAGAAGAAGACTAAAATTAAAGATTCTAACTAAAACTATTCCAAATTGTGACTCATAGTATAATTTCAGTATCTCTCTATTCTTATTTACTTTTTAGATAAAAAGTACGATTTTTTTGTAATTTTCTAATAAAAATTTGGACAATAAAGAGAGGTAGTGGAAGAAAAAAGAAATGATTAAAAAAATGAAATTCCATTTCAAACTGAAGAATGCAAGTATAATTTAACTAAACTACTCGCTATGTGTCAATTTTTAAATTATACTAGTAAGAAGTTAAAGATACGTCTTTTTTCTGATCTTTTTCAGGTTGAATTTGTTTCCAAATATTTTTGACAATTTTAGCGTCATCAGGATGTGCATATACCCTTACCAGCTTAAATAAGGAATTATAAGCTTTGGGACCCGAAAAATTAGCTATATATCGAGTTGTATTTAAAGCATCATTCAGTGTAAAAGATTTTGTACCTGGTCTTATTTTATCATAGGGATCATAAATAAAAATATTTGATGCTTGGAATTCTTCTTCATTTATTGTAGATAATTTGTAGGTAGAATCAATTTTCATTTTGTATTTTAGTTGAACACCATTATTATTGCAATATTCTTGGATTCTATTGATAAATGACTTCTGAGCTGTTAGGTTACACAAATCTTCTACTGTGATCCCCAGTTCAGTTGCAGTAGTTTCATCAATAATTTTTTCCCAAACGGCTTTATATAGTCGTCTATCAAATAAATCTTTAACTATTATTCTAGCTTTTTTTAACTCTTCTCGAGAACTTGTAAATATTTCACCCAATAAGGTATATTCATTTAAATACGTATACTTTGTTAAATCAGTAGTTCGTTCAATTAACTCTAATGGTTCAGTTGCTTCTTCTAAAAACGCCTGTATAGCTATATCTACAGCACGTGATGCTTTATGAAAGTAAACGTTTTTGTACTCAAAGAATCTACCTATAAGACTCGAATAAATATCATCCAAAACTTTCCAATTATAATGGATTGCATCTCTGGCTTGATGTTCATATATTGTTGTGTTATTTATAATTCTACTTACTGGGATAATGCCAAAATGCAATGTTCCTGCAAATGTTGAATCGCGTAACATAAAATCTAACCTGTCGGCTCCAAGTGCTCCTTGAATTAGAGGGTGCATTAAGTTATCTGTTCCATTCCAAATTGCCATAAGTTCTTCTGTATTACAAAATTCTTCAATTAAATCTACTAATAAATCAGACTGGATAATAATATCTCTGTGATGATCATGACCATGAGGTATAGTAGGATAAACTTTTTTGAAAACAATATCATCGAATTGATGGGAGAAAGGACCATGACCAATATCATGAAGCAATCCCGCTAGCCGTATTTTTTGAACTTTATATGCCACATCTTCATGTTTTTTAAACACTTCTTCTGCATACCTACCAGCTAAGTGCATAACCCCAATACTATGTGCTAGTCTAGTATGAACAGCTGATGGATAAACGTGTTTAACACCAGATAATTGACTAATCCAACGTAATCTCTGAAATATAGGTGTGTCAATAATTTTGTTTTCTATTTCTGTCAATCTAACTTCATCATAAATTGGGTCCCTAATTGTCCTGACAAAATCTAAGGAGTTCTTCATTTACATTCCTCTGTTTTTTTATCTATATTATTGATAGTTTACATTTTAATAAAAGTATCGACAAAAACGCATTTTATATCTGAAACTGCCTTTGGTGGACCGATCGGGATTTGAACCCGAGGCTTCGACGTTGCGAACGTCGCGATCTACCAGGCTGATCTATCGGCCCAAAAACAGGAAGAAAAATAAAAACATAAAAACTTATGGTTTTATACGCATAATTCGTCTTTTACCGATGACTCTCCAATATTCAACATATACGGGTGGTTCACCTTTTTTGAGATCTTCTCTAATTTCTTCTTCAGTGGGAAGTATAGTTTCAAAAGTTTCATAAGATTCCATATCCATCAATTGAACACTATCACTAGTAATGTTTAGAACTTGAGCTGTGCGTTTATCAATTATTGGGGATTGCAGTTTTGTGTCTCCAGGTACAGTAATTTCCGTTCTACTACCAGTAAATATGTTTTCAATTTTTATTCTGCATTTAGCATGGCCATGTTTTCCAGCTTTAGACTTCTCCGTTTCACGAATTAGATAAATATCTCCATCCTTAACAATATGATTTCCTGCTTTTAACTGTGTGGCTCTAACAGCTTCAATATCACTTTCACTCATAATTATCGCCTTTTTATTTTATAATGTATTAAGATTGAGCATTATTACATTTATTACATGTAATGTTACTCAGTACGGATTATACCGACTATAATAGTAGAAGAAGATAGGTCTATATAAGACCATCGTAAAGAAACAAATAAAGAGGTTTTTATCTTTGAGGTTTTTGTTTACGACCTAAAACGATTTGTTCAATTCCTACACCATTAATGTGAGTTACTTGCCACTTAATTCCAGGCAGATCACCTTTTGCTCCTTTCATTGAACCACCAATACTGGTAAGAATAACTTCATCATGTTCATCAATATATAGGAGCCCTCCATCATGAGGAACAAAAGCACCTATTTGCTTTCCATTTTTGTTTAAGCGAACACGAACACATTTACGTAAGGCGGAATTAGGTTGTTTACTTTCAACGCCATATTTTTCAACTACAATACCTTTGGCTGCTGGAGCGCCTTCTAATGGATCCGCCTTTCTATCCAGTCTAAGCATTTTCCTTTTATATTTAATATCTTTCCATCTAAAATGTTTTCTCTTCTGTTGTAATTTTCTTGCTGCAAATTCTCCTTTTGGGCTTTTACTACCGGTCATTATAATCACACAATCCTAACTTTTCTTAATTATAAGATAAATCAATTATTTACTCTTATTTTCATGGTTTTAGAATTTATTAAAAAACTTTTGATTTACCACAGAAAGTAGGTTCCACTTTTAGCTCTATTAACACAATGCGGAACAAAATGAATGGTTTAAAAACATTATGGATCTCTCAAATAAAAAAATTAGATTGCGCGTATCATAGATTACATTATAGGTGCGGGAAGATTAGAGTATAATAATTTATCATACAATTTGTCTTCAAAATATTCTTTGGATAAGCATAGATTATTCTCAATTAAAAGTATATTATATTCTTTAAAGAACTCATGAATTTCATTCTCTATTTTATCAGTTACAACTATACATAGAAACTTGTTTTGGAACCGTTTTATGAATTCAAGTCTTGATACGAGTTTATGGGCATCATCTAATGTCAGTCCTAGCTCAAAAGATTTTACTAAAATGTAAAAAGAATTTTTCCTTAATACAAAATCAAAATTATCTTCAAAAATAGAAGTTTCTTTGAAATTTAGTTTGATAAAAAATTTTTTTATGAACAATCTTGGATTCATTGATATTTGGGAATTTGAATCGGGTTTTTCAGCTTTAAGCTCATTTCTTGTGGTCAAAACATCTGGAACATGATCTAAGACTACAGAATCATGAGCTCCTTCTTTTCTATTTTTTTCAAATTGTTCTGGAAATAAAGTTTTAACAGAAGGTAAAGGTGATTTAATATCAATAGATAAAGGTTGTTTTATTTGATGACTTATGTGCGTCTTATCAACTAATAATTCATTTTTACGACTTAATTTTTTAACTGGTAATATACTATCAATTATTTCAAGGATATTTCCTTTATGTTTTATCCAAGGCCTATAATAACAAAAACTAGCATAATGTGACTCTATCTCACTACAAGTTAACTGTCTTAATTCCCATTCTAAGTTAACAGAAGCTAAACTAAACACCTTGTGTAACAAATCTTTTAAATTGTTCAATTCTTTATAGTTATAACTAGTTGAATAGAAAAAAAAAGACCATGAGTTAGTATTATTTTTGTTTTTTTCTGAACTCTGGGAAAGTACAAAACTAAATTTTCCTGTGTTGTTGACCAATTCATAAAATTGTTTATATTTCTGGGTAATATTTTGTACTTTTTCATTAGTTTTTTGGAGTATGTAACCAAAAAAAAGCATTGATTTCTGCTTATTTGTCTTTAATTCAATAAGATTTTCCCTTATAGATATTTTGTTATGTTTTAGTTTAAAAAAATCATGCGCATATACTTGTGCAGCAAAGGATGATTCGGTAAATTCTTCAATAATCTTTTTATTGATTTGTTCTGAATTACCATTTCTTTTTTCTAAATCTTCTATATAGATTACCAAATGTATTTCATTATCACAAAAATGCAGAGAAAAAGGGATATGTTTAGATGATAGTCTCTCTAATATGTTTCTACAGTTGCATAAGTTCTTTTTTTTTAATTTAAATACGAACATCCCAATTTTGTCGCCTAATTGGTTCCATACAACCTTATTTACATCAGTATTTTCTTTATTATCCACTTGAACAACATCCATTAGAAAATATTCTTTTTTTCATTTGATTATGTCTATTTCCCTTAAGATATTTAGGATATAACGGTATTTAAACACCTAATTTTTTTTGAGTTTAGGTTGATACTTAAATGCTTGTTCTGCTAATATTGAAGAAAGAGAGATGGTATCACCTAAGCCTACTAAAGATTTTGGTTTTTTAACCATAACAGTAGGTATAGCATTTAATGCAAATTCTTTAGTATAGAAAAAACCGTCATCAATTAAAGAACAAGTTCCATTATAATAGGACAAAAGATATTCATTCAAAGATGTTAGGTGTTTCCAACCTTTTGAAGACACTTTAGAGGGATAACACCTCAAATCATCTAATGATTTAATAGAACCCGTTTTTGCTTTTTGGTACCCCATAAGTGCCGCAAATACTAACGAATTTCGCCTATATATCAATAAATCTTTTGTAATGGATTTGGAGAGGACCAAATAAAAGTCTAAATAATGTAAATGGAACCTTATTTTAGGAAACGATTTCCATAACTTATGTAATCCCTTGAATAAATTAATCGCGTTCATTTCATTGCGAAGTTCTTGGTACAATTCGCGATCGAAATGTATCAACAATGATAGCAATTCTTGTTCATTTAATCCTAAAGAATCAATTCTCGGAAAAATCCTATTGATCACAAAAGACTTTAGTAAATCATCAGAAAAAGCCGCTAATTCTAGGTGAATAAGAAGGCAGGCATGTTTTCTTTTCCATACAGCTAACAATTGCTCTACATTGGAGAACAGACTTTTATAATTACTATACTTATTGTTCTCACTGTTGATTAAATGAAAGCCAGAAATAATGGCTAGTTTAAAAACGGATATATTTTGTTTGCTACAATATTTAAATCCTGAATTAATCTTAAGTGTAGTATTCAAATGATCTGAAGAAGCAATAAAACGATTATCACGCTTACAATCGATATAATCAAAAAGATATTTGCCTTGTTTGAACTCGAATATATAATGACTAAGATTCCCTTGATCTTCAAAATTCATCTCATTTATTGGTCTCATTGCACAGGAACCATTTTTTCTCACTCCTACTTTTATATTGGGGTTCAATAAAGGTTTAAGTTCTCTTTGAAAAGCTGGAACGCTAATTAAAATATTTTTTAATCCGATATCAGAAAGCATATTTGCCATAATTCCCGCTTGACCACCTATTTTTTTTTCTTCGATTATAAAATGGTTCTCGATCCATTCATTGAGATCATCAGAAACTATTAATTTTTCATCAGCTATTCCTTTACTAATTGAATTTATCAAACAAAATATTAAATCCATAGGGGTTGAAATTTTAGCAGGAACTTTATCAAAGGAGTCCATTAATCCCTTCTTTTCGATTTCTAATTCCAATAATAGTTCATCTAATACAGCTGGGCTAATATATATCACTTTATCAACATTAACATTAAATCCAAGTATAATATCATCAAAATTAGAAATGACGTCAATGGCATGCTTTGCTATTTTATCATATATTAACGTCCAATCTTTCATTGATAGAACATTCATACAAATTTTATAAATTATTTGTACAAGTCGGTATGGAAAAAAGGCAAAATTAAATTCATCTATCATTTGACATATATATACTAGTTTAGTTCAAGATAATTAACATTAAAAGAGATGAATACTCAAAATATGTATTTCTTAACAAAAATATAATATATATAACACATATACTTTAAATGAAGACAAAATGACAGAAAATAAGGTCCGTGATATTGAAAAAAGAACAGATTATGAAGCAATTCTAAAAGAATTTGGTATTTCTAATATTTCTGATATTACACAGCGAATTGGGAAAGACTATTACATGTTTAGAAGAAACATTGTGTTTGCCCACAGGGATTTCAATAAAATACTAGATATAACCGAAGAAGGTAAAAGTTGGGCCATAGTAAGTGGAAGAGGGCCATCTAACGATTTACACTTTGGACATCTAGTTGTATTTAAACTAATTAAATATTTACAAAAAAAATATGACTGCCATTATTTTATCCCATTTTCTGATGATGAAAAATATGTCTTCAATAAAGTTAATGATCTAGGAAGTACTTATAAAGTTGCAATTGAAAATGCAATAGATATTTTTTCAATTGGGTTCGATCCAGAGAAAACTCACGGATATATTTCGAGTAAGGATCATAAAATTTATGAATTAGCTCTTAAGTTTTCAACAAATCTCACGTATAATACAATTAAATCCGCTTTTGGTTTTGAGGGGGATGAAAATCCAGGTGCTATATTCTATTCTTGTATTCAAGCAGCACACATTTTACAACCAACTGTTGACTTTAATCTTCCAGTAGTAGTACCAATAGGATTAGATCAAGATGTATACATACGGCTTACGAGAGATATTGCAGGAAAAAGAAAGATAAACGCCCCTGCATCTCTTTACACAACATATCTAAAGGGATTAACAGGTGGTCCAATGTCGTCTTCGATACCTGAAACTTGCATTTACCTTAGGGATACCAAGGAACAGATAAGAGAGAAGGTAATGTCAGCCTTTACGGGGGGAAGAACAACAATAAAAGAACAGAGAGAATTAGGCGGTGTTCCTGAGATTTGTACTGTATATGATTGGTTCAAATATTTGTTTGTCACAGATGATCAAAAACTCAATGATATCAAGAAAAAATGTAAAAATGGTGATGTCATATGTGGATTAGATTGTAAGCCAAAACTAATCAATATGATTTTAGAATATCAAGATAAATATATGACCAAAAGAAAAGAAGTTATAGAAGATATTGAAAGCTACTTTGAACATGAGATTGATAAATCTTTAATTGAAATATAATGTGATTTAAGTGGATCGAGAGATATATAGAAGGAATCCCTTCAAAAATGTTCAATTTATTACGCCAATCCCACTCATAATAGATTATGCTTTTGCAAAAGTGAACAAACACAAACCAAAATCTATCAGAAAGGGAATGTCAAGAGAAGAAAAAATTGCTACTATTGAACATCAAAGGATAGAAATACTAGCAGAGGAAATGACTCAAAAATTAGATATAATTGTCAAACAATTTCCGTCTATTGATACTCTACACAAGTTTTACGTGGAGTTATGTGATCTAATCGCAGATATTGACAGAGTAAAAAATATACTTGGAAGGATCGATGGAATTTCAAAACAAATTAAAAAAATAGAACTAGAGCTTATTAAACAGATTTTTGAGACAAAACACCCAAAAAACATGGCTAAAATAAGGAGAGAAGCTGGTGGAAGATTTGTATCTTTATTAAAAAAAATAGGATCAGATGTTGAATATCTAATATACATTATAAAAAAATTGAAAGAAGTTCCGGATTTTGATATAAGCGTTCCAACTGTTGTAATAGCTGGTGCACCTAATGTGGGTAAATCATCACTTATCAATATAATTTCATCTGGCACTCCGGAAATAGCAGAATATCCGTTTACTACAAAGAAAGTTATATTTGGACATAGAAAATTACTATTTGGGAATGCCCAAATAGTGGACACGCCAGGATTATTGGATCGTCCATTTTCCGAGAAAAATTTGATAGAAAAAAAAAGCATTGCAACTATAAGATATATAGCAGACATTATAGTATTTATTTTTGATTTTAGTAAAGATACAACATTATCAAAGGAGGAGCAATTAAACCTTTTGAAAGATATTCAAAACGAATATCCTGAAGTACCCACCATAAAAACATTAAATAAGACAGATATTCTGACAATAAAAGATGTTGATTATGTTAAGGAAAAATATGACATAAAATATACTTTTTCTACGAAAAACATGGATGGTATAAAAAATTTTGCTAAAGATTTGGATGTTCTCATTATTAACATTTTAAAGACAAAAGAAAAGTTTGAAGAATATAGAAAGTTACAGATTGCAGAAGAGTTTAAAGAAGAAATTAACGAAGAAAATAAATATGGTTATTAAATTTGGCGGGTTGGGCCCGATTTGAACGGGCGACCTGTTGCTTTCCCCGAATTTCACCGGAGGCAACCATTCTAGAAAACTGGTAACAACCAAATTTTTTTCTATCCACTGAACTACCAACCCATCAAAGAAGAGTATTTGATGTTTTATACAAACATACCTCTGTCTTTTGATTCTTCTTGTTCTTTTGGTTGTTTTCTTGCATTTAATAAAGATTCAATTTCTTTTTCTATTCTTTCTGCTTCTTCTAATAGCTCATCAACGTTGACATTAAGATTAAGTAATGCATTAATTTGTTTTATAGCTATACTAGCAGCAATTGGATCTGGTCTAGATCTTTCAGAATATGGTAATATAGCTATGGCAGGAAAATCTTCTAGTTCATAAAACAATAACATATAAGCTAGTGGTCCTGTAACATAAAGACCTTCTTCTAGGATTTCAAGATCAACTAACGGATATTTATTTTTAAAAGATTTTGTACATATAATCTTTAATGACGTTTTATCCTTTAATCTGTTATCTAGTCCCCCCACTAAAAGGGCTTTATTGAACTTTCTATTGATCGACCATTGAACTAGTGTTCTAGTAAAAGTTTGATGTTCAGATTTTACTGGCTCAAATATTGGTAGTACAATAACCACATTATCTTTTCTGTAAATTTCAAAAGGGAAAGTAATGGTTTCTTTTTTAACTGTAATAAATTGAGGTAAATTATCAGTAATTATAAAACCGATTCTCTTTGCCTTCAATTTATCTACCAAATGACTCATAGAAATAAAACCACATTCACCAATACCATGCCATCCATTAAGCAAGATACAATTCTCAAAATTTTGTTCTTCTTTAAATATAAATTGAATTGAATTAAACTCTTCCACAATATTCATACTAATTTCACCGTTGGGATTAACATTTAACGTAGTAAAAATAAAAGAGAAAAATTGAAAGCCTTATTGCTTCTTTCTACCTTTTCTTTTACCACTTCGTTTTGCTGCTATAAGACCAACCTTTCGCCCTCTTTGGGCGTTTCTTGAAACTGTTGTTGATCGGGGTGGACTTTGATGAGCACCGCCACCGTGAGGATGTGACACAGCATTCATAGCAGTCCCTCTAACACGAGGATATTTATGCCCCTTTGCCTTCATAAGATGATGTTTATTTCCAGCCTTTACGAAAGGTTTCTCAGTCCTTCCTCCACCAGCTACAACACCGATAGTAGCTCTGCATCTTTCTGGGATGGGCTTTATTTCACCACTAGATAACTGTAATGAAACTTTCCCTTTACCTCTACCTAAGATAGTAGCATAACCCCCACTTGACCTAACAATTCTACCACCGTCACCAGGTGTCAATTCAATACAAAAAACTGGCGTTCCATCAGGGATAAATTTTAAAGGTAAAGTATTACCCACTTCAATCTCAGAAGTTGCCCCATAAAAGATTTTTTGATTCACTCTTATGCCTTCAGAGGGGAGAATAATTTTCTTTAATCCGTCTTCAAACAGTACTTTTGCAACAGGTGCTCCTCTACCAGGATCATGTACAATATCAGTGATAATACCAGTCAGTTTGTCTGAATATTCAAGTTTTGATATTTTTCTGTATTTTACACTTCCTTTCTTCTTGTTAGATGCTGCGCGAAATTGTGATGTTCCACGACCACGTCTTTGTACTAAAATCTTTTTACCCATTTATATCACCACGTTAGAATAATCCCATACGGGAGGCAATGTCAGCTGCATCATCATAATCACTAAGTCTAACATAAGCTTTCTTTTCTCCTCTTGGAGTTATTAAAGTATTGACTTTCAATACTTTAACATCATAAAGTTTTTCCATAGCTTCCTTTATTTGTCCTTTTGTAGCTTTAAGATCAACTAGTATTACTAATTTATTTTCATTTTCTATTAACTCAAAGTCTTTTTCGCTTATTAACGGTTTTTTGATTATTTTGTATGGATCCATCAGTATCACCTATATCTTTCATTCAATAAATTTACTGCATTTTCTGTCCACACAGTTAAACGACCAGGATGGGTACCAGGAGCTAAGACTTCAGTATTAATGTCTTTGAGAGGCAATACTTGTGTTCCTAGTATATTTCTTCCAGCTCTAATCAAGGGACAGTCTTCTTCTCCCACTATAATGAGTGGTCCAATAGGAATTTTATACTTCCTTCCTCTTAATTTTCCTTTTCCAGCACGTACATTTTTACCTTTCTTTACTCTTTCCAAATCAGGATATAAACCTAAATTTCTTAATAAGCGTACCGCATCTTTTGTTTTTTCGATTTCCTCAGCTTTGGATTCTACAATTATAGGAAAGATAACATTTTCTTCAAAATTGTGACCTCGGTTCATAACATGATCTTTGTGACCTGTATAAGAAATAGCCGATTGAATAGCCAACCTATGTTCTTTTCGATTTATTTTTTCAATAATCTTTTTTTCTGATTTAGGAGGATGTGCTTTATGCCCACCTCTGGCTTGAGGTACAAAAGCCCCTCTTGAACCACTGTGTGTTCTACTACCCTTTGTTCTAGGAACACGCGCAGCCCCTCTACCCGGACCCCAGTTTTCAACAGAAACTAGTTTGCCAGCAAGAGGCTTAACACCTTTGGGTTGTTTTTTCCATGTTTGTTCAGCTAAAACAGCTCTTTTTATAACATCAGGTCTTAATGCAGCATTAAAAACCTCAGGTAAATCCATTTTATCTTTTTCTTGTCCTGTGATAGTATAAATAGAAATTTGCATTTTTCATTTCCTCCACATTATCTTTGTTGACTCTCAGTAGATATATATAATATCTGAGGTGGTTTTTCAGGTATAGGTGGTTTTCTCATACCATGTCTTAAAACAATTGTTCTCTTTTTTGACCCAGGTACAGAACCTTTTATTAAAGCGTAATCATTTTTAACAAGTCCATAATTTACAAAACCGCCATTGGGGATAATTTTTTCACTATCAGCACCAATTTGCATAATTCGTTTATTATACTCAGTTCGTGTGTTGTAACCCATTTGTCCGTGTCTAGGTATAGTCCACATTGTCCTAGCAGGATGCCATGGTCCAATTGAACCAACACCGCGTTTGGTGTGTTTTGACTTGTGTTGAAGAATTTTTATTCCATGACGTTTCACAGGACCTTGAAATCCTTTACCTTTTGTTACACCCATAGTGTCAATAAATTGTCCTGCTTTGAAAATTTCACGTAATAAAACTTCTTTTCCTAACAAGGACATTCCATATTCCACACCTTCTTGAATATTATTACAACCTATTTTAATTTCAGCAATATTCGGTGTCTTTGCCCCAATGCCCGTCAAATAAGGTTGGGTATGGACAACAGCCCGAACTTCGATCATCTCTTCAATATAATTATTAAAAATATCTTTTGCTTTTTCATAGTCATATTCTTTGGGTGGTTTTATTCTTCTGTTCAATTCTTCTTTTGTTTCCTCTGCTTGAAGATCTGCAACAATCTTTAAACCATAAGGGGTTTTTTTGTATCCTCTCATTCCAAATACCACAATAGGTGGTGTTTCAATTACTGTGAGAGGTACAATGACTTCTCTATTTACTAAATGGCTCCTCGGTCTATCTTCAATACACACACAGTGTGTCATTCCAGCTTTAATACCCAAAAATCCAAGTAGTTTGGGATTTCCAGTATACTCTGGCCAAGCACGAGGTGAAGGTACCATACGTTTCGCTCTTGCCCGCCGATAGCCTAGAGAAGAACGGTGGGGAGCACTTACCTTTCGATGACCCATTTTTTCACTTCCTAATTTTCTATTGATTTATTTCTTTACTTATTTAAAGTGCCTTCAATTAATAACTAGCTTATACTAGTCTTTAAGGCTGTACTCCGACATTATTAGCTTCATATAAAGCTGTCGTTCATCAAGTATTATTAGCAAATAGCAAGCGAAGGATAAAATAAGTAATAATAACCTGTTTATAGATTTTTTTCGTATAATTAGAATTTAAATTCTGTTCATCAAAAAAACAGATGAGAAGAAAGAAGTTAATTATTAATAGTCACCATTTACAATAATAGAATAAACACGATTTTCTTTTTTAATAGTAATGTTGCGTTCAAGGAAGTGTTTAACGACATTAATATTAGTTCGTGTGTGATTGGTTATTTTATTTGTGAAAATAGTAGATTTACCTTCAGCAAAAATCATTGGTAGGATCAGTTGATCAGCGGCATGATAGTCAATAGGAACTTTGCTTTCGTGAATTTTTATCCACTCTTTTGAACATTTTTTACCAACTTCTTCAGATGTTAAGTTTCTTTCGCCAATTACCGAATGACCTATTATACCACCCCCGGATAACTGACCAACTGCAGTTAATCCAGTGCCAGTACAGATAGTATCTACATAATGAATATGTGGAGAAAAATCAATAGTTATATTAGTATTGTTCACAAAAGCCTTATATTGTCTTTCAGCTACCTCTCTCCCTTTTAGAGATTTTGATGCAATGGAATAAACATCAACAGTTTCTAGATCACCTGCCTCTCTTAAATCGAGTGAAGAAAGATTTTTATGTCCTTTAAACATAAAAGATAACTTTGCCCCTCCTTTTGGGAAAAAACCGTATCTATGTAAAGTGATTTCTATTTTCTTTCCCATCTTTTCAACTATTGGAAAAATAATATGTTTTACATATTCTATTGATGGGGCCCATTTTCCATGAGTTGCACCACCAGTAATTTGTAAATCGATATCGTCATGTCTATTTAGCGAATAATATAATGCTGCTTGGCATATTAATCCAACACTTCCAGCTGTCTGAACATTAACAGAAGCAAAGTTTTTTTTCCGACCATTATGACCTAATAAAATTGATTGGTTTCCAAGTTTCAAGCCTTCAACAGAGCACCCACAAAATTGTTTTATGGCCTTAATTGCATTAATGTGCTGTGATTTTAAACCAGGAGAGGTTCTTTTTTTACGAATGTTATATAGGGACACAGGGATATCCAAACCAGCGGCTAAAGCAACAGACAGTCGTACAATAGAACCACCACCCTCTCCCATTGACCCATCAATACTTAATGTCATTTTTAATAAGAAAAAAAAAGATTAACGGTAGGATTTTTGAAATCTAGATCTTGAACTAGGACCACCGAAATGTTTTGATTCTGTTCTTCTTGGATCACCTGAAATGATTGTTTTATCATATTCAACCATCTTTTCTTTTAATACTTGATCCTCAAAATACTCAACAAGTCCCCTACCAATTGCAGTACGTATGGCTTCTGCTTGTCCCATAAATCCGCCACCAGAAACATTAACTTTGATATCAACCGAATCATGCATCTCTTGCCCAGCAAGTATGAATATTTCCTTAATCTTTGCTCTATACAACTCATTTGGAATTACTTCAAGCGGAACGCCATTAACTCTTATTCTTCCTTTACCTTCCTTGATAGTAATCCGTGCAATTGCAGTTTTACGTTTTCCTGACGATACTATTACTTTACTCAATTTCATTTCACCCTTATGATTGCCATCCTAGTTCCCTACACAAATCGCCAATTGAGAGAAATTTACAATCCAATTTATTTACGTTTGAAGTTGGCTTAATATATTCTTTCTCTTTAAATTCTTCTGGAATTCCAATATACACTCTTAGTCGGCTATAAGCGGCACGACCTGAACTTTTTTTGTATGGTAACATTCCACGAATAGTTTTTCGAACCAATCTATCTGGACGTTTCTGATGAAAAGGTCCTCGTCTTGGATTAGAAGCTGTGTGAATCTCGTGTTTCTTTTTATATTCATTAACTATAGAATGTTTTTTACCCGAAATTACAGCTTTCTCACAATTGATAATATTAACTTTCTTTCCTTCAAGGAGATATTTTGCTACTTTTGTTGATAATCTCCCTAATATTGCATCAGTTGCATCTACAAATACATTTGCATGATTTAATTCTGCTTCTTTTTGCATGTTTTTACCACCTTAAATTATAATTTTGACTGTACTTTCATCAGGTTTTTCCTCTAATAACTCAGCAATAGTGAGGGATTCACCCTTAAATTCGTTTATTTTTTGTTTTGCTCTTTCAGAAAATCTTAGTGCAGCAATTTTCACTTTATGATCTAAATAACCAGCACTAAGTACTGAACCAGGAACTACAACAACATCGTTTTTCTTTGTAAATCTATTGATTTTACTGAGATTGACTGCAATGTTTTTTCGTCTAGATTTTCCTAGTTTTTCAGCGATTGTTTTCCATAATTCTGTATTATTCTCTGAAGATGTTTTCCTTAGTTTATTAATTAAGCTTACTACATTTGGATCGCTAGGTCCAGTTACGTTTGGCATTTCATATTACTCCTTATTTTTTTCCTTTTCTTCCTTTTCAATAATAGCTTTCTGTAATGCATTTTTGAATTCGTCGGTTTTAGCTAAAAGTAGTTCACCAGCTTTTACTAAAATCGATGATGCTGGGGTTCCAGTATTGATATCGAATGAAATAATTATTTGAGAGGGATCCTCACTTATTGATATGGCTCCCTCGTCACACATTTCTACACAATATTTGCATAAATTGCAATTTAGGGAATTCACAACTTTAATCGTTCCAGAATCCTCATCAAAAACATCCCTATAACAAGAATTAATACATTCATTACAATTATTACATTTTAATTGATCAATTTCAACGAGAGGGACTAGTTGATAACCAATAGCTGAAACGGGTTGCCATTTAGCATGATCTTTCCCAGTTCCCAATTGTGCCATACATTCCAATTCGACACTCTGATTTGGGCCAATTTTTACAATGGGAATATTACGATTTATAGGTTCAACCCCCTCCTGTGATGATATTAAATCTCCACTATAAATCGTTGTAGGGCTATCGGTAGCCTTTTTTGATATTGTAAAAGTGACAGTACATAAATTGCATCCAATACCACCACATTCACACTTATCTCTAAAATTTAACTCAAAATCCTCATTATACTTAAGAGGCACCAAACCCAATCTTTGCGCAATAAATTCATCAAAAAGGGGAGAAGTATTTTTTAAAACATAAACATCCTCTATCACCAAGGTCGGAACATTAGCTAATACAATTCTTCTAACAGCATTAGCAAACGCTATTGTACTTTCAGTAAGTATAAATTTGATTGAATCATCAAATATCTCTATAAGTTTAATGTCCATAATTGCACCAAATCTTTGGATGTTACTGTATCGCAGCGAGTAGCATAATAAAAAAGGTTTTCCATAAATGATATTATTAGTAATATTAATGGAAAGGTTATGATAGTATTGCTATTGTCAAATTTGTTAAGAAGAAATAGAGAAAACGATTTCTCATAAGATCTGATTATTTTATTTACTTTGATTATAACGGAATTCTAATTCGAGTTAATGAAATTAAAATTTCTTCTCAATAATATAAGTAAATGCTAGAATTTGTGAGGTTTATAAAGTTTAATTGAATATTAAACACATGTTAAACATGATAAGAGCATATATGAATATTCTTAAGAACAAAAAAGCCTCTCCAATTTTAGAAGAAATACTGTTAATAGGGGTTGGAATGGTAATTTTCGCCATAATATTTGGCATCATATTAAACTTAATTGAGTGGACAGCTTTATCAATTGAAGATTTTTTTAGATAGTTTAAGTGGTGCGGAGAGGGAGATTCGAACTCCCGGACCACTAAGGACTGGATCCTCATTCCAGCGCCTTTGTCCACTCGGCAATCCCCGCTTATTTGTATCTAATCCTTTTTAATAAATTTAAAAATTTGTCGATAGGAGGAAAAGAAAGAATACAATTATATTTCTTCCCATATGCAAAACAATTGTTTTAGAGAATGGGCTTTAATATTTGTGTCTAGATACTGATAGATTTTAATCCTACCAAATTTTTTCTCTTTAATTAAACCTACTTCAACAAGAAATTCCAAATGCGATTTAACAGAACTATGGTTCAATTTTGTTTTCTTTGATATTGCCGAAATATTTAATTCACCCTCTTTTGCTAAGAGTTTCAATATCCTCACACGACCACGACTTGATAAGATACCTTCTAACTCAACATTAAGTTCATCATTGGAAGAATTGTTAATTATCATCTAATTACCCCCCTTGTCAATTTTTTTTAGATTCTTGTCCCCATCTTGTTTTAGTTCTATTTGTTTAACTAGATATGCCTCAATTGTTTCAACGGAGACATCAGGAAGACTAATAAGAGTCGTCTTACCACGCAATCCCTCACCTGAAAGCCTTGTTTCAATCACTGACTGTTTTGACAGTTCTTGTAAATACGACCATAATTGTGTGTGTTTTCTGGGTTCTTGTTGATATTCTTCACATGCAATCTGATATGCTGATATGGCATCACTAGTAGAAACGTAAGCATTTTTGGTATATTTTAGTTTTCTAATAATGGCAAGCAAAACAAGTTTTTGGTGAAGAGAAAGGGCAACAATAACTTCCCTACTCAATTCAGGATGAATAAGTGATTTTGCTTTTCTAACATGGTCAGGATAAACAATGGGTGAACCCTTATCATCAGCACAATTTCCTGCACCCCACAATAATTCGATTGCATATCTAGCATCTCCCGATTTACTCGCGATATCTGCAATTAGTTTAACCGCATCATTGGTTACAATTCCATTGTAAAATGCAAGTTTAACTCTAGTCCGAAGGATATCAATCAAATTATTCTCAGAATAGCGATCAAGAGCTATGTGATTTGTATTAAAACTACTTAACGTACTATCATCCAAAGCTTCTAAAAAATCAAGACTCTTTGCAATAAAGATATATGATAGGAATTGTCTCGTTGTCATTTCACTAATTCGCAATAGTGCATAAAGAATATCAGTTCCAGACCTTGAGATTAAATAATCCACTTCATCCAATATTAAAAGAATTTTAGGCTTATAATAATCGAGAATTTCAACAAGTAGTGATTGCAATTCTTCAAACGAATATCCTCTAGATGGGATAGCATCATTTATTTTTCTAGCTATAGTATTGATAATGAGATAAGGACTTTTATATATTCGACAGTTTATGTAAATCTTCATAAACTTTTTTTCTTTGCCGATATTTTCTAAAACACTTCCAAATCGTTTTGCCAGGGTAGTTTTTCCAGAACCAGTAGAGCCTGAAAGAATTACTTTTGACATCGGTTCATTATTTTCCTCAAATACATGTCTAAAAATCCGCGCAAGTGATCTAAATTCTTCTTCTCTATGAGGTAATTCATGAGGGATATAATTTACAGATAAATATTGAGGATTTTTAAAAACAGACGGCTTTTTAAGCAAAGAATCAAAGTAGTCTTCATCAGATATAGGCACATTAATCAGCTCCATTATTACATTAACAATAGTTAATTAATAAAACACAGAGGGAGTAATGTAAAAGTGAAAAATAAAAAAACATAATAAATACAAGTAACAGTTAGAGAATAAACTTAGTAGAAAGTGATACAAAACTTGAATGATTATCAACAATAAATATCAAAAAATAATGGTAAAAAGAAAAGCTTATTAATCTATATATATGAATTAACAAGATAGAAATGGACTTTACAGTAATAAAAACAATTGTAATAGCATTGGTGATTTTAGGAGTTATATTTACACTATTTTATCACACATATGAAATAGGAAAAAGTGAAGAACCCGAATAAACTAAAGTTCAATAATCATCGCTTTTCTCTTCATATATATTTTAGAAACCAGTAATGACCCAACAACCAATAAAAGACTGCCAGAAGAGAGAAGGGGAACAACGATGGGAAAAGAATTAGTTTCTGTTTTACTACCAATAAGATATAAAGCCAAAGAAACATCCTCACCTAGAGAGATATTCGTCAGATAAAGATAACGTTTTGTAATTATCATTGAATGATGTTTACTCACATCTTGATTATCAGTTGCCATTAATACCCAATCATATTCAAAAAAGTTGAAAGATTCATTTATTGAATATATAAAAGAGAGATTATGCAAATTTTTAGTTGCTATAAATTTAAAAGAAATAGTAGGAGAATCGCCAGATAGGTTTTCTTCTGCATCATAAGAAAAACCATTAGTTAGTATAACAAGTTTGTGTCCCTTTAAATTTTGTTCTTTTGACGTATGCCAATAAATTACCTCGTCCTCAACTATCACAGGTATATAATCAGTTTTTGTGGTAATGTAAGCATCTAAAATAGGTAACATTTCATCTTCAACACTAAGAAACCAAATTGAATCTCCTTCTGGATAGAACAAATCATATACTAAGGTTAAATTGTTTGTTATGAGTAACTCATCATTACTTCGATTATAATCAACATTGGAAAACATGAAGTTGACCTGAAACGTTTTTTTCAAAAATATGGAATGTTGATTCAAAAAACTCAATTCAATTGACAAAGATTCACCATAAAAGGAAAAAGGGATCATCACTTTATAAGTTCCAAAATTATCAGAAGATCCATAAAAAGTTAGATTATTACAAATAGACAACTTTAAGGATGCGAAAGCTACTGGAGTATTACTACTAGACAAGTTAAACTCTAATTCATAGTACCTATAATTCAGAGGATAGTGAGAAAAAGATATATTAATCACACTATTATAAACAAAAAAAGTCAGTTGGTGTGAGACAGTAGCGTGAGTGGGCGATTTTATAAAAATTTTAATGGTATAATTACCAGTTGTGAGATAATAGGCTGAAATCGGTAAAACATAATACTCAGGCAATTCTTTTACATCTATAGTATATTCACCCAACATAGCTAATACTGTGGTATTAGTAATTTTCTTTGAATTAAAGAAATCTAGATAAGCAAAGGTGAAATTCTTTAAGCCATATTGCGGTAACAATAAGTTGTCTTTATATAAAAAATTTGCGGGTATGCGATTCAGTTGAATTTCTATAGTTCTATATCCAATATAATTGTCATAAATGCATGCAAAATGGATTAAATATGTACCATTCAAAATTGTCGAAGGAAATGTATAAGAAATAAAATGGGTATCCAATGAAAAAGAATAGTAACCAGAATCAGAACCAAACCAAAAAATATGCATTGAAGGGATATTAATACCTCCTAAATCAAAAGAAACGTTGAGAGTTTCAAAAATGGACACCTTATCTACTAAATAATCTACAATCGTATTAAAAATATTAAAAGAACAACTAAAAGTAGAACTACCATTTAAGATAAAAAAAGCAATACAATGAGTATCATTCATCACATTACAATTAGTAATTAAACTTGGGCTCTTTAAAGAATCTAAAATCCAGTAAGAAGGAAAGATAAGAAAAATTTCTTGGACAGGTATATCTAAACTTGCAGATGTAATATTGTACACGAAATAATCAGAATCTCTGAGATTAAAATCAATAAAATATTCAAAATAAATCGTCCCATGTATAAGATATATATGATCAAACTCTATTTCATAAGTACAATTGTGGAACCAATCAAGATCATATGCTGTATTTTCAAGATTATCAATAAAACCAATATCTAGTTGAAATTCACCCCCGTTATACGTATTTAAAACAGGAATGTTATTGATATGTAAATCAACATCAGAGGGAGCAAAATTCGAATTTATTTGAAAATTATCAAAAAGAATTTTGCTCTCTGAATATTCGGGAGATGTCACAAAAAAACCTACTGAGTCTAGTGTCATTGGTTTTTCCAATTGATTATTTATTATCAACTGTGAAATATTCAATGAATAAGAATACCAATTGTTATCCCAATTTGTATTATCTTGAACCAATTTATAATTGGCAGTTTCATTTACTCCAAGATAGCTCACATCAGTATAAGAATGCCAGTTAACAATAATAATCCGTAACTCATCAAAAATTAAGTCAACCAAGAGAGAAGCATTTGCAACATCTTTAATGGAAGAACTCGAATTTAAATAGAAGTCATAACTAACCATGATGTCATGGTGAAATAGAGGCAATTTTTCAGGATAAATCGCATATTTTAACTGTTCTGTGTTTTGTACATCTAATGCCCAAACCCAATTTTCTTCTGCGCTGTTAAATGTTCTAGATAACTGTTCACCAGCCACACTTACTGTATCACTATAAAACGGTTGGTTTTTCTCCGCATCACCGTTTTTGATGTGTTTTGCGCAGAGATTTGTTATATTTGCATTAACACTATAATTCCCTTTATACGGAAGATCCAAAACATTCAGGTTTGTGCCCATGTTTTCTATGAAATTTTCCTTTTCATAGTTCCCAGAAATAGAAATAGAGGGATTATAAGTCTCATTTAGAGAAGAGAGAAGTCTTTGTGTTTCATTTGTGTCATATGATTCAGAATTTAACACATGATCAGTGGAAGAAAAACCTTGATATAAATCCGTCGAGGAGGAAGATTTTGAAACATTCTCCTTATGTTCAACTATAGGAAAATTAATTTGCTGAATATCAGGTTTTTCGAATGCTTGAATCGAATTCATCCCTTGCGACGATGATATATTTAAATCAGAAAACGAATAAATTGTAATGACTACCAATAATAGTAATGTAAATACTTTTTTCATCTTGATGTTAATATGCACGTTTTTTTAAAAACCACACAATTTTTCGATTTCGTAAAATGGTCTGGATAATATATCTATTTTTTCTGGCTTTACTTTCAATTATCTCTCACATATAACTAATAAAGTAAAGTCAAAAAGATTACTTATATAATCCTTCGGAGGCCACCGTCATTTAACCAACATTTCAATCACAAAAAGCTATAAAGTATTAGAAATGACTGATTTTAGTAGATAATATGAATGATTACATGTGTGATGAATGTGGATCACGAACAATTAAAAAAGATGGACTATATGTTTGTGAACAGTGTGGTTTGGTTTGTGAGACAGTACTAGAGGACTCAACTTATCAACTGGGAAATGTAGTAAAACAAGACAATAGGACAAAACAACAATATACTGCAGTAAATAACCATTTGGGTGCTGCAAGTTCATTAGGTACATCAATTGGAGCGATAGAAGAATACTTTTTTAGGGATGTAAATGGAAACATGATTAGTAAAACAAAACAACAAAAATTCCGCAAATTCAAATCATTTTATCATGTTCCTGTTGCTTTACAAGGAAAAGAGACTGATCATAGAGTATTCAAAATTCTAGAAAATGTATGTTCTCAACATCATATATCAGAACAAACAAGATATAGAGCTGTTTATTTATATAAAAAATATCAAAAAGAAAAAGCAGAAAAAATCACAAATCATGTCCTCTTATCTGCTATGTGTTTATTGCTTGCAATAAGGGAACAAGGCAGAAATTGTCCCATAACTTTGAGAGAAATGGTTTCAACATACGAAAAATTGGGTCACAGAGTAATGGGTAAAAATCTACTCGGTCTTATGCAAGATTTAAACGTTAAAATGCATACAACAAAAATCAGGAGAAGTGAAGAATATATAGCAAGAATCTGCGCCTCAATTAGTACAAATGATGAAATTAAAAAAAGGTTAAAGAAAAAATATGGAATAGATCCATATGTATATGAAAATATCTTACAACTTCTTTGTTTTAGAATACTACAAAAAATACCAAACAAGGACAGGGGCGGAAGGAGACCATTGTCATTTGCAGCTGCAAGCGCATATGTAGCAGACAAATTATTCGCAAAAAGATTAAGTAGTTCTTCCGTACTGACACAAAAGTTAGTATCTAAATCAACAAAAGTTGCAGAGTTTACAATCAGAGATCATGCAGAATTTATTTATTCTTATAATCACCAAAAAGCTGTTGACCAAATATATAAAAAATTGTCGAGTAATTGGAAAAAACAATTTAATAATACTTAAATGCCTTCTCTTGATAAACGAGCCAAAAACGCACCAATTTGAATATTACCCGACGCACCTTCGGTAATACGGAAGTCAACTTCAGCAAGATACTCCAATATAACTAATTTTTTTTGAGAACTGATGGGTAAAGACGATAATTCTCTATAAATTTGTTTTATAACATCATTTGCGGATAAACCATATTCAAGTGTTAACTCATTTAGATTTTTTCGTGATTCTTCAAAACGACCATCTAAAGCTGTTTTTAACATTAGTTTTATTTTTTCGGGATTTGCATGACCAACAGTCTTAAGTACATTTTCATGTTCGATTGAGTTACCTGATGCAGCAGTTGCTTGCAATATGTTTATACACTTCCTTAAATCCCCTTCTGAAATATAAAGGATAGCATCAATTCCCCCCTTTGTAAAGGGAATATTTTCTCGCTCACAGATATCTTCTATAAAACTCCGAACAGCTGTTGGTTCCAAAGGTCCAAATCTGAAAGTGGCACAACGTGATTGAACAGGTTCAATAATTTTACTTGAATAGTTACAAATAAGAGCAAAACGACTAGTTCGCACATATTGTTCCATTGTTCTTCTTAAAGCATGTTGTGCTGCTGAAGTTAAGCTATCTGCTTCATCTAAACATATAATCTTAAATGGGGCATTTCCATATGGCATGGTTCGAGCAAATTCTTTAATTTTGGTTCTCACAATATCAATACCTCTTTCATCAGAAGCATTAAGCTCAAGTAAATTACGTGATACATTTGTTTTTTTAAAAAGATCATTTGCCAAAGCCAAAACCGCAGTTGTTTTTCCTGTTCCAGGTGGTCCAGCAAACAGCAGATGGGGTAAATTGTTTTTTTCTACAAAACCATTCAATCGACTAATAATGTCGCTATGGCCTATAATGCTCTTAAGACTTTTAGGTCGATATTTTTCTGTCCACATGATATCATACTGCAAATTCATTTATTTCACAACAAAAAAAGAAAGTTTTGATTATTTAAACTTTTGATAGCAGAACTGAAAATCATAATAAAAAATGAGGAGTTGATAAAGGATTAATGAGTAAAAGAGATGAATGAAAATCTTATATAACAAAACTCAATTGGATAAAAGGTGTTACCGAGAGTATTCAATAGACGGATATAATATTAGAATAAAATCCATTGGTGATAAAACTAGCTATTACTTTAAAGCAAAACTAGATTTTGACGCAAAACCAATATTGAAAACGGAATTATATGATATATTACTTACCAATAAAAACCTCTTTTGTAACAGAGTATTATCTTTTGATGAATTAATTTCAAAAATTAAATCGATAGGACTATGGAGAATAATAGAAGAAAAAAGCGATTTAGAGACAGAGGAAATCTTAGAACTTTTTGTTTATCACATTACTAAATTAGATAGATTAATGCCTTTTCTTATTGATGATCTTGTTGATGAGATTTATATGGATAAAAAAGGTACCGAAATCTATATTGATCATCAAATATTTGGAAGATGCAATACAGAAATTATATTACAGGAAGAAGAATTTGATGCTCTTGTAACAAGAATTAAACTAGAACATCCCATTTGGATAAATCAATCTAATCCATCAGTAAAAATAGAATGGCAAACTAAAAAATTTCATTCACGTATAGCTATTGATTTTCCCCCATTATCACCAAATGGCCCTACATTTAATATTAGAAAACTAAAAAGAAAACCGTTACAATTACATGATTTAGTGAAAGCCAAGACCTTACCATCTTTTATTGCTCAATATCTTGTGACTATGATAAATAAAAGACGCAACATAACTATCGTGGGAGAACCAAATTCTGGAAAAACCACATTAGCTAACGCACTAGATTTACATACTCCAAAACATTGGCGGAAGATAACAATTGAGGATGCTATTGAATCAATAGATCAAACTGAGATGGGGTATAAACAACTCAGAATACAAGTTGATTCATTTGAAGTTATTGATAAAAAGTATACTAAAACATCAGAAATATTAAGATTACTACATAGATCACCGGATTGGATATATTTGGGAGAAATCCAATCAAAAGAACATACTCAAGCCATGTTTGAAGCACTAAATGCGGGATTAAAAGGTATTCAGACTACACATTCCGATAAATTAGAAAAAATATTGAGAAGATGGGAAAATATTCACAGCATTAAACCAAGTGATTTTTTTTCGTTAGATTTAATAATTGTAATGGAAAAAAATGTTAGAACAGATGGGATTGCTAGACAGATAAAACAAATATTTGAAATACAAAAAAACACGAATGAAAAAAAACAGGAACGACCAAATTTTTTCAAAATATTTGAAAGAGGATGGGATGAAAAAAGATTTTTTGAGGCTATTAAAGAAAAAGAGATTTGTGATTTTGGACAAAAAAAAACAGTTTATAATAAATAAACAAACGGAGGAAAATTTGCTTGAAACAAGACAATGAATTAAAAGAGATTTTTAATGAAGAATTAACCTTTTTAGAGTATTTAACAGTAAAAAACATGAATAATAAGACAAAACATTTCTTCACAAATGAAGATAAAAAAAGATTAATGCAATTCAGAAATATTTCAGGCAGTATCACACTCACACTATTTATCTTTTTCACACAGTTATTGAAATGGAAAATAGCTAATGCACTAATTCTTTCATTATTTATGGGCATACTAAACATGCTAATCTGCATTCATTATACTAGAAGCAAGATAATACAAAAACACCAAAAATTTGATGAAAAAGCATTTCTTACTTTAAATTCCCTTTCCATTAATATGACAGTTTTAAACTCATTTCCTCATGCACTAGAAAATATTATCGAATATCAATTAGAAGAAGAAAATTATCAAAAAGCATTTCAAAAAGCAATATTCAAACTGAATATTGGGAACAGTAAAGAAGATCAAATAATTGAAGAGATAAGTGCTATCTTTTTGAATGAAAAATACAGAAGAATGTTAAGAAACATCAAAAAACAAACGATAATAATTGAGTCAGAACCCGAGTTTTTACTTAATATAAAAAGAGAGATTGCTCTTATTGAAGACAATATAAGCATTTTTATAGCAATTTCTTGCTTATTTCCATTAATTTTAAGTTTGGTCATATCACTTGTTGTTCCCAACGATTCCCTCTTAATCATTCTTTTTCCTGTTTTTTATGGGTTCTTTGGTACATATATTTTGCAATACATACAAAATAAAACTATAATAGGTAATGAAAATGAAATTAGAACATAGTGATGATATAATATTAGATGACTTATTGAATAGTCTTCAAGAAGAGGAAAATATGGAGGGCGCATTTTTTTTGTCAAGATACATACCTAAAGAATTAACTTTTAAATTACAGTTTGGGAAAAGTTTAAATGAAATATTAAAAGATATAGATTTTGAATTCCCACTAATCCAAACATTACTACTTTCATTAAGTAATACAAAGAAAAAAAATGCAATCAAAGATATCAATATCACATCAAATCTTATAAAAAACAGAAAAAAAGCTTTGAAAGAAAAAGAAAATACACTTGCCATATACCAAAAACGAATCTCATTAATAAGATATGTGACAACACTAACAATTGCTATTATTGCAGGTTTTTCACCTTTATTTTCATTTCTTTATTCAATTTTGAATTATCAAATTCAAGAGTTTCAAATCTCTCTAATTAACTATTTTTCTTTATCATATTTGATGTTTAACGTACTCAATAATTATTTTTTACTTAAACTAACTAATAAAAATAAAATCAAAGTTCAGTTAATAATTATCTCATTTATTCATTTAATAATAATAGTGGCCATCAGTACGTTTCTTTCACAATTTTTCAAATAAAGAAAGATAATCAGCTTATTTTTTAATAAAATTATCAACATGAAAATGTAATGCGTTAAACAAAGAATACTGCTTTTTATAGTTAAGTAACTTATTCTTTATTATCTTTTTCAGTTTATTAATAATTATGTCATTAACAGTCCATTCAATATTTTCAAAATAATGGTCAATTAGTACAAGATAATGTGGATCTGCAGACCTTAAATATAAATTTTTTACTTGTTCGGGCTTTTCTAAGAGATGTTCGACGTCTTGATATTTAGAAGAAAACGTGGAATAATTTAAGAGGTAAAACATTATGCGCCTTATTTGAGCCCACAAGAATGATTCCCCAACAAATTCAAAAATAACAATGTTCATGAATTTTTTCACATTCACTTGATCAATTGATCTAATTGTGTTACGATGATCATTTTTACAAAAAAGCTTGAAATTATGAGTACCTTCAAATTTTTTACATAAACTCCGAATAATAGATAAATCAGTTGTATTATTCAGATACTCCCAAGGAAGCACATACCAATATTTTTTGGATATTGAAGTTCTAGGCGATAAAGTTGATGGAACTTTACTTTTAGCCCAGCAAAGAATTGAATAATCTAATGATATCTTTGAATTTATTAAACCAAGAAGAGGTTCATCCTCCGTGTTAAATGCAAAAACATTACCAATTGCTGATACGTGTTTGTCTGTTCTACTTGCACTTTTAAAATTACTCTGTTTTGCTGAATCTATAAAACCAGTATTTTTTAATCCTTTAATTATATTTTCTTCTACTGTAGGAAATTTTGGCTGTCTTTGATATCCAAAATATTGTGTTCCATCATAAAAAACTTTAATGAAATAACGCATATTAATCAACTCATATTTTCATAAATTTCTGATAGACTATACTAAAAAGAAAACTTAAAAAATCCTTCACTTTTTGTGTTATTATAGCCCCGATAGTATAGTTCGGCCAAGAATTGTGGACTCTCACTCCACAGACCCGGGTTCAAATCCCGGTCGGGGCACCAATCAAAACAATTCATAATACATGATTCATAAGTAATTAAACTTGTTTTATAATTTGCCTTGTCATTGGTGTATAGTCTATAACATCAATTGCCTTTGCTTTTAATTCTAGTGCATCGAAATAGCTATTATTTTTTACTAAACCTGTAATTATATATTCATTATCTTCAAAATCTTGCTCCTTTAAATATAAATAAGGAGCGCGCGTTGAACCTTCCTTGTTTACAAAACTTGCCGCTTCATTTGCACTCATATTAACAATCTTCTCTGCTAAAGAACCACCACATACAACACGTACATTGCCCGTACCATCATTAGCAATGAAAGAAAATAAAAGCAAATATTCAGGTATCTCTAATTTACCATGAGTTTTACATTCAAAACCATCCTCATTTTCATGTAATTTCTTTTTACAATCGGGACAGAGAGGAAATACAAATGGTCTGTCTATTACTTTTGCAATGCTGGCCTGAATAGTTACTTCCTCATTTTCGTTTATATCGGCAATATTTTTAATGTGTGAATAAACAGATCTATTATCTTTAACCAAGTCACTTGAAATAAATCCAAAGTTTTCTCGTTCTACTTCATCAACTTTTTTTACAATTGTTTTTCCAGTTATTGTTAGTTCCGTTCCATACTCATCATTACTCTTCACCCTAGCATTTAAAATTTTTATATGCTCATTTTCACCTATATTATTTAACTTTTTAATATTGTTTCGCCAGCAAGTTAAACGTATCTCACCACTACTATCAGCTAATCGAAAAGATTGTAATTGTATATTCTTACCATCTTTTGTAACAATAGATTTAATTGGATAAATATTAGTCACCAGTCCTTTTATATGTACTTCCTTTAGTTCTGATGATATATCACTTATAGGTTTAAATTCAACCTCATATTTACTTCTCGAGAGAGTTTCAGATATTTCAGTATTGATTAAACTTTTATTGCCACAATGTACTTCTATATCGCCATACTGATTCTTTTTTGTATAACCTCCACTTATAGTAACGATCGTATTTAAGTTAGCATCGGTTATCTTCTGTGCATTTTCATCCCAAAGTACAACACGAATTGTTCCACTTCTATCAGATAGCCGTATATTCCTGACCATGCCATCAGAATCATCAGTTCTTTGAAATTTATGAAGGGGTCTAATTGAAACAATTAATCCAGTAACAGAAATAAGTTTATTTTCATATTTGATTTTAGAAAGAGAACCTACTTCTTCTGGTTGAGATACAACAGTTTTGGTCTCTTTTTTAATGTGAAAATCCTCCTCCTCCCGAAGTTTAACTTTTTTTATATTGGTCAATTTTGATGAGTGTAATTCTAAATATCCTTTATTGTTCCTTTTTGCATTTATACCAAAAACACATATAACTTGATCATTATTGTCTGGATCAATCAAATCAGTTTTTTCATCCCATAAACTTATTCTTATCCGACCAGTTTCATCACCAACAAAAATATTACGGACTTTACCTTTACTGCCATCATTTCTCACAAATTCAGTTACTTCAGATATATCAATAATTTTACATCGAAGAGAAATATCCATACTATTTTCTTTTACTTGATTGATCTTTGTATATGTTTTATTTACAGGAGGTAGATCGCTTGAATTTAGATCACTAGGATTAAATTGAAAATGCGACTGATCATTTAAATGAAATTCAATAGGTTGATATTTACCTTCTCTAGTATATCCATTAATTAATCTAACCGGAGTTCCAATCTCTCTCTCTGATTGTTGAAATTCATAGACTTTTTTTCCCCAAAGAACAACCCTAATTGAACCGGATTTGTCTTCAATTAAAAAGGGTTGCAAAATACCCTCTTCACCATCTTTTCTATTGAAGGTTATGTGACTATAAATTTTTTGAATACGCCCCTGAATACTTACATTATTTAGCTGTGGAGTTAAACTGTGAATAGAAGTAATAGAGGGAACAAGTTGAGAGCTCGATTCTGTAGAAAAAGTAACACCTAATTCTTTCGCCACAATATGAGCTGCACCTAATTCAGTAACTAAATCTTCAAACTCATCCATTTTTTCATTAATCATATTTTGAATTTGAGCCTTTGAGTAATTAGTTTTAGATACAATGGCTTCTACAATCTCATTTAAAGAGTGATTATTAGACATACAATATACAATCCTTTTTATTTTGTATAAGTTTTATGATAATTGTTATAAGAAATTCCGTCAATAGCTGATATTTTGCTAACTTTTTCTTCGGTAACAATAAACATTTCAGACTTTTTTCTAAAAAAGTTATGCAAAGGACCAATGTCATGTGGGAGGATCAAAGCCATACTAAGCCAAAGAGACTCATTGTTTCCTGAATTTAATTTATAAGCCTCAATATAAGGAAGTTTATTATATAAGAAAGGAATCTCTTGTTGCGAAAGAAACACAATTTTACTTAGTGATTTATCCTTAATACTTATGTGTGGTTGAACGACTTTGTTTTTTATAAGCATTTTTTTCATTCTGATCAATGTCCTAATAGAAACATCATAACGACTCGCAATAGACTGGAAATCAGGATGCCGAAAATCTATTTTGCAATTCTCTACCAGATCCAATCCATAGGGTTTGTCAACGTTCAAATTACAAACGATGTCTTGGTTTTCAGAGAACGTAATACGACCAGGAGGATTCAAACGCAGACCAGATTTACATTGGTCAAAATTAATATTATTAGATAATAAGACAGAATTACTTATAACAACTTTTTTATCAATAGCGTAATAACAAGTATCTTTAGGTAATTTATTACACACAAATTGGTTCAATATAAAATTCGGAAAGAGGGTATAAGTTTTCTTCAGTAAAATAGAATCAATGCCTTTTAATGCTTCATTGAACGTAAAATATTCAAAAAAACCTAGACTACGATAATCAATAAAACTTCCCAAAAATATACCTCTATTTCTTAGATTTTTAACTTCAAAAGAAAGCTTCTTCTTTGAAACTTGGATTTCTTCAGATATCTTACTATAAGTGAGAGTAGGACTTTTTTCAAGTGATTCTACTAGCTTACGTTGAACATAAGTTAAAGGCCGCTTATAAGTACAATTATTATAAGCTTGCGACAAAAAGGATTTGATGTCACCATAGTCAATTATATTTTTTGTTGAGTAATCATGAAAATTCTTCAAATCAGTCCAAAAAGTACTATGGTTAACGAGTTTCCAAAGTGTTTTAACATTTTTTTTTGAATTACAAAAAAAGAACCTTTCAAAAATAATGCCCAATTTCTTTTTTAAATCAGAGGAAAAACGAGGTAACATATCCCTAAATAGTGTTGTCGCAGTTTTCGGTGAATATTGCGATACAACTAATCGAAAATCACACGCTTTCAAACTACCATCTAACAACGATTCAATCAAAAGTATTAGTTTTCTATGTTCTCCTCTCTTTAAGACAGATAAGAAATCTGTTCTTCTTTGATTCTCTTTATTATTGCTCATTATTAATCTAATGAGAGAGAATTATATATACCCCAAAAAAAACGCTAACTAAACTAGGAATTCAATTGAAAACATGTTATCGTCTTGTTTTGTAAATAATTAAATCCACTTTAGGCTGAATATAATAAATTGTCTATGGACTGACTGTGTTTTTAATGAACTAAAACAGAATTTATAAAAACATCCAGTTAAAAGATTAGGAATAAAGACAAAAAGAAAAAAACTACTTTAAGTCAATGGGCTTTGTTTTTTCCAATTTAAATTTATACAGAAGTAAAGACATTATAAGAACGACAATAGACGTACCGATTACCGAAAATGTCAAATATTGAAAAGTAGGAATGACTATCTTTACTTCTTCTTCTAAAAGATCAATACCAAGTAACCAAAAAACAGTGTTTTTCCATAATTGTTTATTATTCGCAGTTTCAATACACTTTGTGTTATTAAAAATAGAATCTAAATCACTAAACATAATTGATGAACCAGATAAAACTAGTCTTGCTTCACCGATTTCCTTTGCTAAAAACCAAGTTAAGGAGTCGAAAGGGAAATTGTAAGTATTATCATAGTAAATTGAATAAGAAGATTTAGGAACAAGTCCAATAGAACTTGAATCGAGTTCTCCATTCATAGATATTGGAGAAGAGTACAAAAACACTTCATCTATTGATCCTTCTTTGAATATTTCATGAGAATCACTTTCAAAATTATTCAGTAAAAGATAACTCTCATTTTGTAAAGGAGCAATAAAATCATTAGATATTACGGATGGGAATCCATTCTTTTCATCAAAATCTGCGGGCGTCAAAAAATTATTTCTAGCGCTCAATAAATCATTGTTGAATGTTCTTGGATTTCCAGTTATGTTTGAATCATGACTTAGGGGGTTAGTTAATAAAAATAACGAGCCACCTAGTTCAACAAAATCTAAGATAGATTCTACTTCACTTGAAGACAAATTATAATTATCATAGGATCCAGGATTAGCTATAATTAACAAGTCTATACCTTGGAGATTTGTGGAGTTAAAGCCATTATTTTGGGTTAGAATAGTAACATTCACATTATCACTCTCACTAAGATAACTTAGAGCTGTTTCCATTCTTGTACTATTGAAATACTGTCCGTGAGATTCATCAAATAGTACTATATATTCGTCAGAATTCGCCCCATGAACTTGTACTAAGTTACCAATAAACAATGATGAAAATAACAGAAACCATATAATCGCTTTTTTACCCATAATTATTCACTGTTACTGATTTAACTGCCAATAAATGAAACTATATTTAGACTTTTCGCCTTCTGAGGATTTTATTGAAGAGTATGGAAATAGATAAAAACGGAACGTTTAAAAACGAAATAATAAGTAGATTTCAAGAAAGCCTCGGTAGCTCAGTAGGTAGATGCGCTACCTTGGTAAGATCCGAAATGGATTCCAAAAAGGTAGAGGTCGGGGGTTCAACTCCCCCTCGAGGCTCCATTCTAAATAAAAAATGTACATAGAAATCCACCAAAAAAGTTTTAGTATCCAACTACTAATGACAATCATGTTTTTAGATATATTTAAGAACAAAAAAATACCAGAAGGGATAACACAAATAACAGGTCCACCAAAATCTGGAAAAAGGATATTTTTGTATCATATTTGTTCAAATATAAAAAAAATTGATAGAGTTTGTGTATTGGATTGTGAGGCAAATTTTAGTGGAAGAAGATTAAATAATATTGTCTCCGAAAGTGAAATACTTGAAAATATTATTTTAATGCCAATTGAGAGCATACACAAACAACTTCAAATTGTTATGAATCTCAAAAACTTTTTAACAAAATCAAATATAGAACTTATAATAATAAACGGATTAACAACACAATATAGAAGCATACTTAACACAAATTTTATCAAAAAACAAAAACTAATAACAATGCAACTTGCATATCTCAAACAAATCAGAAAAAACAAAAATCTATCCATCGTTATAAGTAACCAAATAAGCGGAACAAAAACAAAATATGAATATAAACCCGTAGCAAAAGCAGCATTTGAGTATTATGTGGATAAAACAATATTCTTATCAGAAGTAGTGCCTAGTAAGAATAAATGGAAGGCAAAATGTGAAAATGATGAAATTACATATTTCATCACAAAAGAAGGGATAAGAATTACATCAAAATATTAAAATAATATGATAATATTATTAATGATGTAAACAATAGGAATAAGCTCTTAAAAAAATTTGCATTATATTTTTTGAAATGTTTAGATATAATTATTTTGGTCAAATAATAAGAGATAGACATTAAACTAACAAGCAATAAAATTTTAGTAACAAAGATAATAATAAGAAGTACTTTTTCTGTTAAACTAAAAAACACTATTAAGTCTAGAGGGATCTTTGACATACAAGATTTATTAGTATAAGACAGTATATATACTAAACAAAAAAGATACTTCAGTAAGTAGAAACGATACTTCAAGCACATCTTTGGAGATATTATATTGTTTTTTCTATACCTCTTAACTAAATTACTGTGTGATTTTTTCTGTTCCTACTTAAGTGGAATTCAACTGATGTGATTTAACTCTGTTATATAAATAGGAAGAGTTAAAATCAGCCTTTTGCATTATACATTAAAAGGATCACAACATACCATATAGTCAAAAGTAATGCAGCTAAAACTTCTATTTTTTGTGCTGTATTTACATCAAATGCGAATTTCGTTGCATAATCCAGCAGATACAAACTTAAAGAAGCAAGAGCAAAAACAAATCCTGCAACCAAGCCTTCAATTAAAAATTGAGCTTGAACCGAGGTATGTATAAAAACAGGTTGACTTCCAGAACTACCAATGCTAATTAGAGTGTCTCTGTTAACAATATTGTAAGCTCCACCAGCGTATATATAAAATATTATTGTATATATAATCACATATAGTACACTATTTGGAACTTTTGTCGGAATACGAAATGTAAGCCGGTGTAAATTAAAATTAGGTCTTCTCATGCCCGGGAAAATCCATGGTAATTTTTTTATCATATATATCTACCTGTATTTCTCTATTTTTCAACATTTTAAAAACTATTTTAAAGATTTCGCATACTGTGTGATTTTTTGTCACTAAATTAACATGACAACAAAAATTGTTCGAAGAAATAAATAAAAGTTCCTTCACAAAAATTTCGTTATCCCTTGATTATGAGTTTTTAGTCATTAACAAACAAGAGGATGTTATTGATCACATAAAACACAGAATTAACTTACAAGTGTCCTCATTGAATTCTTCTTGTTCCACAGAGACTATCTAGGAAATATTTTAC
The DNA here is from genome assembly GCA_964534625.1 of uncultured archaeon. Taxonomy (GTDB): domain Archaea; phylum Asgardarchaeota; class Heimdallarchaeia; order Heimdallarchaeales; family Heimdallarchaeaceae; genus CAZHRF01. Next base: position 41,011 of record CAZHRF010000001.1, on the reverse strand, counting down.
ATAATTGAGTATGAAAACTTTTGTAAAGGAACTTAAATAAACAAGTTAGTATCACTATGGAACCGCTTCTTCCCAAGATCTTATTTTGCGGGCGTTTCACCACCATATTGGTTTGTATATCCTTAATCATCCTGAATTACGTGCAGCGGTTAAACATGTGTTTGGACTTTTTAAACTAGAAGATGTACGTATGTTTGATAGAGAACCGTCTAACCGTATTAAAACGCTTCTTGCTCCTTTCATTTGGTATAATTTCAAGTTGTATATAAACAAATAGGTTCTTGTTTCGCTGTAACCACCAACCTATAACTCACAAGTTCCACGTGATCATCGCCTTCTCCCCTCATCTTGGCTCTTGTTTTTCCTTCTCGTCATGTGAAGATTCTCGTTATCTCGCTCTGACTTGGTTTAACGCCCTTTCCTCCCCTTAGCCCAATTTTACGACATCATTTATAATAAAAAACAACAAAACCAAAATGCTTTTAAAAATAAAAATAGCGGTACCATTCAAGTACAACTTGAGCTATCGTATGTCCAAGATGTCGAAAAGGTGTATAAAAAATGAGCTCAAAAAACTTAGATCATTTGAATTTAGTAATTATTGGTCATGTAGATCATGGTAAGTCCACTATGACAGGACATTTACTCTATCTATGTGGAAGCATTAGTGATCGTGAGATCCAAAAGTTTGAGAAAGAAGCAGAATTGATCGGTCGAGGTAGCTTCAAATTTGCTTGGGTTTTAGACAAGCTTAAAGAAGAACGAGAAAGAGGCGTTACCATCGATTTGGCTTTCTATAAATTCTCTACTCGAAAGTATTATTTCACTATAATTGATGCTCCAGGACATCGTGATTTCGTAAAAAACATGATTACGGGTACATCTCAAGCTGATGCGGCTATACTTGTTGTTAGTGCCGGTACTGGTGAGTTTGAAGCTGGTATTAGTGCAACGGGACAAACAAGAGAGCACGCATTGTTAGCAAAAACATTAGGTGTAAGCCAGATAATTGTTGCAGTCAATAAAATGGATCTTGCAAACTACAAGCAAGAACGTTATGATGAAATTAAAAGCGAGATGTCACGAGAACTACAGAAATTCGGTTATAAAATCGATAATGTAAAATTCATTCCTGTAAGTGGTATGAAAGGCGATAATCTTAGAGAAAAATCCGAAAACACACCATGGTATGATGGTCCAACATTAATAGATGCTTTAGATGACTTTGAAGTTCCAGAAAAACCAATTGATAAACCACTCAGATTACCTATACAAGATGTTTATACAATTACTGGTATTGGAACTGTTCCTGTCGGCCGTGTTGAAACTGGAGTTTTAAAACCAAAAGATCGTGTGGTTTTCCAACCTACTGGAAAAGAAGCTGCTGTAATGTCTATAGAGATGCACCACGAAACCATACAAGAAGCCATGCCTGGTGACAATGTAGGTTTTAGCTGCAAAGGTTTATCAAAGAAAGATGTTCGCCGTGGTGATGTTGTTGGACCAGCTTCTAATCCACCAACAGTAGTCAAAGATTTTACTGCACAGGTAATTGTAATTCGCCATCCTTCTGTAATAGCACAAGGCTATACTCCCGTTATCCATGCGGGTACGGCACAAATAGCTGTAAGATTTGCAGAGTTGTTAGAGAAGAGAGGTAAAGACGGAGTGGAAAAAAACCCACAGTTCTTAAAAAATGGTGAATCTGCAAAGGTTAAGTTCATACCTACTAGGGATATGGTTATTGAGAAATTCCAAGAAATTCCTCAATTAGGTCGATTTGCCGTTAGAGATATGGGTCAGACTGTTGCAGTTGGAACAGTGATAGACTTAACACCAAAATAATACTTCTTTATTTTTTATTTTTTTTTATTTCAGCAGTTCTTTAGCCAGATGTTAAAGGCTTCAGTGAGATTTTTTGCTTCCGAAATTGCCTTGATTTTTTGATAAGATTGATTTAAACTGTTATTTTCTACCTCACCGATAGTTGCCACTTTTTTTCGTCGGATTTCACCCCTAGCATCTAATGATAGAATGAGCGTGTGATCATCTGCATGCATGATCACAAAATTCATTAATTGACTTCTAGATATTTCCTCTAACTTATTCTTCTCAATTTTGAATAGCAATTTTTGACCACAACAATCACAGGTGAAAGTTTTCTTTATATATTTATCTTCCATCTTGTTTACCTTAATCTCTTGATTTTAATACACTTAACAGTTTTTTATCTGATTCTTTATTTTGGATTTTTGATATGATGTATGTGAAAGGTTCTGAAACACTAGTTGCATATAGTCCACTTGTTAAGTAATGTTTTGAGATATTATGTTCAGCAAGAAAATAGTTAATATCGTTCATGTTTATCTCACTTTCACCAAGATCAATTTTGTTACCAACCAATACTTCGGGTATACTTTGAAGACCATTATCTTTCAAAAAGTTTCTTGCTAAAAGAACGAACTCATCCAAATCAAACAATGTTTCAATATCTGTTATATCATAGACATAAAGTATTCCTTTTACACCTTTCAAAAAAATATCAAGCATAAACTTAAATTGTTTTTGTCCCGCAAAATCCCAAATTTGGATAACGATAGGTTTATTTTTATAAAAAAGTCTTTTAATTGAAATATCTACACCCTTTGTCATTGAGATATTTCCTAGGTCCGTAATATCTCCTGTATATCTTTTTGTTATCGTAGTTTTTCCTACCGAACCTAATCCAAGCAATGCAATCTTTAAAACATCAGCCTTGCCATATTGATTTGAATTGATATGTGTCATCATCATGTTCATTACTCCATTATTCTTTTAAAACTCCACAAATTTTATTTACCAATGATTAAACCATGTACAGAAACAGTTGAGTTAATTGGTTTTCCATTTATTATGGCGAATTCTCCACCTGTGTATAAAGTCATAAATGGTACATCGGTACCCAGAACGTCTTTGATCGCTTTATTTTCTTCATAAATTTTATCTCCCGCTATTAGTAATCTGTTAGAACAATTTATGAATAGACCTAATTTTAGGGTTTTGAGCCCAGCTTTTGCTCTTGAAGCACAGTTTGCAGCAGATTTTTTGATGCCTTTACCTGATTGTGTAAATAATTTAGCATCAAAATTATTTTTCTTAAATTGATTTTTTGTAATTGAAGAAATTATCCCGTCTAAAGAAGGATGATTTATTGTTAAAAATGGTAAATAATTACCCTTTTTTTCCTTAAAAGCAGACAGATATAATAGATTTGTATAAGAATAGCTCTCAAAAACATCATTATAAAAATCCCTCTCCATTCCAATTAAATCAAGATATGCTTGACTGGCTTTTTTATCATTAATTTTTTGTAAATAACCCGATTTTAAATAATCATTGATTCTGTAAGTATTTGTTCTTTTTGACATGTCAAATGTCCAGTTTTGCCCAAATCTGTATTTATCTGATGAGATAATAGTCCCAACAAAGGCATTTTTCATAAGTTCTTGATTGAAAAATTGATAGTTAATAGAATCTAAGTTTAAATCTACTGTTGCTCCCCCAATTAAGTGGTTAAAATTGTTTTTTGCCAGTTCATATATTATAGTATCAATATATCCATTTGTTCCAAAACCTTTTCTTCCCATGCTTTTTTCAATAACTTTTCCCAAAGCATTAAATATCCTTTTAAACTTTTGTGCAAAGAAAGTATCTAATACTTTCATTTGTTTCATAGCCTTTTTTTCTAATGTTGGTCCAGCTGAAATTGCAAATCCAACCTTTGATTTTCTGTTGTTATTTCTGTATAATTCATTAAATTCTCCAATAATATGTTTCTGTTTGACTCTAACATTCGAATAAGAAATAAGATCATCAAAGTGAATATCATTTGATTTTATCGCCATGATAGAGGCACCTTGGGTCGTTGGATTACTGTTTGATGTTGTAACACCTGGAAAAGTCCCTCCAATGATATTTTTAGCCCCACTCTCATTTTTTATTATTGATAGTGCTTTCTTATATTCTTGGACTTTATATCCTGTTGTGAAAGCTAGTAATAAAAAATCGGGTTTTCCATTTATATCTCCAATTATTTCTTTTTTAATATCTGCTATTATTTTATCCATGCTTCGATGAGAAAATGTATTTGAACTTATCTGAATGATAATCACCCCATCTTTTTTGCAATGTCTATTGATTTCCTTTTTGATTCAATAGATAATAATGTATCATTAACATCTGATTTTGCAATTGTCGTGAGTAAACAGACATCATTAACCAGATTAAAAATTATACAAGCATTACTTAGCTCATAGGTCACTTTCTCAAGATTATTGTCTTTCATTTCTCCAGAAACTTTTTTTACATTCGCTTTACACCATTGAAGAATATGGACTAGTGTTTGTTCATACTCTGATTTAAAACAGGATCTAATCACATTGCCATCTATTCTAAATAATAATGCTGCATTGACATCTTCTAAATTGACAATATCCATTAAATCAGATTTTATGGTACAAACGCAATCCATTATTTTACCTCTTGCAGTATTTTTGGATCCGTTAAGGTTTTGACTAACTCGACTTCCTTATTAGTAACCGTTCTCTTTGATTTATCTAAAAGATTATTTGCAATTTGAGACACTAGTTTCTTTTTTGGATCCTTAGCTCTGGACCAAGTTTGAAGAACTGTCAAAATCCGTTCATATTCCGTATTTATTTCATTTGAGATGTGATTATCTCTAGTTTCTACATCAATCGATATCCCGGATCCATACGCAAAATTCATTGAGTAAATACCTTCGTAATGAGCAGTTTGTCTTGATTTTATGACTTTGCATGTTCTACTATATTTACCTCCAAAGCCTAAGTTCTGAATTTGGATTACGCTATCTGATAGGTAAATGGGGACCCTAGTTTCACTTGTTCCTATGTTGTCTTGTCCGAAAGGGTTGGCTTCTTCAACAGTTTGTAAGACTGTACCTAAAGAACTCAAATACCGGTATGCTTTTGTTAATACTTTTCTCTGATCTTTTTCTGAAGGAAATTCCCATAAAACGGGTGTTAATGGATCTATTATAATCCTTGTATGTTTGATATATTGGTCTTTCAACTTTTTTGTTAAACTAGGTAAAATATCAACAATGAATTCAACAATTTTCTCGCTTTCCACTAAGTGTATTACATTAGTTATATCTGATACATATTTGTCCAAGTTTATTCCTAATGATTTTGCTTCAACAAGCAATTTAGATGGTGTTTCTTCAAATGACAGATATAGAATATGATCATCCTCGCGTAATCCTTGAAGCATATATGATAAACAAAATGTTGTTTTCCCTGTTCCACTGCCTCCCACAATAGAGTTAACTGTATTTTTTACTAGCCCTCCATACATTAGGGCATCCAAACCTGTGATGCCTGAAGAAATTCTTTTTTTGTTTTCCATTTGTATCTGTTATAATAAAACAACTTTAGTAAATAAACTCAACACTTTTTCAAGATTAATTTTAATCCGTTTCTAAATCCCATCTTATTTTAGTGGTTTTTGATAGAAAGAGATCTATTCTATTAAAGATATGTACCTATTATCTTATATTTTGAATATAATCTTTTGGTCTAAGGGATATATAGTAATTTTGCTGGGATTCTTTTTTACATATTCAATCAGAAATGTTTCAATTTCTGATTTTTTTATTTCTAGTTCTCTGCTAATTTTACTAAAAGAAATTTCAATAAATTTTTCTGCTAATTTTTCTAGATATTCGGTCATAATCTCTCTGAATTTAGAACCACTAAGATATTTTGAATTGCTTTGTATAGTGCCCTTTAATCTTTTTGTCTCAATAAGGTTATTTATGATGCTATGAATTTGTTCCATAGACAAATCTTTGTTTTCGTCCTCTAGTTTTTCAAGTTCATATTCATCAACGTTCCTAAGTTTTGAATAATAACTATTCTCTAGGTGAGAGATAGCGTAATATTCTCTCTTACCCATAATTCCCCGCTCAAATTGGTTTAGTAAACTAGCGATTACTTTCTTGTCTACATTCCACTTTTGGAAAAAATCTTTTATTTCTATTCTTCCTTCTCTTTTTAATTTTGTTTTTATATTTGAAATATCCATTTCAGACATTAAAAAGAAATGATAGTGTTTCGAAAGATAAACACCGTTAATTCTTCTTTTTTTCACAATTTCTTGAAATAAACAAATACGGTTATCTATGGGCAGTTTTGTATTGACGGTCTTTAAATTAATATGTTTTTCTTTTTCTAGTCTCTCTGTCATTTCTGTTTTAAATTTTGTTTCCTCTGTTTTAAATAGATTTATGATTTTATGGATAAAATTAGTCATATTATTCAATTTATTTCATCATCAAAACAATTAAAATTTTACTATTAAAGAGCAACCTATTAGCTTAACTAAAATTAGTCCCATCTTTGAACACTAATTGAAAGAGAGGTTCTATACTGAACACATACATATCTTCTATATTTCTGATTAATTTCAATTCTTTATGTAAAAAGTGTAACAAATAGTACTAAGACTACAAAGACTAACGGAGCGAAAGTACCAAGATTATATTACAAATAAGAATAATCTAAAACATCTCTTCAAATATTCCAATAAAAAATAGAAAAAATAAGAAGAAAAGAGTTTATCCATTTTTAGGATATAACATATCAAGTTCAGCTGCTAATTGGGCTATATTTGGAGGATAAATAACTTCATAAATACGCACACCCGGAAAGGCTCTTCCTGTACCTGCGGAGTCAGTTCCCAATCCGTAACTTCTATAAACCTCAGTAAAGTATATATGACCATCAGGCCCTTTTAAATCTTTAACAGGATAATCTGATGCTTTTGCAAATATAGATGGAGCATTTTGGCCTGTGGGCCCATACTGCCCGTCAAATGCAAAACCAGTGTCTTTGTCATATGCCGATAATCTATATAGAACTGATTCATAGAAAGGTTTCGCATAAATGCGCCTCCCATCACTTTCTTCTACAATGTAATCAGATTCTTTAATCCCATAATGAGGGACATCGGCTTCTGCAATACGGATACACCAAGCAGATTTTCCTAGATCAGAACCCAACCAAGTAACACCAGCTTGACTATTGACCAACACGTATTTGACATTATATCTATACATTAACCGTATAGATTCGGTGAGGTTCCACATAAGCATAGTACCCACAGTACCAATCTGCGTTTTGTTTGTCGTAGCATTATCTACTAGAGTAGTAGCATTACCATAATTGGTTATCCAATAACCATAATCCCACCAACTCAAAACAACAGAAGGGCTATTAGGAATAACACCAGGTCCTTGAGCATTTTCTCTTAACCAAGCTAATGCATCTTGCCAATCAGTCATAGGTACAGAATTCCCATATGGTGACGGCGGTGCCATCTCCGGTGCAGCATAACCTTCAGAGATTTTTACACAGTGGAAGACAAAAGTCAACAAGAGTAAGGATATCACAATATAGGCAATCATTGCTTCATCCCGCCCTATTGATTTGGAAATACGTACTTTCCTTCGAGTTAAAGCTATTTTTCCATGAGCACTCAACGAATAAGGGTATAGTATCCTATCTATAGCTAATGCACTTAATAATGATGCAGCGGGTGCTAAAAGTAAGACCAACCGTATCATAGATCCAGTGAAATAGATAGCAGAAACACCAAAAACTAGAATAAATATATTAACATCAGTTGGCTTTTTTAAACAATAATATATCCCTAACGGCATGAAAAATGTTAGTATGTGGAAGTTTCTGAATAGTGAACCCCAAGGCATAGGTTGGTGCTCACTCACTGAATTAATAATAGGTATATCTACCCTACCCCGTGGAATAATCACAGCCCAGAATTTGGCAGCTATGTTATCAAATATACCAACAGAAAGTAACACACCCACAATGATACTAAGTAATAAAATTGAACTTATTGCCCCTATCAGAAGTACTTGTTTGAATGTTTTTTCAGGCAAACTTCTTGATATATTTTGTATTATCCCAACAAAGATTAACAAAGCTATCATTAAAATGGGTATCATTACTTCTATACCAAAGAATTTATTCATAATAACTCTTTTAACAATAAATCCCAAACTTATAGCAACAAAATTAGTAATAGTATAAGTTTTTATTAGATTATAAGTCACTTTTCTCGATAAAAGTAAGAACAACACACAAAGAGGCAGTAAATCAAGCACATATCTATATGCACCCCAACTGCCCATAAGCACAGCTAAGCATATGCCAGCTAAAAATGCTGATAAGGTATCATCTCTTTTTAGGGCACGCAAAAAGAAGTATAAAGACAATACAACAAAAAGTATTCCAATATATTCATTATCAAAAAAGCCAGCTACACTACGGGAGGCATAAGAGGGAAGTATAGACATAAATAGTGCAGTCAACAGTCCAGCTCTCGAACTGATCGTTTCTTTTCCCAAATAATAAGAGGCAATAATTGTTAATCCACCATAAATAACGGGAATAAAATATGCAACTTGTTGCATTGTTACATTAAAAGTAAGAAGATTAAGAAACCAATGGAGAACAATAGCACTAATAGGTACGCCCCAATACAATTCCCTACCTATATGGAACCCAAAAGGATACCAAGAATCATTTTTTACCCAATGAACAAAATCTATAAAACCATTCCGTTCAATATAGTTGGCACTTATAAATTGAACATAGGGATCAAATGCTTTAATAATAATATCATAACCCTTGATTAAAGAAAAAAGTCGAATAATGATACCTGCAGTTAGTATACAAATTAGAGCAAGTTTGTGTAATAAAAATTCTTTATCAATTTCATAGTCTTCAAAATGATCAACGACTTTTTCCCAAAAGTTACCGAATATACCAGACATTTCAGTTCTACCAGACACGCATCATTCACCTATTGTAATCTATCCTAATATAATAGATTTTACTTTAGTGATGTCTAATTACGGATATTTAAAAAGATTACTTATGGAAAGAAAATACAAAAAACGTTTTTAGTACAATCTAGAATGTAATTCTGATAATATCCAAAACTTATCATAATAGAAGAACAACATACATAAAAGGCTAAAAGTAGCCTTTAGACTTAATCTGTATCAACAATAATTCCACCATCTTCATCAATATTCACATATGTTAGGATATCTGCAATTTTTGGTGCGTGTTGTGATAGAACAGAGATGGCCGATTTGAACTCTTCAATGTCACTGGTTCCACCAACCAAGTGAAAGTCACCAATTGATTTCAAAATCAAAAAGCCCTTTTTACCTCTAACCATCACATCATTAATAGGTGAAAAATTTAAGCGTTCTAATGCCAAACGAGCTGCTGCAACCAATGCAGCACCTATTGCCGAGAGTTCCGTTGAATTAGCACGTTTGTCACCAGCATAAAAAGCAATTCTATCTCCTGTTGCGGTTAAAACAGCCAATGCTTCTAATTTTGCTTTTTGTGTTATGCGTTTCAACTCTTTTGCTAAAGCTATTGCTATTTTTCTTTCAAGTCTCATCTTAGTTAAATATTATACACTTATTATTTATTTTTTGTGGGTTGATATTTTACATAATTTGGTTAAAATCGATTCGTGTCCGTTGGAGGGTCTTTAAGTTCATAATGTATGAAATACCCGTATTTGGATTTATATTCATACTTTTTTGATAATCTGTTTGTAGTTGAAATGTTCCCGAATTTATCAGAGTTATTCCCTTATAATACCCATCTGCAGCTAAATGAGTATGTCCTGTATGAAAAACATCAGGTATTCGGGATAAGAATAAGGAATCCTCAGCTTCTGGTGCAATTGGGGTTCTTTGGCCATATATAGGAACCAAATGTCTATTGCGCAATATTTCAACCATCGCAGGAACTGAACTTGCATGGTTAATATTGGGTATAGCAGCATTAATATCTATTATGGAATTTCCATGGTTCATAAGAATTTCAACTCCTGAAACTTTAATATAAGCTGGACTGCCTAAAAGACGTACATTCTTCAACTCATATAATTCATTAGCATAATCTCTCAAGATAGGTGTTTGGGGTTCAGCAAATCTTGCACCATCGTGGTTTCCCGGTATAACAAAAATTTCTATGTCAGATCTGATTTTCTCTATAAATTCACTCGCCAAAAAATATTGCATATGAATATTATCTACTACTAAATCATTTTCTTGACCTGGATACACACCTACACCTTCAACTAAATCACCTGCAATAAAAATATATTTTATTTTTTCACCTACAGATCTATATTGTGAATCTTTTAGTTTTCCATTGACGAAATCAATTACTTTTTGAAAAAGAACATTTGAAAACTGCTTTGAACCAATGTGTATGTCAGAAAGAAAAAGTGCACAAACATCAATATCAGAACGATTGGGTTTGTGAGTATAGGGTATATCAGGCCAATTAATTTCATTCACAAACAAGATATCTTTAGACCAGGTACCTTTAAAACAGAGAACCGAATCATTTAGGATATAATGGGATTGTTGAATTAGATCAGGTTTTGAAGAAGGAATCAATGCCTTAATCGAACCTTCCAAATCTTCTATTTCAAGAATAAAAGATCCCTTCCGAGTGAATGTCTTTGATTTAATCAGACCAATAAAAGACATAGAGTTTATCTTGATTTTATTTAATAAGCTTGAAGATCCAACAATGTTTGTAATATCTTTTCTTCCTTTAAATAATGATGATACTTGCAAATATCGACTTGTAAAATATTTTTGGAAACTTGTTGTAGAAGGAGGTGGTGGAACTGCATTTGGTGAATAAATTATTTCAATATTTATTTCTTGTTTATTTGATATCAAATTGGAGAATTGATTTGTTTTTTTATCTTCGCTAAACGGAGATTGTTCTGTTTCAAGAATATTCTTTTTTTTAGAATTACTTTCATCTATTGCCTGTTCTCTAAAACTATTTATTTCGTCTATTGTTAGTAAAAAAGAATCTGATTTAGATTTAATTATTCTTTCGATAATAACTCTTTTAGAAGATAACGATACAAGAAATTCATAAGCCTCTGGTGTCAGTTGATATCCAGCAGCGAATAATTTCTTTAAAATCTGAGAGGAATCCATTAATATACAAAAAGAAGAGAGAACATATCATTATATAATTTTCGAAATAAAATAGTAGCCTAGAATCAAAAAGTTTAATATAGCAATCAAAAAGATTGAAGTAAAGTTAAAAGAGAAAATAGATCCCGTAGCTCAGCAGGATAGAGCACCAGCCTTCTAAGTTGGGGGTCGTGAGTTCAAATCTCATCGGGATCGCCAACAATATTTTTTTTACAAAATTTATTGATTATGAAAAACCATATAAATATATATTCAAAGGATGAACATGGTTAAAAATGAGTAAGTCAAGGAGAAGAACAAAGAAAAAAGAATCAAGTCCAATGCCAGCAACAGGTGCTGGGCTCATGAGGTATTATGACGAAGATTTACCAGGTGTAAAAGTAGGTCCGTGGTTTGTTGTTGCTACAGCCATTATACTAATCATAGCTGTGTTTGTAGGTAATATCACAATAACATTTCAATAACATTTTAAGAGTTTTTACAGAGGGTGAGATAAATAAAAAACTTACAAAAACTCATGATGGAATTATTTTATGAAAAAGATAAAAACAGAGGCTTATATAAAACTTTTTTAAAACTTATTGAAGAGATTGGAGAACTATCAGAAGCACTTTTACTAAAGGACAGAAGAAAAATAGAAGAAGAGATTGCAGATGTTATAGCATGGACACTAAGTCTGGCAAATTTGCTTGAAATTGATACACAGATGGTCACAACAGAAAAATATAATAAAAACTGTCCAAAATGCCATTTTAATCCATGTAGATGTAAGATATAAATCAAGTCTAAACTAACACAAAAAAGAAAGTTTTGAGTCCAGTTTTTATTGATGATTTTTTTAAGGAACGTTAAGTGAAAATAAATGAACAAAAAATGAAAAAAATCATTTTATATACTTCAAGTGAATGCCCATATTGTACTTTAGCAGAAGAACGATTAAGAGAAGCTATTGAACAGTATAAAGGGTTATTTACTTATACTAGTATTCACATAGATAAAAAAAAACAAAAACATAATACTAGAGTAAAATCAATAAAATCACTACCAACAATTATTGTTGGTGATGTAATGCTTGAAGGAATACCAGAATTGGATCAAATACATACTGCACTTTTCTCTTAGATTATTAAGGAAGGATCTAGAGTAAATATATCACATTAATTTATAGTAAAAATTAATGTGATCTCGAGCAATTGGTTCAATTTCTTGTATAGTTATATTTTAGTACTTCCAAATGAAGAAAATATTCAATGTTCTATCCATTTAAAGTGTATTTAGCGTATTCTACCACATAAATTATACAAGTAAAGCACTATTTCGCAAGTACTAAATTTTCACCAAAATCTATACTTTACAATATCAACCATTAGTATTTCGTACTACTTTTTGCCTTTTATCTTGTTTCCCTATGTGTTGTCTGATTATGATTTTATACGCAATAATTACTTTTTAATAAACGTTTTAGATATTACGATGGTTTGAAATATAATTCGTGTTTGATAACTTCTATTATCCAAATACCTACTTTATCTTCAATTTTTAGCACTTTTTGAATATAAGATTCCCAAGATAAAACTCCATAAGCTCTTTGCCATTGCTCATAATATTTCATCAAAATCTTTTTTGCATCAAAATGCTTAATACAATATATTGAATGGTTAAGTTTTCTTCTATTACAGATAACACATCTTTTTCTTTTTTCTAGTTCCGTCATCTTAATCACTCCTATCAATACAATAATCACAATCAGGAGAGATACATACTAACTTTTTATTTCCATTATTTCTCTTTTCGATTAATGGTAAATTATCATGAGGACAAATTTCATTAGTGGGTTTGAAATTTGTTCCATAAGGTACTGGAAAAGTTAGTTCACACTTAATATCTGATTCATAATAAGAACTACAACCTACGAATAACTTTCCAGACTTTTTAGATTTTAAAACTCTTAAATTACCAGTTTTACATCTTGGACATTGACCTAAGATAATAATGTCATGTTCCTCAAGTTCTCTAATATTTTCATAGAGTGAAAGTCCAATTTCTGTTTCTTTATCATGAAAGGATTTTAGATCTTTAAACAAATCCTGCTTGATCCTTAATATTTCTTCTTCTACATTTGTTTCTCGGTTTTTAATGTCTTCCATCAATGTTTCTAACTTCTTTGTCATTTTTGTCTGCACTATAATAGAATAATGTATTTTAAGAACATCAACAACTGCAATACCCAATTCAGTAGGAGTAATAATACCTCCTCCTATGTAGCCCCTTTTAAATAAAGTTTCAATAATAGAAGCTCTTGTTGCTTTAGTTCCAAGTCCATTCGCTTCCATCTCTTGAAGAAGAGAAGATTCATTATACCGTCTGGGTGGTTCAGAAAACTCTTCTTTACTTTCTATAAGATCAAATTTTATAATCTGTTTTAGTTCCAAATTGGGAATAGGTGTATCAGTATAGAAAACATAAGGTGTTGCATATTTTATCCAACCTTTAGTGGTAATTTTTTTACCTTCAATTGAAAACTTATGAAAATCTATCATAATTTCGAAGTTTACTACCCTTTGAATCGCCTTTGGACCAAATAAAGAGAGATATTTTTTAATAATCATGTCATATATTTTCTTCTCTTCTTCAGATAGGGTAGCACTAGGTTTTTTCCCAGTTGGATGAATAGCGGGATGCGCAGCATCAGTTTTTTTTCCTTCTATTGGCTTGAATTTTTTTCGTTTTAAAATTTCCGAGATAAAATCTGAATATTCGTTTTGCGTTTTTAGTTTTATTAAGATTTTTTTATGACCTAGTTTCATAGGTAATTTTTGACTATCAGTTCTAGGATAAGATATTAATGCTTTTAGATATAGTTTTTCTGCTAATTCAAGAGTTTTACTTGGCGAGTATTTAAGATAAAAATACGCATCACGTTGTAAGTGGCTAAGATTATAAGGAGGGAAAGGATAGAGAACATTCTTTTTTTCAGTAATTTCATTAACAACACCTTTCAATCTGAAGCAATCATTTACTATTTCATTCGCTGCATTTTTAGTTTCTATTTCTTTTTTTTCATATATGGGTTCATAGGTCTCACCATCAATAAGTACTGATGAATGAATCCTCCAATAAGGAGTAGGCATAAACAAATTAATTTCTTCCTCTTTATCAATAACGAACCCTAAAGTTGGACCTTGAACGCGACCGATTGAAATGGTTTTAAACTTATCTGTGGTTTTTTTTAGTGATGTACTCAATGCTGTTGTATAATTTATGCCAAAAAGCCAATCTACATAATGTCTAATGAGCCCTGAATTTAATAGTCCTTTGTTTAAATATGGATCTTTTTTCTTATATGCATCTATTATATCGCGTTTAGTTAAAGTTGAAAATTTCATTCTTTCCGCAACTTTTTTCTTAAGAAGATATTTTAAAATCAAGTATCCAATTACTTCACCCTCCCTATCATAGTCAGTCATTACTATTGCATCATTAGCTTCTTCAGCTAATAATTTAAAAACTTCAACGAATTTTTTTGTATAAGATTTTGAAGATTTTTTATAAGTAGGAAGCCATTCATAATCCAAGATTGGATAGTTCCATGTTTTCCCAATTTGATCAAGAGTGAATAGATGACCAACAGCAGGAACGATAATAATTATTCTTCCTCCTCTCTCACATTGATAGATTGGAACACCATTAAGACGATAAAACTGAGGATCATTTTTTTCATCCAAAGCCCAAGCAATCCTTCTTGCAGCTTGAGGTTTTTCTGATATACCTATTGTGTAAAATGTTGGTAGATCAATCATAAGAATAAGTTCCTTATATATTTAGATAGAACTGGAGCCAGGACGGGGATTTGAACCCCGGCTTTCAAAGAAAACTGGTTTTCAAGACCAGCGCCTTAGTCCGCTTGGCTATCCTGGCAACATTTTTATATCTATTGTAGTTAAATCAATCGTATTCAGTTATAATTTAAAAGTTTCGAAAAGATTCAATGGTCGAAAGTAATCACAATAATTATTCTACATATTTTCTCAGTATTTGTACTGCATTATTTTCAGACAGATTCGTTTTTTTTAGTAAGTCGAATATTAGGTTTTGAATGATACAAAATTTTATTGGTTGATCTATATTTATACCAATATTTTTTTCTACATGGCTAGTAACAGAATTAAAGAGGTCGCAATTAAATACTATATTTAGTAATTCTTTATCCTTATATCTTTTTTGAAGTTCTCCAACAAACATCATAGCAATGTATTTGCCCTTATAACAGTGAACAGAATGATTACTTAATTGGCATAATTGGTTACAAATATCATCTTGATATAATTGATCTATAGTAATAGTACTTTGATTATGATATATTGATCTATTAACAGATGATAGATTTTCATTCTTATTTCGCTCTATAGGATAATGGTCCGATTGAGAAGATTTGTCCTTTTCAAAAGTCTGAATTTTATTTACTTGTTTATAAAGTGATGTTCGCATTTCAATAAAATTTTCATACAACAAGGGATATTGACGTGATGGATATTTTCTTCTTAGTAGAGAGAGATAATTAGAGTAATTGTAAGAGTTCGTTGAAATATTATTTGTTTTAAGTTCCAAAGCTTTTTCAAAACCGTCTTTGAATACATAACAATGCTGAATTGGTAATTTATGTAAATTATTTATTTCATCTTCTCCAATATTCAATGCACGAGCTATTTTATCGGTTTTTTCACTACTTCTAAAAATAATTTTTGTAGAAGAATTACCATGAACAATCTTACTAACGCTATCCCACATTTGTGAAATAGTTATATGGCCAATTCCAAGGTTTCTTCCCAACAAAAAGTTGTTTTCTGAGCTTATTAAAGAAGCCGAACTTTCATTCGTATATATTCTAGGAATAATATTTACCGCCTCTTCAAGTACAACTAGATATCTAAGTTTATTTGTCACACCTCTACTCGTTGCATATCTATAGAACATTTTTAATATTATATTACAAATGAGATATATATCAGAAGGTCTTGCTGCCCTCCTTTGGAACTCTGAAAAATCCAATATTATAGTTTTTCCATTTTCAAATTTAGTAAAATCGAGAGTGGTTCTTGAAACACCAAATATATCAAAATTTATAGGATTGAAAATAAAATTTAACCGATTTAAAACAGCATCTAATGTCTGTTGGACATAATTACTGTTGCCTTGAATACGGAGATTTGATGTGACGTCTATTAGATTTTCTATAAACGTTTTAAGATGTCTTCTTTTAGTTTTATGTGTTAAAAATAGTGCAGTTTCGAATAGATTTTTCATAGCAGGAGAAAAATCTTGATTAGATGTTTTCAGCATTTCTTCTAAGATCAGTAATGTGCTACGAACATCGTCTTCATCTTGAGTCTCAAAAACATTAACACACAAGGGATTTGGACGCCCTATAGTATAAATTTCTACATTTGGATTTTGAACATATTCTCTGGCATATTCTCCTTTGATATCAAAAATTAACATATTTACATCTATACTAATTAGTTGTTTTAAAATCAGACTAACTAATTGAGTCTTTCCGCGCCCAACCATGCCATAAATTTCTATGTTGAAAAGTAAATCTTCTTTTTTTAAACAAATAGGAAAAGATAAATTATCAGTAGTATTCCCTAGAACTATTTTATCCTTTTCTGAAGTCAAACTTGTACTTAAAAACTCTTTTCTTTTTATTATAGTACCAAGATATCCATTGGGTATATGAATATAATTACTTAAATTATTTAGACTTATTTTAAATCTTGTTTTTTTAGAGATCGCTGTTGAAAAAAATGCTTGAATGTTTTGAATTCTATTGAAGGGGATATGATAATTTTTTTTGTGTTTAAAACCAATGGTTTCATATATTTTAGTACTAGTTTCTTTGTTACTAGTTAGACATGAAGCACATAAATAATAGTCATGTTCATTTATTTTTGAAATATGGAAAAGAAACTGTGCATCGCCTATAGTTTCATTTATAAATAATGAATAAATATGTTCAGTCAAATTTGGGATCTTTGTTTCTTTATATGATGGAGAAAATACAGTTCGGTGTTTATAACTGTTTAAAAAATTGAAGAACCAGTCAATTTCATCCGGTGTTAAAACGGTCGAAGTGGCATCGTAGAAAACTTTCAATGAGTGTTTTACAAATAGTAGATTGGCTTCTGTTTTTTTAATGAGATTATGTCTAAAAAAACTTGTCGTTGGTATAACCAAAAAAAAAGGAACATCAGAACCAAATATAGACCCATCGTTAGATTGAATCTTAGTAATCAATAAGTTATACTTTGATAGATTTTTTGAGAGATGCTCAATAAAGTCATGATGAATTGTTTTTGCATAACGATCATTTTTAAGAAAGTAAGAGTCTAAAGGAGATTTCACGGCAATAATACTAAAAGAGCGATATAAGGGGAAAAAAGTTTTCTTCTGGTAATACACATTATCTTTGATACATACCCTGTATGGTAAAAATTTAGTACAAAATAAAAATAAAATTACAACTATAGTTATACAAAAATAATGGATCCACTCATAGGAAAATATATACATGGTTAAGTTCAATGATAATATACTTTTAAAAATGAGAAAAACATTTCTAAAGTTACTTTTAGGAAAATAGTCAATTGTAGAAGGAAATAATACTAATAGAATAAAAAAACCCACTAAAAACGAATTAATGTATGGTAAAAGGAACCTCAAAAAACCACAAAATAATTTCCAGAGTAATGCAATGATTGAATGATTTCCGGATGAATTGTTTTTATATTTTTTTGATATCAATTTATATCTTCTCTTTGAGTTAATCAAAATTAGTATCTATTTATTATATAAAAACTCCACATCACGCATTTTTATAAAAATTTTACAAAAATAAATCTGTATGTCTCACTTTGAAATTTAAAAGCAATAAATAAAAAATAACTAGTTAATTAACAAGAACTCTCCAAGTATTTAGCAACTGAATATTACCACTTCATTTGGCCTAACTATGCTTGAGCAGTTAGTAGCGGTAGGCTAAACATCTCGCCAAAGCTCGACGCTTACACCCCCGCTCTATCAAACGGATCTTTTTTCCGCGCTCTCGTCTACTCTTAAGGTTACTGTCACCAGTCCCCAGAATAGAGCAGAATGGGCGACTCGTTTTGAGAAACGCTTCGAGCATAGATGCTTTCCGCTCTTATCGTCAAGGGCTTAGCTACCCGGCAATGCTCTTTAGAACAACCGGTACACCAGCGGCCCCAACCGCCTGTTCCTCTCGTACTGTGGAGATTTTGCTCTCAATCGCCCGCCAGCACCATCAGATAGAATCCAACCTGTCTCACAACGGTCTAAACCCAGCTCACGTTCCCTTTTAATGGGCGAACAACCCCACTCTTGGTGGCTTAATCACCACCAAGCTAGGAAGAGCCGACATCGAGGTAGCAAGCCGTGAGGTCGATGTGAACTCTTACCCACGACAACTCTGTTCAGGGCTGCACTTGCACAAAATATTTTTGCACATCGGTTATTAGAGACCAGTTGTCGGCCTGTAAAGGCAAGTTACCAATCTCTTAACCTATCTATCGTTCACTCACGGAATAATGGCTCTTATAGTTTTACTGTGTTCTGATGGTTTCTTAATATCAGGTTAATCTATCTGCTCAAATCAATAGGCCTGTAACTGAAGTTACTTGACTATTTCCTCACTATATAAATCGTTTAGGAAGACCCAAAAATTTTTGCCTTTTTGATAAACCTTTTTGAAAGATAATAAATGTAATTGTTACCCAGTTTTTAAGCCACTTCCGTTTAGAAGTGCAGTTACCCCTGGGGTAACTTTTCTGTCACTTCCGCCGCCTACATATGGCAAATGCGAAAGATCGCTAGGCCCTGCGTTAACATCTGCGAACCGTTTAATTGGATTCACAGTCAACCGAGCTTTTGCCCTTGCACTCTACACCGGATTTCTGTCCCGGTTGAGCTCGGCTTTGGGCCCTTTTGATATCTTTTCAAAAGGCTACCGCCCCAGTGAAACTGCCAGGCAGGGGGTGTCCCCCTCGCAAGAGGTAAGTCATACCAATGCACATGGTCAGTATTTCAAGATCAACTTCAGTGTGTCCCGGAGAACACACCATCAACATCTCCTGACTATTCTATGCATGCACACCAGTATAACAGCCCCTGACAGCAGTAAAGCTCCACAGGGTCTTCTCTTCCCGATGGTGCGTTCCAGACTGTTCGCTGGACTGTGGGTTCAGTAGGTTTTAGGTGGAGACAGCGGGCACCTCGTTGGTCCCTTCATGGACGTCTGTAATTAGCAGACTAGGCATTTGCCTACCTTAAGAAGCTCATAGTTAGCTCCGGCGTTTACAGGGTCTTAGCCGAGTTGTACCCCGGTTTCAATCACCTGCACTGGCCAGGATTCACAAACTGTACACAGGTTTTCACCCTTGCAGTTTGCTATGTTTTTATTAAACAGTCGGGTGCCCCTTGTCACTGCGACCTGGTAAGGCATTCACCTTTCCAGGCACCCCTTATACCCAAGGTACGGGGCCAATTTGCCGATTTCCTTCACCTAAACTATCCTAACACGCCTTAGCCTTCTCAGCTAGCCACACCTGTGTCGGTTCTGGGTACGGTCATACGTAATCGTATTTTTCTTCGCTTTTTCACGGACTATTGGGATCAATGGTAGCAAGCAACCAATGGCTCGCCTATTCATCAATTCGTCTGGTTCTCACCATAACGGTTCTTCCCAGATTTCTTGATTTAACTAAAATTTGATTTTTAGACCACCTACCCACTAGTGTCAGCTCGGAACTTGCGTTGCCGCGACTATACGTATGGTACAGGAATATGAACCTGTTTCCCTTTCGGTTTGTCGTATTAAGTTCCACCTTAGGACCGACTAACCCTTGGCTGACGAACAGTGCCAAGGAACCCTTGGGCTTTTGGCGATGAGGATTCCCACCTCACTATGCTCCTACTACCGCCGAGATCTGCAAATCAGAACGGTCCACTGGAAATCACTTCCCAGCTTCTGTCCAATCCGATCGCCTCCCTACCCGAGACTCTTTTGAAGTCCGGACAGGTATCGGGACCCGGTTTAGCCCCGTCCATTTTCTGGGCCCAACAACTCGATGAGTAAGCTGTTACGCTTTTTTTAACGGTTAGCTGCTTCTAAGCTTACCGCCTCATTGTCTTCGCTGTTGGACGCCATTCTGTTTAACATTTAACCGGGATTTAGGGCCCTTAACCCATCGTAGGGTTGATCCCCTTTCGGCCATATCCCTTGCGGATATGCGCCCGTCTATCATCTTCTATGGTGTATGCAAGTTCGGAGTTGGAAAGGGGCGCGCAGATTTCACTCCACGGAAACCCCCACCCGTCGCTCTACCGCACATACGACCTCCAATGACGCTATACTGTGGTTATACTTCGGGAGGAACCAGCTATCAGCAGTTTAGATTGGTCTTTTGCCACTATCCCCAATTCAGAAGAATGAATTGCATATCAATACCTCTTCAGACCTCCACGCCCCTTTCGAAGCGCTTCATCTTGACCAGGGATAGATCAACTGCTTTCGGGTCTTAAACCTGTGACTTCACGCCCTTGTCGGACGTCGCACCTGACCTTACGGCTGCGTGCTGGTTGCTTTCGCTACGACACCACTAATGTTTTGTCTTGCCACAGATTTAAACTCCTCGGCCCGTGTTTCGAGACGGAACGAATGACCTCGATCCTCTGAATTCGTACTCACACTTCACAATGATTTCCTTCACTCAGAATCTACTCTTTTAAGCCATTCACGTCTGTTACCATACAGTTTCAGGGACTTTTCACTCTCGTATTTCGAATACTTTTCAACTTTCACTCACGTTACTAGTTCGCTATCGGTCTAGGGATGTATTTAGGTTTGGGACTAAGTTTTCCCAAATTCATGCGACAAATCCAAGCCACATTAATCTTGAAATCTATCAGGTCGAGAGTTTACGTCTACAGGGCTATTACCTTCTTTGGCATAGCTTTCATAAGCTATTTCGACTTAGCTCTGACGATCCTTTGATAGTCAAAAACACCACATCCACCCATATTATTAATATAGGCATTCGGTTTGACCTGTTCCGGGTTTACTCGCCGTTACTACCGGAATCACGATTGTTTTCTTTTCCTGGCGGTACTTGAATGTTTTGGTTCCCGCCGTTCCCCACCATTACTGGTTGTTACAGTCTTATCAACTGTAACCGGAAATCCGATTCGGAGACCTACGGATCGATGGCTGTATGCGCCTCCCCGTAGCGTTTCGCCGCTTACCACGTCCTTCATCGGCACCCTAGCCTAGTCATCCACTGCATGGCGTATGCATAGTTGAGGTTACTTTAAAATAGTAATAATTCAGTTTTCGCCTATTTGGAGAGTTCTTGTTAGCTAACTAGTTTGATATTGTAATTACTAGTGGATTTTCATCCTAGGAGGTGATTTGATACTAATCTTATATGCATTCTTTGTTGTTTTTGTTACATATATAAAATTAGTGTTCATTAACTTTTTCAAGTAAGTATATAAATTACTACCACTATACTTTGAGTTTTGATCATAAACACCAATTATCAACAACAAATACATATTGATATGAATATTTTAAATTAATATTTTCTTACTGGTTAAAGTAAGATATCAGAATTTACGAACTTGATGTTCGTATATTTACTTATCTCGCCTAAGATAAAAAGATATTGTTCTATGATTCCTTTGATTGTTTCAACTATGATTTAATCCAACTAGCTATAATTTCTACATATGTACTGTCACTTTTTTTCTGTTGGTATCTTGAATGTTTCTTCTATTATTCAATTACCAATAAAAATTGGGTGAAATCAAAATGAAAGCTAAATTCGATGGTCCTCATAGAAATGATGGACATGACGGACAAAGTCCTTTTACATTAGTTCCTATAGATTAAAGTATGGTATAGGAAAACTATAAAAACCTTAATGTTTTTTTATACTTTTTTTTAAACTTTTGAAAAATTTACGTTTGTTAGGTTGAGTGAGGCCTAGATGCATTTTTACTATGTTTCAATGAATAGTTGATACACTATACCTTGCTTGATATATTGTATAGTGGCTCCTATACCAAGTACACGTCTTGTAACTGGATATTAAGTCATTATTAGTTCTGATTGAGTCTCAATAAATCAAACAATGAAGGGATCATTATTAAAAAAAGACATTTGGTTAAGAATAAGATGGATTAAGCATATAGTGAGTATATCAGAACTATTCATCGTGTGTTTCGATTTAATAATTATAGATTTTAAAAATTGAAAGCATAAGGCGCTATCCTTAAAATAGCTCATTATATAATTTCATTGAATCAACTATCGTTTTTAGAGCAGCTTCTTTAGATTCCCAACCTTTAACCTCAGTTTTTTTTGAAGGTTCAAGACCTTTGTAGCTTCTAAAAAACTCAGCGATTTCAATTATTGTATGAGGATAAATATCATTCAAAGAGTGAACCTTCATATATAAAGGATCATTAGAAGCTACAGCTAAAATTTTATCATCAGATCCCTTCTCATCTTTCATCTTTAAAACACCAATAGGACGCGCCATTAACACACAACCAGGAAATGTTGGTTCAGTTATTAGGACCAATACATCAAGAGGATCACCATCCTCATAATACGTTTGGGGGATTAATCCATAATCACCAGGAAAATGAACAGAGGAATGTAAAACCCGGTCTAAATAAATTATACCATCTTTACTCATTTCATATTTATTTTTATTATTTTTTGGATTTTCAATTATACAATAAATCTCTTCAGGTGGATTTGGACCAGTTTCTAGTTGTTTCCATAAAACAGTCATATTATCAATCTACAATAAATTCAACCATTAAAAAATATTTTTACCTTTATTATTTCAATAGAAAAATGAAACGTTTCAAAATTTTGCTGTGTACGTTTTGATCATTTTAATCGGTACGTTAAATATTCGAGACACCATTTATGAGATTAGAGTTTTTGAATTTTGTATAAAAAATAAATAATAGAGCCTAATTTTAAAGGCTACTATATTCATTGACAAATTAAGATGCTATTTGATAAAATCGGAAGGAAAGATTATAGATTTGTTATATTTTTTCTTTATATCTAACAATCTTTTTTTCTGAAGGTCATGCTGGGTATAAAATTCATTGGGGAGGTTCTCGTGTTTGAAACTTTCTTCAATTCTATCACATTTTTCGAGGAATTTATCAACTCTTATAGAAAATTCCTTTTGGTATCTTTTTTTATCATATGGTTTATCAAAAATGTTTTGAAAAAGATCTACTAAGTCCTCATATTTTGGAAGGTAACCTATAGGTGTTTCAATTGCTTCATAATCGCCATGATATCTCCCTTCTGCCCAAGATAACCAAACTTTCTTGTCAAGAATTTCATCATAATATTGACCATCTTCATCTTTCAAGAAATAGTTAGTTGAAAATATACATGGTCTATTGTCATCAGGTATTTTCTTTCCAAAATCTAGATGAGACTTGATATAATCACCAAGAGGAACAACAATGAAATCAAGGTTTGCCATTGGATTATGCTTTCTTACACCAGTTTTACCTAATGTCGCAGAAGTAGTTTCGGATTCAATTGTTGCACCTACGTAAACTCCATGTTCCCAATCAAATGACTCAAAAACAGGTACTGAAGTATCAGAATCTCTACCACCATAAATAATTCCTGAAACAATTACGCCTTCGGGATCATGTAAAGTTTCATCAAAGTTCTCAAGATCTTCAATTTTTATAGTATATCTAGCATTTGGATGGGATGGGGGTAATTCATTACCATCTGGACCTTTTTTTCCTTTATACCACTCACCTAATAAAGATGAAGACCAATTCGTTCCTTTTTGGGGAATATCTACTTGATCTCCCATTCCAATCCAATAGGGGGTTCCATCATTAATCAAAACATTTGAAAATATCAATTCATTTTCTGTAGTGAGAGTATTATATATAACAGGGTCATCTTTAGGATTAACATCTTTTATAATTCCAAATATACCACTTTCAATATTCACAGCTTTTGGGATATTCTTATTATCTAAACGAAGATATGCAATATCGTCTCCAACTATAGTATTCCCAGGTACCATGGCAGTAGAAGTTTTTCCACATGCACTTGGAAATGCACCCAAAAAATAACTTTTTCTTTCTTTGAATGGAGAATGAATACCAGAAATAAACATGTGTTCAGTTAACCATCCATTGTAAATAGCTTTATTAATAGCCAATCGAAGTGCAAGCTTCTTTAATCCAAGACTATTACCTGCATATTGATTATTTACAGAAAGAACACGATTTTCTTGTAAATCAACATAAATACGCCTTTTATCTACATTCTTAGTGACATTTGCATCGGTCAACTCACCAGCTGAATGAATAAAATAAAAAAAATCATTAGGATCCTTAAGCCTTTTAAATTCTTCATATCCTCGTCTATATAATAAGTCTTCAGAATGAGCAACATAAGCAGAATCAGTAATTTGGAGTGCACATTGAGAGAATGAAGAGTTAGTTGGTCCTAAACAGAAAAATCTGATTAGAGCAATTTTGTTCTTCATACAACCATCCATGATATTTAAAATTTCATCTAAACCTTCAGTTCTAGGAAGTGTATTAAGATGAGGACCATACTTATCCTTTTCTTCAGGATCAATTAAAATACAAGTGTTTTTTTTGTCCCTAGCTTGGTCATAAAAACCATCAAAATGTATCGTATGTCCTTCCATTTTCAACTGCTGCTCTTCACTATTTTTAATAGCTAATTGACGAACAGAAGCAATGTCTTCTTTTGAGTCATCTATTACTTTAGCTTCTTTTGGTTTACAGAGGGATAAAAAATCATGGATTACTTTCATAATTTTTTCATTATTAAGAGATTCAAGTTTTTGTAAATCTTTTTCGTTGATCCATTGTTCAAGATTCAATATATTCACCTTCAATTTACATCAATAAACTAGGTATATACTTGTTAATTTAAATCAGACATACCTAGATATATCAAACACGAGATAAAGCATTGTTGTGTTTAAGAAGGTTACGCTCTGAATATGTGAAAACTCCATTACTTAATTGGAAGCTTTAAAACTGAATCACAGCATATTTTCCACACAATCTTTTTTTTCTCTCAAATTCCATTTTCATAGAACCTTAATGCTTATGGCATTTTTATTCATCACCTTATTTGTGTTTGTTACAAAACGCTCTATTTTAGTATAAATGTTATAATCTTGGTTTGTTCTACACCCGCTAGAAGACGTATGGTAAAAAAACAGATTTTTATTCATAATTAGCTTTAGTAATAGTACTAATCCGAATTAAGAAAACATTTAAGGATTCCATCCACTTAAAGAAAATTTTAGCCTATGCCATGCTGACTTAAATGGTGCCAAGAACATAGCCAGGCGGTTTGTTAACTATGTAATTATGGCCAAGTATTCAACGATTAAAGACCTTCATTCTCACTCTTATTTCCCCCTCTCTTTATACCGTTCTTTCACCGTACTCGGCCATTGGTCGCAGTACCAGACAGTTTCTGGTTCTTCTCCGTGAATGACCAGTCTGTCGCCCTGGAGGTGGTAGTCTTCCTAAGGATGACTGACTAAACCTAGTTGGGCCACCCATGAGTCCCAGGGTCAATAGTGCAATGAACCCGCTTACGGGCGCTAAGGTCGTGCCATTTAGCCTTGTCCGTATCATCTGTGCTTCTATCGCCACAGGACCAGTATGTCCTTTTGTTCCCGGATTCTTCTCGTATACTCCTTGACTACAGGTACATCATGTTCCTCTTCGTCACGTTGCCAGTTGGGTGAAGTGCTACATTTTTAGGTAAGTTCCTAAAACTGCCTAAAAAACTCATCACAAAAATCATACAAATAGAGTACTATTTTGTAACTACAGTACTATTTTGTAACTACTAAGGAAGGAAAAAAACTTAAGATGCAGAAATAATTTATAGTGGTATTCAATATTATCTCGTGAAAACAAATGAATGACGAAAATGTAAAAAAATGTCCAAAATGTGGGGGAACAATGATCAAAAAACACGATTATCTTCCAGATGATATAGAATTGAAAGAAGTGAAGGATTTCTGGTTATGTGCTAATTGTATGAATTATAAAGTAATAGAATAAACATAAAAGTAGATTTCGTTTAAGTGTTTAATACTTTAAAAAATCAATTAAAAATATCTGCATCAGGTAAAAGCGTTTTTATCGAAGAACTTATCTGAGTATTATTATTAATAGCAATAACTCTAATATCAGTATTATGAAGAGCCGAAAATTCATAAATTTTTTGTCTACAAGAACCACAAGGGAGAACAGGAGGTTCGCGATTAGAATAAATAACCATAGCTACAAAACTAGTTTCGCCTGAAGTTACTGCAGACCCAATTGCGTTTAACTCAGCATGTAAAACTAAATAATCTGCAAATTCAACATTACAACCAGAATAAATGTTTCCATCTTCTGTCAGTAAAGCAGCTCCAACTTTAAAATTACTATAAGGCGCAAAAGCCAAAGAATAGGCTTTTTTTGCTTGTTTAATTAGAGTGGGGAGAGATGATTGAAAGTTCATAATTAAAGTTAAAACGTTCTCTATAATAATTTTTATGGAAAGATGAAGAAATATGAAGAAAAGAATACTATAAAAAACTAATAAAAACAACAAGAGAATAAAAAGTCAAAAAATTGAAGAAATAATTTTTAATCAAAAAACCACAGAATACAAGAACCCTAAGCAAATATTGTAATAATAAGGGAATGGAAGTTCAAAGGTCAGATGACCTCTTGAACTTTTATTCCAAACATAGGAGGTGATCCATCCGCAGGTTCCCCTACGGATACCTTGTTACGACTTTTGCATCGTCGCGAGGCCCAATTTCGATCGAACAGAGACTGCTCGACCTCAACCGAACCTCACTTCGTTGCAACGACGGGCGGTGTGTACAAAAAGCGGGGACGTATTCTCCGCGCGTTGATGACACGCGGATACTAGGCGCTCCATGTTCATGAAGTCGGTTCCAGACTTCAATCCCTACTGCGAACAGGTTTGGAGATCTGCTTCTCCTTTCGGAGTCGCTTCTCATTGTCCCGTTCATTGTGATGCGTGTGTGGCCCTGGGGATTTGGAGCATACTGACCTGCCGTGGCCCGCACTTTCATCTATTTTCATCAATAGCGATCCCCCTATTGTCCTCAGCCAGGCCGTAGCCTGCTCTTAGCAAATAGGGGCGCGGGTCTCGCTCGTTTACTCACTTAAGAGCACACCTCACGGCACGAGCTTGAGACGGCCATGCACTACCTCTCTGACTTGTTCGAGTAAAGTCTTCAGCTTGACTCACATACGTCAGTCGCCCCAGGTGAGCTTCCTCGCGTTGAGTCGAATTAAACCACACATCCCGTGCCTTGTGGCGCTTTCCCGTCAATTCATTTAAGTTTCAGCCTTGCGACCGTACTCCCCAGGCGGAGGACTTAATAGTTTCCCTTTGGCACTGATCAGGCTCTTGGCCTTGACCAACACCTAGTCCTCATAGTTTACGGCCAGGACTACGGGGGTCTCTAATCCCCTTCGCTACCCTGGCTTTCATCCATCACTGTCGGAGATATTCCAGTGAGCCGCCTTCGCCACTGTGGGTCCGATAGGAATCAACGCATTTCACCGCTTCTCCAATCGTACCGCTCACCTATCCTATTCCCTAGTTTGACGGTATCTCTGACGGCCTACAAGTTAAGCTTGTAGATTTAACCAGAGACCCAACAAACCAGCTACGGATGCTTTAAGCCCAATAATAATCCAGGACACTCGCAGAGCTGGTTTTACCGCGGCGGCTGGCACCAGCCTTGCCCTCTGCTTGCTGCCGGAGTTTTACACACTCCATCACAGCTAGGGGTATCCCTAGCACTCGGGTTCGCGGCCTCACGCTTTCGCGCATTGGACACGATTCCTAACTGCTGCACACCGTAGTGCTGGGTCCAGTGTCTCAGTGACCCTCTCGGGGCGCCTACTCTCATAGCCCCTACCGATTATAGCCTAAGTGATCCGTTACATCACTTACTAGCTAATCGGCCGCGGCCTCATCCTGCGGCGATCCGAAGACCCTTTAGATATTGGTCCATTCCAGGAATCCATACCTATCGAATATTAATCTCACTTTCGCGAGGTTATCTTCGTCCGCAGGGCAGATTGGCGACGTGTTACTGAGCCTTTCGCGATGCCTCCGAAGAGACATTACACTCGCATGTCTATTGCAAACCCGATAGCACCCTGGTCCGGCATGATCAACCGGCTTCTATTATTCTGTACGGCTCGCATAACCTTATTAACATAAATTAAAACAGTATTAACACCACAAATACATTCCCAACGATTGTACTCGTTTGTGGCCTTATAGTTACACATAATTTGCCTAGAGTTCTTGTATTCTGTGGAGGTGATATTGCATTTTTAATTGCAATCTCTATGTTTTATATGGGTTTTTTAAGTTATCGTTCATTGGCATTTTTTGTTTTTTTATACCAATGAATTTTTACTATAATCAAGAGAATTAACAAGCTATTTATGTCTGTTGATTGACGTCTTATAGTCAAACGAATATAGCAGTCATATAACTAATCCAATACAATATACAAAAAAAATTTCATCCAATTCTATCAGTAGGAATGGCAAAACATAAATTATAAAAAATTTATGCTTTGAGAACATTAAATGAAAAACAATAATCTAAAGAAAGGTATGAGGAAAAACCTCATACCTTTACAGACATGGCTACATCCACTTTCGTGGTAAGTTTACTATAGTATGACTTATTATATATACTTTACCTTAATAGATATTACACCAAATATAAATGATGATAATAATATTACAAACAGCGAATTTACTATATTGTTGAAAAAAGAATTTTGATAGTGTGTATATTAACCGTCAACCCAAATGTTGAATATCTAGGTTCATATGTTTCTTCTTGGAAAAAAGTACTACTTTGACCACCTATACTTAAATCACCATTTATCAAATCAAAGGTATTGCTTTCCAACTCATGGGACGCTTTTAGAATTTTGATATTGGTTTGTGAATTAATAATTGGAAAGTATTCATTTGTTTCATCACTCTTTGAAACAGTATCAAGTTCAAGCACAAAAAAATTAACAACTATATCAAATGTTGCTGTTTCTTCGATTGTAGCAAATACATTATAGAATAGTTTTAACGCCTTATAGTTATCAAAAGTCTGTCTAACAATATTTGTCATCCTCTCTGTATTATTTGTTGAATAGGCGAGAATAGTTGGATCACCAATATCATAAATAGGACCCCCCTGACTTCTGTAATTACCATACAAAGTAAAAATGAGTTCACCTTTTGTGATAGAAGTACTAAAGATTTCATCGCCATTTGACATCACTAATAAAGAAATGGGGGTACCTGGTTTCAAATTCAATTCTCCACTTGGTAAAGGATATCTAACCACTGATGAACTATTATCAGGAGAATTAATTAATCTAGTAATGGCAGAATCGAAATTTAGGAAAGTATTTGTCGCTAAAGTTAAATCACTTTGTGTTTGAAAACGTTCTAGAGTAGGGATTATTTGGGAAAAGGCTAGTGAGAGCGCAGCTATCATTACAGTAAATATTATCAAAGTAGCAATTATATTACTTACACCACGTCGTTTACGGAATAATCTTTTCATGCAAATAATATAAGATTGCAACTTATTTAAATTTGTTGAGAATACCAAAGTCCATAAATATAGAACTATTAGTCGTCTCCGATACTCAAGATTATAAATGGTTTTTTTACATCTACTAGAGATTTTTCTTCAAGCAATGGAATTATTCTATTTTTTAAAGTAACTTGAGGGATTGTTGTTCTTTCATTCAAGTCTTTATACGATAACTTATGTTCAGGTGCAGACGATAAAGCAAGTAAAATAGATATATTCTCTTTTTGACTAGGTATCCAATCAGAGATTACTTTTATAGTAAATTTGTAACCTGTTTGTTCTTGTTTTAGTTTATTATGATTTTCAACAAGAAAATTATAGTCCTGTTGTATTTTTTCGAATTGCTCTAGTTGAAACGTATATTCTTGAACCTTGTTTTCTAGATCTTCATTCTTTTGAGATAGTTTGGTAATTTGATTCTCTATATTTGAATAATCATCTAGTGTTTTTTCATAACCAGTGCATTTTTCTTTCAAACTACTTAATTGTTGTTTCAAATTTGTGATAGTATTTTCCATTTTATTTGATTGGTTTTGGTTGAATCTTTGTTGAGCCAATTCTTCCTTCAATTCGTCAATTTTATCGGTTAAACGTCTTTCTTCTGCATCTACTAAGAGATCAATTTTTTCTAATAATTCGCGTATTTCAAGAATCATAAAATAATGATATTATTCAGAATAATAAGCATATCTAATAAACCACAATAAGAGAATTTATTAAATATTATATTAATAGAAAAATAGGCGAAGCTACCTCCGTGATCTTGACAAAATGTATATTGCATTGAATGAGAGATCGTCTTCGGGCTTCGCCTACATAGATAGGACATTTTTCAAAACCCTTTAAACATATTATGATTAACTAAAAATAATGAGTCGATATATTCAAACAATCCAAAATATAATGAAAGACAAAAAAAACATTCGAAATATTTGTATTGTAAGTCATGTTGATCATGGGAAAACAACACTATCTGATCATCTTCTCCAAGCAGGAGGGTTACTATCTAAAACTATGGTGGGAACCGCTAGAGCTTTAGATTATCTTGAAGAGGAACAAAAGAGAGGAATCACTATAAAAACAGCTAATATCTCTTTTACATACAATTATTACAATAAAAAATATTTAATAAACCTAGTCGACTCACCCGGGCATGTTGATTTTTCAGGTAATGTATCTCAAGCCTTAAGGTTGGTTGATGGGGTTATTATTGTAGTGGATTCTGTTGAAGGAGTAATGGCACAAACTGAATCTGTGATAAAACAAGCAATGAGAGAGGGATTGAAACCAATTTTATTTATAAATAAAATTGACAGATTAATTAATGAATTAAAGTTAAAAGAAAAAGAAATAGAACAAAGACTTTCAAATATTATACAGATGGTAAACGAATTAGTTAATCAATATATATATGAAGAATACAAACAAAAGTGGGAAATATCATTCAAAACGGGTGGAATCTTAATAGGTTCTGCATTAGATGGATGGGCTATAGCGAACTATCAAAAAAATATTCCAAAATTTAGCGAAATAATTGGATTATACAAAAAAAATATGCAGAATAAATTGACAGAAGAATATAAAATAATAAAAACAATGATGCCAGCTATCATTGAAAGAATACCTAATCCAATAGAAGCACAAACCATGAGGGTAAATTATATTACAGAATATATAGATGAAAAGAATCTTGAAAAAATTAAAGAATGTGATGGAGATAATGAGATTATACTATGTATTGGAAAAATGTTATATGAAAAACATAAAGGAATAATAGCTGTAGCAAGAGTCTTTTCTGGGACTATTAAAACTGGAAAAGAATTATTGAATAAGAGGACTAATGAAATTGCTAAAGTTTTACAAGTAGCAGTATATAAAGGGGAAAAATTGATAGCAGCAAAGGAAATTAATGCAGGAAATATTGGGGCTTTAATTGGTTTAAAAGACGTAATAATTGGAGATACTCTGATTGAAAAAAACACCCAAGATAAGCAGATAAAATTTAAGCAGATATCATATTTACAAGAACCAGTTATAGAAAGAAGAATAGAACCATTAAAAATTGCAAATATACCGAAATTACAAGAAAAATTAGACGTTTTTTCTCTAATTAAACCAAATTTTCAATACTCTATAGAGGGAGATACAGGTCAAATTAAGATATATGGAATTGGTGAGCTACAATTGGAAATAATTATTAACGAAATACGAAAAGAAGGTATTGAATTAGAGGTATCAGAACCAGAAGTTGCACTTGTTGAGCAGATTAACGAAAACGTTCAATTAGAATTTGTTGACAGTCTAGAATTAATGAAAATAGAATTAGAGTGTAGAAAAACGCCACAAAAGATAGAAAAATACAACTATAAGGATAAAAGAAACAATATATTGATACATGATAATGAAGAATATGAAAGTAGAACTAAAGAAATGATTCTAATAGCATTTAAAAATGCAGTTTTTAGAGGGGCAGATAGTGCATATCCAATTAGAAATTTAACCGTAAAAATAAAAAATATCCGCCAACTGAAAGAAAATAGTTTAAGATATGAAATAGTTGTACCAACAATAAAAAAAGCAATTCATAAAGGATTAGTCAAAGGAGGATCATGTGTTCATGAACCTGTTTATGAATATACTATAACAACACCAACACACTATCTAGGAAAAATATTGAACATTACAGAAAAATATAGATGTAAGGTAGAAAATATAAATAATTTAGGATCACGATCTGTCATAGAAGGGGAAATGTCCGTGAAAAAATCATTAGATGTCGCGAATGACCTAAGATCAGCTTCAGATGGATACGCGTTTTGGCAATTCAGTTTTAAAGGATATCAAAAAAAGGAATAAGGTGGCTCAATACTCAAGATCATCATCATTATATCATGAATGGATACTCAGTCAAGGGCTAGTAATATCATTGCCATGTCTAATAAGCATAAACAGATATTTTTATTTTTGGATTGAAGAACTGGAAAACAGAACAGCTATTTTTTCAAATTACTTAATTCTTAATTTTACATTAAATCTACGATAGGAACATCATTTCTTTAAGTCTTTTCAAAAATATTATGATTAAGTTTAAACTTCATCTTTATTAAAAATTTTAGAAAGTCTAAAATCATTAACTAAAACTTCTCGAACTTGAACAGGAGGAACGGTTATATGAATTTTTTTAGTTCTACCATATCGCCCTTTACTAATCACTTGTGCATTTAGAATACCCAACATATCAAGTTCGTTAATTAAGTCGCCTATACGACGCGAGGTTAAAGGGTCTAATCTAACTAAACCACATATTTGTTCATATAGCTCATAAACAGTACCTGTTGTCACTTCTTCATATTTTCCTTCAGCAAGATATATTGCTTGTAAAACAACCTTAGTTTGAATGGGTAACGATTTCAAGACCTCATGTACAGTATTGCGTTCGATAACTTGTTGGGCTTTTCTAACATGTTCCTCTTTAATACTAGTTTTTGTATCTCTTTCAGCAAGTTCCGCAGCAACACGTAAAAGATCAAGTGATCTGCGAGCGTCTCCGTGTTGTTGAGCACCTATAGCTGCACAAAGACCAATAACACCAGAACCTAAAACATCAGGTCGAAAAGCAACATTAGCTCTTTGGGATAAAATGTCCTTTAATTGTTCAGCTGTATATGGAGAAAAAACAATCTCTTCCTCACTTAAACTGCTCCTAATTCTAGGATCAAGAGTATCTTTAAAATTCACATCATTGGTTATCCCTATAATACTAACTCGGGAACGTTTTAAGTCACTATTAATTCTTGTAAGTATATATAATGCATCTGTGCTTTTATTATACAGCATATCAACTTCATCTAAAACAACAACATGTAGTGTTGCAAGATTATCTAACTCTTCTCTAAATTTTTGATAAACAATATCGAAATGAAGACCAGTAAATGGTACATCTATACCAATATCTTCACACAATTGAGAAAAAACGCGATATTTAGTATCAACATGTTGACAATTCATAAAACTATATTTAAAAGGCAAATCACGGGATTCAGCTTTATCTCTTAAAATATTAAGAATATACTTTGAAACAGCAGTTTTTCCAGTACCAGTAGTTCCATAAATAAAAATATTACTAGGCGTTCCCCCACGTAAAGAGGGACCTAAAATTTTTGCTAATTCTTCAAACTTATCATCACGATGGGGTAAAACTTCAGGTACATAATGAGGACTTAAAACCTCACGTTTAATGAAAATTGGATTGGAATCATCTAAATATCTATCAAAAATTGCGTCTATACGT
Organism: uncultured archaeon; assembly: GCA_964534625.1. GTDB lineage: Archaea > Asgardarchaeota > Heimdallarchaeia > Heimdallarchaeales > Heimdallarchaeaceae > CAZHRF01. The sequence continues at coordinate 6,826 of CAZHRF010000001.1, read as the reverse complement.
GAATCGGATTCTTTATTCATAATACCCATCTCATAACTGCAGAAATTACACAACAAGATAAATGTTTAACTTTGTCGATAGATGTGCACTTAATAAATTAGCATAATGTAGATAAGTATAACCATTATAAATAATACAAACTAATTAAGTTTAAATACCACTTTTGGTCTTCCACGAGTTTTTCGCGGTAAAGATTCCTTTTTTACTAAACCTCTATCAATTAATTTGACTAAATTGTCATAAAGAGTAGATCTAGGTAATTTTGTTAGCTTAACAAGTTCATTACGTGTTAATGGACCGTGCTCTGCAAGAAGATTTAACAGCAATTTCTCTAGTTTAATTGTTTCATCAGATTCTTCAGAATATATGTACTTCCGCCTGCTACTTATTACAATACCAGGATTGAGTTCACTTTCAGTTATTTTTTTCTCTCTTTTTTCTGTTAATTCTTTATCTTGACGCATAATATCACGTTCTATACTGAGTATTAATTATTAAATTAAATATAGTGATATAATCTGGAAAATATCACAATAATATCTAAGTCTTTTATGTTGAAATTAGTATATATACTTGTCAGTTATGAAAGAAATAATACTGGATAAGAAAATGATTCAAAAAGAAATCAAAAAAATTGAGATAAGAATTGAGATACTTATGAAAAAAGAACCAATATTTGGTTTTATATCAGAAAAATGGATCAGATGTGGGAAAAAAAACTGTAAATGTAGAAAAGGAAAGGAGTATTATCATGGACCATATTACTATTTAAGAACAGAACCAGAGTATAAATATAATAATTATATAGGAAAAAAAGTTCCAGATAACATAGAGAATAGAATTAAAATAGGAAATACGGTTAGTAAACTAGAAAGAAGAAAGAAGGAATTAAAAAAAATAAAAAATATCCTTTAACATTTAACAAGGGATTAAAATAAATTCTCAAGATATATTAAATATTTTACAACTGGAAAAAGATAAGCATTAATTGAAGTATTTCTGCTAAATTTTATTAACTTTCAAAGCCCTTTTGTATTAGAATAAATCTTCTAAACTATTTTTAATTTTATTAAATATGCTATTTGAAATGTTTTTTTGGTCTTTATTCAGTATTTCTATTTTTTGGTAATTATTTTTCATAATAAATTGGGTTGCATTTTCTATAACATTATCAATTAATTCATTAGTAATTATTCCTGAAAAGATAGATTGGGTAAAAGGATAAGTTTCAATTAAACCCACGGGAATTATTCCTAGGTAAGGTATTAATATGAAAATATCTTTTTCAGTACAATAATCACTTATGTATTCCATTATCTGCTGATCTTGTTTTATTTTTATTATGGGATTTGGGTCTCCTGATATAATAATTAAAACGATATTTTTGTTTTTTTGAGAATAATTTTCAACTACTTTATTTCTAGCTTTTGTCAATTCAGGTCTTCTAAATGAATAAGTATTAAATAACTTTAATCCAAAAGTTTTTGTGATTTGTGTGTTCTCTTCTAAAAAGTCATTTTTTATGTTATTAAGAATCCATATAAACCCTTCATATAATTTTGGATGTGAAAGAGCTCTTTGTTCTAGTAATTCCCATAATGCACCTCTTCTAATAGCATTTTTAACATTATTAAGCTCTTGCTTTGTGATATATAAGTTATGAAGAGCTAGTTGTCTAGTGATTTCATCTTCACTTTCTTTTCTAAGTTCTTTTGGTGTCCAATCGGTACATACTTTACAACTACAAGGAAATTCTTCCAAATCTTCAAACTGATATGTGCTATTGATTGTCATATATCTTCTACTTTTTCCAAATAGCACATATGCTGCACTATCAAATGTATCACACCCTAAAGCAACGATGAAAGGAAAAACCATGGGATGCCCTGCACCAAATAAATGTAAAGGAATATTTTTAGGTAAATTTCTCCTTGTAGTATAAATCATCTCAAATAAAGTGCGATACTCATAGTTTGACATTAATGGGGCGACACTTCCTAGAGCATGGAAGTTAAAATACGGTAAGTAATTATTACTCTTAATTTCATTAATATACTCTAGAATCAAATTTGTATATTGACCACCTTGAATAGGCAGGGTCCAAATGATTTCTTTATTATTACTAATATAATCTAACGCTAGTTTCACTCTTTTTACAGTTTCAATTGTCTTATCTTTTGCTTGTAAATAACTATCTGAGGGGGGAGTAGGTACATCAAGAATAACACCAACATCTGGTTTCAATATAGTTTGTATCTGAAGGGATTCCATAGGTTTTACTTCAACATCTCCATAAGCTAAAATTTGATAGGCACCGCTATCCATCATTATATTTCCCTCAAAATCCATTATCTGATGAATATTTTTGTCGCCTTGTGGTTTTCCATATCGTTTTAAGAATAAATAGGCACTTGTTATTATAAAGTTAAAACCAAATTTTTCCTTAATCTCATTTGGAGGTACATGGTTGTTTCGTGGATCAAGTACGGGAAGGATAGTGGGCGTTTCTACAGTACCTCTAGGTAGATAGTATCTTGCAATACGACCATTTAAATCAGTTTCGAGCGTCTCTAACATAAAAATCACTTGATAAATACAAAAAAAAAGAAAAGAGATAGTTATTCTTCTTGTTCTGCTTTATATTTATAGAATATTTTCTTTATCTTTTCAGCTATAGGACCACTGCCTTGTACTCCCTCTTCGCTAACAGTAAATCGATCCAATACCCGGATTATACCTGCTTCTTCTACTACTTTTACGTTATGTAATTGAAATTGTTGTGCAAGTTCTTTTGCAAGACCAGCAAGATCAAATGGTTCTTCTGCAAGTGTAATCTCGCAAATATTATGTCCTGTAAGAAATACTCGAAAATGATCTCCATCATCTGACTGAGCATCAGCTAATACTAAGTTTAATGAACTATCTTGAATTCCACGTAAAATACCTTTGTAATTACGACCATTATCAAGTATCACTCTAACTCTCTTGTTCAATAACGTGCCTAATTCTAAAAGAAATTCTCTATTGGGATTTGCTGGCATAATTATCATGCATCCTTAAACTATTTCTAAAAAAAGCTTATGATAATCGTTTAATTATGTTGTGTTAATAACTTTAATTTTGACAAGTTACTCTTGTGATCAGTAATTTATAACATAATTACAATCTTTCAGTGATTTTTACAAAAAAAATACTAAAAGTGGTATTTATAAATAATATATATATCAATATATAAATACATATATTGGGTATTACATCATTCACAGTATAAACAAATTCACAATTGCTTCACAATAAGGCAAAAAAAAAATAGAATAACTATTCCAATTAAGAGTCCCGACGAAAAAAAATTGTGAATGAAATGTATTTACGGTAATAACATATATTCACAACATATAATTAATTAAAATAAAACCGACAAAAATACATAGGTTAAAAGAATATTTAAAAGAATGGGTTCACTCATTCACAATTAAAAAAAAGACCCCTCCATTTCCACTGGAAAAAAGATAAAAGAACACGATTAAACGGGAAAAAAGAAATTGTGAACAAACAAAAAACGATTTAGAGGAGAAAGAAACGAAAATAAACAAAATAAAGATTGGGAGCATTCACAAATAAAAAAGAAATTGTGAACAATTAAAAGTATAATAACATGATAATGTAAAAGTAAATGAGAATTAACTATTTATAGAATTTCAGTTTGATTAAAAGATAAAAAAATTCAAGAATGGTTTCCATTATGTGAATGAATATATGAAAGAGCATTGTATTAAGAATAAAAAGAGCTATTTTGATATAAAGAAAAAATAGAGATGACAACAAGTTAATTCGAAATACTAATAGATATATAAAAAAAAAACAAAATATGGAAACTGTAATTGAAATAAAAAATCTATCAAAGATATTTCAATTATTTTGGGAAAAAATAAAAGTACTAGAAAACATAAATCTATCAATAGAAAGAGACGAACTAGTCTTATTCTATGGACCAAGTGGAAGCGGAAAGACAACCTTAATCAATCTCATAACAGGATTAAGTGAGCCAACCACAGGTGAAGTTAAAGTAGTAGGGTTAGATTTGGGTTTATTGGCGAAAGAAGAAAGATTAAATGTAAGATCAAAATATTTTGGTATTAGTTTTCAAGATAAAAATCTCATATCTACATTAACAGTGTATGAAAATCTAATATTATTTCAAGAATTAATAAATGAAGGAGAACATGAAAAAAACAAAATAGATGAAATTCTTCATAAATTTGACATAGAAGAAAGAAAAAATAGTTTTCCAGAACAATTAAGCGCGGGAGAAAAAAAAAGGGTAGCCATAGCAAGAGCATTAGTTAATAAGCCATATATATTGGTTTTAGATGAGCCAACAGCCAATTTAGATTGGGAAACCTCAAGTAAAATTTGTAAAAAAATCTACGAGCTATATCAACAAACAGATATTACGATAATAATAGCATCACATGATCCAAAATTTATAGATATAGCAACAAAAATATATGAGGTTAAAAATAAAAAGATAGACTTAAAAGAGAACAATCCTGGAAGAAAAAAAACTAACAAAATTAAGTATAGACCAATAAATGCAAAAGATTTATACATTAACACATTGACTGAAGAAGAGATTTTATTCAATAATATATTAGAACAAGAGGAGGAGAAGGAAAATTAATCAATTTAATTTTGCTTGGAAGAATTTCAAGAGGACAACTATTCCATCTATTCTTGTTTTCATCAATCAAATTTTATCATATGCATTAGTAACTATGAGTATTGGATCTTATTTCTTACTCAAAAATTATTTTTATCAACGAATAAATTATACTTTTTTTAGATTATATCAATATGGTTCGTTAGTTATTATCACTATAGCTATAATATCAGGAATTATAGCAACAATTAAAGGAGTGGAACAAAGATATAATGTTGAAAAACAAGATATGAAAATTATGAAAAATATTGGGGGTAAAGATAAATGGATTTACAGTTACATGATATTAAATCATATAATAAATGCAAGTATAACGCTAATACTAGGAATAATTACGGGAATGATAACTATAGTGATAATATATGGGATTTTTGGTTTTATCAAATACGTTGGATTAATTTCATTACCAGTAGTTTTAGGAAGCAATTTAACTATTTTCTTGATTTATTGTTTTATAGCACATAATCAAGTGATTGGACATATTAAGGAAGAAGATTTTGAGAAATCTTCTAAAAATATATCAAAATATAAGAGTATAATTGAATTTGAAGGTATAATTGGAAAAATACCTACAACAATGAAAGTAGGAATGAAAAATTTCTTACGATCAAGTGAGATAAGAAAATCATTAATCTTTACAATAATTATTGTAACATCATTATTAATATGTATTACAGCGCCATTATTGATAAATAACAATTATAATACGCATTATCAAAAAAAGGATTTAAGTTATTATATAATAGGAGAATACGATGTAGTTAAGTATTATCAAAAACAAGTAAATATTAATCAATACTTCAATGAATCAAGTAATATTAATGGAACATATCAAGGAATGTTGGCAGAAACATTTATTCAATCATTAGAAAAAATCAATCAAAATTTCAATAAAAATTACATTTCAAGAGTATATGGAAAGGAAAAAACATACTATGAAATAGATGTGAATAGCTACAAATCGATAGGAAAAAACAGATCCTTTTATATCACAATATTAGGAATACAGCAAGACCAATTTAAACAGATAGAAAGAATCGATGGAGAAGTACCACAAAAAATAAATGAAATACTAATTGGAGATTCTATAGACAAATATTTTATACAAAACAGTTTTCTTCAAAAAATAGTTTTTGAAAATAAAGAATACAAAATAACAGGAATAACAAATAATGTATTTTCTGGTGGTTTCTGTATATATGGAAAGTTTAACACGTTTATTCAAAATAATATTACTAAAAATCCAAATATAATAACAATACCTGTAGAAAATTTATCAAACGATAATGAAATAATAAAACTTATCCAACAATATAATTATACGATGGAAAAAATAACATATGAAATAGAAAATAATAAGGAGTTAGTAGGAATCCAAAATGTTTATACAATAACAAATTCGCTAATATACATAGTTATTTCATTTAAAATAATATATTTTGGAATTATGTATATTCGAGAATATGAAGAGGATATTAAGATATTAATAAAAGTAGGAATAAACAAAAAGAAAATTTCAAAGATATTCTTAACAGCCTTATTTTGTCATACAATGCCAGGTACAATAATTGGGATGTACTGTGGATATATAATCACAAAATTCTTTATCATTCAAAAAACAAACCACAATAAAATAATAATACTGAACTTAATATTAACACTTATATGGAGTATCATTTTACAAATTACGGGGAATAATTGGTCACTAAATGGAATAGAATAATAAATCAAAATAATACTATTTTACAGGAATAAAATCATGGTCAATTATTTTTTTAATGTGTTGATCAGGAATATCGTTATTTTTCAACCCTTGAACAAAAACATTCAAACATGTCTTACAATAAACTTTCTTTGTTTTTTTATTAAATGCAAGAGGAGACATTAAAGAACTTTTACCACAGAATGTACAACGATTATAAATACCAATAGAGACCTCAGAAGCACAGTCAGAACAATAACCAACATTTTGTATAGGTCTTCCACATTTTATACATAAATGAACACGATTTGTCATTTTTAACCAAACATGAATGAAATTGTTTAGTTTTAAACTTAGTCATAAATGAAAACAGACACACCCGTTTACTTCAACTGGAAAAAAAA